>ONCC01000006.1 GCA_900316235.1 uncultured Bacteroidales bacterium
CCCCGCGTTACCCCTCGACTTGCATGTGTTAAGCCTGCCGCTAGCGTTCATCCTGAGCCAGGATCAAACTCTTCATTGTAAGAATTGTTCTTTTTACCTATTGACTCGTCTTCGTGTCCATCTACATACCTTATATATGTAAATCAACACACGCTATCTCTATCTTCTCATCATTTCAAATTTCTCTTGTTTCCTGTCGTCGTTTCCTCTGGCGGAAAACGGGTGCAAAAGTACAACCTTTTTTCATTCTGGCAAAATATTTTTTTCAAAAAAATTAATTTTATTCATAAATAATTGATATACAATATGTGTTTCCGGAAATAATTTCATATTAAGCAGTAAAAAAAGGTAAAAAACGCGCTAAAAACCAAAAGAAAATGGCAAAAATCCTCCTCTTTTTCAACAAAAAACGAGAAAATATGCAGATATTTAAATATTTAACTCAATATCAATAATATACAAATTTATTTCAACAAAGAAAGACAGAAACCATACATTTATAATGAAAGAAATAAATATATTATGGTTTTTTTTTGTATTTTTGCATCTATCATTATTCAACGAACAAAAAAATAACATTTTGAAAACAAGAATACTAACTATTGCAATAGCAGCACTAGTGCTGTCAATTTCGGCCAAAACCCATGCACAGGTACAATGGGACAAGGTGTTCAACAAGTTCAAACTCGAGGTTCGCGCCGACGGTGAAATCACCACCACCGACTCCACCCCCAACCTAGGCATCCACGGCAAGTATTTTAACTTTATGCTCGGCGGCGACCTGGGAGGCAACTTTAGTTATTACTTTAAGCAGCGCATCGTGGCAAATCCTGGAACGGTAACCTTCTTTGACAACACCGACTTCCTCTATCTCGACTATATGCCGACTCAGAACTGGCGCCTGCGCTTCGGAAAAGACGCCATGGCCCTCGGCGGATTCGAATATGACGCCTCACCCATCGACGTCTACTTCCCCACCAACCTCTGGCGCAACATCTATTGCTTCCAGCTGGCCTTCAGCGGTGCTTACATCACCGACGACGGGAACCATACCTTCATCGCCCAGGTATCCAACTCCCCATATATCAACTACAACAACCTCAATTACGACGCCGGACTCGTAGCCTACAACCTCTACTGGGCGGGCAACATGGGTCATTTCCACACCCTATGGAGTACCTCGATGGTGGAATACAAATGGAACCGCTACCTGAACATGACCATGCTCGGATTCAAGCTGATATACGATAAATGGGACATCTATCTCGACTTTATGCACCACGCCCTCGCCCTCGACGACTGGGGCAAGAACTTCGGCTTTGTTTCCTGTGCCAACTACTACTTCACCGACCGCTTTAACATCTTCATCAAAGGCATGTACGAGCAGAACAAATCCTCCGAGACTCTCGGCTCCTCCGTCTCTCTCGACCACCAGCTCGCCGCCGGCCACAAGACAGCCCGCTACGGCCTTGGTTTCGAATGGTTCCCCTCGGAACAGAAGAATGTCCGCCTGCATATCTACGGCTGTCGCATGACCGACTCCTACACCGACGCCACCACAGGGAAGGACGTGACCGACGCCGCCTGGAACTTCAACCTCGGCGCCACCTGGACCATGGATTACCACAAACTGTTTAAGAAATAACCTATGGAAGAGAAACAAAACAATAATCTGCTGAACACGATGATGTCGGTCATTGACCCGTTTCATGTGTTCCGCCACCACGAGACCGACCCCAACAAGCGCAGCGGCAAACCTCGTCGCATAAAGTTCACCACCAGTCGCAGTCTTGAGGCCATAATCTTCCTACTGCTGTTCTTCGGCTTCTTTGGCTTCTTAGCCTACAGAATGACCCTTCCCCACATGCTCAACACCTTCATGCAGACGGCCTACAGCCTACTGCTTGAGACGGTGTTCTACATCATGGCCATCTGCGTGCTCATGGGAGCCATCTCCAAGTTGCTTACCGAGTTTGGTGTCGTCCGCCTGATGGAGAACATCCTGCGTCCTTTGATGAAACCGCTCTACAATCTGCCTGGTGTGGCGGCTCTGGGTGCCGTAATGACTTTCCTAAGTGACAATCCCGCCATCATCTCGCTGGCCAAGGACAATAACTTCGCCCGCTACTTCAAGAAATATCAGCTTGTTAGCCTCACCAACTTTGGTACTGCCTTTGGCATGGGCTTGGTAGTCATTGCCTTCATGACTGGCAAGGGCTACGGTAGCGGTGCTTTGGTGGGACTCCTTGGTGCCGTCATCGGCAGTATCGTCTCTACCCGCCTGATGCAGAAGTTCACCCTCAAGAGCTATCCCGAGCTTGATAGTCCTGTAACCGAGGAAGAAGGTACCGAGCAAAACATCTCGTTCAAAAGCGAAGGTGGTGTCTTCCAACGTTTCCTCAACTCCATGCTCGATGGTGGCAAGAGTGGCGTGGGCATAGGCGTAGCCATCATTCCCGGAGTACTGTGTATCAGTACCATAGTCATGATGCTCACCTTCGGTCCTGCTGGTGAAAACGGTGAGTACATGGGCAAAGCCTATGAGGGAGTGCCCGTCATCACCTGGCTGGCCGACAAGGTCAACGTGGTGTTCTACTGGCTCTTCGGCTTCGAGAACGGCGCACTTGTTGGCTTCCCCATCACCGCCCTCGGTGCCGTTGGAGCAGCCCTCGGCTTGGTTCCCACCTTCGATGCCATGGGCATCATCAATAATAACGCCATCGCCGTCTTCACCGCCATGGGCATGTGCTGGAGCGGCTACCTGAGCACCCATACCGCCATGCTCGACAGCCTCGGCTACCGCAAACTCATAGGCAAGGCCATCGGCGCCCACACCATCGGCGGCCTCTGTGCCGGTATCGCGGCCCACTGGCTCTGGGTATTGCTGAGCATGATATTCTAACGATATGGATATCAGAGAAAAATACCGTCGTTTCCGTACCTGGCAGAAGGCATCCCGTACCTATTCCGTCAAAGATACGAGTACGCATCGCTGCAACAACTGCGACCACGAGTTCACCGGCAACTACTGCCCCGTTTGCGGACAGAAAGCCACGTGGGGCCGCATCACCTGGGCCTCCGTACGCGAAAATGTAATGCTCCTCTGGGGAATGGAGTCCCATTCCATGCCTTACACTCTGTACCAGTTGATGTTACGTCCGGGATACCTCATAGGAGAATATATCAGCGGCCGTCGACAGGTTAGTTACCCTCCCGTGAAGATGCTCTTCGTCGTCGCCGTCGTCTACGCCATCATCAAGCAGTTGCTCGGCATTGAAATAGAACCACTTACAGCAAAAGAAGAGAAAATCAAATTCATTGTCATAGTTATCAATTGGCTGAAAGCCAATCCCGGCTGGGGAATGATGACACTGACCATATTCCTCATCATCCCCACATGGTTCTTCTTCCGCTTTGCTCCCCGCTATCCCCGCCATTCCCTCCCGGAAAGCTTTTTCATTCAGATTTTTATGAGTTCATTAATGCTCATTTGCCTGCTTCTTTCTGAAATCAGTGAAGTACTCATGCTCCTCATCCCATTCTACTACTACATCACCTATCGCCAACTGTTCGGCTACCGTTTCTGGGGAACAACATGGCGCCTCCTATTGTCATTAATTATCTGGTTCACAGTCATTGCCATGCTAGCTGTGACGATAATACTGTTTAGCGATACCCAAACCTACCATAGTTTATTTGACCAAGGGGGCGTTGTGGGAGTGGTTGGTTACTTCCTCGTCTTTCTAGGGCCAATAGCAGCCATTCTTTTCATTGGCTACTGGATTAGCCGGATGAGCGAAAAAAGAAGAAATAAAGCGAAATAATTTTGCCACATCGGAAAATATTCGTAATTTTGCATTTGCTTTAAAGCAAAAAATTGATCAATTATTAATCCTAAAAAACAGAAACAAAATGGCTTACAAAATCACTGACATCTGTGTTGCTTGCGGCACCTGCATCGATGAGTGCCCTTGACGAGAACGCTTGCGTTAGCTGCGGTACCTGCGCTGGCGCCTGCCCCACCGGTGCTATCCAGGAGGGTTAAGTCAACCACACAGAGCAAAAAAAGAGAGGGGTCTGTATTGGCAGACCCCTCTCTTTTTTGTACCCTTTTACCCCCTCCGGAGTTTCATCAAAGTACCATACACCTATCATCTCCTACAATGGTAGGAGTTGGTTAGGAGTTGGTAGGGAGTTGATAGGTGGTTATCAGCTAGTTAGCTCTTGGTCAAAGACAAGAAAGGGAAGAAACGATAAGATATTAAAATTCAGTAGTTTATACTTTTTTCACACTGTGTGGTTTTTTATTCGTATTTTTGCCGACCAAAAAATACGGAAAGACCTCCCTATGAGACCCCTTGCCATATTACTGACCACTCTACTGCTGACCCCAATCGTCTGGGGACAACAACACGACCATCGGACAATGGAGCGCGGCGACCTGCTGTTCTTTGAGGATACCGCCGGCATGGGCTTTGCCGTACGCGAAAGCACTGGGAATTATACACATGTGGCACTTGTGGAAACCGTCGGAGACACCCTTTGGATCATCGATGCCACACCACGCCATGGAGTCTCAAGACATCCTATATCACTGGAAACCAGCAACCCGACAATCTATCGCCTCACTATCTCCTTCGATACGGCAGCAGTTCTCACACGTGCCAAAAGTCTTATCGGACAGCCCTACGACGATGCTTTCCTGCCCGACAATGGTAAAATCTACTGCTCGGAACTCATCTACGAAGTATTCCTGGATTCGGTTGGGAATCACCTGTTTAAATCCAAGCCCATGAACTGGCGTAATAAAGACGGCAACCTGCCCGAATACTGGCAGAACCATTTCAAGGCACTCGACATGCCGGTACCCGAAGGAGTCTCGGGAACAAATCCTACAGATCTCTCCCGTTCTCCGCTGCTTCGAAAACTATAGCTACTGATTGTCGTACTGCTGCACCTCGTCGTAGAAGAACTCAAGCTGGATGCCCGCTTGGCGGAAAAGCTCCTCGCTCTCGGCACCGGCGTGGTATTTGCGCTCGCAGACCACGCGCTTGATTCCGCAATTGATAATCAGCATGGCACAGGTGCGGCAAGGCGTCATGCGGCAGTAGAGGGTGGCACCGTCGAGTGCGATGCCGCGGCGGGCAGCTTGACAGATGGCATTTTGCTCGGCATGGACGGTGCGCACGCAGTGAGTCGAGATATGGCCGTCGGCATCGATAGTCTGACGGAAGAGATGTCCAACCTCGTCACAGTGGGGCAATCCGGAGGGCGAACCGACATATCCCGTAACCAGTAACTGCTTGTCTTTCACTATGACGCATCCCGAACGGCCGCGGTCACAGGTAGCACGGCGACTGGCGGCATTGGCCAACTCCATGAAATATTCGTCCCAACTGGGACGCTTGTAGGTAATCTGCTGCAGCACATCCTCAACTTGACGGTGCAGGTCCTCGATAGACCCACCGTTGTCGAAGCGAAAATCGGCCTCGCGGATGCAGACACCGAGGTTTTGCTTATTGGGATCAGTGTTGTCCATCTCGCGCTGCTCGTTCGATATAAATGTCTCGTAGTCAATATGGTCAGTCTCGCTTCCGCGAAGTACAGCGCGGTCGTAGCGTACCTTGGGGTCGGCGTCGACAGCAAAAAGGTAGAAGTTTGGCTTACCCCTCAGGGCAGCCACCTCACCGGGGGTACGCACACTCTCGATGATACAGTTGCAGCCCGAAGCCGAAGCTTTCTCATAGAGTTGCTCCACAATCCACGACGGTGTGTGCTGTGCCCGCAGGTCGTTGCCTACCAGCGTCATCGTGTCGCGGTTCACCTCCAGCCCACGCCGCTTGATTTCCTCGGTGAGAAAAGCCCGCACGGAATAATGGACAAATCCCTTGTTCTGTACCAGATAATCGACGATAGTACCCTTCCCGGCCCCTAACGTCCCAGTGATGCCTATAGTAATCATTACGGTTTAAGGTTTAAAGTTTAAGGTTTAAGGGGTACAGGTTAGCATTTAAACTTGTACTGCAACTGTGCCAGTTCCTCGTTGGCTTTGACAATTTTCTTCTTGAGGCCGGCTTTGTAATCGACCAGTTTCTTCATCAAGACTTCGTCGCCGAGGGCGAGCATCTGCATGGCGAGGATGGCGGCGTTCTGGGCGCCGTTGATGGCGACGGTGGCCACGGGGATTCCCGGAGGCATCTGGAGGATGGCCAAGGTGGCGTCGAGACCCTCGAGGCAGGAACCTTTGATGGGCACACCGATGACAGGCAGCGGCGTCTCAGCGGCAATGACTCCCGGCAGAGCAGCAGCCATGCCGGCACCGGCAATGATGACCTTGATGCCGCGACTGACGGCGCCACGGGCGAAGTCGCTCACCTCGGCAGGCGTACGGTGTGCAGAGAGGGCGTTGACCTCGAAGGGTATCTCCATCTCCTCAAAAAACTGGCAGGCTTTCTCCATGACCGGCAGGTCGCTGGTCGAGCCCATAATGATGCTGACGACAGGTTTCATATTTTAAGTTTTGAGTATTATTCTATTAACGAGAAACAGGGAGAAAAATTGTGTATCAATGCGACGAAAGGGCAGCACTGGTCTTGTAAACACGTTGAAGGAGAGCCTCAACGAAACGCTGATTATCGGGATTTGCAGGATCAAGCGTGCTCGTGACACAATCGTAAGAGGCGCAGCCTTCTGGGATGATGTAGTTGAGACGATTCTTGACAGCATGCGTAGCGAAGGGCTTTCTTTCGGCGTATTTCGTGCCAAAGACATTGCGACTGAAGACGAAAGGCGTGATGTCGAGGTGCATCTGTGCCAAAAGAGTGGCGGCGAGATCGCTTTGATTCATCAGGAGGTCGACAGTTCTCGGACCACGAATGGCGCCACCCAACCAAAGCATTGGGATGTGTGCCACGGAGACTTCGGATGTTGGCATACCCTCACGGAACGGGATGCCGTGGTCGGGAACGATGATAACCAGCAGACTATCCCAAAGGGGTGTGGCCTTCAAATCACTAATCAGTGCGCCAATACAGGAGTCGGTGTAGGCGAAGGAGTTGCGACGGTAGTCGTCGAGACGGTGCATGGGGACTTCCCAAGGCTCGTGACTGCTGAGGGTCAAAGCAGTAGAGAAGAACGGCCGCTCGGCGGGGATGAGGTCGGGGGTGAGTAAGTAATGGTCAGGGACACCCCAAGCGCCGGTGCGATGTGACGAGGGGAATGCATCACCTCCAAGGACAGAGGAGAATCCCGTCTCAGAGAAATAGAGACGCATATTGGTAAAATCGATGTCTCCACCATAGGTGATTGATGTGGAGTATCCCGCCTCTTTAAGGGATGAGGCAATGGAAGGAAGATTGCGACATAGGTCGGGACGTTTCATAAGGGTGGTGGTAGGCAGTCCCAACCAGCCGCTGAGCACGGAGATGAGGCCTCGGTCGGTACGGTAACTATTAGCGTAACAATTTGAGAAATAGACTCCATCACGCATATACTGATGCAGATTGGGTGCTACCGTGTCGGATCCCACCATGCCCATGCCGGCACCCTCCCAGATGATGAGCAGGACGTTGGGGCGGTCGATACGCAAGAGCGTTTCTTTGAGCGTACCATCGGACTCAAAACTATCGCCCAACAAGAGGTCGACCTGCTCGTCGGGAAGAGTGTCAAACTCTTTGGAGAGATCCTGCACCTTGAAGAGAGAATGGAAAATATTGAAAGCGGGATTGAGGGCGGCATGGTTGCAGAAAGGGTATTTTGAGAAATAGGCATAAGAAGGATTGGCGGTGGACTCGGAGAGGCCTCCACGCATACCAAGAAAGATAAGCGCTGCCAATGGCAGGAGGACTATGGCTCCCCAGAGCGACTGCTGCTTGAGATCCCTCGGAGTGACCCATCGAAAAAGCAGCACATGGCCCACGACAATAGCCGCCACCACAATGAAAGCCAAAATGGTAGCCCAAATTGGAAGGCTGGCAAGCATATCCTTGGGCTTTGCGGCATAGATGAGGTCATTGGCATCAAGTTTAGCGCCCCAAAAGTTGTAGAGAATAGTGTCAGATACAAAAATGAGCGACAGCACTATTGCTACCAAGATATAGTAGGGCATCAGCACCTTGCGCAGCGGAAATTTTTTGAAGAAGAAACTGATAAGCACCACCACGGTAGGCAGGATGATGAGATAGCAAGCAGTGGCGATATCGAGCCGCAACCCATACCATAGCGAAGCCATACAGGAGAGGAATGGTGCGCCGTTGGCCATGCCCATGTTGTAGAGCATAAAGACCCCCTTCTGCACCACAAAGAGGAGGAGCAGCAGGAGGAAGAGGGGAAGGAGGAAGCGGAGACGCTGTTTCATTACTATTTACTCAACGCGCTGAGGGGGGGGTATTTTTGTCCAGCTGACAGTAAACAGAGTTGTTGGAGAGGAACTCGGGCACGATATTCTTCATCTTGGCCACAATCTTCATGTCATCCATACCTTCGAGGATTTCCCACAACTCATTGTACTCACGGTCGATGGCATCAAGTGGATACTTGCGCACCTGGGCACGCATAATCTTGGGGTGATAGGTAGGAATGGTATTCTCCTTAGTGGCGAGGAGCTCCTCATAAAGCTTTTCACCGGGACGGAGGCCTATCTCCTTAATTTCAATACCATGACGACCCGAGAGCTGAATCATCTTCTTAGCCATATCGTAAATCTTGACGGGCTTGCCCATGTCGAAGACAAAAATGTCGCCACCTTCGCCCATGGCGCCGGCCTCGAGCACGAGGTTGCAGGCCTCGGGGATGGTCATAAAGAAGCGGATGATGTCCTTGTGAGTCACCGTGAGAGGGCCGCCGGCAGCAAGCTGTTTCTTGAACAGCGGGATAACGGAGCCATTGGAGCCCAGCACATTGCCGAAGCGGGTAGTCACGAAATGCGTCTGTTCGGTGGAGCGACTCTGAATATAGATTTCAGCCATGCGCTTGGTGGCACCCATGACGTTGGTGGGATTCACGGCCTTGTCGGTGGAAATCATAACGAACTTCTGCACGCCGTACTTGATAGCCAGGTCGGCCACATTGCGGGTGCCGAAAACATTGATATAAACCGCCTCGTAGGGATTCTCCTCCATGAAGGGCACATGCTTGTAGGCAGCGGCATGGTAGACAAGGTTGGGATGGAAGGCCTCGAAGACCTCCTCCATGCGAGCCTTATCTTTGACATTGGCAATAACAAACTCCATGCGCTCAAGCTGATCCTTATAGGTGTTCTTCAACTCGAACTGGAGGTCGTACATGGGACTCTCGGCCTGGTCGAGCATGATGACCTTCTTGGGCTGATACTGCATAAGCTGACGACAGATCTCAGAGCCGATGCTGCCAGCTGCACCCGTAACAAGCACCACCTTGTCGACCACCTCGCGAACGATATTGACGTTGTCCATCTTGATGGGCTCACGCTCCAGCAGGTCTTCAATCTTGATATCCTGAATCTGGTTAACAGAGAACGAGCCATTAAGCCAAGTAGAGACGTGGGGCACAGCCTTGACAGTCATACCCAAATCGAGGGCCTTGGAAGTGATGGCCTGTTTGTGCAACGTCCTAATAGTGGGGATAGCGATTATCAACTGGTCAATCTTCTTGGATTGGATAAACTTGGGATTGAGTACCGAACGGACACGCATGACGGGCACACCGTTAAGCGATTGGTTGACCTTCGACATATCGTCATCGATAAAAGCCACCACACGATAGTCATAGTTAATATCCTGCTGGAGGGCGTTGTAGGCGATGATACCTGCCGCACCGGCACCGTAAATCAGCACATTGACCGTCGGACGGCGGCGGCGGAAGTAATCATTATAGACACGTTGCATGGCGAGTCTCGTCAGTATCATCATGATAGCGAGAAGCAAATAAAGCACCAACGACTCCCCATAGGACATCAAATACTCTGACGGGATAATTTTAGGCGAGAATTGGTTGTTTATGAAATTTGTCAACCATGTCAGGGAAAACAAACTGAGGTTGGCAATCATAATCTTATGAATATCCTCCATACCCGCATGACGGATGATACCGCGGAAAGAACCAGTTATCAAGAAAATTAGGGCAGTCAGCATAAGCAGACTTCCAAACTTCACGAAATTGATTCGAGAGAAAACATTCTCTATACCATCGTTACGGATTGCCTCCACTATGAAGAATGCCAATACAAACAATAGTATGTCGATGATTAACACCAACGTCTGCGGCAAAGTGGAGTGCCTGTATTTCTTGACAAGCACAAACGCAATTTTTTTTAACCAATTCCTACGCATATATCTTAGTTTTATTATCATTCATTTTACAGTCTATAGTCTGGCGTCCACTAAAGTGCGTGGCAGGACGCCTTTCACATCGTATACCACCCCAGGTTGTGGCACCAGCGAACGGATGTCAAGGGAAAGGAATGCATCATGGGCAACAGCAAGAATAACAGCATCAAAGGGTCCGTTGGGCAACTGATTGGTGACGATGCGGTTTCGGCTGATGTCGACCCAAGGATCGTAAATAGTGATATTGGGGGTATATTCTCGAAGAGTGTGGTAAATATCCACCACCTTAGTATTGCGGGTGTCAGGACAGTTCTCCTTGAAAGCAAATCCGAGGATAAGAATGCGGGCATCCTTGACGGGCACTCCCTTGAGGTTCATCTGCTTGATGGTCTGGTTGGCCACATAGGTGCCCATGGAGTTGTTAAGACGACGGGCGTTGCTCATCACACGCGGAAGCACACCGTAGAGCTGCGACTTCTGGATGAGGTAGTAGGGATCAACCGAGATGCAATGCCCCCCCACCAAGCCAGGCTTCATTTTAATAAAATTCCACTTAGATGCGGCGGCATCGAGCACATCCTGAGTATCGATACCCATGGCGTTGAATATCTTGGCCAACTCATTGACAAAAGCGATATTCACATCGCGCTGGCTATTCTCTATTATCTTCGAGGCCTCGGCCACCTTGATGGAGGAGGCCTTGTGGGTACCGTTGAGAAGCACAGAGTTGTAGAGGGCATCGACGAGGTCAGCGGCCTCGGGCGTGGAGCCGGAGGTCACTTTCTTTATCGTCTCCACACGGTGCTGCTTGTCGCCGGGATTGATACGCTCGGGGCTGTAGCCAGCATAGAAGTCTGTATTTAGTTTCAATCCCGACACCCGCTCAACAACCGGCAGGCATTCCTCCTCGGTGACGCCAGGATAAACGGTACTTTCGTAGATAACAATATTGCCTTTGCCGATAACCTTGCCTACAGTCTCGGAAGCGCCCAGCAGGGGGGTGAGGTCGGGACGGTTATTGTCGTCCACAGGCGTGGGCACGGCGACGATGTAGACGTTGCAGTCCTTAATGTCATCGAGCGACGCGGTACAGCAGAAGCCATGTTTGCAGAGTGTCTCCTGCAACAGGTCGTCCTCCACCTCGAGCGTGTCGTCGTGACCCTGCATCAGGGCTTCCACGCGGCGGCTGTCGATGTCGTAGCCCACAGTAGGGTACTTCGTCGAGAAGAGGCGCGCCAACGGGAGACCTACGTAGCCGAGGCCTATCACACATATCTTTATGTCGCTGATTTTAATCATTATTAAGTACTGTATTTGCTACGATTTCTATTTCTTCATCAGTCATATAGGGATGCATGGGGAGCGAAAGGACAGTCTTCGTCAACTGTTCGGCCACGGGACAGGGCTTCTGGTTCAGGTAGGCGAAGGCTGTCTGCTGACTCATAGTGCGGGGGTAATAGACCATTGAGGGAATGCCGGCGGCTTTGAGGCGAGCCTGCAGCTCGTCGCGGTTCTCTGCTTGTATGGTGTATTGTGCCCAGGAGGAGGTGTATCCTTCTGGTACCATGGGAATTTTCACCTTGCCTGCAAGGAGTTCGTCATACTTTTGTGCCACACGGCTCACGGCCTCCAACTCCTCGTCGAAGTGTCTCAGTTTCACCTGCAACACCGCAGCTTGGAGGGTATCAAGGCGTGAATTAAGACCCAACCGCACGTTGTCATATTTATCTGTGCCCTTGCCATGTACGCGCAACGAGCGCAGCCTCTCGGCCCACTGGTCGTCGTCGGTGAAGAGGGCGCCGCCATCACCGTAGCAGCCCAGCGGCTTGGCCGGGAAGAACGAGGTGGTGGCGATATCTCCAAAATGGCAGTTTCTCTGACCCTGAAGAGAGCCTCCGAACCCTTGGGCACCATCCTCGATGAGGTCGAGGGCCATGTCCCGACAGAACTCATAGAGTCTTTCGTAATCGGCCGGCAGGCCGAAGAGGTCGACAGCCATCACCGCCTTCGGGAGAAGGTCGGTCTCCAGCGCGTCATGGTATTTCTCATTCAGGTCGTTGACATCAATATTATAGGTATCTTTGTTGACGTCGACAAACACTGGCGTAGCACCCACCATCGCCACAGCCTCGGCAGTGGCGAAGAAGGTGAAATCGGGCACGAAGACGGCATCTCCAGGACCGATATTCAATGCCATCAGCGCCAGCCGCAGGGCATCGGTACCATTAGCACAGGTGATGCAATGCTTCACCCCCACATAGTCGGCCAGTTGCTGTTCCAGCTCCGCCACCTGCGGCCCCATGATATAGGCGCCGCTACGGGCGGCTCCCTGCAGGGCTTCGTCCATTTCGGCGCGCATGGCCTCGTATTGTCTATGTAGGTCGCGGAACTGCATTGCTTATTCTTCTACTTTTCCTATGATTTTTGCCGGCACTCCGGCCACTATTGCATAATCGGGTACATCCTTGGTCACCACAGCGCCAGCACCCACCAAAGCATGACGGCCGATTGTATGGCCGCAGACGATGGTACAGTTGGCTCCCAACGAGGCGCCTTCCCGAACCAGTGTACGTTCATATTTGCCATGCGATGGACGGTCTAGTCGTGGCATCAGCACATTGGTGAAGACACAACTGGGTCCCAGGAAGACATCATCTTCTATTTCCACCCCTTCATACACCGACACGTTGTTCTGAATCCTCACACCGTTACCAATCTTCACACCCGGACCGATATTGACGTTCTGTCCCAACGAACAGTTCTCCCCTAAAGTAGCACCTGTCTGTATATGGCAGAAATGCCACACTTTAGTGCCCTTGCCTAGGGTCACACCCTCGTCAACATACGAGCTCTCATGTATGAATACGTCGTTTACCATCCGAAAGGGTGTTTCGTTAATGGATATTTAGCCATGGGGTGGTAGTCGCCAGTGAGGCCGATAGGTTCCGCATGACGGATATCGTAGACCGTCTGGATGCAGCCCTTGGCTTCAGCAATGCGGAAGCCGCGGCCAGCGAGAATCTCCTCGTAACTGCGGGTGTGGAGGTCGGTGAAGCCGTTGCTGAACTCGAACTCCTCGCCATCGACGGTAATGCTGCGGTAGCTGCCTGTGACACCTTGCGGCAGGTGCTCGCCGTTGATGCTGAGGAAATAGCGCACACGTGCCTGTCGCAGCTCGAGATAGCCTGCCACACGGTCGTGACTGGCCACATGCACCACGCTCTTCTGCACCGGTCCGAAGACCCACTGCAGCATATCATAGAAATGCACGCCGATATTGGTGGCCACGCCGCCGCTCTTTTGAACGTTGCCCTTCCACGAAGCATAGTACCAGTAGCCGCGAGGCGTGATATAGGTAAGGTCGACGTCGTAGACCTTGTCCTTCGGGCCTTCCTCTATCTTCTTCTTCAGGGCCATCACTGAGGGGTGGAGACGCAGTTGGAAGATGGTGTAAGCCTTACGGCCTGTCTCCTGCTCCACCTGCTCCAAGGCCTCGATATTCCAGGGACTGAGAGCCACGGGCTTCTCACAGATAACGTCACAGCCCAGACGCAACCCGTAGCGCGTATGGGCGTCATGCAGGTAGTTGGGCGAGCAGACAGTGAGGTAGTCGATATTGATACCCTTGGCTTTCACATGGTTGTTATGTCGGTCGAAGAGTTCCTGCTCGGTAAAAAACGAGGCACGGGGAAAATAGCTGTCGATAATACCTACAGAATCGCTCTTGTCATACGCCGATATCAACTCGTTGCCTGTCTCCTTGATGGCCTTCAAATGACGCGGAGCAATATATCCGCCAACCCCAATAAGTGCAAAATTCTTCATATATTCTTTAAACAGACCGCCACGCTGTCGGTCCAGTAGGGTATTTCTTGATGGAAGGTGGTTTTAAACTTGGTCTTGTCGAGTACAGAATAGGCAGGCCGTTTGACGGGGCTGGGATACTCGTTGCTATGGCAGGGTAGGATGCGGCAAGCAGTATGGCCACTCTGACGCGCAATCTCCTTGGTGAAGTCGTACCAACTGCAGACCCCTTCATTGGCGAAATGGAAGATACCTTCGTGCCGCAGGTAATCGCCATTCTCGATAATCGTAAAGACAGCCTTTGCCAAGTCGCCGGCGTATGTGGGGGTACCCACCTGGTCGAATACCACGCGCAACTCGGGCTTCGTGGCCGTGAGGTTGAGCATAGTAAGGAGGAAGTTCTTACCGTATTCGCTGTAAAGCCACGAGGTACGGAAGATAAGGTGGCGACAGCCCATAGCGGCCTGCTCGCCAGCCAGCTTGGTGCGACCATAGGCACCCGTGGGGTTGGGAGACATCTCCTCGCCGCAGGGGGTGTTGTACAGGGTGCCACCAAAGACATAGTCGGTGGAGAAATGCACCAGCATCCCCCCTACCCTCTCCATTGCCGCAGCCATGATGCGCACGGCGTCGCCATTAATGCGGAGGGCCGCAGCCTCATCACTCTCGGCACGGTCCACATTGGTATAGGCGGCACAGTTGACAATCAAGCCGATGGACTTCTCGTCGACTATGGCATTCACAGCCTCGGGAGAGGTGATGTCCAACTCGGCCACATCGGTAAAGAACCACGTGTGCTCCGACTTGGGTGCCAGCAACCGAAAGTGCGTCCCCAGCTGTCCATTCGCTCCTGTGACAAGTATATTCATCCGACAAACGGCGTTACAAATTCGTTAAACTTCGGATGGTGACTATCTTTCTCCGACAACAACACATCGCCTTTCGGCAGTCGCCAGTCGATGGCCAGCGTAGGGTCGTCCCAAGCGATGGCGCCCTCCGACTCGGGGTGGTAGTATTCGTCACATTTGTACTGGAACACCACCTCATCGCTCAACACGGCAAAGCCGTGGGCCATCCCCTTAGGGAGGAAGAGCTGGCGGTGGTTATCGCCGCTGAGTTCCACAGCTACATGGCGGCCGTAGGTAGGCGAGCCTTTGCGGATGTCGACGGCCACGTCAAGCACCGTTCCACTCACCACTCGCACTAACTTGGACTGTGCGTAGGGCGGCTTCTGGAAATGCAGGCCTCGCACCACGCCGTAGCGCGACTTCGACTCATTGTCCTGCACGAAAGTTACCTCGATGCCCGTCTGCGCGGCGAAATCGCGCACGCTGAAACTCTCGAAGAAGTATCCTCGGGCGTCGCCAAAAATACGCGGCTCAATTATCTTTACACCTTCTATCTCTGTATCAATCACGTTCATTGTCAACCAATTTCACTAGATATTGCCCGTATTGGTTCTTAATCATGGGCTGCGCCACACGACGCACATCGTCAGCCGAAAGCCACCCCTGCTCATAACCAATGCTCTCGAGGCAGGCCACCTTGAGTCCCTGACGCTTCTCGATGACCTCGATGAAGGTCGAAGCCTCGGCCAGCGAATCGTGCGTGCCGGTGTCGAGCCAAGCGAAACCGCGACCCATAAGCTGCACATTGAGTTCACCATCTTTAAGGAATTCCTGATTGACAGAGGTAATCTCCAATTCGCCACGGGCGCTGGGTTTGATGTTCTTGGCCACTTTAACCACCTTGTTGGGGTAGAAATAAAGACCCACAACGGCATAATTGCTCTTGGGCTCCTTGGGCTTCTCCTCAATGGAGAGCACGCGGCCATTCTCGTCGAACTCCGCCACGCCGTAGCGTTCGGGATCCGCCACCCAGTAGCCAAAGACTGTGGCCTTTCTGTCCTGCTCAGCCGAAGCCACTGCCATGCGCAGCATCCTGCTCAATCCATTGCCATGGAAGATATTGTCACCCAGCACCAGGCAGACGTCGTCATCACCAATAAACTCCTCACCGATAATGAAAGCCTGTGCCAGACCGTCGGGCGAGGGTTGCTCGGCATAGCTGAAGTTCACACCGAAATCCGAGCCGTTGCCCAGCAGACGCCGGAAGCCCGGCAGGTCGTGCGGGGTGGAGATAATCAGGATGTCACGGATGCCCGCCAACATCAGTACCGAGATGGGGTAGTACACCATCGGCTTGTCGTAGATGGGGAGTAGCTGCTTGCTGACCCCCTTTGTTATGGGATAGAGGCGGGTGCCAGAGCCTCCCGCCAGGACAATACCTTTCATTTCTTTTTCAGTTTTAACTTATATACAACACCTTACGCCAATTCAGGCACAAGGAGCGGATTTGCAAATTTACATTTTTTTTTCATATTACAAAAATAGTACTTAAAATATTTATAAAAAAAGACTTAAAACAATCCTAATCAAACATAAATTACCGCAAATTATCCTTAAATAATTTAATGTTAAATCCGTGATACCATGTATTCTATATATTTTTTTTCATAAGTCTATATCTGTATCGAAAAAAATGTGTATTTTTGCATTTCAAATTCTAATAGTAGAAAAACATAAAAATATCATACCACTTATGAAGAAATTCTTATTAGCCCTGATGCTCTTCGCCGCCCTGCCTGTGGCAGTGATGGCACAGTCCCCCACCCCCAGCATGATGGCCATGGCTCAAGCCGAATTGCAAAAACGAGGACTCAACGAGGCCGAGGTGCGTGCCCGCCTCTTGGAAAACGGCATTGACGTGGACAACATCCCGCCCACTGAGTATAAAAACTATCAAGGTCGTGTGATGGCCATCCTCGATCAGATGCAAGCCGAAAAAGCTAATGCCAGCAACACCTCCGCCGCCTCTTCGGCCAATGAAGTGGAGACACCTGCAGAAGTACCGCAGACCACCGTCGGCGAAGCCGCTGCCGAAGTGGCCCTCCAAGAAGCCCTCCAGGAAAACCATGTCTCCCCCACGGTTGGCAACGACATCTATGGACACTCCCTCTTCACCGGTAAAAACCTCGATGTATTCCGCACTACCGACGGTGCTCAAGCACCCGACCACTACGTGCTGGGCGAGGGCGACGAGATTCACATCTCCATCTTTGGCTCCTCGCAGACTGAGATACACCAGCGCATCGGTGCCGACGGCAGCATCCAGCCTGCCGGCGCCACCAAGATTTTCCTCAAAGGCATGACGCTGGCACAAGGTCGCGCCGCCATCCAGAACAAGCTGGCACAACATTATGCCTATCGTTCCGATCAGATTGCCGTCACTATCACCACGGCCCGTACTGTGAATGTGAGCATTTACGGCGAGGTGGGTGTGCAGGGCGGCTTCACCCTCAGTGCCTTGAACACCGCCTTCAATGCCCTCGCGGCAGCCGGCGGTCCCACGGCCATGGGTTCTGTGCGTACCATCCAGCTCTCCCGTGGTGGCAAGGTCACCCGTCTGGATATCTACCAGTTCATGAAGAACCCCACCATCGGTACCCCCTACGACCTCCAGAACGGCGACGTACTCTTTGTGCCTGTCGCACAGAAAATTGTTAGAATTGAGGGTGCCGTAAACCGTCCCATGCGCTATGAAATGGTCGATGGTGAGACCGTCAAAGACCTCATTGACTATGCCGGCGGCATCACCGACAACGCCTACCCTGAATTCCTCCAAATCGAGCGCTTCGTCGACGGCACCAAGAAGTTCATTGACTACACACTCAATGATGTACTTTCCGGCAAAAAGAAAATAAACCTTGAACCTGGCGACATCGTGCGTCTGCGCACCGGAAACGAACCCCTTGACCAGTATGTCTCTATCGAAGGCGACGTCTACTATGGCGGCCGCTACGACCTGGACCAGAACAGCAGTCTGAAGACCCTCCTTGAAAGAGCCAAGCCCACCTACACTGCCCGCACCGAGTACGTCTATGTGGAGCGCACACGTCCCGACAAGACCGTCGAGGTGCTCACCGTGCCCTTCCCCGACAATAGTAATCCCGACTTCACTCTA
Source organism: uncultured Bacteroidales bacterium (assembly GCA_900316235.1). Taxonomy (GTDB): domain Bacteria; phylum Bacteroidota; class Bacteroidia; order Bacteroidales; family P3; genus Colimorpha. The sequence goes on from ONCC01000006.1 coordinate 18,132, forward strand.
CAGGCCCGCGACGTGGTTCGCGTGCTTAACTTGGCCTCTTTCCGCGACATGGAGTCCATCTCCGTCAACGGCGAAGTCCGCAACCCGTTTACCCGCGACTTCAGCCTCAACGACCGCATGACCGTCAGCCAAGCCATCGAGTATGCCCACGGCCTCAAGCAAAACGTATTCCCCGTGGCCTACATCTTCCGCCGCGACCTCACCAACCGTGATAAGATGCAATACATTCGCGTCAACCTCGACACCGACGGCGAGATGCTCCTGCAACCCGGCGACCGACTGAATATCTACGACAACACCACCTACACCAACGTCGGCGAGGTGCGTGTCAGCGGTGCCGTAAAAAATCCCATGGGTACCACCTACGACCCCTCGCTCACCCTGCACGACCTATTGATGATGGCCGGTGGATTTGAAGTGGGTGCCGCCTACGATCGCATAGAAGTGTTCCGTCTCAATATCGACAAAAAGAAAGAAGCCGATTTCGATCTCCTCACCCTCACCGTCGATGAAAACTACAATATTGTCGAAACCGAGGAAGGCCCCAAAGACTTCCAACTGCAGCCCTTCGACCACGTCGTGGTACGCATGATTCCCAACTACACCACCGGACGCTATGTTGAGGTGAACGGCCGCGTGAAATATCCCGGCACCTACCTCCTCGATAACGATGAGACCCAACTCTGGCAGATTATCAAGAAGGCAGGAGGCCTCCTCGACGATGCCGAACCTCATTCCATCCTCTTCCGCACCAAAGGACGCTTCAATGGCAACATTGCCATCAACCTCGACAAGGTAAAGAAACGCAAAGGCAACATGAAGTACAACCCCATCCTGTTGGACGGCGACGTCATCACCATCCCTCGTCGCGAGAATACGGTGGTTATCCGTGAGACAGGTACCCACATGGCTCAGTATGTGCCGGCCGAGTTCTCCTCCACCCAGAAGAATATCGTTTATCACGGCTCTCATACTGCAGCCTGGTATGTCAAGCATTTTGCCGGTGGATTCGACAAGAATGCCGACCGCAAAAGTGTCACCGTCACCCTGCCCAACAACGAGACCAAAGCCACCCGTCGCTTCCTCTTCTTCCGCCGCACCCCCAAAGTAGAACCCGGTAGCGTGATTACCCTGCGCATGGATGCAAAAAGAATTGAGAAAGAATCGAAGCCCAAAGAGAAGATCGACTGGGGTGCGGAGATTTCAAAGATGCTGAGCGGCATCACTTCGATTATATCCGTCATCCTCCTTGCCAATAGTTTAAGTAAACTAAACAATTAACCACACATATGGAAGAGAATATCAACAACGCCAACACTCCCAACGAGGAGAATGAAGGCCTTGATATCATGGCCATGATGCGCAGCCTGTGGGACGGCCGCAAGACTATCTTCATCACTCTGGGCATTTTCTTTGCCTTAGGTCTCGTGGCAGCCCTCACCATGAAACGCACCTACTCTGTCCAAACCGTCATGGTACCCCAAGTGGGTGCCGACAGTAAAGGCGGACTGGGCGGATTGGCGGCATTGGCCGGCTTCGACCTCGGCGGCGGTACAACCAACGGCGAACTCTCGCCGCTCATCTACCCACAGATTGTCAGCAGCGTCCCCTTTCGCCTCACCATCATTCACACTCCCCTACACTACGAGAAGTGCGACACTGCCATCAGCATGTTCAACTACGCCAAAGCAGGTTATGAGAAACCCTCGGTGTTCTCCTACATAATGAAATACACCATCGGTCTGCCGGGTGTCATCATCGGATCGCTCAGCAGCAAGCCAGAGGAGATTGAATACCCTGACACCAATAGCAGAACGAGTGTGAAAGACCTTCGGCCGATAGTGGTGAGCCTCGACGAACAACGGATGCTGGAGAAGATGGGACAAATCATCTCGCTCGATGTGGACAAGAAAGAGGGCTATATCACCCTCCGCGTCAACGGTTCGGAGCCTGTCCAGACCGCCGAACTGGCCCTCAAAGTCCAGCAACTGCTGCAGAAAGAGATTACCCGCTTCCGCACCGAGAAGTCGCAAGGCGAACTCGAATACATCCAGGCACGCTACGACGAAGCCAAAGAGGAGGCCGAACGCTACCAGATGGCTTTGGCAGGATCCAGAGACCGCATGAACAACGTTGTCACCACCGCCTCCACCGTCGGACGCGAACGCCTGCAGTCGAAATTCAACGTAGCCAACACCGTCTATCTCGAGATGGCCAAGCAGCTCGAACAGGCCAAGATGAAAGTAAAGAAAGACACTCCTGTTTTCTCCACCATCCAACCAGTCTCCATTCCCACCAAGCCTTCCAACAGCCGTGCCAAAACACTCATCGTATGGCTCTTCCTCGGCATCGTGGTGGGATGTGGCATCGTCCTCGGCAAGAACTACTGGCCCAAAGTGAAAGACATGTTCAAGAAACCTGAGGACAAAGAAAACGAAGAGAAAAAAGAAGAAGGGAAAAAGTAAGGCGTGCCTTTCGTCCACGATATACTACATTATAACAGTCTTTCCATCGTAGGTCTCGAAAAGAATACAGGAAAGACTGTTTGCCTTAATTATATATTGAATAGGCTCAACGATATGGGAGTGCATGTCGGCGTCACCTCCATCGGTGTCGACGGGGAGCAAGTAGATGCCGTCTTTGCCACCGCCAAACCCGAAATCACCCTTTTCCGTGGCACCCATTTCATCACCTCCGAGAAGCACTACCTCGTCCGCCAGGCCGTCAGCAAGCTGGTAGCCGTCGACAGCCAGCGCACCTCGCTAGGCCCATTGGTTACGGCCGAAGTGCTCATCCAAGGCAAAGTGCTCCTTTCGGGAGCCGCCACCACAGCGGTGCTCAAGCGGCAGATACAATCGTTCGACAAACTGGGTGTCGACCTCTCCATTGTCGACGGAGCCCTGTCGCGCCTAAGCCTCGCCTCGCCCACCGTCACCGAAGCCATGATACTTGCCACCGGTGCCGCCGTCTCGGCCAACGTCAAGCAACTCATCGCCAAAACCAAGTTCCTCCACTCCCTCATTCTCCTCGACGAAGTGGACAGCGACCTCCGCGAACGCCTCGTCACCATTCCCTCAGGCCTCTGGGCAATCGACGACGAAGGCCAGCCCCACGACCTCGGCATCGCCTCCGTCTTCCTCATCGACAAAGCCGAGAAAGACATCCTTCGTTTTGGCAAGACACTCTTCGCCTCTGGCGCCGTGAGCGACCGCCTGCTCCGCATTCTCGCAGCGAAGGACAAGGACATCACGCTGATAGCGCGCGATTTCACCAAGTTCTTTCTCACTCCAGAAGCCTATGTGGAGTTCACCCGCCGCGGCGGACGCCTCATGGTGCTTCAGCGCTCCCGTCTCATCGCCGTCACCCTCAACCCCACCTCACCGCAAGGATTTCTCCTCGACAGCAAGTCCACCTGCGACGCCCTCAGCGACGCCCTCCAAACCCCCGTCTACGACGTCAAGAAAATATGAAAATAAAAGAACTTATAAAACAGGACGCAGGCTTCCAGTTTGTCATCGACAACATGGAATTCATGTCCGCTGCCGGACGGCGCAAGATGCTGGACACCGAACTCCTCACCGACCCCACAGCGCTACAGACAGAATGGGACCGTCTAGAAAGTGCCATCCAGGCCGTCCGCGAATACAAATACAAGAAGCCCTACATCGAGCTGCGCCACTGCCTGATGTGTCTGCACGACCTTCAGGGCACCCTGGGCCACCTGGCCAACCACACCACTCTCAACGAAGTGGAACTCTTCGAAATCAAGAACCTATCCCATCTGGCTCAAACCGCCATGGGCGCCATAGCCGAAGTGGGCCTCGCAGACATGCTACCCCTACCCGATACCACCGGAGTATTCGCCATCCTCGATCCAGACCACACAGGCATCGCCAACTTCTATATTTACGACAGCTATGACATCCGCCTCGCACCCCTGCGCCGTGAACTCAACGGTCTGCAGACCTCTGGAGGCGACCCAATGCGCATCAGCGAACTGCTGGCCGAGCAAAGCGAGATACAGAACGAGGTCTGCATCCATCTCTCCGACCAACTTGTCCGGTGGACAAATGTGCTCGTAACCACCATGGAACAAATGGCTTATGCCGACTTCCTGCTAGCCAATGCCGAACTGGCCATCCAGTGGGAACTGACACGTCCGAAGCTGGGCGACCACATTGAATACACCAACCTTTTCAATCCCCGACTCAAGCAGCGCAACGAGGAGATGCACCTCCGTTATCAGCCTGTCAGCATCGAAATTCGCCCCGGCGTCTGCCTCATCACTGGTGCCAACATGGCCGGCAAAACGGTGTTACTCAAAAGCATCGGCACCTCTCAAATCATGGCCCAGTGCGGCATGTATGTGCCGGCCGAAGAGGCCATGATAAAACTGGTTGAAGGCGTAGCCACCTCCATTGGCGACGACCAGGACGAGATGAATGGTCTCTCCTCCTACGCCTCAGAAATCATCAAAATCAGCAACATACTCTCCGATTGCCGTCAGCGCGAACTGCTGGTACTCATCGACGAGCCCGCCCGCACCACCAACCCTGTCGAGGGAAAAGCCCTGGTACAGGCCATCATCAAGATTCTCGAACAGCGTCCGTCATTCACCCTCATCACCACACACTACGGCCAGTTGGGAACCACTTGCCGCCGTCTGAGGGTCAAAGGCTTTGTGGAAGACCTGGACAACATACCGCTTACCCCGCAAAGTATCAACCGCTTCATCGACTACTCCCTCACCGAGGACCAGAGCGACAACGTGCCCCACGAGGCCCTCCGCATCGCCACCATCCTCAACTGCGACCCCGAAATGATAGCCCTCGCATCGGAACAAATGCAATAAGAAAAAGGAGACCTCAACAGTCTCCTTTTTCATTTCAGCGGAAAGGAGGGGATTCGAACCCCTGAAGCGCTGTTAACGCTTACTCGCTTTCCAGGCGGGCCTCTTCAACCACTCGAGCACCTTTCCGTGGATGATTTCTTTTTCTCAAAATCGGGTGCAAAAGTACAACTTTTTTCTGATATGACAAAAAAAATGTATCTTTGTAGTTTCAAACAACAAGCAAAAAACCTTAAAACAATTTAATAATGAAAAAGTTAATAATTTGCGCTATGGCTATTTCTATGTTAGCCGCCGTGGGCTGCAAAAGCAAAAAAGCTGATGAACCCAAATCGGAAATTCAACAAAAAGTGGACGAGTATGCCGAGTTCGAATTGAAGTCGGACCTCATCCAGAATCTCTCTGCCAACGAAAAAGAGTTGGTGAAAATCTTCATTGAAATCGGCAAGGTGATGGACGAAATCTACTGGGATGAGTATTTCGGCAATGAAAACCGTGCCAGCCTCGACACCATCAGCGATCCCGCCATCCGTGCCTTCGCCAATATCCAGTACGGTGCCTGGGACCGTCTCGACAGCGAGAAACCCTTTATCCCCGGCTACGGCGAGCGCCCCGCAGGCTGCAACTTCTACCCCAAAGACATGACCCGCGAGGAGTTTGACGCCCTTGAGGACCCGCTGAAAAACAGCGAATACAGCGTCATCCGCCGCGACGAGAACGGCAAGCTCTATGTCCTCCCCTACCACGAGGCCTACAAAGAGCAGCTCGCCAAGGTTGACGAACTCATGGAGAAAGCCATTTCCCTCGCCGAGAACCCCGGCCTGAAGAAATACCTCGAGGCACGCCGCGAGGCCTTCCTCACCGACGACTACTTCAACAGCGACATGGTGTGGATGGACATGAAAGACAGCAAGCTCGACTTCGTCGTGGGCCCCATCGAGAACTATGACGACGGTGTCAACGGCCTGAAATGCAGCCACGAAGCCTTCGTGCTGGTGAAAGACGAGCAGTGGAGCAACGACCTCAGCAAGTTCGCCGCCCTCCTGCCTGAGATGCAGAAACTCCTCCCTTGCGATGAGAAATACAAGAAAGAGGTGCCCGGCACCGACTGCGACATCAACGTCTACGACGTGGTCTACTACGCCGGCGACTGCAATGCGGGCTCGAAGACCATCGCCATCAACCTGCCCAACGACGAGCGCGTGCAGCTCAAGAAAGGCTCCCGTCGCCTCCAGCTCAAGAATGCCATGCAGGCCAAGTTCGACAACATCATGGTGCCCATCGCCAAGCTGATGGTATGCGACGAGCAGGTCGACAGCGTGACCTTCAACGCCTTCTTTGGCAACACTTGCTACCACGAGGTGGCCCATGGCCTGGGTATCAAGAACACCGTTACCGGCCGCGGTCCCTGCCGCCAGGCCCTTGGCGCCCAGTACAGCGCCTGGGAGGAAGCCAAAGCCGATGTCTGCGGTCTCTTCCTCACCGAGCAGCTCATCAACCGTGGCCTCATCACCAACACCACCGTCAACCAGAACTACATCACTTTCATCGCCGGCATCCTCCGCAGCGTCCGCTTCGGTGCCACCGAGGCTCATGGCGTGGCCAACATCATGTGCTACAACTACTTCCTCGAACACGGCGCCTTTAGCCGCAATGCCGACGGCAAGTACGTCATCGACGTGGAGAAAGCCCGCGAAGCCGCCAAAGGCTGGGCCGCCCTCATCATCGCCATGGAAGGCGAGGGCGACATGGCTGCCGCCAAGGCCTACAGCGACAAGAACGGCAAGATCAGCGCCGACCTCCAGAAAGACCTCGACAACATCCGCGATGCCAACATCCCCCGCGACATCATCTACAAACAGGGTGCCGAGGTGCTGGGTCTGTAATATTTATTTAACATAATTTTAACAATTCCCTCTGAGGGAGCCCCCATTCCGGAGGCTCCCTCATTCATTTTCATAGCATTACACCTCCTACCATCACCCTACCAACTCCTTACCAACTCCCTACCAACTCCTACCACAGTAGGTGTTGATAGGTCGTTCGAATGATGATTATGTTAAGTAGAAACCACCCGTGTGGGGAGGCTCCGAGAGCTCATTCCCGGGAGAGGAGGAGTCCTGCTTTTTTACATTTTTCAAAATATATTTTATAATAATGAAAAAATATGTATATTTGCAGTAGACTTTCCGTGTATTGTGCAAAACGCTATACGCTGGAAATGATAGGGTTGCGGCAACACCCTTGGATAGGGGCGCCCGTGAATCGGAGAGCAGAAAACCGATGAACCTGCCAGAAACTCCGGCCCTTGCGCCGGAGGAGGGGAAGAGTTGCCCCAACCGCAACCACACACACAACTACCTGAAGATGACCACCACCGACGCCACACCCGTCACCGACACCAACGGCAGCGAGAGCCTGCACTGGTATGCGATGAAGGTGTTCTACAACAAGGTGCAACCCCTGATTGCCGACTGCAAAGAGGCTGGTTTGGAGTTCTTTGCGCCCGTAGAGGTCATCGGTTCGCTCTTCTTCCTCCGGTGCAACGAAAACAGTCTCAACCTGTTCCTTGCGAAGCATCCACAAGGAATCTCCCTCTATCGGCTAGCCGGTAGCCGCCAGCCGGCGGTCATCCGTGACCACGAAATGGAAGTATTCCGCTTCGTAGTTACTGCTGGACGCCAGGGACTTGAGTTCCTCGGTGAGGACCGTCCGGAGTACCACATGGGCGACCGTGTGGTGGTGACCGACGGCCCTTTCAAGGGTGCCGAAGGACACATCAAGCGCATCAAGAAGGACCGCCGTCTGGTGGTAACCATCCCCGGCGTGGTAGCCGTGGCCACGGCCTATATCCATCCCTCGATGCTGAAAAAAACAGAAGCATGAAGAAAACGCTCTTCCAGCTGCGATATGAGTTCGACGACGAACGGGCCTACTCGGAGCAAGGCACCGAGCAGGGGGCAAAGTTGTCGGTGGCCGACATCAAGGACACGGCGGTGAGAGACATCCTCCTGCAGACCGCCGCGATGACACAGAAGGAACTCATCAAGTGGCTCATCGCCAACAAGGACAGTCACCCCGAGATGCTCCTCGTGCCGCTAACCACCTCGACTTCCGAGGCGCTACGCTACCGCTTCGGCGACCGTCATCCCAAGTTGCTCTACCTCACACGCCCGCTGCACACGCTGGAGAACCTCAACAAGTTCCTCTACACCGCCAACGAACTGATGGACACCGGGACCTTCCTCTGCTGCCACTCGATGACAGCGGCATTGAAACGCCAGATGCTCAGGAAGAAATACCCGTGGAGTGTGAGAGATGTGGTAGTGGTGGCCGACTACCTGTGGAACCGCGTGGCACCCAAATTGCGTCTGACCCACGACCTCTACTACCGCATGACCCACGGCAAGAGCCGCACCTTCACCCGTGTGGAAATCCTCGGGAGACTCTACCGCGCCGGATTCGAGGTGATTGACGAACAATTCCGCTACGGCGAGTTCTTCGTGGTGGCCTGCAAGACCAAAGAGCCGGTGGACGACATTCCTCCCCTGGGTTCGCCCATCATCCACCTGAAACGCAAGGGCAAAGACGGAAAGGAGATAGTGGTTCACAAGTTCCGCACGATGTACAACTACTCGGAGTATATCCAGCCCTATGTCTACCAGTATCAGCACCTGCAGAGGGGCGGCAAGTTCAAGGACGACTACCGCGTGAGCGCCCTGGGACGCCTGCTGCGCAAGACGTGGATGGACGAGTTCCCAATGCTATGGAACGTGCTGCGGGGCGAAATGAAGCTGGTAGGCGTGAGACCGTTGAGCAAGCAGTATTTCAGCCTCTACACTCCTGAGATGCAAGAACTTCGCACCCGCACCAAGCCCGGCATGCTGCCTCCTTTCTACTACGAAAAGAAGAGTCCCGAGACCCTCGACGAAATCCAGGCCAGCGAACGCCGCTACCTCGAAGCCTACCAGCAGAAACCTTTCGCCACTGACTGGCGCTACTTCTGGGGCATCGTTGGCAACATCCTGTTCAGAAGAAAAAGATCGCAATGAAAGAAGATAAAAACGAATGGACCAGCGTAATAGAACCGCATGAGCGCCTGCTGAAGGTGAATCTGCGGGAGGTTTGGAACTACCGCGACCTGTGTTCACTCTTCATCAAGCGCAATATCACCACCCAGTTCAAGCAAACCATCTTCGGGCCCCTGTGGTATATCATCCAGCCGGTGATGACGGTGGTCATATACATGGTGGTGTTTGGCGGCATCGCCAAGATATCCACCGACGGACTACCGCAACCGCTATTCTACCTTAGCGGCATCTGCCTGTGGCAATATTTCTCCGACTGCCTCACCAAGACCTCCTCCACCTTCATCGACAATGCCAGCATCTTCGGCAAGGTCTATTTCCCTCGTCTCGTCATCCCTTTGGCCAACGTCATCAGCAACCTGCTACGATTCTGTGTCCAGTTCGGGCTGTTCCTCATCGTCTATGCCATCTACCAGATATGGATTATCCCGGGCGAGATACACACCAACTGGTATATCCTGCTACTGCCGTTGCTCGTTGCCATGTTGGCGGGACTGGCACTAGGCTTCGGTATACTGTTCTCGAGCCTCACCACCAAATACCGCGACATATCGCTGCTGCTCGAGTATTTCGTGAGGCTGTGGATGTTCGCCACACCCGTCATCTACCCCTTGAGCACCATCGACAACGAGAAGTTGCGCTTCGTCATGAGCCTCAATCCGCTGACAGGCATTGTGGAGGCTTTCAAATACGCCATGCTCGGCGAAGGGCAGTTCAGCTGGGCCATGCTGGCCTACAGTTTTGTCTTCATGATAGTGCTGTTGTCCGTCGGTGTAGTGATATTCAACCGGGTACAGAAAACCTTTATGGACACCGTATAAGATGAAAAGCGAGATAGACATAGCATTTAAGTTACTGCGTGCTGCCTTGGAAGGACATTCGCTCGAGACGGCAGAACTGGAGGCAAGCCAATGGTGGAGTCTTTTCCGCCTGCTACAGAAGAACCACGTGGAGGCGCTCTGCTTCGATGCCTTGGTCGGTGCCAAGGTGCCGCGCGAGGTGCTGATGCCGTGGTTGTCGGAACGCGAGAAAGCCGCCGACTGGTACCGCCATCAGGAGAAGGTACAAACGGAGGTTACCTCTGCTATGAAGAAACACGGCATCGAGACCCTGGTACTCAAGGGTACACATCTGGCACAATACTACCCACGACCCGAGGCGCGTGAGTTCGGTGACTTGGATCTCTACTTCTATGACCGACACGACGAAGCCGATACTGTCGCGCGGAAGGAGTTGTGCGTTGCCGTCAGCAACGACAGCCATCACCACACGAAATACAACTACCACGGTGTCACCGTAGAAAGCCACTATGACTTTCTGAACACACACTATCCGACAAGCAACCGCCGCTATGAGTCACTGCTCAAAGAGTTGGCCCCCTCTCCCACTTTTGAGATACTCTTCCTGCTGCGACACATGGCGGGTCATTTCGCCGCCAGCCGTATCACCCTGCGCGACCTGGTTGACTGGACCCTCACCTGCCGTGCGCTGCATGACAAAGCCGATTGTACGCTGATACAAGAGACCCTCGACCATTACGGCATGGGGCCTTTCGTCGCCACCCTCGGTACCATTGCCGAAAAACGTCTCGGTGTGCAACTGCCGCTGCATGATGAGGCCGACAGACAGACACTCGTTCGTGTGGAACACGACATGGTCTATGGAAACCCCTTGTCAGACCATCCGTCCGACGGTTTCGGGCGTCTCGGATGGAAAATACGCCGTTGGCGTGCGCTCGCATGGAAACGCCGCATGGTTTATAATGATTCGGGAGTTTCCCTTTTCTTCTCCAGCCTTACCTCTCATGCTGAGAAACCCCACAGCATCCTCCACAAAATGTAATCCCCTGTTATGGCAACAGCTATAGAATTCAACAATATCAGCAAGCTCTACCGCTTGGGGCTGGTCTCCACGGGCACCTTGGCACATGACCTCAAACGCTGGTGGACTGTCAATGTACGGGGCAAAGAAGACCCCTACCTCACCATCGGCGAGACCAACGACCGTAGCACGCGAGGCGAAAGCGACTATGTATGGGCGCTGAAGGACATCAGCTTCAATGTAGAACAAGGCGATGTGGTGGGTATTATCGGCAAAAACGGCGCTGGCAAGAGTACATTGCTAAAGATACTCTCCCGAGTCACTGCCCCCACTACCGGCACCATCCGAGCTCGCGGCCGCATCGGGTCGCTGCTCGAGGTCGGTACCGGCTTCCATCCCGAAATGACGGGGCGCGAGAACATCTACCTCAACGGAGCCATCCTCGGCATGACCAAGGCGGAGATTACACGCAAACTGGACGAGATTGTCGACTTCAGCGGCTGCGAGCGATATATTGATACTCCTGTGAAACGCTATTCCAGCGGCATGATGGTGCGGCTCGGATTTGCCGTCGCCGCCCATCTCGACCCAGAGATACTGGTTGTCGACGAGGTCCTTGCCGTCGGCGACGCCGAATTCCAAAAGAAAGCCATCGGCAAGATGCAGGATGTTTCCCTCGGAGAGGGGCGTACGGTGCTGTTCGTAAGCCACAACATGGCAGCAGTCAAAAAGCTGTGCCGGCATGGTATCGTATTGAGAAATGGAATGATTGACTATATGGGGACGGCCGAGTCGGCTGTTACCCATTACACCCAAGGAACAGAGCGGGAGCCCCCATTAAGTCTCAGTTTCAAAGGCGGGGACCTGTCAAAAGAAGCAGAGATCCTGTCAGTTCGCTTTGCAGACAACAAAACGACCTTTTCCTCTGACGAGCCCGTCGCGTTTGTATTCGAAGTACAAGCCCATGCCAATATACCCAATCTTCGGATAAACACAACAGTGTTCAATGCCGAAGAAGTCCCTGTTGGCTCCGTATCGAATACTGAAAGTCTCGCCATAGTCAAAGGCGAACGAAAAAGAATACTCTTCACTCTCGATGGACATCACTTGGCTTTCGGCAAATACTCCGTTGCCTTTTCCCTTGGCACCGGCAACTATTTGTCCGTCCAGCGCGATTTCGACATCACCTCCAACGAATTGTCCTTTTCCATCGATTCTGCCGACAAGAACGACCGCATACACTCGGCCATCACCCAATGGAACGTGGAATGGGGCTCCGTTATGTTCAAATCAAGTTTGAAATATCTTCCCGACGATGAGAAACTCATGGATTAAAAATTGTCTGGTCAACATCCGGGCCTTTTTCACCACCAACCTGCGCAGCAGGGACAACGAAGCCCTCAGGAGAATTACCGCTCTTGAAGATACTGTCATTGATATACGGAGGTTCAGCTATTTCAACCTCATGACCTATTTCTCGGCTCACCCGGAAGAGGCAGAATCCTACCGCGAGGAAATTGAGTTCCTGAAACGGGTAGGCACCTGGGTCACATTCCCCTATCCAAAATGCACTGACGCGGAGACGGATTCCATCCGCGTGCAACGCCACCGAGGGATGCCCTACGTGATGCACAAGGGGAAACGCCTCTATTTCCCTCATGGAACACCTATCGATGCTGTCAGACAACAATATTTTGACTATCTCCATACCGAGTGTCTGCTCGGTCATGACGACTGCAAAGGGAAACCCCACCAGTATCAGTCGCCAAGAGTGCATATTAAGCCAGGAGACACCCTTTTCGACATCGGAGCCGCCGAAGGAATATTTGCATTGGACAACATTGAAATTGCCAGCAAGGTGATTCTTGTGGAAAGCGATCCCATCTGGAGCGAACCCCTGCGGGCCACCTTTGCCCCTTGGGGAGACAAAGTAACCTTCCTTAAAAAAAATATCGGCACGGAAGACAACGAAACCACTATCACCCTGGAGACACTTCTCCGGACCTACGGAAACGAATCCGCATTCATCAAGATGGACATCGAAGGAGCCGAAGTAGCAACGCTCTCCGTTGCCAAAGATTTCCTCTGTCAACGGAAGGAAGCGCTGAAGCTCAGTCTGACCACCTATCACTTCCAACACGACTACCAAGAATTAAAAGATATTCTTGACAAGACAGGCTTCGCCGTCGAAGACTCGTCCGGCCATATGCTCTTCTGCCAGTACGATATGCCCCTGCCGCCCTATTTCCGGAAAGGCATTCTACGGGCGCACAATACAAAGTAGCCATGCTCTCGGTAGCTCTTTGCACATACAATGGCGAGCATTACATTCGCGAACAACTGGAGTCCATCCTGAATCAGACGATGAAGGTTGATGAGATTATAGTGTGCGACGACGGAAGCACCGACGAAACACTCTCCATTCTGCATGTATTCGCAAACTCACATTCAACTACAGTGCATATCCACCGCAACGACCACCGCCTGGGTTACTTCGAGAATTTCAAGAAAGCCATCTCCCTGTGCAAAGGAGATTTGATATTCCTTGCTGACCAAGATGACATCTGGCATCCCGACAAGGTTTCCTCCATCCACGAATATTTCCTGCAACACCCCGAGAAACAGGTGGTGTTCACCAACGGGACTTTGCTCGACACAAGGACAAACCCCACCCATAAGGAAGGTTCTCACGAGACCCTCTTCGACTATTTTTTCTTCGGCTTCACACGCAAAATGTTCCTTGTCGGCCTTGATTTGGAGTCCTTCAGCGTGGGCAATCATGCCACCGGCGCCACCCTGTGCGGGCGAGGCAATTTCGTGAAAAAAAGCATCGAAACCGGACATGCCTCCTACCACGACTGGCTAATTGCCCTCCGTGCGGCAGAAGCCGGAGCCCTCGGATTCATCCCCAAGCCACTGATTGACTACCGCCTGCACGACGGACAAGCCCTCAGCATCGGGACGGAGAAAGAATGGGTTCATGCGTCCGACGGTCGCCTTTGCGAATGGCATCCCGATCCGGAAGCCATCGAGAACATGACGACAACCATCGGACGCGAACGTCTCGCCTTCATGCACTTCCGAAACCAGATGCTTCACAAAGCATCGGCACCGTTCAGCATACTGAACCACTGGCGGAGTTACCGAAACCTATATCGGAACAAACACCTCCGAATCATGATTTTCGACATCAGCAACTCCCTCTTCTACAGTTTCTATCGTTTAAAAAAACGCCTGGGGATCGCAAAATGATTTCCATCTTCATTCCGGTTTATAATGGAGAAATCTTCCTCCGCGAGACCCTCGAAAGTCTTCTGGTTCAGACCTATCGTGACTTTGAGACGCTGTGTGTCGACGACTCCTCGACCGACAACAGCTACAGTATCCTCCAGGAATATGCGGTCAAAGATTCCCGAATCAAGGTATTCCAAAAGCCAAACGGAGGCGATGCACCGCATTCCTGGCAATTCGCCATGCCCCACCTGTCAGGTGATTTCATCATGTATATGTCGCAGGACGACTTGCTGAAACCCGACACCCTCGAAAAACTTGCCGGACGGCAGCGCGAGACAGATGCCGATGCCGTCATTCCGGCATTGACATGGTACTATGGAGATGCAACCCCCTCAAAGACAGACCGTGGAGTGGAAGGAGACCTCTCCCCTATTCTCACGGGCAAGGAGGCATTCGAGATGATGATGGACTACACCATCCCAGGATTTGCCCTATGGCGCAGCAGTATCGTCAAATCGAGTCCTGTGCCTTTGGCGGCATACAACAGCGATGAATACTCCCAACGGAAGTGGTGTTCCCTGTGCCGCACCGTGGCCTTCTCCGATGGCGAGTTCGTCTATCGGCAGAACAACCCCAATGCCATCACCCGCCAATTCACCGACAAACAATGGGAAGCCAGCCTCACCGATGCCATGGTGCTGCAACTGGCTGTCGATCTGGAGATATCCACCCAAAAGATTGAACAATACGCCAACGCAAGATATGAAGACCTCTGGTTTCACGCCATGTACTTCACCCTGCACAAAAAAACACTCTCCCACAAAAGAAGGAGACACCTCCATCGGTTATTCTCGCACGCATATCGGATGATGCACCGGCATATCTCACTCAAACACTGGACGTACCGGTGGAGCACACACGACCTCCTCCTCTTCTGGATCCTCATCAACTTGAAAGCCAAAAGAGCCAAACTTCTCCATCATGCTGACTAACTTCTTTACTCGCAACCATATCGTCCTGAAAAAGGGAAAGAATCTCCATATATTCTTCCACTTATTCATCAACAAGTTACTGCTGCTCAAGCTGCAACTCTACAAAAAGATTCACCGGATAAACCACCCTATCGTCCATTACTATGCCGTCTGCTGGAACGAAGAAAAGATACTGCCCTTCATGTTCGACCATTATAAACGCTTTGTCAATCACTTCACCATCTACGACAACCGCTCTACCGACCATTCCATCAACATCATCCGTTCCAGAACCGACACCACGCTTGTCGAATTCGACTCGGACGGCTTCTGCGACAACAACCACAACGAGATAAAAAACAACTGCTGGAAAAAATCGCGTGGACATGCCGACTTCGTGATTGTCTGCGACATGGACGAATTCCTCTACCATCCCGACATCAAAAACAAACTCGCCGAGCTGAAGCACAACCATATTTCTGTCGTAAAACCCGTCGGTTACGACATGTACTGCGATATCTATCCTGACTATCAGCCTGGTAGCCTGCTTTCGGAACAGATTCCCAATGGGGTTCGCGCCACCTTGTTTGACAAATGCATCCTCTTTGACCCCCATTCCGTCGTGGAAATCAACTACAAGCCCGGAGCCCACGAATGTCATCCCTGGGGTAAGATTAAAACAACCGCCGACAGCGATATCAAACTTCTGCATTATAAAAATTTGGGAATCGACTGGCTGCTCGAGCGGAACCGACTATACGTGCAACGCCTCTCAAAAGACAATATCGAAAACGAATACGGCATCCAATACCTGAAAAGCGAGGACATCATAACAGCTGACTTTCAAGCCAATCTGCAGCAAGCAAAAAAAGTGACCGAATAATGCCCACCGTCTCCGTCATCATACCCAACTACAACCACGCCCCGTTCCTCAAACAGCGCATTGAGAGCGTTCTAGATCAGTCGTTTCAGGACTTTGAAATGATACTGATTGACGACTGTTCGACTGACGATAGTCGCGAAATCATAGAAAGCTACCGCAACAATCCGCACGTGAGCCACATCGTCTACAACGATAGCAACAGCGGATCGGCTTTCCTTCAGTGGAACAAAGGGATAGAGCTAGCTAAAGGGGAATGGATTTGGGTGGCCGAAAGCGACGACTATGCCGAGCCAACCTTCCTTGAACATCTACTGAGAGAAGCTACAAAAACATCTGATTCCGTGTTAGTTTACGCCTCTACCTGGTGGGTTGACGAGCACGGGAATAAACTCTGGGACACCCCCGACAGTGACCAGGTGAATCTCTACTCCGGCCAGGATTTCATACGTAAGAAACTGGCAACCAGAAATTCCATCGCCAACGCTAGTGAATGCCTCTTCCGTCGCGACAGTTACCATCCCGATGAAACCTACCGCTATGAGCACATGCGTTTCTGTGGAGACTGGTTCTTCTATGTCCTCCTCGCAGGGCAAGGTAGCGTGGTGGAGGTGTGCCAGCCACTGAGCTACTACCGGCAACACGGAAGCAATATCTCGGAAGAGGCTGAACACCGCGGACTTACCTTCCTCGAGGGTATCGATGTACTGGAATACATGAAGCAACACTATGCGTTGAAAATCAAAGACTATGCTCGCGGATGGGGTCATCTTTGGGCCAGATACAAACGGCGCTACAAATTCCCTCCCGAAGTTCAAAAAAAGATCCGCAGGCGTTTTATGACCCATCACCCCGAAATTTACACTTACTACTTGATTTTCAACTACCTGAAAAGAAAATAGCAACAACGCCTTCCCCTCCCACCTAATTAACACGAAATCAATACCATCTCCTTACCAACTCCTACCCAACTCCTACCACAGTAGGAGATGATAGGGAGATGACAGGGGGATGATAGGACGATTGACGGTAAGAAATATGGCCAAGGTAACAGTTCTGATGCCGACATACAATGTGGCCCCATATGTCAAGGAGGCCATTGACAGCGTTTTACGGCAAACCTACTCCGATTTCGAACTGCTGGTCATTGACGACTGCTCGACCGACAACACTGTCGAGGTGGTACGTGGCATCGACGACCCACGTATCCGTATCGTGCAGAATGAGTGCAATGTAGGTCTTGCCGAGAACCTCAACCGAGGCCTCAGCCATATCACTACTGAACTGGTGGCCCGCATGGACGGCGACGACATTGCAGAGCCCTACTGGCTTGAACATGAGGTGGCCATTCTTGACAGCCATCCCGAGATTGGAGTCTGCAGCGGTGGTTTTGAACGTTTTGGGACAACGGCAGCTCGGGTGCGCTTTCCCGAGAGTCACGAAGCCATTGCGGCGAACATGCTGTTTGAGTGCAGCGTCATTGTCCCCACTTTCCGCATGAGCCTATACCGCGACTATGGCCTGCGCTACCGCACCGACGCATTCCCTGCCGAAGATTATCGCTTTTGGTCAGAGTGTCTGCATGTTACACGGTTCTACAACCTGCAAGAAACTCTCTTCCACTACCGTATGCACCCCACGCAGATTTGCACCGCCCGACGCGAGGAGCAACAGCATAAGGTGACTGAAGTGAGGCTGCTCATGCTGGAATGGCTGAGTCCCGACTTCAGCGAGGAAGAAAAGAAATACTATACTGAGCAGTTCACAAAACTGGAAATAGAAGACAAGCAGGATTTTGCAAAGAGAAAAGCGTTTGCGGAAAAGATGGTCGAGCGGAACCGCAAGTTGGGCCACTTTGAGGAAACTGCCTTGCGCCAACGACTTGACAAGCACTTAACTATCTGTCTTTACAATACTATTGTCGAGCGCTTTTTTGCCAACGGATATTCCCCGACCCACTACCTGACCTACCTTGTCAGTGGACTCGCCCTGAGGACCGGCCGACACTATGAGATTCGGTTCTTCCTCAAAAGTGCACTACTTCGGAAAATATGATTTTCAGAAGAATCCATCGAAAAATCCACAAAGCCCTCCATCCGGTAATTGGCGAGATTTGGATGCTCCACCGGGTGGTGGAACAAAGGAGCGAGGACCCCAAACAGCGGGAACTGGAGGTGACACCCGAATGGTTGGAGCAGGAAATCAATGACTACCACGCTCACGGATGGCAATTTGTCCCAATCGATGCAATGCCGAAAAGAGGGCGCTGGGTCTGCCTAACCTTCGACGATGGCTATCAGGACAACTATAGACTTGCTTACCCTTTACTGAAGCGGCTCGGCGTGCCATTCTGCCTATATGTCACAACGGGCTTTATTGACAATCGCCTACCCATGTGGTGGTACCCGAACAAACAACTGGGAATCAGCGGGAAGGAACTCAAAGATATTGACAGTGACCCACTCTGTACCATCGGTGCCCATACCGTCAGCCATCCAAAACTCGATACACTGTCACGTGAACAGCAATATCAGGAGATTGAAAACTCCAAAAAGGAGCTCGAGCATCTGCTCGATCATCCTGTAAAACACTTTTCTTTCCCCCACGGTGCTAACAATCTCGACACATTGGACATCTGCCGAGAGCTTGGTTTCAGTACGGTTACACAATCCTGGGGAGGGTCCATCCGATTTCGGGAACACCTATGGCCGATGCCACGAATAGACAAAAAACAGCCATGACCTTTTCTGTCATTGTACCTATATATAACGTTGAAGATTATCTGGAAGAATGTCTGCAAAGTCTGAAAGCACAGAACTTTGACGACTATGAGGTCATTTGTGTCAACGACGGCAGTACCGATAACAGCCGGAAGATTCTTTCCACGTGGGAAAGGAATTGGCCAAAGATGAGGGTGATAGACCGTGACAACGGCGGCCTTAGTGCAGCCCGGAATACCGGATTACGCGAAGCTACAGGCAATTATGTAATTTTTGTGGATAGTGACGACTGGGTGGAGGTTTCCATGCTAAGCACATTGGCCCAAGCCATCGACAATGAAGATATTGTTTGTTTTGCTTGCCGACGTACAGATAGTGGAGCAACAGACTCTTTCTTGGAAGAGGAAAACTCTGGTTGGGATTACTACAACCGCCATGCGCTCGAGACAAGAATGGCGACACCCTTTGTCTGTGTATGGCAAAGGTGCTACCGAAGGCAGTTCCTGATGGACAATAATCTGTGGTTCCAGGAAGGCATCCTACACGAAGACAACGAGTTCACTCCCCGCGTTCTTTTTAAGGCGCAAGCACTGAAGGTAATCCCCCAGGTGCTGTATAACTACCGGGTGAGACCTAACAGCATCATGACACACAAGAGATTACGAAATAAAGAAGACCTCATCTGCATCGCCAACGAACTATCGAAGTCGTTCGACAAAGAAAATGCCATTGACAAAATGACCATCTATCGCTCGCTGACGCAATACTACCAGATGGCCTTCATCGATAACACCCCTGACATAGACAAACAATTGCTACCACTCATTGACTGGGAATGCTACCATCGCGTCAGCCGTACCAAACTCCGACACAGACTGCAATATACCGCAATGCGGCTTTCGCCGAGTCTTTTTCGGACACTCAACTCAATACTATAATGCCCTTCTTCTCCGTCATCATACCACTTTATAACAAAGCACCCTATGTGGCCAAAACCATCGAGAGTGTGCTCAGACAGACTTTCTCCGATTACGAACTGATGGTCATTGACAACGGTTCAACCGACGAGAGCAGCGATATTGTGGCAAAATATTCCGACCCACGCTTGCGAATCCATCGGATTGAAGAAAATGCCGGGGTCAGCAATGCCCGCAATAAAGGTGTCGAGTTAACTTCCGCCCCCTATATCACTTTCCTGGATGCCGATGACTGGTGGGAGCCCTCATTCCTCGAAGAGATGGCAAGACTGATTGAAAAACATCCTTCGGCCGGAATCTATGGCAGCGGTTACTATATTGTCAAAAATGGAAAGAAACGTGTAGCGCCCATCGGCGTAGATGAAGAATTCACCGAAGGGGAGATAAATTATTGTCAAGTTTATGCCAAAACACTCTGCATGCCATTGACAAGCATATCAGTATGTTTACCCCGCGCAGTATTTGTAGAGACAGGAGGATTCCCTTCCGCCATCAAAGTGGGAGAAGACTTCCTCCTATGGATACAAGTGGCATCAAAATTCAGCACTGTATTTCTGAACAAGCCTCTGTGCAACTACAACCAGGATGTAGACCCCACCTACCGCGCCACCAAACAACTGCCTCCCCCCGACAAACACATGCTATGGCATCTCGACGACATAGAGGCTATTGACGAAGACCATAAAAAACTGATAGATTCCCTGCGAACCTATGGCTTGATGCCATACTTGTTGAACCATCACTATCGCTCCCGCGCGCAACAGGAACTTGCCAAAGTGGACTGGGGGAAACAGCCCTCCAAAATACAACGGCTTTATCGCAAACCCATTGCCTATCTCATTTTCCGAGATTGGCTCCAAAAACTCGCTTCGAGAGTCAAGCAAAAACTAGCCAAAACCCATTCATCATCATGATTCCCAAAAAGATACACTATTGCTGGTTTGGACCAAACGAAATACCTCAGTTGGCCTTGAACTGCATAGAGACCTGGCACCAACTGATGCCGGATTGGGAATACATCCTTTGGAACGAAACCAACTTTGATGTCAACAACACTCCCTATACCCAAGAAGCCTATTCTGCTGGAAAATATGCCTTCGTCAGCGATTATGTACGGCTCTTTGCTCTGGAAAAAGAAGGTGGGATATATTTGGATGTTGACTTTCGAGCATTCAAACCCTTCGACAACCTACTTCACCACCAAGCCTTTGCAGGCATCGAGGGAAGTAAGCACCAACCCCTCATGATGGGAGTGTGCGCCAGCAAGCCTCACGGAGAATGGGTTACAGAAATGCTTGACACATACAAAAACCGACACTTTCTCAAGTACGACGGGACACCGGACCTAACTACCAATGTACAGTTCATCACCTCCATCATGGCTGCCAATGGCTTCCGTCAGGACGGCACAGAGCAGGACTACAAAGACCTGCATGTTTTTCCGACAGACTACTTCTCTCCGCGTCTCACCACCGGAGAATACCTACGCACCGAAAACACCTATTGCGAGCATATGGGACTGTCCTCATGGACCAACAACGGATGGAAGGAGCGCGTTGGAAAACTTGTCGGCCCCCAAATAATGACATATCTTATTAAATTGAAACGAAAACTCATCGGATGATACCTTTTTTCCCAAAACAGATAGCCCTTAAATCCATTTACCTCTACCTGGGTGCTTTGGCCGCGGTTTCCCTTCTGTTTTTCCGTCACGCCATGTCCATCGAATTTATTGTCATGGGCATCGCCTGGGTAGTGGGATTCTTTTTGCTGAGCTCCTATTTCAGCCAGAAATGGGAGGACATACCACAAAAAAAACTGCTGCTATATATTTTCCTTTTCGCACTGGGATTGCGCATCGCATGGGTCTTTTTCGCCTACCTCTTTTTTACCAACAAAACAGGAATTCCATTCGAATTCGAGGCAGGAGACTCCATATGGTACTACGAGGAGTCCATCGGCAATATCAAAACCCCACTGCCCGCCATTTGGGACTACCTGTTTGTACACTCTTCAACCGTATCCGATTCCGGATATATCTTCTATCTATCCTTACTCGCTAAAGTTTTCGGAGAGAACATTCTATTTCCACGATTAATCACAGCCATCTTCGGTGCCGCCACATGTATACTAATCTTCTTCCTGGCCAAGAGAAACATTGGAGAATCGGGAGCCCGATTGGCCACCATCTTTGTCTGTTTCATGCCAAATCTCATCTTTTACAGCGGCTTGCACCTGAAAGAGACCTTGATGATATTTCTGATGATTGCCTATTTGGAACGTGCAGACTACTTGCTACGCAGCAAACACTATAATATATGGACCGTCGCCGTGCCCGTCGTTTTGGCAGTGATTCTGTTCACATTTCGCACAGCAATGGGAGTCGTTGCCGTATTCTCTTTCATTACGGCATTAGTATTTACCAACACTTCCGTCATAGGCAGCAGAAAGAGAATTGTACTTATCAGCTGGGGAATACTGGCTGCACTTACCTTGACTGGGGGCACCATTATGAACGAGATTGACAACCTAATAGAGAACAGGGAATCCAATCTGGTGAATAAACGACTCACACAGACCGCTCGAGGCAATCGATGGGCCCAGTATGCCACCGGAACCGTCATGATGCCCATGATGTTTGTGCTACCCTTCCCCACCATGGTTGATGTGGATCAACAATACAACCAACAGATGCTCAGTGGAGGCAACTATGTGCGCAATCTCCTTGGAGGATTTGTTCTCATCGCCATATTCAGTGCATTATTTATCACCAAAAACTGGCGAAATCTTTCATTCATCGGGTCATTTGTTTTTGCCTATCTAGGCGTCATCTCCCTGAGCGGTTTCTCCAACTCCGAACGATTCCTTCTTCCTGGATTACCCATTCTTCTTATCATGGCAGCCTATGGAGTCACCTTGCTCAACGCAAAGAATTACAAGTTCATCAAAATTTGGTATTGGATTGTTCCTGTTATGGTCTTTGCATGGGCATTCTTTAAACTCGGAAGTCGCGGAATACTATGAGAATCTTGATTGTTGCCAGCGGGAACCACAAACAGGTAGCCCCCTTTGTCGTAGAGCAGGCGGAAGCCTTGCGAAAAGAAGGCAATACTGTTGACCTGTTTCTAGTGAAGGGTCACGGCATTGTTGGCTATCTTGGGAACCTGAAGACACTCAAGGCGGTCATGCGTCAGTTTAATCCCGATATTATCCACGCCCACTATGGACTTAGCGGATTACTCTGTACATTACAAAAAAAAGTGCCTGTGGTGGTGACTTATCACGGAAGCGACCTCAATAGCCGATACACCAGACCACTCTGTCAATTGGCCATGCGCCGGGCCGCATATAATATTTTTGTAAACGCGGCTCTTCAAGAAAAAAGTCATCTAACATCACAGAAGTCCATGGTGCTACCTTGTGGCATCGATTTGAATCTTTTTGCCCCAGCCAGCCACGTCAATGCCCGTCAACAGCTGGGGTTGAATCCCAACGGGCGATATGTCCTTTTTACAGGAGCCTTTAAAAACAAAGTCAAAAACGCTCCTTTGGCCAAAGCAGCATGCAGCCTGGTTCCAAACACAGAACTTTTGGAACTCTGCAATCGTTCCCGGCAGGAAGTAGCCCTGCTGATGAATGCCGCCAACGTCTTGCTCGTCACATCACTTCATGAAGGTTCCCCTCAAGTAGTCAAGGAGGCTCTTGCCTGCAATTTGCCGGTCGTCAGCGTCGACGTGGGAGATATCGCCACAATGCTTCATTCCACTCAGGGTGGCATCATCTCCCTACCCACTCCACAAGACCTTGCTTCCAAAATAATGCCATTCCTAGATTCCATGCAACGAACCCATGCAAGAGAGTACATGAATACCTTTGACAATGCCCACATTGCATCCCAAATTTGCTCTATCTATAAAAACATTGTACATGAATGACCGTATCCCACTAAGAAAGATGCTTACTATCGGACTGCTTCCTAGCGGTCTGAAGAAGACCTTGTACAGGCTGCAAGGGAACCATATAGGGAAACACGTGAAACTCTCCTTGGGTTCCGTCCTCCTATGCAAAAACAAATTTAGCATCGGCAACAATAGCCACATCGGCTTTTTCACTTCCATTAGCGGGAGAACCCTCCAGATTGGTCATTCCTGCAACATTCGTTCTGCCGTGGTGATCCTTGCAGACAATATACAAATTGGCAATGAGGTGACCATCTCAGAGACCGCCATACTCCGTGCAGGTCATCTGTCGGAGAAGTCCTCACTCATCATTGACGATTTAGTGCATATCTTCCCCTCCACCACCATTGACCCATCCAGACTTATACACTTGCAGGAAGAATGTGCTGTGGGTCCCGGATGCAACATTTTCACCCACGGGTCCTACAAAAACATTCTCGACGGGTTCCCTGTTCACTATGGCAATGTAATCATTGGGAAACGGACCGAGCTCACCTATAATGTTTTTGTCGCCCCGGGAGTAACCATCGGTGACGATACTATTGTCGGCTACGGCTCCTATGTGAACCACGATCTACCAGACAATGTTTTGGCCGCTGGAATGCCCGCAGTTGTGAAACGTCATAAAGACCAATTTGCCCCAACTCCCTCCAAAGAGGAAAAAGAGAAACTCCTCAAAGATATCCTACAAGAATTTGAAAACCATTTATCTTACAATGGGATAGCATACACAAAAGACCAATTAAAAATGATTGAAGATACGGATATCATCGTCAATGGCGTCACCCACTTTAATTTAGAGACGCAACATTGTGACAAACCCAAAGATGAGTTATCTATCGCCCTACGGCGTTTCCTCAGTCGTTACGGCATACGCTTCAAACAAACAGAATGAATATCCTTATTGACATAGGGCATCCAGCACATGTTCACCTATTTTGCCCTCTTTCCAAAGAGTTGCTGCGCCGTGGACACCACCTGTTCTACTCCGTGCGAGAACTACCCATTGCCATCCGGCTCATGGAGCATTACGGCATGACACCCTATCTGTGTCTCGGGCAAAAACATGACAGCATCTTCGGCAAGGCGCAAAGTATTCTGTACCAAGACATCCACCTATTGCATTTTGTACAGAAACACCGGATTGACATAGGCATCAGCAGCGGAATTGTATTGGGACATATTTCACAATTCTCAAAGATGAAAGCTTTGTTGTTTGACGATGATGATGATGCCGCCGAGCCTCTTGTCGTTCGCTACGGACACCCTTTCAGCCATGCTGTCCTCACCCCCAACTGCATACAACGAAAGACGAAACGAGCAGTTTACTATTCCGGAACCCATGAGTTGGCCTACCTACATCCCAACCACTTTGTTCCCAATCCCTCCATCTTGGAGAAAGCAGGATTACACGAAGGTGAACGTTTTTTCATCATGCGTTTTGTCGCTTTGAAAGGACATCACGACATCGGCCAGGCAGGTCTCAGCTTGGACCAGAAACGGACTTTAATTTCAGTATTAAAACCCCATGGGAGGGTCATCATTACCTCCGAACGACCTGTGGAAGAAGAGTTCGAACCCTATAGAATGCCCGTACCCCCTGAGGATATTCATTCATTGATGGCTTACTGCAGTATGTTTGTGGGAGATAGCCAAACCATGACCTCGGAGGCTGCAATATTGGGGGTACCCGCATTGAAATGCAACACTTTCGCTGGGCGACTGTCGGTGCCTAACATGCTGGAAGAAAAGTATGAACTCTGCTACGCCTACCCCCCCGAGCATTTCACAGAAATGATTCAACATATACAACAACTGCTGGCAAAAGATCCTGAAATCCTGAAATATGAATGGCAAACAAAACGGCAGCGAATGCTGGCCGAAATGATTGACCCAACAGAATTCTTTGTCAACTATATAGAGCAACTATGAAAGCAACCCTGGAATTGAAACGGCAAACCCTTCCCTATTATAAACGGGAGGGTCTATTGCGCACCATACGAAACTCAGCCCATACACATGGCTATCACTCGGCAATATGGTTTTGCCTCATCCGGTGGAAAGACCATGTGCTGAATCAGTGGGCCATGCGATGCTCTTGGAATGGACTTAGAATCCGTATGCAGCGTTGGCGCGGAGTATCCATTGGAGAGAATGTTCACATCGGTCCCGGATGTACTCTAGACTACCCTTATCCCTATTTTGTCATTATCGAAGATGGCGCCTCGCTGGCGGGTAACGACTATGTTTTAGCACATAGTACCCCCATGGAATGCCATAAAAATTGCGTAGAATCATTTGTAGCGCCCACCATTATTGGCCGCAATGCATGGGTAGGAATCAACGTCACGATACTCCCCGGAGTAGTCATCGGAGAAGGCGCTATTGTGGCCGCCGGATCTGTGGTAACCAAGGATGTACCACCACATAGTTTGGTGGGAGGCGTACCCTCTCGGATCATTAAATATCTAGAAGTGTAAATGGACTTCACACTACAGAAATATCAAGAATTCCTCAAGGCCATTTCTTGCCATAAAGCACATAGAATCAGACACGATATAGACCAACGACCTATGAATGCACTACGCGTGGCAGAACTGGAGGCCGAGATGGGAGTATCGGCGACCTATTACTTTCGTTCCATGCACTTTAACACATATGCACATGTCATCAAGGCGATTGTCTCCCTCGGGCATACGGCGGGGTACCACTACGAAAGCCTAACAACATGTAAAGGAGACATGGAGGCTGCCTACAAAGATTTCTGTAACAATCTGGAAAAACTCCGAACGATAGTGCCTATCAAGACCGCCTGTGCACACGGAAGTCCAAGGTCACCCTGGGATAGCCTGGATATATGGAAAGCATATGATATTCATGTCCTTGGAATTGATTACGAACCAATGATGGACACAGATTTCGCAAACACACTTTATCTTACCGACACCGGTCGCCGTTGGGACGGGTACCGAATGAGTGTGCGAGACAAGGTACCACAATACCAGGAGCAATGGGTCAAAGAGGGCCTTTCCTTCCGCACGACAGACGATATCATACATGCTATCAGCAACATATCACATCCGATACACAAAAAAAGATTACTTATTAACACCCACCCACAGCGATGGATGCCCTTCGGTCTCCCTTGGATGGAAGAAGCGATTCTTCAAAACACAAAAAATATCGTCAAAAAAATCATAGTATCAAATCAATAGATGAAGCGCATACTTACCATAGTAGGGGCTCGTCCCCAATTCATCAAGGCAGCAGCCATCTCTCACATTATCAAAGAGAAATACTTTAATTCCCTCCAAGAAGACATCCTTCACACAGGGCAGCACTACGACCAGTCTCTATCGGGACGTTTTTTCTCCGAGCTGGACCTACCTCAACCCAAATATAATCTAGGGGTCGGCTCCTGTAGTCATGGGAGACAGACAGCATTGATGCTTAGCGGAATAGAGGACATTCTATTGGATAACCCCTACGACGGAGTTGTCGTCTATGGTGACACAAACTCCACATTAGCAGGAGCCCTGGCAGCCGCAAAGCTTCACATTCCAGTATATCATGTCGAGGCCGGACTTCGTTCATTTAATTGCGACATGCCGGAAGAAATTAACCGCATCCTGACAGATCATGCCTCGCATTTGTTATTTGCCCCAACGAAGACTGCCGTGCAAAACCTGAAAAATGAGGGATTTAATGAAGAAAAGATTATCTTTAGCGGAGATGTGATGCTAGATAATGTACGGCACTATTCTTCCGTTCATTCTTTGGGATTAAATGCTAATACAGAATTCATTCTTGCAACCATCCACCGCAACTTCAATACGGACATTCCAGAAAGGCTAACAAACATACTATCAGCACTAAATGATATTTCAGAGCTATTTCACACGGAAATACTGTTTCCCCTCCATCCAAGAACAAAGAAAGCCATTGATTCCATGAATCTTACATATAAATCCAACCATATCCGGTTTATAGAACCTCTCTCGTATTTGGAAACTCTGTCGGCGCTGCAAAAAGCCAGACTTGTCCTAACCGACAGCGGCGGTCTCCAGAAAGAGACCAATTTTAGCGGAAAAGCATGTGTGATATTGCGTCCCGAAACCGAATGGGTGGAACTTATCGAGGACGGTAGTGCCATCTTGGCTGATGCAGACAGGCAAAAAATCGTCGAATCTGCAAGAAAACTCATCGACAAAACAATCGAGCCCAACCGGCTTTTCGGTGATGGAAATGCCGCTGAAATCATCGTAAAAAAGATAATATCCTGAAAAATATTTTGTCGAATTACAAATAAGTTGTATCTTTGCAGAATAGAAACGAATGCAGCACGTTACGTGTAACGCATTTATTTTTAACTATGTACACTAGAATAACACTACAATTTATGAATAGAAAACATATCATAAAAATCGTTTTGGCCCTCATGATAATCCCGTTTCTGGCCTCATGTGTCACGCCCAGACGAGTCAATTACCTCCAAGACCTATCACAAGGAAGCCAAATTCAAATTGAGAATAAATTTGAGGCTGCCATTGCTCCCTACGACGAACTCAACATTATTGTCTCAACCTCCAGCAGCAAAAAAGAACTTGCCGCACCCTTCAACTTCAATAGCAACAATCTTACTCCGAGCAAAACCAACAACTACCTGGTGGATGTCAATGGAGATATCCAGATGCCCATCCTCGGCAACATCCATGTCGCCGGTCTTACACGCTTAATGTTGCAGGACACTCTGACCGCCATGCTCACCAACGGCGGATACATTGACGAGCCTTTCGTCATGGTTCGCTTCAACAACTTTAAAGTATTTTTCCTTGGCGGTGGCAAAGGCAGAGTTTTGAACATCGACAACGAGCGCTGCACCTTCCTCGAAGCCCTTGCCATGCTGGGGGGAGATTTCGACAACCACATCCGCCGCGACCATATCGCTGTCATGCGTGAAATCAACGGCAAAATGGTTGTCCGGTATCTCGACCCCCGTTCCTCCGACGTCTTCAACGACCCCTTCTTCATGCTCCAGCAAAACGACTTCATTATTGCCGATACCTACACTACAGGCATCGTGAAAACCGAGTTCTCCTACTGGCTAAGCGTATGCTCTTTGATTACGTCGACCGCATCCCTGATACTCTCTATTGCATTGCTCAAAAAATCCTAATCTGTGATGGCAGAAGAAAAGAGAATCATAGACACCTCGTTCCTTGAGGACAAAAAGACACAGAAGATCCACATCAAGGATATCCTCTTTACCATACTGAGGAACATCCATTGGTTGGTTCTCTGCGGTGCCTTGGGAGCCCTCATCGCCGGCTATTATGTCCGCCACCAGAACCGGGTCTACGAAAGTACTGCTCGCCTCCTCATCAAAGGTTCTTCAACCAATAGTGGTGAGAACACCGTTCGCGAAGCATCCATCAAGAACATGTTCTCCACCCGCACCCTGTACAACAGCACCATCAACAACGAGATGATGATACTCACCTCGAAGTCAGCCATGACCGAGGTAGCCCGCAACCTGAAACTCAATGTTGTATATACCGCTAAGACCCGCTTAGTCAACCGCACCAAAGATCTTTACGGAGAATCGCCGTTCACCATCGATTTCATTGACAACGACGAAGAAGACCATGTAACCTTTATCGCCACCGTCAATGGCAAAAACTCCATCGTCCTCTCCCTGACCGACTACGAGCCCCTCACCGTCAGGTTCGAGGACACCGTAGCCACACCTTTCGGCCGCATCGTAGCCCACAAAACGTGGTTCTTCAATACCGGCTACAGCGCCACTCCCATCAACGTGACACACTATAGCATGAGCGCTGCCGCCGAACGCTACCGCGCCGCCCTTCAGGTGACAAGGAACGATGACATGAACACCATCGTAAACATTTCGCTCCGTGACTCCTCCCCCATTCGTGCACAAGAGGTTATCAACGAAGTTATCAGGGTTTACAACGAGGGTGCCGTCAACGACAAGAAGCGCATCATTGCCGACACATACAACTACATCAACCAACGCCTTGCGCTGCTGCATTCCGACCTCGGCATCCAAGAAAATGCTTTGGCCAACTTCAAGCGTGAGAACCAACTTCTTGACATTTCTTCCTTTGGACAGAGCTACCTCCAGTCGAGCATCCAGTCGTCCGAAGAAATCGAGCGACTCAAGAAGCAGCTCTCCCAGGCCCGCTATCTGACTCAGATGAACCAGTCTGGCGGTGCCGCCCATCTCATCCCCCCCACCATCGGACTTGACGACGCCAACATCATGACTCTCATCGACAAACACAATGCCTTGGTGCTTGAACTAGAGAAATACCAGAGTCCCAACAGTCCCGTCGTGAAAGCCAAGATGGAAGAACTCCACACACTGCGTTCCAACATGAACCGACTTCTCGACGGCTATATTGGCATGCTGCAGGAGCGTATCGCCGAGACCCAGATTGTGGCCTCCAACGCATCCTCCAAGATGAGCCAAGTACCTCAGCAGCAACTCTATCTGGAGAATCTCGAGCGCTTGCAAAAAATCAAGGAAGAACTATACTTGCACCTGCTGAGCCGTCGCGAGGAACTGATGATTAGCCAGCCTTCCATCGAGCCCAACGGGAAAGTTCTCGACCCCGCTCGCATCAATCGAACCCCCGTGTCACCCAACGAGATACGCACCACCCTGATGGGGCTCGTCCTTGGATTGCTCATCCCCGTAGCCATCTTCTTCCTACGCCGTTTGCTCGACACCAAGGTAAGATACCACAACGACATCATCGATGCCACCGACACCCCGTTCCTCTGCGAAATACCAGCCAAAGAGAAGGGTGACGACCGCGATATTGTAGTCATGAATTCCGGCAATGATGCCATTCAGGAATCCTTCCGGCTGCTGCGGGCTAAAATCGACTTCCTCGGCACACGCGAAGAGAACAGCACGAGCAAAGTCCTCATGGTCACCTCGCTACTCCCGGGCATGGGCAAAACATTTATCTCCACCAATATCGCAGCAAGCCTCGGCATTGCCAGCAAGAAAGTCATCATCCTCGACCTCGACCTGCGCAAAGGTTCGATGACACGCAAGTTCTATTCCCGCAAACATGCCGGCCTCTCCAACTACATGGCCGGACGCACCGATGATTGGCAATCCCTCATCAAATCCGACCTGGTCTTCAAGGGAGTGGACAGTATCTTCACCGGTCCCATTCCTCCCAACCCCACAGAGTTGCTCGGTAACGGACGTTTCGAAAAACTCATCGCACAACTGCGTGAACAATACGACTACATCATCCTCGACACCGCCCCCACTGGTCTCGTTGTCGACACCGAAATCATCAAACACCTGGTAGACAACACCCTGTTTGTCGTCCGCTACAACAGATTCGACAAGCGTCTCCTCGGCACCATCGACCAGATGTACAAAGATCACTCCTACCCCAACCTTTCCATCGTGCTCAACGATGTCCGTTACAAGAAACTGATGCCCTATGAGAGAAAGTACGGATATGGGTACGGATATGGATATGGATACGGATACGGGTATGGATATGGGTATGGCTACGGATATGGATACGGATACGGGTATGGGGAAGCCGAGAGGAAGGAAGATGCAGCGGAAACCGCCGAAACAGAAAAAGAAAAAGAATAGACAAATATAGCTAAATGAAAAAAATACTGACAGCTCTACTGCTACTGATAGCAGGTTCAAGCTACTCGATGGCCCAAGACGCCCGATGGAGAGGAATTGCCTTGGGTGCCGACCGCGACACATTGCTGTATATTATCGCATCGCCATTCGACAACTGGTATATCAATGTTGGCGGCGGTATACAAACATTCATTGGCAATGAGTTGGACGCTTCGGCACGCCACAACAAAATCAATTACAACATCAGTGCCGAGATTGGAAAATGGATTATCCCCGACCTCGCTGTTTCGCTGAGACTCGGCTTTATGAGCGTCGACGGCCAGTCTCACTACAGCCTGCAACCGCTCATCGACTATACCGGTGTAACCGTCGGAAGCGATGGATACTACGAATACCAACCCTTCCATGCCCATGCCCTCTCCCTGATGGGATTTGTAACCCTCGACTGGACTAACCTCTTCAATGGTTACGAGCGCGGAAAAAGTAAGAGACTTCACTGGTTCTCGCCTGTCGGTCTCGGCGGTACAATGCTCTTCGGATCAGCCAAGAACCCCAACCCGAAAACCGAATACGAGATTGGCGACTTCTGCCGCAACTTCGAACTGGCCTACTCCTTCCGCTTCGGCGCCGAATACTGCATTTCGAAGAAACTCGCCCTGAACGCCACCATCGAACTCTTTGGCTCCGAATCCACATTCGATTGGTCTCCCTACGACAACGACTACTCCATCTTCGACATCATCCCCTCCTTCAACGTTGCTGCCAAGTTCAACCTACTGAAGAGCATTACCAAATACGATCCCTACACCAAAGAATCGCGTCGAGAGCTCGTACATCACGAATTCCTCGCCTATGGTACCCGCAACACATTACAGATCCTCAACAGCAAAATCGAGCATCTCAACCGTGAGCGCGACTCCATCCAGAACCTCTCCGGCGAACGCGAACACCTTGATTCCATACGCATCGACTCCATCAACAACGAAATCATCCGTCTGAACGACGAGATGGCGAAACTGCGTGAAAGCATGGAAGAAAGACCGCCAATAAACATCTTCGACGAACTGCTGGCGGTCAACGAGATACTCAACCTGCCCTCCACCATCGTATACTTCCAACTTGACAAATACGACCTCGACTACAACGCCAGGAAACGCCTGGAGACCTTCTCCAAGGAAGCCAGCCACCTCGACGATACCACCGAGTTCTACATTATCGGTGCCGCCGACTCGCTCACAGGCTCCATCCGTCACAACCAGAAGCTCTCCGAGCGCCGCTGCGAAGTCGCCTACGACCTCTTGGTCAATACCTACGGCATGAACAAGAACCAGCTCATCCGTATCTATGCCGGCGGTATCAACGTCTACGACCCGAAGGAGAACAACCGTATTACATTGGTTATCCAGCGCACTCCCGTCACCGAGGAGATTGTCGACCGCTGGGTACGCCGGAGCAAAGAGAGACAGAACTAGTCTCTCACCCTCCCTTCCTCCCATAGAGCCGGACTCCACCCATCGGAGTCCGGCTCTTTTTTTTTATCCCTCCCCCTGCCCTCACTCCAACCTCCTTTCATTCCCCTACTATCCCCCTACCAACACCCTACCAACTCCTACCGTGGTAGGAGTTGGTTAGGAGTTGATAGGGAGTTAATAGGTAGTTATCAGCCAGTTAGGAGAAAGCATAAAAAAGGGGCCGCGGAACAGTTTTTCGCCGTTCCGCGGCCCTGGATTTTTGTTAAAATTAACTTTTTAGTTCAGGCCAAGTTTCTTTTTCACAAGAGGCATGATGTCGTCGCTATCCTGCGAATAGAGGACCGCAGCGGTACCCGAGTCGAGGATGTAGGTGTAGCCGTTTTCGGAAGCCACATCGGAGATGGCTTTCTTGGCACGGTCGATGATGGGTTTCAGGAGGTCCTGCTCACGCTGCTGGAGCGTCTTTTGGGCATTCTCCTGGAACTCCTGGATGCGGGTACCCATGTCCTGAAGCTCACGCTGTTTGGTGTTGCGGATAAGCTCGGTCCAGCCCGACTGCTTCTCCATGTATTCATTGTAGCGCTTCTCCATCTCAGACTGCATCGACTTGAGTTGCTCCTCAAGACCGGTCACTTCCTGCTGAAGGATAGCCTGGGCCGAGTCTCGACCAGGCATAATCTGCATCAGATCATTGGAGTTGACGTGGCCAAATTTGAGGTTTTTCTGAGCCATAGCATTGCCTCCACAAACAAAGAGGCAGGCAATAATTGCGATTAAAATCTTTTTCATCTGTTGTATTTTTAATTATAATTTTTTCGGTTTTAAATCCTTGGAATCCCTGTTCATTTGGCGGTCACCATCGCGTTGCCGCATCTCGCGATTAGTGGGTTTCTTTTTGGTCTCCTCGACTACAGCAGGAACCGATGCGCCGCCGGGTTTATATCCCAGAGACTCAAGAACATCGTCGCTGATATCGAACTTCTTGTTGGCAAACAGCACGGCAGGACTGCCGGCTTTGTCGAAAACAAAAGCATAGTTTTTTTCCTGGGCGATGCGCTCGAT
This sequence comes from uncultured Bacteroidales bacterium, assembly GCA_900316235.1. Classification (GTDB taxonomy): domain Bacteria; phylum Bacteroidota; class Bacteroidia; order Bacteroidales; family P3; genus Colimorpha. The sequence goes on from ONCC01000006.1 coordinate 51,816, forward strand.
AGCAGCATAAACACGGTCCTGAACGGGTTTGAGAAGTTCGGCGCGCTTCTTGTCCAGGTCGCCGCCGACACCGAAGCGCTGTTGTTGCAAAGACCTCAACTCCTGCTCCTTCAACTTGATTTCCTCCTGACGGCGCTTCTTCAGGTTGTCCGGCAAGAGATAGCTTTCCTGCTCATACTCGGCGCGGAGTTCCTCAATCTCGGACTGCTTGTCTGTCAGTTCCTTCTGCCAGTCGGCAACATACTTGTCGATTCGTTTTTGGGCATTGGCATAGTCGGGGATACAGCGAAGGACATAATCGGTATTGACGCAGGCATATTTTTGTTGCGCCACCGCCGGCATGATGGAGAGGACAAAAATCGAAAGGAGGGTTATTATCTTGGTTTTCATGCTTAATCGAGACTTTGACCAATAGAGAAGTGGAACTGACTTCCGCCGTACTTGCCGTCGAAGCCATAGCCCCAGTCGACGCCGATGAGACCCAGCATGGGGAGATAGAGGCGGACACCGAGACCGGCGGAGTTATACATCTTGAAGGGCTGGAAATCAGAAAGCTTAGGCCAGCAATTACCACCCTCGACAAAGCCGAGTACCCAGATGGTGGCACTGCCACTTTCGACGATGGGCTGGCGGAGCTCAATGATGAAGCGGTCGAAGACCGAACCGCCGCCGTCGGGAGAGAGAGAGTTGTTCTCATAGCCACGCAGGGGAATAACCTCGCGTCCGTCGAGCACCCACGACGAAAGTCCGTCACCACCAAGGAAGTAGCGTCCGAAGGGAGCCAATCCGATGTCATCGTTATAATAGCTCATCCAGCCGAAACGGAAGCGGGTGCTGAGGACCACGTCGCCCACCAGGTTAAGGAACCAGGAGCCGTGGAAATTCACCTTATAGTACTCAATCCATTTGTACTTCTCCTCGGGGGTAGCATTGGAGTAATCCTTGCCCGAAAGGAGAGAAAATGGCGGAGTAAGATAGGCGCTCAAGGAGATTTCGGAACCGCTGCGGGTGTAGAAGGGAGAATCGAAGGAGTTACGTGAGATAGTGAAGATGTAAGAGATGTCGTTGGAGGTTCCGTTGGTAAAGAGGCCTGCGGCCAAGTTGCTATAGTTATTGAGAATGTAGTGCTTATAAGCAATACCGTGGGACATGATAAAATAGTCGTCGGGCCACTTGAGGCGCTTGGAGAAGCTAACGCCAAGGCCTGTAATCTGGAGGCTGTAGAAACTATTGTCGTTCTTGCGCACCCAGAGGCCGTTGCTCAGGTAGTTGTGATAAATCTGACCCGTGAGCGACTGCGCGCGGCGACCGCCGAGCCAAGGCTCTGTGAACGAGGCACTGAAGGAATAATAAGAACTTCCGTTGGTGGTGGCATTGAAGGCCAGTTTCTGACCATCGCCAGCAGGCAGCGGTACCCAGGCATCCTTGTTAAAGATATTGCGGATACTGAAGTTGTTGAGCTGGATACCAATCTGGCCGATGAACATTCCAGAACCATAACCACCTTGAAGATTGAGCTGGCTGGTAGAGCCTTCCTTGACATGATAGACAATGTCGACGGTACCATCCTTGGCGTTGGGGCGAGGCTCAGGTTTCACCGATTGCTCCTCGAAGAATCTGAGTGCCAGTAGTTCACGGTAACTGCGCATCATCGCCTCGCGGCTGAAGAGGTCACCCGGACGGGTACGCAACTCACGCATAATGACCTTGTCATTGGTAATGGTGTTACCCTCAATGGAGACATTGCGGATGCGGGCCTGCTTGTCCTCGACGATACGAATCTCGATGTCGATACTGTCGTTCTCCACCGCCACCTCGACTGGCGTGGCGCGGAAGAAGAGGTAGCCGTTGTCCATGTAGAGCGAAGTGATATCGGTGCCGGAAGGATTGTAGGTCAAGTTCTCCTCGAGGAGACGCTTGTTGTAGGGATCGCCTTTGGAAATACGGAGGGAGCGGCGCAGCACATCGTCGGAATATACGGTATTGCCCGAGAAGGTGATATTGCGGAAAAAGAATTTACGTCCCTCATGTAGGACGACCTTAACCCTCAGACGATCCTGGTCTTTCTTTTTCAGTTCGGCCTGAGGAACCTCCCACACCGTGTCCAGCACGATTCGGGCATCGCGGTAGCCCTGCTCGTTATAATAGGAGATAATGTTGTTGAGGTCCTCACGGAAGTCATTCTCCATGTAGCGAGACTTCTTCCAAAAGACTTTTTTCCAGAAACGCAGGCTTTTGCGGAAATGCACATCGCGGGTCTTCTGCATCTTACCCTTGAGAGTGCTGGTGGAGACCTCCTGATTGCCATCAAAGATGAGGGAGTCGATTTTTACCTTGTTGCCGCGTTTGACATTGAAAGTGACGATGAGACGACCCGTACTGTCGGCCTCCTCAGTGGTGGGGGTCACTTCCACACGGGTGTACCCTTTTTCGATGAAGTAGCTCTTGATTTTGTTCGACGAGATGCGGAGCATATTCTCAGTCACCACATCGCCGGTCTTAATCTGGATTTCCTCGCGGAGTTTTTTATCCTCGCCTTTCTTCACACCAGTGAAGGCGAATTTCAACATGCGGGGACGTTCACGAAGAACGATGGTGAGGAATGCAATATTGCCCTGGATGCGGGAGACTCGGATTTGCACATCGTCGAACATACCCTGTTTCCAGAGGTTCTCGATGGCACCCGAAATTTTGTCGCCAGGGATTTTCACCTTGTCGCCCACCTGCAGACCTGCCACAAGTTGAACAACACGATGGTCGAAATTGTCGGCGCCCTCGAAGGAGATGCCTCCAATTTCGTATGTTTTGGGAGTCAAGTAGTCGAAGTTGTATTCCGTATTACCACCCACAACAACCTGGGAATGAGCCATCATTGGCATCACCGCCAGCATGATGATGAGCAGTAATAGTTTCTGTTTCTGTTTCATCAAAATTTACACTTAATCCTTATAATAACTCACTTCTGTATAAATTATTATATATAAGTATAAAAAAAGTGTAAAAAATTGCATTTTTTATTTCGATGCTTCCACCTGGGCTTCTGTCTTGCCGAAACGGCGCTGGCGGCTCTGGTATTCGGCCACTGCTTCGTAGAGGTTTTCCTCGCGGAAATCGGGCCAAAGTATCTCGGTGAAATAAAACTCGGTGTAAGCCATCTGCCAAAGGAGGAAGTTGCTCACGCGCAGTTCGCCGCCAGTACGGATAAGGAGGTCGGGGTCTGGATAGTCCTTGGTAGTTAAGTAACTGCGGAGGGTATCCTCGTCGATGGTGGCGGGGTCACGATGTTCAGTGCAAAGGGCTTTCAGCGCCTGGGCAATCTCCCACCGCGAGCTATAGCTCAAAGCAAGGATGAGGGTCATAGCGGTATTGCCAGCGGTCTCTTCGATGCACTGTTCCAGCATGGTACGCGAGCGCTCAGGGAGGCGCTGCAGGTCACCAATCATAGTCAGGCGCACGTTGTTTTTCATCAAGGTCTCCGTCTCCTCGCGGACAGCCTTGATGAGGAGCTCCATCAACCCGTCGACTTCAGCCTGCGGACGGTTCCAGTTCTCAGTGCTGAAAGTATAGAGAGTCATATACTTAACACCTAGCTTCACGCCGCCTTCCACCGTCTGGCGCACCGCAGTAAAGGCATTCTGATGACCGAAGAGTCGCTCATGCTGCTGCTTCATGGCCCAACGGCCATTACCGTCCATGATGATGGCCACGTGTTGTGGCACCCTTGTCTTGTCAATTTGGTCTATTGTGATCATTTTCTAATGTTTTATTTCCTACAACGCTTGGAACGCATCCATCCCAAAAGTACGTCAAAACTGATACCCAACGAAACATGGAAATAGGCATACCAGTCGTCGAGCGAGTCGTCGCCGCGTTTGATACCCACTGCGTTGACATAGCCAGGCTCCACCTCGCCGCTGCGGTCGGCCAGTTGTGCTGCCAATATCCCATCACGTGAGTTGGCAATAAGGAATTCGCTCCCAACATAGGTCTTGCTGACATCATCGAGATAATCAGTCCATGTCATGCGGAACCCATATTCCGCCGCCAAGGAGAATGCTTTCCCCATTCTAACCTTAACACCCACACCGAACGGCAGACAGACTTGCGTCAATGTGTATGTCCTGCGGTCGGAATACTCTTTAGTTCCCTGACCTTCCGTGCACAAAGGCTGCAATTCCGCCCAATGTTCCTCACCATTGCCGACAACATAGCGCGCCATGGGATTAAAATGGAACACGCCGAGACCACCAAAGATATAGGGTGTCCAAAGGCGTTCCGTGGCCCCTGGACCAAAAGGTGCGAAGTTGAACTCTACCAAGGCCGCCAACTCCATAATATGGGACTTGAAGCTGAGGTTACGCAATTTATTATAGTCTTTCTCGCAAGCCACCGACCCGAGACTCAGTTCTCCTCTCAGCGCCACACGGTTGTCGATGCTGTAGCGCAAACCCACACCGCCGGCAGGACGGGGCAGGGTAAGGGCGCTCTGGTCATTCAGGTCGCCAATATAATTCATGCCGCCTCCTATCAGCAATAATTCGCTGCGGCCGAGGAAGTCTTGCCGCTGGGCATGAACGGAAGAGGAAAAAGAAAAGAGGAAAACCATGCTGACACATGCCAGCACAACCATCTTTTTTCTCTTTCCGCTTCCCGTTTTCATCTTTCCGATGCTATTCCTTCCATTTTAAAGAATTACATATACCTTCCACCTGCATCAGATAGTCGCGCTTGTCAAATCGCGGGGCATAGACGAATCCAATCACCTCGACAATATTCTTACCATCGGGGGAGAGCATCGAATAGCAGACGAAAGGACCTCCCATGCGGTCGGTGGTCTCCATCAGTCGCCACAGGCCGTGAGTCTCGATACAGTAGTCGGTGCCCTCATAGTCCACCTTACGCGTTTCAAAGTCCACACGTCGTTCCGTCCCCATGTAGCCATCCTCCGAGGGCGAAGGAACATGGCGTCGCATAATAGTATCGATACGGTTGTATATTTTCTCCGGCAACATCATTTCCTGACTGCGGTAGGGGGTGACATTGACGAGCACACCTAAACTAAAATCCTTGGTTTCCTTGCGAATCCATGCAAAACCATCATCCTCTGTCGCCCACATGAAATCCTCACTGAAAGTGAGTTCAAAACCAAACTTCTCCTTCATGCGATTCATCAGGTCCACGTTGCGATTGTTGTAGAAAGCCCTAATCATGCGTTTGTGTTCAGCATTGTAGATGGCATTGACAATATTGGGCTCATATTTGCGTAGCAGGTCGCGAAGCGAAGCCTCACTCGAAGCGGCAATGTCCACTACCACTTGCGGCGCGGCCCACTTGTCACGGTCTATGTACACCTTGTCAGGATTGCCTTTCTTCACTTCCAAAATGACAATATTGCGGTGCATCTGGAACATGTGGGTATTGCGGAGCGACGACACGGGAACATTCACCAGGTCGAACCGCGGCTCAGGCTGAGGCAAACATCCCTGCGGCTGCAGGAATATCGAATCGATGAGCTCGCGCGTCATCTTCAGCATTTGGCCTTTGTCGGCCGCCAGCAACACCTCGAGGGTCTTGCCTGAAGAACTCTTCTGCATGATAGCCTCATTCTGACGGCTGTGGCAGGCTGACAGTAGCACCAGCACTGACAGCAATAGAATCACTTTCTTCATATCATTGATTGTTTTTTCTCCATTCATGGAATTCTTTTATTGCCTCCTCTATCAAAGTTTGAGGCATTCCTAAGTCACTGATAGCACGACTACTGTCGTAGTATTCCCGTACAAGAAGTTGCTTGATATTACAGGTCGACACCTGGGTTTTTACACCAATCCAGCGCAACACATCTCCCACCCTACCGGCCGTCAGCAGAAGCCAGTTGGGCGCAAGAAAAACTTTTTGGCGGTAGCCACATACTTTCGCTTGTATCTCATATAATCCCTTGATTGACAAACAGGATTGACCATTCACCGCAATATACCGAACACCATTCTCGCCGCGAGTCAGTGCATTCACGATAGCCTGAGCCACGTCTCTCACATGCACAAATGCCTTGCCACCCTTGGGGGTAAACATCAGCGGTTTTCTATAAGCAGCCATCAGCATCTGTCCCGAGGAAGGTTTCACATCCCACGGTCCCAACATAAATCCCGGGTTAATCACCACCACATGGCGGCCTTCCTTGGCGGCTTCCAAAATCATTTGCTCTCCTTCACGTTTGCTGTCGGCATAGAAAGAACGCACTTCATTCAAAGTGTCCACTGTCGAAGTGTGCACCAATATCCCGATTCCCTGCTCGTCCATCAGGCGCACCAGCATCTGGCACAGGTCGCGGTTCACCGGCAGGAAATCCTCGTAACGCCGCAGCGACATATCGGTGCATCCGGCACAATTGACGATAGCGTCGCAACCTTCAGCAGATTTGGCCAGTACCTCATAATCAAGGGGGGATCCCACAATCATCTGCCACCCGCCTTGCTGCAATCTAATACCGTTGGCCCGACGCACCAAGGCTACCACTTCGTGACCCTCGGCCATCAACCGCTGTAGCACATTGTGCCCCAGCAGTCCCGTCGCTCCAAGCAGCAATACTTTCATATTTTAAATAACGTCCACCACCCATTTTTATTGCATCTGGGGGAAAAAAAAGATGCTAGAACTTGCAGCGAAGCTGAATGTGCCAGGTCTGGCGTACGGGGCCGGGAGTGGCAGCGTTGTCGGAGCCGATATGATCCTCGCCGGGGCGGAATGCCAAAGTATATTTAATGTTAAGGTTCAGCCACTTGGTAATATCGCAACGTAGCACCACTGAGGTGCGGAGACCACGACCTTGCAACATGGGCATACTATAGGCATACTGAATATAGCTTTCGCTGAGGTAAATGCGGGCATAATAGCCGTTGATGTCGTGCCATGTGGCTTGGACGGCAGTCTGCCAGCGGTCGCCACTATAGCGCACCTCTTGCGAGACCGCCCATCCTTGTTGGTTGCCCGACTCCTCGGTATTGAACCACGAGAGGATAACTCGCGTAGTGAGGCACCACGGGCCATCTGTGAATCGGTATTGTCCTTGCAGCTGCTGACGGAGAGTGTTCTCGATAACCTTGCCACTTGTGCCGGGAACATTGCGTTGTTGGTGACGGAGCGTATAGCGCACCCAGGCCTCACCCTTGTGCCCCACATCTCGTCCTAGCTGCAGTTGCCATTTTGAGCCCGTGGAAGGTGCATAGCAACCATATTTCACCTTGGGAAAGCGATGCACGTCGGCACTAATCAGTGCTGCCAAGCCCAGTGGCAGATGGAAGCGACCGTCGAGGCTGACACCTTGTTCGTTGGCAGTACGGGAGCCGATGCTGTAGGCTGCCGTGTGGAGGTTATGGTAACGAGAGTCGTAGTGTCGCACGGCGAGACCGATACTGTTGTCGCCACGCAACGAAAGGCGCATACCCCCGATGGCTGCCGGATGACCTTCGGCATCAGTTGCCGCCTCGCCAAAGAACAGCAATCGTCCCACCTGCCACAGGACATCGACTCCCAAAGCCCCGGCTCGATCGCCACGAAAATAGTCTTGGTTGTAGACATAGTTGCGCAAGCGCACACTGTCGTCGAGGAACGAAGCCGAAGCCGTGACACCCAGTATCAGGTTGCCGTAGCGGAGCTGCAGATGTCCGCCGCCCATCCACTCTTCGTTTGCCCGCGAGCCGAAGGCCGACAAACTGACGTTGCGACCAAATCCGACGGTAGCAGCGAGGCCTTCCTGCCACCCCTCTTCACTGAAAGGACTGGCAGCCTTCACGCCACCGGCGTAGCGCACCGGGGAACTACCGGTCAGCGAAAACGGTTCGTAACCCGTCCACAAAGTCACTCCCTGCCCGAATTGCACATTGAAACGTCCCATGACAATTCTCTCAATGTGCACAGTTGTCCCGCCCCATAAATCGCCAATCACCAAACTATATGACAGATGATTATCCTTGCCCCATGCTTCGGTAGGATCTTTGTCGGCGGCAAGCTGGAAGACGACACGATTGTCGTAGTTGAAGCGGTAGCAGAGCAAGCCGCGTAAATTATCCCCCTCGTATTTGCCATTGTCATAGCCCTTGGCCCGCTCGACAGTTCCTCCAAGGCCAGCAACCAGCGTGTGGCGCCCCTTCTTGAACATCTCGGCCAGTCCAGGAAACGACCTTTTCTCATAAGGGTTCGCTTTCACCATGGGGGTAATCAGCGCTACCGTAAGGCTATCGAACCCCGGAACCAGATACAGCTCCTTGACACTAAGAATCTGTCCATAGAGCACGATGTAGTTTTTGAGCGCCTTGACCTGGAATGGGGACAGGAACGGCAACGAGGCCACGGCGTCGGTATCGTTGATATTCACCGGATTCTCGGCCAATTGTATCAGCAGGTCGCTCAACTCAGCGACACCGGCATCGGATCCATGTTCCTCAACCCACTGCTCGATGGCATCTTCCATCTGTGCCTCTGCCGCGAAAGGCAGGGCAAACAACAGAAGAAATATAAACCTGCGAATCATTTTACAATGGCACCTTTTTCCACAAGGTCCTTGTAGGTTTTCTCGGCGGCCAACTGTTCGGCCGCCTTGATAGAGAATTCGACGGCTGACTTCTGGGCCTCTCCGTCGATGCACACCCGACTCTCGTACTGACGACGGGCGGCATGCCCCTGGTTGATGGTGCGTACCACCTCGAAGGTGATTTTCTTATGGTTTTTCTGGCCCCAGTCGATAAGTTTACTCTTGAAATTCCAGTCCATTTCCGCCATTGCATCCACATCGAGATAGGTGCACAGGATGCGGTCGATGAGGATACGGCGAACGAACTTGTATCCCTTGTCGATATACATGGCGCCGACAAGCGCCTCGAAAGCGTCGCCGCCAATGGACTTGAATCCTCCCGTGGAGTCGTGCTGATAGGCTATCAGGTCGAAGAGACCTATCTTGGTCGAGAGTTTGTTGAGACTGGCGCGGCTGACAATCTTGGAGCGCAACTCGGTAAGGAACCCCTCACCCTGGAAAGGATATTTCCTGTATAGGTAATCGGCCACCACTGCACTCAGTACGGCATCGCCGAGGTATTCCAGACGTTCATTGTTGACGCGGTGGCCCTTATGCGAGGACGAGAGCGAGCGATGGGTAAAAGCAACGTGGTACAATTCCGTGTGGCGCGGAACATACCCGAGAATGTTCTTAAAGAAACTGTTGAACTCCTTACTTTCCTTATTCTTCCAACGGAGCAGCATGCGCATCAATACTTTCTGAAGGCGAGACATACATTGTGGCCGCCAAAGCCGAAAGCATTGCTGATGGCGAAGTTGACCTCGCGTTTCTGTGCTTTGTTGAAAGTAAAATCAAGAGCGGGAATCTGGGGATCGTCCGTGAAGTGATTGATTGTCGGAGGGACGATGCCGTTCTTGATGGTAAGGATGGTGGCGATAGCCTCGACAGCTCCGGCGGCACCCAACAGGTGGCCCGTCATCGACTTGGTGGAGTTGATGGCTATCTTATAGGCATGGTCGCCAAAGAGGCCTGTAATGGCCTTGGGCTCCGAGATGTCGCCAATGGGGGTGGAGGTACCGTGGGTGTTGATGTGGTCGACATCGGTGAGTGTCATCCCCGACTCTTCCACAGCCTGCCGCATGGCTTTGATAACTCCCAGTCCCTCAGGATGCGAAGCCGTGATATGGTAGGCATCGGCCGAAAGACCCGTACCCGTAATCTCGGCATAGATGTGTGCGCCGCGTGCCTTGGCGTGCTCCAGTTCCTCCAGGATGAGCGCGCCGGCTCCTTCGCCGAGCACAAAGCCGTCACGATCCTTGTCGAAGGGACGCGAGGCCGTCTTGGGGTCATCGTTGCGCGTCGAGAGAGCCCTCATGTTGCCAAAGCCACCGATACCGGCTTCGACAACAGCACATTCGGAACCTCCGGCAACCATTGCATCCACCTTACCCAAACGGATAAAGTTGAATGCGTCACCGATGGCCACGGCCGACGTAGCACACGCCGCAGTGGTGCTGTAGTTGGGGCCGCGCAGGCCATAGCGAATGGCTATCTGGCCGGCACAGATGTCAACGATAACCTTGGGAATCCAGTAGGGGCTGAAGCGGGGATTGCCGTTGGAAAGGGCAAACTCACAGAGTTCGTCCTGAAGGCTTTTCACGCCACCCATTCCAGAACCCCAGATAACACCGAAGCGGTCCTTATCGACATTGGTATCGTCCAGGCCCGCATCGCGCATCGCCTCTTCGACAGTAACCAGGCCATACACAGTATAGCCGTCGAGGAGACGCATCTCTTTCTTGTCTATGAATTGCAAAGGGTCGAATCCTTTCAATTCAGATGCGATCTGGCACCTAAACTTCGAGGCATCGAAATGTGTTATTGGCCCGGCTCCGCTCACGCCTTTCACCAACCCATCCCACAACTCGGGGACATTGTTGCCAATAGGGGTGAGCGCGCCGAGACCTGTAACAACAACTCTTTTCAACTCCATAAAGCGGAAAGAGTAGACTTAAATTTAAGGTTACTTTTTCGCGTTTTCGATGAAAGCGATAGCGTCGCCAACGGTGACGATTTTCTCAGCTTCCTCATCGGGAATCGAAAGGTCAAATTCTTTCTCGAGCTCCATAATCAGCTCGACGGTGTCCAAAGAGTCTGCACCAAGGTCGTTGGTGAAGCTGGCTTCGGGGGTGACCTGACTTTCTTCAACACCAAGTTTGTCGGTGATGATGCTTGTTACTCTAGTTGCAATTTCTGACATTTTCTTTTGATTTTAATTAATAAAACTGGATGCAAAGAAACGAATTTTTTCTGATATATAAACATTTTTTAACATTTCAAACCTCCTTATGAAATACTAATCTACTGACACCAAGAAAAATAATCCTCAAAAAAAAACATTTTTTTTGTTTTTAAGACACTCTTTTGTGATTGCAAAAATATATTTTTTTAATAAAAATTTGCAAAATTGACCCCTTTTCAACCAACCCTCGCCATGCCACCGGAGTGTCATCATTCACCTCCCAACACCCTGTCAACGCCCTACCAACTCCTACCATGGTAGGAGTTGGTAGGGCGTTGATAAGGATATGGTATTGACTTCCAGGCTACTAGACAACAATAATACAAACAAGACTAATATCCAATGATTTACATGTTTTTTGCAAGGTTAAGCAACCTTTTTTGCCAATGTGTCAGGATTTATTCTTATCTTTGCATTTTATTTTGGAATACATAAATATTATTATGACCAGACTAGCCATACTGGGTTCCGGCAACGGAACCAATGCACAACAAATCACTGAATATTTCGCCGGCCGCACCGATGTCGAGGTGGCTTGCATCATCTACAACGTCCGCGACGCATATATCGCCCAGCGCGCAAAGAACCTTGGCATCGAGGCCCGCTACTTTGGCCGAAAGGATTTCTATGAAAGCACGGCGGTACTCGACTACCTGCGCGAGAAGCAGACCGACTGGGTCATCCTGGCCGGATTCCTCTGGCTGGTGCCCGAAAACATGCTGGCGGCCTACCCCAACCGCATCATCAACATCCACCCTGCCCTGCTGCCGGCCTACGGCGGCAAGGGCATGTACGGCCACCATGTTCATGAGGCCGTCGTGGCCAACCACGAGCACGAGAGCGGCATCACCATCCATATCGTCGACAACCACTACGACCGCGGTACCACCCTCTTCCAGGCACGTTGCACCGTCACCCCCGAGGACACCCCCGACACACTGGCAGCGAAAATCCACCTGTTGGAGAAAGAGCACTTCCCGCGCGTAATCGACGAAACCATCAAGGCCCATAAGTGATGCGCATCGCTATCAACACACGCCTGCTGCTGAAAGGGAAGCTGGACGGCATCGGATGGTTCACTGCCGAGACGGCTCGCCGCATGGTAGCCAGCCATCCCGAACACCAGTTCTTCTTCCTCTTCGACCGACGGCCCGACCCCTCGTTCCTCTACGGCGACAATGTGACGCCCGTGGTACTTTGCCCGCAGGCGCGCCATCCGCTGCTGTGGTACCTCTACTTCGAGTGGGCCACTCCCTGGGCGCTGAAGAAATACAATATCGACCTCTACCTTACGCCCGACGGCTACATGCCGCTGCACCCCAAGGTGCCGACACTCACAGTGATACACGACCTGAATTTCGAGCATGCCTCGGGCAACCTCAAGTGGTCACACCAGCGCTACCTGAGCCACTACTCGCCCCGTTTCGCCCGCAACGCCACGCGAATCGCCACCGTATCGGAATACTCCAAGAAAGACATTTCAGACACATACAACATTGATTCCAAGAAGATTGATGTCGTATACGACGGTGCCCACAGCAACTACCGGCCACACAGCGAAGAGGAGAAAGAGTCCATTCGCAGCCGTTTCACCGATGGATGCCCTTATATAATATTTATAAGTACAATAATAAAAAGGAAAAACCTTGCCAACCTGCTGAAGGCCTTTGACAAGGTTAAGGAACATGGACACAGTGATTTGAAGCTCGTGGTAGTGGGTAGCCGCGTGTGGTGGAAAGACGAGCTGGCCGAGGCCTACGACCATATGGCCCACCGCGAAGATGTCATCATGCCCGGGAGGGTGGAGCCCGACGACCTGTCGGCTCTGCTCTCGGCCTCCGAGATGCTTGTCTATCCCTCTTACTTTGAGGGATTTGGAATCCCTATCTTAGAAGCTATGTATGCCGAGACCGCCGTCATAGCCTCGAAAACCACCTCGATGCCCGAGGTGGGGGGCGACGCCGCTCTTTATATCGATCCTTCTGACCCCGATGATATCGCCCAAGCCATCTTACGGTTGGACGACAAACAGTTGCGCAATGAACTCATCGAAAAAGGACGCCACCAGCGCACCCTTTTCAGTTGGGACCGTACCGCGGCACTGCTGTGGGACAGCCTGATGAACACCCTTGACAAGAAATGAAAAAGCACTGGATCTGTCTCGCCTGCTTCCTCGCCATTACAGCAACCATGCCCCTGCGGTCGCAAACCGACGGCGAGAATCTAGTGTTCAACCCCTCTTTTGAGGAGCACCGGAAATGCCCGATGAAGATCGATGCTCTGGGAGTGATGACCGAGGCCGATGCCTGGTGGCAACCCACCAGCGGCAGCAGCGACTACTTCAACGCCTGCGGTAGCCGCGAATGCAACGTGCCACGCAACAAAATGGGTTTCCAGGAAGCCCACGGCGGCAACGCCTATTGCGGCATCTACTGCTCGCAAGAACTCTACCGCGAATACTTGCAAACCGAGCTCAAGGAGCCGCTGGTGGCGGGCAAACGCTACCGCGTGAGCTTTTGGGTGAGCCTGGCCGACAAGTCTCCTTTCGCTGTGGCGACACTTGGAGCCATGCTAACACCGCAACGGCTGGAAGACTCAACCCATGGCATACTGATGGAACGCGAAATGACGACCCTCGACGGCAGTAACACGCAGTCCATCGCCACCCACTTCGAGCCACAAGTACTTAATTCCATGGATAATATCCTCGACAACACCAAAGAATGGGTCGAGGTAAGCGATGAATTCATCGCCAATGGTGGTGAGAGATTCCTGACAATAGGCAACTTCCTACCGTTTAACAAATCCTCCGTGGTTGGCATGGAAGGCGCAAACCTACCGTTGTCGGGCGCATACTACTATATCGACGATGTGTCAGTGGTGTGCCTCGACACAGAGAAGCCCATCATCCCACAGACATCCCAAACGCCTAAAGCGGGTGAAGTGATAACGCTCAAGAACCTTTACTTCGCAACAGACAAAAGCGAGGTACTGCAACAGTCCTACAACGAGTTGTTTCAACTCAAAGAGATGCTGGAGCAGCACCCAAGCATAAAGATTGAATTGCGTGGGCACACCGACAACCAAGGCACCGTGGATCACAACCAGAAACTATCAGAAGCGCGTGCCAAGGCAGTGGCCGACTACCTGATAGGTAAAGGTATTGACAAGCGCCGCCTAACCTGGGTAGGCTTCGGCAAGAGCCAACCGGTAGCCGATAATGCCACCGCCGAAGGACGAAGCAAAAACCGGCGCGTGGAGTACAGGATTATTGCCGACTAAATCCTCACTGACCAATACAAAAAGAAAGCGGGGCTTCCTTTCGGGAGTCCCGCTTAATTTAGTGTATCTCAACTAAAACTATTCAATCACGCGATAGAAGCTAACGCGACGGTTGATAGCGTACTGAATGTCACCAAAGGCAACACTCTTACCCTTGTACTCGGTCTGGATGCGATCCTCGGCAATACCATATTTCTTGACAAGGAGGCGCTTGACCTCGTTGGCGCGCTTCTCGGAGAGCTTCATGTTGTAGCTGTCGCTGCCAGTGTAGTCGGCGAAGCCAACAACGAGAACCTTCACATCGGGGTTGTCTTTGAGGACACGGCCAACGGCTTTAACTTTGAGCATCTCGTCGTCAGTGACGTTCCACTCGTCAACACCGTACTGGACGGAGAAGGGCATAGCGTAGAAGGTGAGCTGGTCGGCCTTGATCTTGTCGATGATGGCCTGGAGGCTATCGGCAGCGGCGCTGTTGCCGGCACCGTTCTTACCACCCTGGGCAAGAGCCTTGGCGAGCTGATCCTCGAGTTCGGCGATGCGGTTCTCAAGTTTCTTCTCGTTGTTGTGGCAGTTGCGGAGCTGGTTGTCGAGGTTGTTCACCTGGCTGTTCAGGGCACTGAAGTTCTCCTGAGTCAGCATAGCCTTCTGGGCGGCAATGGCCTGGTCGGTAGCGGTGATACCGAAGTTGTACATCACACCAACGTGAGCGGTGAGGTGGACATAGTTCCAATCCAGGAAGTTGTCCCAGAATTTGACATGCCAGTCGTTGAAGTTGGCTTCACCTTCGGCGAAGAAGGACCACTTCTCGCAGAACTGGAGGTTGTAGCCGAGACCGGCGTTAAGGGCGGGCATCACACGGCCCAGGTCGCTGTTCTCATAGTTGGAACCGGCAGGAGTTTTGATGTAAGCTCCGCCAGCACCACCAAAGAGGTACCAACTGTGATGGCAGTCGGGGTTGTAGCCATAGATGGCGTTGTTGATGGAGAACAACATCTCTGCGGTAAGAGAGACGTAGCGATTGAAGAACTTACCATCGTTGTCAGCGCGACCACGCCAGAAGGTGGGGACACCAAGACGGAGACGGAAGTCCCAAACATGGTTCAGCTTCTTCTGAAGGAAGCCGTCCATACCCACGTTGATGGATCTTCTCCAAAGATCGCGGGTGTTGGGGGCAGTGTTGTCCCAAGAGTGCTGACCCAACTGCCAAGTGCCGTCGATACCGACGCCAATCGACCAGTTGCTCCAGAAGCCGTAGCGAGGATACTCGGCCTTTTCCTGTGCAAAGACGCTCGTGGAGGCCAGCAGTAGCGACATCACGACGCCCACTTTGATTAATTTTTTCATCATATGATTTTTTTTTAATTGGTTTGTACTTTCTTTTTACTTACTATATGTGTTATTTATGTATTGGCTTTTTTAATCGCTGATTATCACTCTATACAAATCATGTGCAAAAATACACATATTTTTTTAATTACAAAAAATATTTTTTTTCTTTTTTCGTTAATGTGAAGAAAATATTGAAGTTACGATTTAAAAAAAATTTTTAAAATAGCGTTTTAAGCCCTAAAAATTAGAAAATTAACCCCAAAAATGACGAAAAATATGGAGAATTTGAGTGTCAAAATGGCCGATTCCTTAGAGAATACGTACCAAAAATCTCTCAATGAGATTACTGCAGAGGTGCTTTCCGCACGCGAACATTTGTTAAAAGGCGATGCCGCAGGTAACGACTTCCTTGGATGGGTCAATCTTCCCGAAGATTATGACAAAGCGGAGTATGCCCGCATCAAG
The DNA here is from genome assembly GCA_900316235.1 of uncultured Bacteroidales bacterium. Classification (GTDB taxonomy): domain Bacteria; phylum Bacteroidota; class Bacteroidia; order Bacteroidales; family P3; genus Colimorpha. Next base: position 67,706 of record ONCC01000006.1, read on the forward strand.
GCCGACGTCGCCCGCCTCAGTGCCAAAAGCAAGGTGTTTGTGGTCATCGGCATCGGCGGTTCCTACCTTGGCGCTCGCATGGTCATCGAGGCCCTGCAGTCGGAGTTCGCCTCCATGGTCCGCGGCAGCAAACCCTATGTTGTCTATGCCGGCCACACACTCGGTGAGGACTACTACAGCCAGTTGCTAACTCTCTTGGACCATGAGGATTACAGCGTGGCGGTAATCTCCAAATCGGGTACCACTACCGAGCCTGCCGTGGCCTTCCGTATCATCAAGGCCCACCTCGAAAACAAATACGGAAAGAGTGAAGCCTCGCAGCGCATCGTAGCCATCACCGATGCCCGGAAGGGTGCCCTCCACGATATCGCCGTCAAGGAGGGATACCCCATGTATGTCATACCCGACAATGTCGGTGGCCGCTTCTCTGTGCTCACCCCCGTTGGACTGGTTCCCATCGCCATGGCCGGATTCGACACCGACCGTCTGATGCAAGGTGCCCGCGACATGCGCAAAATCTGCATCGAGAAGAACACCTTGGAAGAGAATCCCGCCCTGAAATACGCCGCCATCCGCAACGTGCTTTACCGCAGCGGCATCAAGGTCGAGATGCTGGTGAGCAGCCTCCCCAACCTGCGCTATCTGGCCGAGTGGTGGAAACAGCTCTACGGCGAGAGCGAGGGCAAAGAGCACAAAGGCCTGCTGCCCCACAGCCTGAGCATCACCACCGACCTGCACTCGATGGGACAGTATGTGCAGGACGGCGAGCGCCTGATGATGGAGACAATGATACGCGTAAAGGAACCCGCCACCCACGTCCCCGTCCCCACCGACGAGAAGAACCTCGATGACATCAATTACCTTGTAAACAAGAGCCTTACGGAGATTAATGATTGCGCCATGCGAGGTACTATCGAGGCCCATCTCTCCGGCGGCGTACCCGTGATGGAGATTGGCGTGGAGCGCGTCGACGAGTATGTCCTCGGACAACTCATCTATTTCTTCGAATTCGCCTGCGGCGTCAGCGGCTACACCCTCGGGGTCAACCCCTTCGACCAGCCCGGCGTAGAAGCCTACAAGAAAAACATGTTCCGCCTGCTTGGCAAGCCTGGCTTTTAAGATTCACTATACTATCCAGTAGGGAGGCGCCAGTCTCCCTACCCCTACCAAACACCAACCAAGGCCCTATCAACTCCTACCATAGTAGGAGTTGATAGGGCCTTGGTAAGGTGTAAATAGGTACTTAATAGCTTCTACCTCAGAACGGAAGGTCTCCCAGAGGTTCAGTATCCTCGTTGAGGATATCCATCAGGGGATTGTTCGCCTGCTGTGCCTCCTCGTTGCGCTGGCGGTTCGACAGCAGAAGAAGGTTATCGGCCACAACCTCAGTCACATGGCGCTTGTTACCTTCCTTGTCTTCCCAAGTACGGCTCTGCAGACGGCCCTCGACGTAAATCTGGGCGCCTTTGTGAAGGATGCGCTCGGCGATGTCGGCCAAGCCACGCCAGCACACAACATTGTGCCATTCAGTGATTTCTACTTTTTCGCTTTCGCGGTTGCGACGGTATTCAGTGGTGGCGAGGGGGAAGGATGCTTTCTTCACAGGCATGGACCCCTCGGAGGGGAAAGTGACTACATCAGGGTTTTTTCCTACGTTACCTACAAGAATTACTTTGTTAACTCCAATCATTACTTTATACAGTTTTTTTAGTCGAAATGCGAGTGCGAAAATACTACTTTTTTCCGAATCGGTAAAATAAAGATATTCACAAAGTCTGCAAATACCTATCAATCAACCGCGACACGGGAATATTTTTTATTTCCAAGAAAGGGATTGCACGGTATTTTTCTGTCGTAGAAGCGGGTTCCGACGGAAGTTCGGCCTCAAGAAAGAGGGCGTGAATCGTGCGATGGGTGAGCTGATGTCGAAAGGGGGGAGAAAGACGAAAATCAGTCACTGGGAATTGAAAATTCTCCCTAAGGAAACGGGTCGCCTCTTCCATTAATCGTTTATCATTCAACTCCTTGTCAGCCTCCAGTAGAGGGAATTGGTAAAGACCACGCCAGATATCCTTGCCCTCGCGCTGTTCCACAAGGGTATGTTCCACTCCATTGGAACGCCAATGGAGGTGGAAATAGTAGAACCAGCGGTCGGTGGGTTTGTTTTTGGCGGCTTTGACGGGGAGCATTGCCACACGCCCCGTGCGAAGTGCATTGCACTCAGCGGAGAAGGGACACTGCGTGCAGTCAGGAACAGGCTTGCACTGCAGCGAGCCGAAGTCCATCAAGGCGGCATTGAAACGGTCGGGCCGCTTGCGATCTATCTGCTTGATCAACAGGGATTCAAACTCATTGTAGGCGGCATCGGTGGCGATGGGGGTGGCAATGCCGTAGAGGCGGCTGATGAAGCGGTAGACGTTGCCGTCGATAACCGGATGGGGCAGCCTGAAGGCAAATGAGGCGATGGCGGCGGCAGTGTAGCGTCCCACACCCTTAAGTTTCAGTACACCCTCATAATCAGAAGGGAACACGCCATTGCACTCATTCATTATATATTGTGCAGCCGCGTGTAAGTTGCGTGCGCGCGAGTAGTAACCGAGCCCCTGCCAAAGGCGAAGCACCTGTTCCTCGCTAGCGGCGGCCAAGTCGGAGACCGTGGGGAAAGCCTCGACGAAGCGATGGTAATAGTCGCGACCCTGCTCAATGCGCGTCTGCTGCAGGATTATTTCCGACAGCCATATGCGGTATGGGTCGTCGATACCCCTCCAGGGAAGCGTGCGACCGAAGTCGGTGTACCAGGTGTCCAATTTCTGTGAAAGCGACATTGCAGGCGGCCGTTTTTGTTGAAAACTTGTTGCTAAGTGACTGAAAAAACTATGTTAAAATTCGTTTTTGATTTTTTAGCAACAGTTTATTTATCAGTATTTTATATTTATCAAAATGTTAAAAATATTTAAAAAGCCGATTTGAACAATCGAAAGGTTTGGTCAGTTCGGAAAAAGGATGTACTTTTGCACCCGTTTTCGTCTCAATTTTGGCGAACATATTAACGTAAAAATTAAATAAAAATTATACAGAAATGTCAAAGATTTGTGAAATTACCGGAAAGAAAGTGATTGTGGGTAACAACGTTTCGCACTCCCGCATCCACACCAAACGTACCTTCAGCCCCAACCTGCAGACCAAGAAGTTCTACATTCCCGAAGAGGACATGTGGATTACCCTGAAAGTCTCCGCCAAAGGCATGCGCATCATCAACAAGAAAGGCATCATCGCCGCTCTGAATGACGCCGCCGCCCAGGGTCACCTGATGTTCTAAGAAGACAACAGTCTTAAATAAACAATTAGTATTAACCCTTAACAAGAAAGAGGTATTAACAATGATCGTAGTTCCTATTAAAGAAGGTGACAACCTCGAAAGAGCTCTCAAGAAACTGAAACGCAAATTCGAGAAAACCGGCGTGGTGAAAGAGATGCGCCGTCGTCAGCAGTTCACCAAGCCCAGTGTCATCAACCGCGAGAAGCACCTGAAGGCCATCTACGTCCAGCACCTGCGCCAGCAGGAGCTCGACAAATAAGAGCCCTCATCCGCTCCGCGTTTGGACAACGCGCATTGGAAACAGAAAAAGCCCCGAAGCAATACTTCGGGGCTTTTCATTTGTCTATTGTTTTGCAATGCGGTGCAACGAGATACCACCGCCCGGTTGGAGAATCCTTACTACATAAGTTCCCACTGGAAGTGGAGAGAGATCAATCTCACAGGTACGCCCTGCGGCAAACACCCGGCAACCTTTAGTATCATACACTTCAACTTTCTCAACCTCGGTGCCGAAATAGAGCATACCACTCGTCGGCACAGGATAGAGGACAATGTTGTTTTCTGTAACATCTTCGATTCCTTGCGACGGCGTAATGGTGAGCACAAGCGTCAGCGCACTATCGCATCCGTGAACTGTCATGGTATCAAAGGTATAGACACCACTTTCAGTATACACATGATTGTTCACCCAAAGGAAACTGTCGATGGCGGTAACAGTATCAAATAAATGATACTCCGGATAGACGGTCAGCACCAGAACCCTCAGGCTATCGCCTCCCGTCGAGGCAGTGAACATCCGCCCATAGATACCGCTTTCTATATAGGTAGAATCTTCCCAATCATACGAGCCACAGGCCTCGGCAACAGTGGTGTCGAAGACCGGTGCCGGAGGCTCCGGAGGAACTGTCGCCGAGAAGATACCACGGATAAGGAATGTACGCTGCTTTGTAGAAATATCCCAGGAGGTACCGTCCGTATTACTGTAGGCCGCCATTTGATGACCACAATAGGTGCCGGCACAAGCAGGATGGTTGATGTCGTCGTTGTAGAGTATTATCCAGAGAGGCAAGGTGGTGTTGATAGCCAACGCGCTGCCGAATGACAACGTCGCCCAACCCTCTTCCGTGGACACATAGGAAAGAGAGTCCATCATGGTGGAATGTCCAGGGACCGTATCGTTACACACAAACACTCTATAGGTGCCGCCTTCTTTGAAGTAGGCCTGCACTGCTGCAAGGTACGTGTGTCCCGCCAGCAGGGCGGGCTCCAACTTCATGGCCCAATAGTATGGACGCGCAGTGTTGTAGCCCCACGAGGTGAGATAGAAGTCGTTGTCGTAGCGCAGCGTGTCGCCACAGACAGAGTCATAGATGGCCGTCACCGTCCTGTCGCCACCCATGATGAGGTTGCGCGAATTGTAGCACATGCCGTCGTCCCACCGCGCGAAGCGGTAGCTACTGGAGGCCATGGCCGTGAGCACAACGGTGTCGCCATAAGCATAGCTGCCGCCACCGGTGACACTTCCATGCGACGTGTCGTCGGGAGAAGCCGTGAGGGTGTAGGTGCCTGCAGTGACAGTATCGGGCTGGATGCCGATAATCATCCTGTTCTCTAGATTGTAATGGCTTGTAGCATTACCACCGTCACCTCCGGGGGCGGGATTCAAGGCACCTATCTGGTAGTAGCCGTCGCAATAGCCGCCCCAACCCCAGTTGAAGTGGTAGAGGCCGGCATTATTTCTGCCGTCGCAGATGAAAGCATGTCCGCCAGAGGTATCATGGCCCGAGAAGATGACGGGACGTCCGGCGAGGAGTTCCTCCTCGAGGAGGGCGGTAAAGACGGAGTCACCCACTATATTGCGTTGGACGCTATGCAACGCCTTGTCATACTTGAAGAAGGTGCGCAGAGCGCGCTCGCCGGTGATGGTGCTCAGATTGTTGTCCGAGGTAGTAGTGGCACTCGACGACGAGTGACGGTAGGTCATCTTCACAGATACACCGGCATGGTACACCAGTTCAGCCACAGCATCGATATTCACCGTCGGCGATACCGATGTCAGCGAGTTGGGCATATTCGCCCAGTCATACGTCGTGGCGCCGAAATTAGCACTTATGGTGCCACAGTTGGCGGTGGTATAACTGTAACTTCCCACGCCCTGCGTCGGGTGGTTCCAATATTTCATCACCTGCGCCATGGCGATAGCCACACAGCCCGACTTGGTATCGCGGTCCAAAGTGTCGTGCGGACACTGGGTATTGTAAGGGGAGCCCTGCTTCCATGTGGTGGTAATCATGGGGGCGACAACCACCGAATACAACGGTCTCTGCCCATCGGACTTCAGCCAAGCACTCCACTCGCTACGCACCTGTGGCGAAGGCTCTACCCGTTGCTCACGCAACCAGACAATCTCTTCTGCATAACCGTTGACCCAGTCGACCATATTCTCCGGTAACGGAGTGATAGCCGAAGCAGTGAGAGAATATCCCAAGATAGGATGCACGCAATCGTCGCCTGCCACCAAAACAAAGCCTCCATCGGATGTGGAGAAGAGGTACATCTCCGTCAATCCGCAGTCAACCAGTGTCAACGATGCCTTGATTCCCTGACAATCCATAAAGTTGCGTGCAACAATAGCAGCCGTCTCAACCGACACCTTGGCAGCCTGCAGGCTTCCCACCATCATCAGACCCGCAACAAGAAAGGACACAATCCTTTTCATCTTTCTCCTTTTCCCTTAAAAAAGGGGCATCCGGTAGGACGCCCCTAACAATATTTATCAATTAAGACTGTTTTACTGCTGCTGCGCGGTAATCTTCTCAAGCCACTTCAGCATGCCGAACATGATACCCATGGCAATGATGCAGATGGCGGCAAATACCAGCCAGCACATCCACAGGCTTGGCAGGTTGTTGTAGAAGACTGGTCCAAGGAGGATAAGCAGGTTTCCTATAGCAGTAGCACTAAGCCACAGACCTTGGCAGATACCCTGGATATGTTTCGGGGCAATCTTGGAAACAAAGCTCAGACCCAGCGGGCTAATAAACAGTTCAGCAACTGTTAAGAAGAAGTAGGTCACAATCATCACCCAAGGTCCGACACGCAGAGCGTCGGCCTCGTCGGCAGGCATGCCGAGGAACTCGCCAGGTTTGGGATAACCCACATTGGCGCAAACCACCATCAAGAAGATGTAGGCACAAGCAGCAATGGCCATACCAAAGGCAATTTTCTTAGGTGTGGATACCTCCTTACCCTTACGGGCAAGGCGAGCAAAGAGCCACATGATGACGGGGGTGAGGACAATAACAAAGAAGGGGTTGATGCACTGCCAAATCTCCACGGGGATGGCGGAACTGTTGACAAAGTCGCGGGCGAAGAAAGAGAGCGATTCGGCATTCTGGTGGAACGACATCCAGAAGAAGACGCAGACACCCAGCACTGCATAGAGACCCATCATGCGCTGTTTGATGTCCTTGGCCATGGCAGCTTTCTCTTCAGCAGTGTAACTCACTTCGTCGGTCTTGGCTTTCTTGGCAGGATTGGGCATACCCTTCTTGGTGCAGAGGAATATGACAAGGGAAATGAGCATGGCAAGCACGGAGGCAATGAAAGCATAGTGGACGCCAGTGTTGAAGACAGTTACATAACTATCGCAGAAGGCTCCGAGGTCATTGGCCGCCTCGGGATACTGCTGAGTAAGCGCGGTGAGGTTTTCAAGGTCATTGCCCTGCATATTGTTTGTCACATAGTCATGGCAAAGCTTCGGGAGCTGTGCATTGTAGGTCATACCGTGCACACCGAGCCACCAGTTGCGGATAATCGGGGCAATAAAGGGGGCAATGACTCCACCGATGTTGATAAAAACATAGAAAATCTGGAAACCAGTGTCACGTTTTTCCTTGGCTTTAGCCAAAGCCTCAGGGCCTTTCTTCGCTGCCTCGGCCTCAAAGTCGTCATACATCTGACCGACCAAGGCCTGCAGATTGCCCTTAAACAGACCGTTACCGCAGGCAATCATGATGAGGGCAAACATCGTGAGTACCATAACCCACGAGAAACCGTGACCACTGAACACAGGGACAGAGAGGATGCAGTAGCCTGCAGCCATCACAATAATACCCCAGATGATTGTGCGCTTGTAGTTCTGCGTACGGTCGGCAATGATGCCTCCGGGCAAGCTCAAAACATAAATGAGGAAATAGAAGATGGCAAACATGATGCCGGCAGCAGTGTCAGAGACACCAAACTTGGAGCAGATGAATAGCGACAACACAGCATTCATAATGTAGTAGCCGAAACGCTCACCCATGTTACTCAATGCCGCGGGGATAAGACCCTTGGGATGTTCGCTCAACGCCTTGCGGACATAGAAAATCAGAAACGGAATAACAATTATGATACCCGCTATCAGCATAGCCAACGGGCGGTTGTCATTCCACAAATTGGTAACAAAATCCATAGTTGTAATTTTTTGGTTTATAATTTATTGAATTGACTTCGACTTATTTTTTGTAAAATTAACAATATGCAAAATTACAAATTATTTTTCATTCGTGCAAGCGGTGACGCTTTTTTTTCGTACTTTTGCACCATGAATGTCAGCGAAGCCATCCAACAGACGATTACTGCCCTGCGTGCGGGAAAGACCATCCTCTACCCCACCGACACCATCTGGGGCGTGGGCTGCGATGCCCGCAACCGCAATGCCGTAGAACGTCTCTACGCCCTCAAGGAACGCGACCACTCGAAAAGCATGCTGGTGCTTGTGGCAGAGATTCCGAATAATCTGAATATTCTGAATAATCTGATTGCTCCGACCGACCGACCGACAACCTATATCCTGCCGGAGGAGCACTGGCGTTCATTGTTGGGCAACGGTATTGCCGACAACCTTGCTGCCGCCGATGGCTCACTGGGCATCCGCATCCCGCGCCACCCCTTCTGCCAAGAAGTGATACGACAACTTGGCGCTCCATTGGTAAGCACCTCGGCCAATCTCTCGGGCCATCCCTCACCGCAACGCTATGAAGAGATAGAGGAAGAACTGAAACGCCGCGTGGATTATTGCGTGCCACCACTGCCAGAGTTCCTATCGAACGAGACCCGCGGAAGCCGCATCGTCAAAATCCACCCCGACGGCTCAACAACAATCATACGCCCGTAGGGACGCGGCGTGCCGCGTCCGCAAGAAAAAAACACACAACCATGACCAACGCCTACCCCATACGGAAGTCTCCTCGAGCCAATTGGTTCGAATACAATGAGGCATGCTACTTTATCACTATATGCACAAAAAACATGCGACATTTTTTCGGTGAGATATCCGACAACTGCATGTATCTCTCGCCTATTGGCTCTTTCCTGTCCGAGGAGCTGTCCTCCCCTCATCGGCATCACGACCACATCGATATTCCCTTGTTCGTAGTAATGCCCAACCACATACACGCCATCATCACTGTAGGGACGCGGCGTGCCGCGTCCGCAAGAGATTTGCCCCCAGCAGCGGCGGACATGGCACGCCAATCGGCGGGTTCTTCGGCGGACATGGCACGCCATGTCCCTACATTGCTGGGGTCATATATCGCATCATTGAAATCGGCCGTCACACGATATGCGCACATGAACAACATACCTTTTGCATGGCAACCACGGTATCACGACCATATCATCCGTGGCATCGACGACCTGAACAACATCGGGGATTATATCGAAAACAACGTGGCCCATTGGAGTTACGACCGTTTTAACCAATAAAACCGTAGGGACGCGGCGTGCCGCGTCCGCAAGAGATTTGCCCCCAGCAGCGGCGGACATGGCACGCCAATCGGTGGACTCTTCGGCGGACATGGCACGCCATGTCCCTACATTGCGAGGGAACAAACGACATCCGATATATCACATGGTATGTCTGTGACGACAACGTCTTCCGCCGACAGGGCGTCGACCATGCTGCCGAAGCCTTGGATGCCGGTGCCGCGCATCTTGAGGACGGCTTCCTTGCGCGTCCATAATTGCAGAAAAGCCATCGTAGAATCCTCCGCGGCGCACACCGCAGCTTGCTCGTCGGGCGTGCAAACACGCTCCAAGAGTCCATCACCTATCTTGCGGCGGCACTCCACATCGATACCCACCCTACCCTCGGAACTGACAACCACAGCCACCGCCTTGCGGCAATGGCTGATACTGACACTGATTTCCGGATGCTCGGGCAGATATGGGGCACCCTTCTCGTCATGTTCCAGACGAGGATGCTCCCCGTCGAGCAGACGGCATAATATATCGTATGCCAGCGCTCGCTCACGCTCGCGCTGACCACCCTCCCCTGCCGACAGGGGCTCGATAAGCCAACGTGTGTAAGTCACCCTCAGGCTTTGCCAAGGATATCGTAGGGCACTGTACCATCGGCCGTAGGCTCGACGATGGTGCCGAACTGCTGCTCGTATTTTTTCAAATTGTCGTTCAACGCGGCCAACAGACGCTTGGCATGGATGGGGCTCATGATGATGCGTTCGCGCACCGTGGCACCCTCGAGGCCGGGAAGCATCTGGGCGAAGTCGAGGACTATCTCGGAGGGATTGTGGCTGACAACAACGAGGTTGCTGTAGGTTCCCTTGGCCACGTCGGGGTGGATGTTGAGCTTGAGGTTTTGCTGCTGTTCTTTCTGATTTGCCATATCTGTGATTGTTTTTCGTTAATAACGTAATCATCCCTGCAAATATTGTGCCAACCGTCACTAACTTCTTCCGGTTCCATGGCCCCGATATACACCGTCGCGCTGGCATTCCCCTCATAGTCAACGGCGAAGCCGTAGAGATGCACCTCCTTCCCCTGCCACCGTTCGGGCAGCGTCAGCTGCACGGAACCCATCCGACGGTAGGCCGGGGCAGAGAGCGTACCCTCCTCCATCTCAAGGCAGTAGGCGTAGAGATACACCTCGTCGTCGCCGCTGGCCCGCTCGCCTTCGGCGCACGGGGAGAACATTATTCTTACATACTCCTCCACCACCGCTCCGCGGCGGTCCCCCTC
>ONCC01000030.1 GCA_900316235.1 uncultured Bacteroidales bacterium
CACCGACATCATGGAACTGCTGCGGTCCACTTATGAGGGCACCGACATGGATATGTGCAAGAATCTCAAGGTGGTGGTGAACCGCAAGCGTGACGACGGCAGCAGCTATAAGGACACCATTATTAGTCCCATTGCCAATCCCTGGTTGGGGAGCACTATGCAGCAGACCCTCAATATGCTGGCTCCCGGTACTATTGATTTCAAGCGTACTGTCAGCGTGGCGTGGTGCTCGTATAGTTTTGTGGCACAATTGCGCGACTGGCTGCCCGATGAGGTAGGAGGCATCTGCTGGATGGCCGTCGACAACCCCGGCCAGAGCCCCCGCATCCCTATTTTCTGCGGTACCACGGAGTTGCCCGAGGCTTTTAAGCATTGCGGCCAAAAGAACTATGATCCCAATGCCTGGTTGTGGCAGTATCGTCGTGCCAACAAGCTGGCCACGGTGGCTTGGCAACGCACAAAGAAACAACACATGAATGCAGTCCTGCAGCAGGAAGGCAATGCTTTCAGCGGGTTGAAAACCCTGGAGGAGTCCATTAAGGCCAATCCCAAGAAGGCTGCCAAACAACTCAATGCTTACACCAAGCTGATATATGATAATACCTCTGCCGCATGGAGTGACCTGGAAGCTTCCTATTGGCAGATGTTCGGGATGGGATTTTGAATAGTTAAAAGTTAATAGTTAAAAGTTGATAGTTAAAAAGTTAATAGATAATAATCAATAGTTAAAACAACCGCAATATGACAAAGAAAATCCTTTACATGATGGCATTCTTGATGCTGGCTTTGCCGGCATTCAGCCAGAACAGCGACAAAACCTTGAAACGCAAGGTGGCCATTGGCCGTTTTACCAATGAGACCCAGTACGCCAAGGGTATCTTCTACGACCGCGAGAACGACCCCATGCGCAAGCAGGCCCTCGACATACTCTCGGCCAAGCTGGCAGCCAGCGGAAAGTTTATCCTTCTGGAGCGCGACGGCCTTGAGGAACTCATTGCCGAAGCCGGCGAAGGCATGCAGAAAATCGGTGCCGACTACATCATCCTGGGCTCCATCACCAAGTTTGGCCGCAAGGTGGAAGGTGACCAACGCATCCTCTCGCAGACCAAGACCCAGACCGTCGAGGCAGGTGTGAGCATCCGTCTGGTTGACGTTTCATCGGGTCTTATCATCTATTCCGACGAAGCCTCTGGCTTTGCAGAGACCACTTCGAAGACAACTCTCGGTGTCGGTGGCAAGGCCGGCTTTGATGCTACGCTGAGCGACAAGGCCATCAGTGCAGCCCTGTCACAGTTGGTGGAAAACATCATCAACAAGTGCATGGACAAACCCTGGCGCGGCTATGTGCTCACCGTGGAGGATGGTAACTATGTCATCTCTGGCGGTAAGACGCAGGGTATCACCGAGGGCGCCACATTCTCGCTCCTGAAGAAGGGCAAGATGGTCACCAACCCCCAGACCGGTATCAAGATTGAGATGCCTGGCACCAAGATGGGTACTTTGAAGGTGGTTACCACCATGGGCGATACCCCTGAGACCGAGATTTCCTTCTGCACCTATGAGGGTAAGGATATCGACACAGAAAAACTTATGGATTATTATATTACGGAGGAATAAACGATGAAAAAAATAATTGCACTTTTTAGCATCATTGGAACCCTGATTTTAGCTGCTTGCAGCGTGGGAAGCCAGTCTGTCAGTAGCGGTATGGCCGACGAAGGCTACGTATGGTTTGTGTCGAACGTAGAGCAGAAGATCACTGTCGACATCGACGGCACTACCTATCAGACCCAGACTATCAAGGAGAAAGAATGGCAGAAACGCCGCGATATCAAGGCTACTACCAAAGGCATGATTACCGTCACTCCCGGTCAGCATGACGTCAAAGTGATGGTTGATGGCAAGCAGGTCTATTCGAAGAAACTCTTCATCTCGGCCACCGAGACCAAAATGGTCAAGCTATGAGAAAAATCATCGTTCCCCTTTTGCTGCTGGTGCTGACAGCCTCGTGTTCCTCGAGGCTCTACTACTGGGGCTCTACCGGCAGCGGGACCACCCTTTACGAGAAGCTGGCCTACCAGCAGTATGACAAACAGACCCCCGAGGCGATTTGCAATTTGGTGTGCCTCTACGAGGACATGGTTACCAATCCCGGCGGCACGCGACAGGTGCCGCCGCCAGGCATCTGCGCCGAATACGGCTACCTGCTTCTGCAGCCTTCCACGGCAGAATATTTTGCCCAGTATGCCAGCAGAAGCCAGCGCAAAGCCTTTGGGTCGGGTGATTTTACGGCTTCGTTTCAAGAACGAGGTCTGGAAATGCTTGCCAAGGAGATTGAGCTCTATCCCGAGTCGGCGAAATTCATTGAACCCTTGTTGAAGAAGGCGAAAGGAGGTGGAAAATGAAAAAAACTATGTTAGTGGTCATTGCCGCCATGTCAATGTTGTTTGCCTCCTGTGTGGCCGTTAACACTCGCGAGTCAATGTATCCCAAGATGTACAGCGAGCATCCGGCTACCATCCTCGTCATGCCGCCCATCAACAATACGACCAATGTCGAGGCCAAGGATCTCTTGTATACCTCTATTAGCTATCCCCTCATTGAGGCGGGCTACTATGTGGTATCGCCTCATTTGGCTATGGAGATGTTCAAGGCAGAGAGCGCCTACGACGCCGAACTCTTCCTTGACCAGGATGCCGGTGTCTTTGCCCGTATCTTTGGTGCTGACGCCGTCATTTTCTCGGTCATCGACACCTGGCAGAAAGAGGGCTTCGGTATCCGCACGGACATCCATTACATTGTGAAGTCGACCCAGACCAACGAGGTGCTCTTCGAACGCCAGTGCAACCTCTACCTCGATTTGGAACAGAACAACGGCAAGAACAACGGTCTGCTGGGTTCGCTTGTCGACCTTGCCGTGTCGGCTATCGCCACTGCTACCACCGACCATATCGAGGCGGCACGCAAGGCCAATTACTATATCTTTAAGGATATCCCTCGCGGTAAGTACAGTCCTGACTTTGGCAATGACAAAGAGAAGGCAGCCGATGCACGCAACACAAGGGTGACTGTCAAATAGGCTTGCTGATGCGTCGACTTCTTTTTATGGTGTGCGGACTCCTGCTGTCGCTGTCGGCGACGGCGCAGCAGGTGAAGATACCCAAAGATGCCAATCGCTTTACTTACTGGCAGTTCGAGTACGGCGAGAAGACCGACACTACGGTGATTACCGTCGAGAGGGTGGGGGATGTTATCACTATCATCACCCCTAAGCCCCAAGGCAAGCTGATACAGGGCTACTGCCAGACGGTGACCTCGGTGGATTATGCTGCCGATAGTATCACCGTGACAGCTAGCTATGATGACAGCTCCTACTACTATCGCACGGGTTTCTCGCGGAGCGATTTGGAGTGGAAAAAGGAAGGAGGGGTGTGGCAAACTTCAATCAATAGCAATACGCTCATCTTCGAGATGGACGAGCGGGCCCCCGTCAATGTCACACCCCTTCCTTACTACGGGTTGAACAAAGGCGTGCTACGGAGCTTCACCCGCAACGGGCAGCTGCGGTTGAAGCTGGCGAAGGCGGAGAAGGTGAAGAAATCAGAGTATTCTGAATATTCGGAGTATTCCGATAATTCTGTCCGGCTTACCCCTCGCGAGCTCGACCGCATCATGAAGGAACGTCTTGTGGTCACCACTCGCATCTTCGACCATGAGCAGATTTGCTGGGGCAAGGAAAACGACCACATCGAGAGGGAGCGTAACGGATGGCCTTCGTCGTATATGGTGCCGATGGATACAGTGCTGCACTATGCTGGCGGTACGGTAATCCTGAAGCGCGTACAACTGCCTGCGCTGCCGCCTCACTATCAGCATTTCATCGAAGTGCACCAGCAGAGCAACGGTGACGCATATGACCGCACGGGTTCCATCTTCTTTATCCAGACGCAAGGCCCCGTGGCGCATAATTTCTTCGATGGTGTGAACTGGCATCCCGATTCGCTGCCCACCCTCGTGGGACGCGACGGCCAGCGCTATCAGGGCATCGTCACCGACGAAAACTATTGGGCGCCGGTGGAGGTGATGCGGTTCTTCACGCCCTTCGGCGTGGGCAAGTTCAACGAGCGGATGAAAGATTTCGGCATCGACTGGCGCAACGAGGCTTACTACCGCCAGGAGATTACTGATGTCTACCGCTGCGGTGGTGATGTCATCATTGGTGCTTGGATAGGCAACTATGACGCGGGTGGACACCTGCTAACGGTCGACATCAAGTCGTACCCCAACGAGTATACCAACCCGGAACGTGACGTAATGGGCGGATGGAAGCCCTACCGCCAAGTCCATCCTCTCTTCAACACCTGCAATGTGCTTGAGATGGCAGGTCAGAACTATGGCAAGTTGTTCGGCAGCGACTCGCTGACGGTCTCCTTCCGTATCCAGCCTCGCATATACAATGGAGACACGCTGAGAAGTGCCCGATTGCGCTATATCAGCACTGGTCATGGCGGCTGGGGCGAGGGCGACGAGTTCGTACCGAAGACTAACACCATCTTTATCGACGGCAAGGTGGCCTTCATGTATACCCCCTGGCGGCAGGATTGCGGCTGCTACCGCGACCTCAATCCCGTCTCGGGCAACTTCTGGAACGGTCTCAGCAGCTCCGACTTTTCGCGCAGTGGCTGGTGTCCGGGTACCGCTACACAGCCCGTCTATTTCGACCTCACGCCATGGGCCGATGGCAAGGAGCATATACTCACCGTCGCCATCCCGCAGGGCAAACCCGTCGAGGGCATGTTCAGCCACTGGGCTGTTAGTGGCGTATTAATTATTGATTATTGAGAATAATGACTAAAAAATAATGTAATGAAGAAACTTATTGTTATGGCCATTGTAGGCCTCTTCTCCTGTGGTTTTGCTGCAGCGCAGCACCACGGCAACTGTGGCAACTGTCCCAACCATGGCAAACATCAGGGTCAGCAATCCGAGGCCAAGTCTCAACAACCCCAGGTGAACGCCGATGGTGTTGACATGGTCATTGTCAAAGCCTTTCCTACCGTTAAAAGTGTAAAGAAGCAAGCGAACAGAACTGCTGTAATGGACGCACAAAACAATGTCCTTGGTTACGTGGTCTATTCCAAGCCTGCTTCCGACGGAATCAAGGGATATAATGGAGAGACCCCTGTGATGATTGCATTCGACAAAAAGATGGTCATCACTGGTGTCTTTTTGCTCCAAAACCAGGAGACCCCCAAGTTTGCCAAGAGAGTGGAGGATGCCGGTTTTTATAAGAATTGGAACGGCTTGACTGTCAAACAGGCGTTGAAAAAAGAGGTAGATGCTGTTAGCGGCGCCACCTTCACTAGCAATGCTGTGATCCAAAGTGTTCGCGCTGCGCTGATGAGTTTGTAACGAGGTGACGAGACTGGTCATACTTGACTTTGACGGCACGCTCGCCGACACTCAGCCGCTGATAGTGCGCTCATTGAAGGGTACAATAGCGGAGTTGGGACTGTCGTCGCGTACCGAGGAGGAGTGTGTCTCCATCATAGGACTCCCCCTGAAGGAATGCTTTGTGCAGCTCCTTGGTGTGGATGAGTTTATGGCCAATCGCTGCAGTGAGGTCTATCGACGTCTGTTTGACGAATACAATCATCCCGGTACGGTGATGCTCTTTCCTGGGGTGGAAGAAACAATCCGCGAGATGCACCGTCGCAGTTTGAAACTGGCCATCTGCAGTAGTCGCGCTCACGCTACACTCGACCGTTTTGTACGCACTTTCAATTTTGAAAAAATGGTACAGGCAGTGGTGAGTTCCGACGACGTTCTGCATGGGAAACCGCATCCAGACCCTGCTCTTCGCGCCCTGGAACTGACGGATTGTCGTCCGGAAGAAGCCTTGGTGGTGGGCGACGCCACATTCGACATTCTGATGGGACGTGCCGCTGGTTGCCGCACCTGTGGGGTGACCTATGGTAACCAGAGCGCCAGTCAGTTGCGTGAGGCTGGAGCCGACTGGTTGATAGATAATTTTGAAGAACTTTTAAACATAATAAAATGAATATTAACGAGAAGATAAAAGTGCGCCAAGTGGTTGGAGAGAACGTCGTCATCCTGCCGGGCGACCAAGGAACAGATATGACACGTGTGGTGGCCTTGAACGAAAGTGCCTTGTTGTTGTATAACGCTTTGAAAGGACGTGAGTTTGAATTGGAGGATGTAGTCCGTGTGCTTGTCGATGAATATGAGGTTGACGAGTCTGATGCCCGCATGGATGCTCAGGCTTGGGTGGATGACATGAAGAAGAATAACCTCATTGTGTGATGAAAGAAGTGCTTCTTGGCATAGGAGGTCTAGGGGTTAGACTTGTGGGAGAGGGCTCTGTAGATGTAGCTATGTCCATCCCTGGCATGACTGTGTTCGCCTGCCAGGATATTCCTGTTTCGTTTGAAATCAGACTCGATGCTGAGATGCAAATGCCGCGCTGCCATTTGTTGCATCAATTCGACATTGTTGATGGTCGGATGCAATGTCGTTTCGGTGTGGATGCTGAGGGGGTATATTATTATGAGTTTGGAAAAGAAGGATTCCTCCGTTATGATGCCCGATGTCCGGAGATTGTGGAAATCAATAATATGTGTAGTATCTCTGTGATGCGGTTCGCTTTGTGGACAGCCTATTCCATCGCTGGATTACGCTTCGGTGCAGTGCCAGTGCATTCGTCGGTAGTGGTTTGCGAAGGTAAGGCGGTGATGTGCTTGGGCGAAAGCGGTACAGGCAAGAGTACACACACAAGATTGTGGCTGAATAATATACCCGATGCTCATCTGCTCAACGATGACAGCCCTATTGTACGATTTGATGGGGAGAAAGTGTGTGTCTATGGATCACCTTGGAGCGGGAAGACCGACTGTTATCTGCAAGAGAACTATCCTATTGCGGGTTTTCTTCGTCTTGAGCAGCGCAAAGAGAACACCATCCGTCGCCTTGGTATTGTGGAGGGATTCACAGCCTTGCAGCCTTCCTGTCCGCCTTGTATGGCCAAAGAGGAGCGTTGCATGGACTTGTTGGTGGATTTCATTTCCAACGTGATAGAGCGCGTGCCTGTCTACCGCATGGGCTGTCTGCCCAATGCCGAGGCCGCGCTTTTGTCGCATAAGACCATTATTGGATGAGGATTGACAATGAGATATATTTTGCTCTCGTGGAGGAGCGGCTGGCGGCTGGCGAGAGGGTAATAGTTTCGCTGGTGGGAAGCAGTATGCAGCCGACTTTAGTCGAGGGGGATAAACTGTTATTAGAGAAGGCAGTGGAGCTGAAGGTGGGTGATGTAGTGCTGTTTCGTCACCGTGGGCGCCACTTGCTGCACCGCATTGTCGCCATAGAGGACGACCGCTACACGATGCGAGGGGATAATTGTGTTACCAACGAAGTTGCCCGTAGAGAGGATGTAGTGGCAAAATTAGTAGGCGTAGAGAAACGAAATAGGATGCGTCATTTTCTTGTTCGTTGGTTTGGACACAAGGGTCGCAGGCAACTCAGACCATGGTATTTTTTGGGACTGGCGGTGCTGATGTGGGCGCCACTGAACGGCATGGATATTCCTCTGGATAACTATCTTCTCGGTCTTCGCCTCGACCACTTGCTCCATGCTTCGGTATTTATCCCATGTGCATTGTTCGTGTGGGATTTGTATGGGGTAGGAAAGCGGAAGTGGGCGGTATGGCCTACGGCTGTGGCTGTCGGTATTGTCACCGAGACGGTGCAATGGTTACTTCCCTATCGTGGTTTTGATATCAATGACATGGTCGCCAACTTCCTTGGCGTTACGCTAGGATGGCTACTTATCGTTGCTGTCCGGCGAGCAATCCGCAGGCGGCGTCAATGTCCTGCCCTCGCGAGGCGCGGAGAGTGCAAATGACACCGTGACGGTTCAGATAATCTTGGAAGTCTTTGATCGTCGTAGGCATCGAGGTTTTAAATGGTGCCTCGGGCGACTCGTGAAACCGAATGAGGTTCACTCGGCAATCGAGTCCCTTCAGCATGTCCACCAGTTTCTGCGCATGAGCCAGATCGTCATTCTCCCCGCGGAACATGGTGTACTCGAAAGAAAGTCGGCGCTGGCCGCTCCAGTTGTATTCTCTCAGCAATGCAAGCACCTGGTTCAGCGGGAATGCTTTCTGTACAGGCATCATGGATAGACGCTCCTGTGGCACGGGGTTGTGGAGGCTCACGGCAAGGTGGCATTGGCTCTCGTCGAGGAACCGTTTTAAGCCGGGGATAATCCCCACGGTGCTGACGGTGATGCGTTTGGGACTCCACCCGAGGCCCCAATCGGCAGTGAGAACCTGTGTGGCGGCAAGGACGGCGTCGAGGTTATCCATCGGCTCGCCCATTCCCATGAAAACCACATTGGTGAGACTTTCGAACTCGGGGATGGAGAAGAGTTGGTTGAGGATGTCGCCGGCCGTGAGGTTTCCATGGAATCCTTGTTGACCTGTGACGCAAAAGCGACAGCCCATCTTGCAACCCACCTGACATGAGACACAAAGGGTGGCACGTTCATCTTCGGGGATATAGACGGCTTCGATGAAATGCCCATCGAGCACGGGAAAGAGGTATTTCTTGGTACCGTCCTTTGATATTTGGCAGTTCACGGGATGCTCACGGCCGATATGGGCTATCTCGTTGAGACGTGTACGTTGCACCTTCGACAGGTTTGTCATTGCCTCAATGCTGTCGACACGCTTCTTATAGAGCCAGTCGCAAAGCTGTTTGGCCGTGAACTTGGGGAATCCTTCGGCAGCACAGAGTTCCTGCAACTGCGGCAAGGTCATCCCCAAAAGGTTAAAAGTCCCATTCATAGTCGTGAGGTTCACCTTGAATTTCTTGCTGGAAATTGGAGCAGTCCATCTCGATGGGGATATTGGGACGGTCAAAATCCCCGCGGTAAAATTTAATTCGTGGGTCTTTATAGATTTTCTCCATGTAGAGGCCGAAGATGGGCAGTGCCATGGCGGCCCCTTGGCCATAAGTCATGTTGCGGAAGTGTATGGAGCGCAGCTCGCCACCGGTCCATACGGCCGTAGCAAGTTTGGGAGTGATGCCCACAAACCAGCAGTCGGAGTTGTTCTGTGTGGTGCCGGTCTTGCCTGCAATGGCGGTGGAATAGTTGTTGAGGTGGTACTTGTAGTTGAGTCTCACGCCGGTACCGCTCTGCACCACGCCCTTCATCAGCTCCAGCATCATATAGGCTGTTGCCTCGCTGAGGGCTTCGCTTCGTTTGGGCGTGAAGCGTTCGAGCACCATGCCTTTGTTGTCTTCGATGCGGGTGATGAAGATGGGTTCAACATATTCGCCTTTGTTGGCGAAGGTGGCCATGGCGGCAGCCATTTCAGCGACGGTAATTTCGGGAGTTCCCACGGCGATGGCGGGCACGGCATCGATGGGACTTTGTACGCCCATCTTTCGGGCGATGTCGACCACCTGCTCGGGCGATCCCTGTTTCATTAGATAGGCAGAGACCCAGTTGATGGAGTGGGCAAGGGCCCATTTGAGGGTCACCATCTCGCCTTCGCGTTCATGGCTGGAATTCTTCGGGCACCAGTCGGGCTGTCCCCACACTTCGAAGCAGACCTCCGAGTTGGGTACTTCGGTGCAGGGATACATGCCGAGGTCCTGCAGAGCCATGGTGTAGACGAAGGGTTTGAAAGTAGAACCCACCTGACGGTGGCTCTGTACGTTGTCGTACTTGAAGAAGCGGTAGTTGATGCCGCCCACATAGGCGCGGACATAGCCCGTGCCGGGTTCCACCGACATCAGGCCTGCGTTGAGGAATTTCTTACAGTAGATGAGTGAATCCCAAGGAGACATGACGGTGTCTTTAGTGCCCTTCCAGGTGAACACACGCATCTTCACTTTCTTGTTGAAATCTTCACGGATTTCTTTCTGGCTCAATCCTTCGGCCTTAAGGTTGCGGTAGCGGTCGCTGTTTTTCATGGCCATGGTGAGGAATTTCTCCTGCTGCTCCTTGGAGATGTCACAGAAGGGATTGCCTTTGCGGACTTTAAGTTCGCGTTCAAAGGCGGGCTGTATCTCTTTGCTGAAATGCTCGCGCACAGCCTGCTCGGCATAGCGTTGCATGCGGCTGTCGATGGTGGTATAGATTTTGAGTCCGTCTTTGTGGACGTCGTAGTAATCTCCGTTGGGTTTGCGGTGGTGTTTGCACCAGTCTTTCATGTAGGCACGCAGGTATTCGCGCAGGTAAGGCGCCAAACCGTCGTTGTGGGTCTGGGGTGTGTAGCGCGACATGTCGATGGGTTTCTCTTTGAAAAAGGCCAGGCTGTCGTCGCTGAGGTAACCGTAGTGGTTCATCTGTGACAGCACGACATCGCGTCGCTCTTTGGATTTCTCGGGGTGAAGCACAGGGCTGTAAGTGGTGGGGGCTTTGAGCAGACCCACCAACACCGCCGCCTCGTCGACGTCGAGCTCCGCTGGTGTCTTGTCGAAGAAGGTCTTGGCTGCAGTCTTCACGCCGAAGGAGTTGCTGCCGAAATCCACGGTGTTGAAATACATGGTGATGATTTCCTGTTTGGAGTAGTTGTGCTCCAGCTTCACGGCTACCACCCACTCGCTGAGCTTGGAGAAGACGGTGCCGCGCTTGACGTTCACCTCGCGCATCTTGTAGAGGTTTTTGGCTAGCTGCTGGGTGATGGTGCTGCCGCCACCCGACGAGCCGTGGCGACCCAAAACGGTCTTGAAGAGCACGCGGAAGAGGCTGCGGGCATCGATGCCGGAATGATTGTAGAAACGCACGTCTTCGGTGGCGATAAGGGCATTGACCAGATTGGGAGACAACTGGTCATAGGTGACGTTGGAACGGTTCTCAAAGCCAATATAGCCCAGCACCTCTCCGTCATCGCTGATGACCTCCGTGGCTTGCAGGCTATGGGGATTCTCAATGTCTTCAAACTGAGGCATGTCGCCAATCCATCCGATGGAGAGGAAGAAGAAAAAGAGAAAGACAAGAGCCCAGAGCCCTCCGAAGGCCCACCACATGTATTTGATGTATTCCGGGCGTTCGCCCGAGGGAGCATTTTTTTTCATAGGCTTAGTTCATGTTGCTGTATTCTATCCTGAAACCGATGTGCTCTAGTCCCGTAATGGCACTGTCGCGCATGCCGTTGGTGATGGCGAAGTGGTAGTTTCCGGGCATGGGGAAGCGTGCGTTGCGGCGGAAGTAATAGCGGGTGTCCACATAGCGTCCGGAACGTTTTCCGAGCCATTGGCCCGAGGGGTCGGCCAGGGGGTATTCCATCGTGTCGCGCGCCACACTGCCGTCGGGGAAGGTGGTGTTGATGAAGAGGAAGGTGTTGCTGTAGGGGTAGCTCACACTATTGCGCACCTCCACCAGGAAATTGAAGATGAGGCTGGTATCTTCCACCTCGACATCGAAGCAGGCGCTGTCTGCCGGAAGCCAGCCTTTTTCATCCACCTCGGCATATTCCGAGTAGAAGACCGTGCCATCGCATGAGGCCAGCATGATTGGCAATAGTAGCATTGCCATGAAGTATAGTCCGATTTTCTTCATCATTGGTTATCCTCTTCTGTCGCGGTTACCGCTGCGACGGGGTTGATCATTGTTGTTTTCACGGCGGGGCTTGCTTTCCGTTTTCTGCTGCTTGGATTGCTCTTGCTGGCGCAGTTGCTTGGTGGCATGACGTTCTTCGCGGGCTTTGCGGTCGCGTTCACGGCGTTCGCCACGGTCGCCGGCACCACGGTCGGGACGGTTGTTGCGGTTGTCGTGCTGCGGACGCTCCTTGCGGTCGCCTTTGGGGGCGCGCCGATCTTCCTTCTCCACCTTGTGATCTTCGCCCACCACGCCGTTGCCGCCTTCGGCCAGACGCTGAATCTCGC
Source organism: uncultured Bacteroidales bacterium (assembly GCA_900316235.1). Taxonomy (GTDB): domain Bacteria; phylum Bacteroidota; class Bacteroidia; order Bacteroidales; family P3; genus Colimorpha. The sequence continues at coordinate 11,917 of ONCC01000030.1, forward strand.
GCTCCACCTCTTCGTTGGTGCTCTCTTGTGCCAAGGCGCTGGTGGACATCAACTCCACCTGGTAGTCCTCAAGCTGCTCGGGATATTCCTGGCGGCGGTTCATCTCGATGATGGCTTTCACATCCTCGGCCTTCACGGCGATGAGGTCGTTCTCTCCCTCATAGGCATACCACATGATGCCGCGGAACACATCGGTCTTCTTGTAGAGGGCCAGCCCTTTCTTGAAGCGGATAGCTTGGTTGGGCGGCGGGAATTTCTTCAGGGCGTCGGCATAGACCTCATACTCGAAGTTGAGGCAGCATTTCAGCTTGCCGCACTGGCCAGCCAGTTTCTGCGGGTTGGGGAGTATCTGCTGCGTCTTGGCCGAACTAGTGGTGACGCTCTTGAAGGTTGTGAGCCATGTCGAGCAGCATAGCTCGCGTCCGCAGGTGCCGATGCCACCCACCTTGCCGGCTTCCTGGCGCACGCCGATTTGTTTCATCTCGATGCGCACATGGAACTCTTCGGCCAACACTTTGATGAGTTCGCGGAAGTCCACGCGTTCATCGGCGGTATAGTAGAAGATGGCTTTCGAGTGGTCGCCTTGGAACTCCACGTCATTCACCTTCATGTCGAGTCCCATGTCGGCCACGATGCGGCGGGTACGCAGCAGCGCCTGGCGCTCCTCCTTGAGGGTGTCGGCCCAGCGGTCGATATCGGCCTCTTTGGCACGACGGAACAGTTTCCTAATGTTTTCCGACTCGGGGTTGATTCGGTGTTTGCGCATCTGCAGACGGCAGAGTTCGCCGGTGAGGCTTACGATGCCCACATCGTGTCCGGGCTGTCCCTCTACGGCCACGATGTCACCCTCGGTGACCTCCAAGCCGTCGGGCAGGCGGTAGAAGTCCTTGTGGTTGTTCTTGAAGCGCACCTCCACGCAGTCGAAGGGACGGTCGGTGGGTTGGCGGATGCCTGCCATCCAGTTGGTCGAGGTGACCTTGGAGCAGCTCTGCCGCTCGCAGCTGCAGACGGGTTTGTAGCACTCGGGCTTGTGGTTGCATCCGCGGGTGAGGAAGACGGGTTCCTCGTATTTCACCCACGGGATGTTGGGTTCGGGTTCCAGATAGGGGTCGAGCTGACTCTCCTCGCTGTGGTATTCCTCCACCTCGGGGTTCTCGCGCTCGATGTTTTTCTTCTCCTGCTGCGCCTTGCGGCGGTTCTTCATGAAGTTGGCCACATCTTCTGCCGTGGCCACGGTCTCCTCGTCGTCGATGACAATGTCGTCGGGCAACTTATTCTCCTCTGTCTTGGGGAGGACTTCGTCGTTGGCGACTATTTCTTTCTTCTCTTTCTTTTCTTCCATGTTTTTGAGTGTTAACGTTTTTTCAAAGCCTTGCTCATGCGGAACGACAGCTCCATGAGCGCTATTTTGGCATAAGCGTTGCGCTCCACGGCGAAGATGGCGTCGTTCAAGGCTTCTTCTATGAGTTCTATGTTGTTGACAGTTATCATTTTGGGGAACTGGGCGTCGAATTTCTCGTCGCCCGAGCCGAGGTGGCACTCCACGCCGGCAGCGCTGTTGAGGAAGCAGTCGCGCATCACCTTCAGCGCATATTGCAGGAACAGTTTCAACTGCTCGCGGTTCAAGCCGGCCATCTTGTCGACCTGCGCCGACAACTCTTTCATCTTCAGTTTGAAGAGCATCCTTAGCCAGGAGACCAGCATCTCCGCAAACTCCGGATTACTTTCCTCTTTAGTCTCTCCACTTTCCGTTTTCAACTTGATGGTCTGCACCCTGCTCCTGATGGTGGGCAGCAGGCGTTCGTCGCTCTCGCAGAGCAGCATGATGAGTGTTCCCGGCAGGGGCTCCTCAAGGGTCTTGAGCAGTTTGTTGGCGAAACTCTCGTTCATCTTCTCTGCCATCCACACCACCATCATCCGCCATCCACCCTCGTAGGCTTTGAGGCTCAGGGCGGAGACCACGCTGTCGGCATCCAGTTCGCGAATCAGACCCTGCTTGTTCTCGATGCCCAAGGCTTCATACCAGTCGTCGATATTGCCTCGGCCTTGCGTTTGGAGCATGAAGTCGCGGAATTCGCCCTGGAACTCACCGCTCCAAGGTTTTTCCTTCACCCTCGACGTGGTGGCTGTCGGGAAGATGAAGTGCAGGTCGGGGTGCATCAGTGAGGCTATCTTTTTGCAGCTCGGGCACTCGCCGCAGGAGTCGCCGTCGTGGCGGTTCTCGCAGCACAGATACTGCAGGTAGGCCCATGCCAGCGGCATGGTGACTTCCGCCTCACCCAGGAGCATCTGGGCGTGGCTCACACGGCCGCTGTCTATTATCGACGTCAGCCGTTGGATGGTATCTCGTTGTCCGACAATATCTTTAAACTGCATACTGATTCACATTAAACTTGCAAATATACGAACATTTTTATATATTTTATAAAAAATTCTCCCTTCGAAATCAAAAATCTCCCTCATTGGATAAAATACATAAATGTTAATAATTCTTAAATACCAACACCCTTCCATCACCCTATCAACACCCACTGTGGTAGGAGTTGGTAGGGAGTTGGTAAGGAGATGGTAGGTAGTTCATAGTTCTTTGGTACATTGTGTTATGCACGTGAAAAGGGCCTTTGTCATGTGTTGTGCGTCCCCAGGTAGTTTCTGCTCAAAAAATTAACTTAATAAATGTTAAATAAATGCATGCGTTTATTGGATTCGAAGAGGGAATCCGGAGGGTGGAAAAAATGATTTCCGACCTGTCACAATAATTGCCTTTTTTTCGCGTTAATGGCTTTGTATCCACTAGTAAAAAAACTAAAAAACTCAAGATGGAAAGTCTGCCCGCGATATTTATGGATTTGGCAATCATCCTGGTGGCCGCCGGAGTGATTACTGTGGTGTTCAAATGGCTCAAACAGCCTCTGGTACTGGGATATATTCTTGCCGGTTTCTTCATTGGTCCCTATTTTCCATGGTTCCCGGCCATCACCGATGCCGCGAATATCCATGTGTGGAGCGACATCGGTATTGTCTTCCTGATGTTTGGTCTGGGATTGGAGTTCAGTATCAAGAAGTTGAAGAAGGTGGGCGCCACGGGTGCCATCACAGCATTTACCGAGCTGGTCATCATGTTTCTCATTGGCAGTTCGGTGGGTAAGTTGCTGGGATTCGGTTCGATGGAGTGTATCTTCCTCGGCTGCATGCTCTCCATCTCGTCCACGAGCATCATCATCAAGAGTTTCGACGATCTGAAGCTCAAGCAGCAGAAGTTCACCTCGACGGTGACGGCAGTGCTGGTGGTGGAGGACCTTATCGCGGTGTTGCTGTTGGTGGTGCTGAGCACGGTGAGCGTCAGCCGCAGCTTCGACGGCGCTGCCCTGGTGGGTCAGATGGTGAAGTTGGTGTTCTTCCTGGTGGCCTGGTTCGTTTTCGGTATCTATCTGATTCCTACATTTTTGCGCTGGATGCGCAAGTACATGACCGAGGAGACGCTGCTCATCCTGGCCGTGGGTCTCTGCTTCGGTATGGTGGTGCTGGCATCGCAGGCCGGTTTCTCCACCGCCTTGGGCGCTTTCGTTATGGGTGCTATCCTCTGTGAGACCATCGAGGCCGACGTTATCCACCGCATTGTTACGCCGTTGAAGAACCTCTTCGGAGCAGTCTTCTTCGTTTCGGTGGGTATGTTGGTCGACCCCCACGTGCTGGTGCAATACTGGCTGCCGGTGGTGGTGATAGCCTTGACGGTGATTATCTTCAAGAGCATTTCGGCCACCATTGGCGTGACACTCAGCGGCCGGCCGCTGAAGACCGCCATTCAAAGCGGCTTCTGCTTCTGCCAGATTGGTGAGTTCTCCTTCATTATCGCAGGTTTGGGTCTCAGTTTCAAGGTTATCGACGAGACCCTCTACCCCCTCATCGTCTCCGTCTCCATCCTCACTACCTTCGTCACGCCATACATGATTAAAGGAGCCTTGCCTTTCTACAACTGGCTGGATCCCAGGCTGCCCGACAAGTTCAAGAAGCGCCTCGAACAATACAGCGAGAATGCCAACAAAGACACCGGCAACAAGCGGGGTGTCAGGTTTTTCTTACGCAAGCAGTTCACCAACATTCTCATTCACGGCGTCATCTTGGCTGCCATCGCATTGCTCTCCGCGTCGTTGCTTAAGCCGTTGCTCGACAAGCTGTTTGTCGATGCCGGTATTCCGCAGATATGGAGTCGCCTCGCCGGCATGGCGGGGACGCTGGTGCTGATGTCGCCCTTCCTTTGGGCTATCGCCGTGAAGAATGTGAGCAAGGAGAGGCTGAAGATGATGTTCGAGACCTATCGCCACAGTCAGGCGGTGGTCATCCCCATGCTGGTATTTCGCTATTTCGTGGCCCTCTTCTTCGTGGGCTTGGTGGTAGGCAGCTATGTCAACCTTGCCGTGGGCTTCCTCTTGGTTATCGCCGTCATGGTCATCATGCTGGTGCTCTATTCGCGCAAAGCCAACGGCTTCTATGCCCAAATTGAGGAACGTTTCTTCAGCAACCTCAACTTGCGCCAGGCGCAGGCCTCTTTCCGCATTCCCAAAGGCATGGAGAACGAGTTCAGCATGGAGCGTCTCCGTATGACGCAGTATTCGCCTTTGGCGGGCAAGAGCCTCCAGGAGGGCAATCTGCGCGAGCGCTACGGCGCCAATATCGTCACCATCGAGCGTGGTGACAATATCATCGACCTCCCCGGTAAGGACGACCTGATGATGCCGGGCGACCTGCTGACGATCATCGGCACCGAGGAGCAGGTGTCCAAGATTCGTGGCGATATCGAGGTGGAGGCCGACATGCTGGTGCACGACCGCTCAGACCATGAGCTCCACATGTACCGCTACCGTGTTGACACCGACGGTCCCCTCTGCGGCATGAAAATCAGGAATTCCACCCTCTCGCACCATCGTGCCATGGTCATCGCCATCGAGAGGGGAGGCAACAAAATTGTCAATCCCGACCGCGACACCGTCTTCCTGCCGGGTGACATGCTGTGGTTTATCTCGCCCGAAGAGATGACCCTCAAAGGATTTGAAAGTAAACTGATTAAGATATGATGAAGAAACTTGTTGTCGGAATATTCGGAGTATTCGGAATATTCGGACCTCTCTATTCCCAAAACGCTGACCGGAGTTTCGAGATTGCCAAGAATCTCGAGATTTTCTCTTCGGTGTACAAACAACTGAACCAGAACTATGTCGACGATGTCGACCCCGGAAAGACCATCAAGGTGGCCATCGATGCCATGCTCGCCTCCTTCGATCCCTATACCAACTATTTCCCCGAGAGTGACATCGAGGATGTGAAACTCCAGTTGCTGGGTGAATACGGAGGCGTGGGCGCCCTCATCATGCAGCGCGGCGATTCCATCTTCATCTCCGAGCCTTACAAGGGGCTCCCCGCCGACGAGGCAGGCCTCAAGGCCGGCGACCGCATCGTGGAGGTCAACGGCGAAAGCACCAAAGGGAAGAAGACTTCCGACGTGAGTGGTGCCATGCGTGGTCAGGCCGGCACGCAGGTGACGTTGCGCCTGGAGCGCGACGGCAAGGAATTTGAGCGCACCCTCACACGCCGCGAGATAAAACTGCCCAACGTGCCTTATTACGGCTATGTGGGCGATGGCTCCATCGGGTACATCAAACTCGACGAGTTTACTGCCGATGCCGCCAAGAATGTGCGTGAGGCTTTCGTTAAGCTCAAGAAGGACAAACCCTCCATGCGCGGTGTCATCCTCGACCTTCGCGGCAATGGTGGCGGTCTGATGAATGAGGCTGTCGACATCGTCAATATATGGGTGCCGCGCGGCACCCTCGTGGTGGAGACCAAGGGCAAGGTGGCAGCCAAGAACCTCAAGAGCTACACGCGCTTCCAGCCCGAGGACACCGAGATACCCCTAGCTGTCGTTATCGACGGTGCCTCGGCCTCGGCCAGTGAGATTGTCAGCGGTAGTCTTCAGGACCTCGACCGCGCCGTCATTATCGGCCAGCGCAGCTTCGGCAAAGGATTGGTGCAGAATATCCTGCCCATGCCCTACAACAGCCAGATGAAGGTCACCGTATCCAAATACTATATCCCCTCCGGCCGTTGTATTCAGGCTATCGACTATGGCCACCGCGACGAGAATGGTCGTGCCCTCAAGGTGCCCGACTCCCTCAAAACCGCCTTCAAGACTAAAGCCGGCCGCACCGTCTATGACGGCTTCGGCATAGAACCCGACATCGAGGTGGAGCCCGAATATATGTCCAACCTTGGCATGGCTCTGGCGCAGAAGTTTATGGTGTTCGACTATGCCACACTCTTCTGCCGCTCGCATAAGGAGATAGCCCCTGCCACCGACTTTGAAATCAGCGACGAGGTCTATGCCGACTTCTGTCGCTTCCTCAAGGAGAAAAATCTTTCCTATAACACCGTCACCGAGCGCTATATCAAAGACTTGCGCGAGGTGGCCAAGCAGGAGAAGTACGATGAGGCCATCGAGCAACAACTCAAGGAGATGGAAGCCCGTCTGGCCACCGAGAAGGAAAGTGACCTGCAGAAACATCGCGAAGAGGTCTGCGAGATGCTTAAGGCCGAGATTCTCAACCGCTACTACTATGATGAGGGCCGCCTTGTCGGTGCCCTGAAGACCGACAAGGTCATCCTCCGCGCCATCGAAGAGCTGAAGAAGTGAGAGCTGTTGTTCATCGCCGTACTTACCTTGTGCTGCTCACTCTCCTGGGTGGTTGCATGGTGACGAGCGTGGGCATGTCCAACGTCGTGTGGCCGCTGCTGTTGGCCAACTGGGTGTTCGAGGGCCGCTGGCGCGAGAAATGGCAGATGGCCCGCGAGAGCCGTCTGCTCCTGGCAGTGGTGGCTTTCTTCCTGTTGCATGCCGTGGGACTCCTGTGGACCGAAGATATGGCCGCAGGCCTCCATGTCATGGAGCGCTTGCTCCCTTGGCTGGTGGTGCCGCTGGTGGTGCTTACCACCCGTCCGCCCGAGGGACGTGCCCGCACCACTATCCTCAGCCTTTACATCGGCACTGTCTTTGTTGTCAGCGTTATAGGTCTCGTGCGCTGGCTTACCATCCCCGACTTGCCTTACCGCGACATTGTTCCTTTTATCTCCCATATCCGCTTCGCCCTCAATATCTGTGTGGTGATTTTCCTGCTTGCTCTCCCTTGTGCTTTTTACGGTGCGGAGGGGAAATGCGGTAGGCTGCATCTCTACGGCGTGATGCGCTGGGTGCTCGTCGTGTGGTTCTTCTTCTTCCTTTTCCTTTTGCGTTCCTATACGGCTTTTGCCGTATTGCTGACGGCCTCGTTGGTGGTGGCCCTCCAGCTGCGCCGTCGCTGGTTATGGCTGGCGGTGTGGGTCGCTGTGGTGGGAGGCATAGCCTCCTATGTAATAGTTGAATACCGTGCCTATCATCGCCTCTCGCCTCTCGCCACCGAGCCGCTGAAGCCGTTCACCGCCAACGGACATCCCTACCTGCACCTGCAGGATGGCCTCGTGGAGAATGGCAATTACCTTCACAACTACCTCTGCTATGATGAATTGCGCACGGCTTGGCTACAGCGTAGCCAGGTGCCGCTCACGGATCTCACCGCTTCGGGATACGATTTGGAGGCCACCCTGATACGTTACCTCAATGCTCTCTCATTGCCTAAAGACAGCCTTGGGGTGATGGCCCTCACTGACGAGCAGGTGCTCGAGGTGGAGAACGGCGTGGCCAACCCCGTCTACGCCCATGGGTCGCTGCCGCGCAAGATGCTCTATGTCATCTTCTTCGAGTATGAGAACTATCGCTGCTATCGTGCTGTCGAGGGTTTTTCCATGTTGCAGCGCTTCGAGCTGTGGACGTCGGCGACACACATCATCGGGCGCCACCCTTGGGCGGGTGTCGGAACCGGCGATTTGGAGGCGGCCATGGAAGAGGACTTTTGTGCTACTCAATCGCCTTTGCAGGGCAGTCGTCTGATGCCTCACAATGAATATCTAAATCTCATGGCTATGCTGGGAATTCCTGCCTTTGTACTCTTGGCAGTGCTCTTCCTCTGCGCCTTGCCGGCCCTGCGACGCCAGCCCCTCTGGATGGTGGCCTGGGCCGTTGCCATCCTCGTCTCCTGCCTCACCGAGAATACCCTCGACTCCCTCGCCGGCATCCTCTTCTCCACTTGGTTCATGGCTTTCCGCAGGAGTTAGTATCATACAAACAGATTTTTTTTACTTCCCGCCGCCGCGACATCCCTGCTGGCGGAGGTGAAATTTCTGTTAAAATTGGGTTGAAATGTTAAACTTTCTTAAAATTTCAGGGCAGAAATGTATTTTCAGGGCACTTTTTGCTTTATATAACAGCTCTGCAGGAAGCTCGAGCAGCTTGTCGGACGGCACAGGAAAATGATTGAGATTCTGTGCCAAAGGGCATCCTATGGACGGGATGACACCTACAGAGACCTTGTACAGGAGTGCTACGTGGCACTACTGGAACATCTGCACAAACGTTCTTCCGATATATCGGAGCTGTATGAGGGGGCGTGGGTCTACTGGCGATGCCGCGGAGCCATCACACGATTCCGTCGTGCCCGTGAGCAACACCTCCAGCCGATGTCTGACGACGCTTTGCCCGATACCGAGACGTCGACACACGAGGTGACGCAGATGACCTTCGACGAGTTGACAGCAGGGCTCTGCCCTTCCGAACGCCGTGTTTTCGCCCTCATGGCCGATGGTGTCTCCGATGAAGAGATTGCTCGCCAGATGGGGGTGAAGATCCACACCGTGTCGCAGATGAGGCACAATATAAAGAAGAAGTTACAACAATATTTAAAACAATGAACAATATGGAGAACAACAAGCTGTCTGCCGAAGCGCTGAACCATGCCATCGTACTGGCGAGGAACCACTGCGAGGGGATGGAGGAGCGCTGCCGGCGCTACCGACGGAGGGCTACCATCAGGCGCGTCGCGTGTGTGGCGGTGCTGATTGTGGCGACGGTCCTCGCCGTCGACATCCTTATGGCAGTCATCGGCAGCCGTCCTTCGGCCCAAGGTGCCCTCTCGCTTGCCTCCGCCATGGAGTGTGTCCAACAGATAATTTTGAACGCATGATGCCCGGGAAGATAAAACTGTTCTGGCAGGTGAGTGCCGCACTGGTGTTCTGGGTGACAGGAATCGCCGCATTTGTGTTGTGGCCGCGGGTGGATACCGGTGAGCTTTACAAGTCCTATGCCGGCAGACAGGACATCGACGCCACCTTCCTCCACGCCTTCCCTCTCGGCGACACTGTCACCGTCGATGTCACGATACTGCATGCAGCCACAGACTCGTCATGGGGGGAGCTCTTGAAAGATTTTTCCTTCACCCCCATTCCGCAGGAAGCTTTGGAGTTCCTCGGTATGGAATCAAGAAAAAAGTCTTTCAAAAAGATTCATAAACCCAATCAAATGCAAAGGGAAAATGAGACAATCAGTGATTCTCTCCTGATAGTCATTCAGGAAGACAAATACACCTTGAGTATATTTCAACTAGAAAATAGAATCCAATATGACGCAATATTTCACGATAATCTTTCTCAAATAAAAAACAATGAAAAAAACATGTGTTCGACTGCATGGCATGGCGATAAAATAAACTAGATGAAGAAATGAATAATAAAAAAGACCTTTAACGTTAATAAAAATACACATAATTATGAAAAAGATTTCAATTCTTATGCTGGCTTTGCTGCCGGCGCTGACGGGATGGTCGCAAGACACCGTTTCGAATCCCTACAGTCGGGGATATTTCACAAATAACATTCCTGATACGAATGAGACTTACTCTATTGGTGGTGTACCGACTCCCGGGGCTTCGTGCGGGATAGTGGCCAAGGAGATGTCGACCTCGCAGACATTGAAAATATACGGCATTGCAGCTTGTTTGATGACAGAACTGGATGTACACTATATTCCGGAAACTCTCAGTGAGGAAGAGCGGCAGGAATGTCAGGATGAGTTTTTCTCGAGATTTATCGACACTACAATGACTGAATTATACGAGTATTTGGGTGTCTATCTAGGCAGCGGTGACACTTCTTTGGTACCCCAACGCGAAGTGATGGTGCATAGGGGGATTGACACCCCGGCCTACTATGTCGCGACAGGACGATATATGTGGGGACCGAATTTTACATACCCAATGTATGAGAAGTTTTTTGACTCCGGCTCCGTAGCCGTTTCGGATTCTTTCTATGTGGGTGTGACGCAGCGTTCATGTGATGGAGCATCGGGAGTGCACGACCATATGGGCTTTCATTTGATGCAAATGAGTGGCAGAGCATGCGAAAAAAGCCCGGAGTACCATGTCAAAAAGATGTGTTGGCCCGAAGATGGCTATGTGTTTTGGAACTGGGACCCGCGGGTGTCAATGATTACCTACGACCACTACCTGATTTTCCCGATCCTGACTCCAGACGGCTCACCCAGGGACACCTCGGGGATGGGCGGCGACACACTGGCGGTGACACAGGCCGACATGGTGGCACGTTATATCTCGGTGCAGCCTAATCCCGCCACGGAACAGGCCCGTGTGCTGTCGAGTTTCGGGCTGTCCCACATCGAGGCTTACAACGCCGGCGGGCAGAAGGTCTATCGCCCCCTGGCCCCGCGGTACCTACCTCCTCCGCATCACCACCCCCTTAGGCACGGTGACAAAGAAGCTGCTGGTGCAGTGAACCCTCCCAAGTGGAAAAAAGATCCCCGATTCCTTTTTTGTATCGGGGATTTTTTTATACAATATTTCGGCGTTTTTTGTGTTATTTAAGGATAAATATTGTAATAACACAACGTGTACGAATACCACACTCTGCCTAACGGCATCAAGATAATACTGAGCCATACTCCGTCAAGGGTTACCTATAGCGGTGTATATATCAATGTGGGCTCGCGTGACGAGGTGGGGGCCGACGAGGGTATGGCGCACTTCATCGAGCACTCGCTCTTCAAGGGTACCGAGCACCGCAAGGCTTATCATATCCTCAACCGCATCGACGGCGTGGGAGGCGAACTCAACGCCTTCACCACCAAGGAGGAGACCTGCGTCTATGCCTCGTCGTTGAGTGAGCATCTGGAACGCTGCCTGGAACTATTTGCCGACATCCTGTTCCACAGCACGTTTCCGTTGAACGAAATCGAAAGGGAAAAGGATGTTGTGCTGGAAGAAATCAATAGCTATAACGACAGCCCGTCGGAACTGATTTACGACCAGTACGAGGAACTTGCCTACGAAGGACATCCGCTGGCGCACAATATTCTTGGCACAAAGCGCAATGTGAAGAAGTTTACTCCCGAGCGCCTGCGCCGCCACATGGAGCGGAACTACACGCCCGAGCGCATGGTTGTCACCGTGAGCGGTAACGTGAAGATGGAGCGACTGGTGAGGATTTGCGAGAAGCATTTCGGCGGTTTTCAGAACACTCCGAGCATTCAGAATACTCGGAACTCCAAGCCGGAGTTCCATGTCTTCGACCGTCATATCAACCGCCATACGCACCAGGCGCATGTGCTCATCGGATGCGAAGCACCGGACATCTACCATGGTGACAAGACGGCTTTCACACTTTTGAACAATATCCTCGGTGGCCCGGCAATGAACTCGCGCCTTAACGTTGCCATCCGAGAACGCTATGGCTTCTGTTACAATATCGAATCGCAGTATGTTCCGTTTTCCGATACCGGACTTTTCTACATCTATGCCGGCGTGGACCTCGACGCTGAGGAGAAGGTTCGGCACCTGATTACCAACGAGCTGTTGCTTATGGCTGAGACCCCGCTGACGGAGCGCCAGCTGCGGTCGGCACAGCGCCAGATGATGGGCCAGATGGCTATCAACGACGACTTTGGAATGAACGAGATGCAGAGCATCGGTAAGGCCTACCTGAGTTACGACCACGTGAACACCCTCGAAGAGATGAACGCCGACCTGCTGTCGGTGACGCCTGCTGACCTGCTGCGTGTGGCACAGGAACGTTTCCATCCCGAAAAATTTAGCACACTGGTATATGGTAATTGACTATCCTTGGTATTTCGTCCTGCTCTGCCTGCTGGCAGGGGCCGCCTACGCCGCGGGGCTTTACTATGTGGGGCACCGCCGCTTCGGCAAGGGCGTCAACGCCTTGTTGGCAGGACTACGGTTCGTGGCAGTGTCAGTCATCGCTTTGCTGTTGCTGGCGCCGGTGGCCAAACGCACGGTGCATGAGCGGCAGAAGCCATGGGTGGTGCTAGAAGAGGATAGTTCGCTGTCGGTGCAGATGAGTGCCGACTCGTCCTTCTCGCTAATGGACCTCTGGGACGACCTGACAGATGCGGGTTGCCAGCTGTCGTTCAATGCCGACGCTTCCAACGTGGAGCAGACCGACCTGGGTGCGCTGCTTGACAGGATTTCGCCCGAGGTGATGGCTGTCGTACTGTCATCGGACGGCATCAACAACCGTGGTCAGAACCCCACCACCGTGGCCGAGAGACTGGGTGTCCCTGTCTATACAGTGGCGTTGGGTGACACCACGCCCCGCCGCGATGCCGCATTGAGCAATATACGCCACAACCGTATTGCTTACCTCGGCAACAGCTTCCCGGTGGAGATTACCATTGGAGCTCACCGTCTGAAAGGCCGCACGGCACAGCTATCCATCACCGATGGACGAGGCAAGAAGGTTGCCTCACAACAGGTTAATTATTCTGATAACGAATTCAGTACCACGATCTCTTTCAGCATTCCGGCAGAGGTCAAGGGCTTACAGAAATACACCATCGGGCTCTCGTTGGTGGAGGGCGAGGTGGAGCCTGCCAATAATGTGTTAACGTTTTATACTGACATCATCGATGGCCGTCGCAAGGTTCTTATTTTGGGCAATGCCCCGCACCCTGATCTTGCAGCGCTGAAGTCTGCTGTGGAGAGTAATCCAAACTATGAGGCGGAAGTAATGTTAGAGGAAAATGGAAAGATGAAGGTGGAAAGTGATGTGAGTTTGGTTATTCTTCACAACTTACCATCGACCACGCACCAAGTTCCCAAGGAACTTGAGTCACTGCCGCAGGTCTTCGTCATCGGTACCCAGACCGACCTGCCGCGATTTAACGCCTTGCATACCGGATTGGAGATTGTATCGAAAGTAAAGAAAAGTAGCGAGGTGACGGCCGCCTACAACGACCGATTCTCGCTCTTCCACTATGACGCCTCTGACGGCGAAGCCCTCGAGCAGTTGCCTCCATTGGATGCACCTTTTGGCGAAGGTAAGGCTTCGGCCTCTCTCCAGTCGCTCCTCACCGCTCGCTTGGGCAGTATCGACACCCGCCAGCCGCTGGTTGCGGCTATAGCGCAGGGACACCAACATAGGGTTTTTGTGTGGGGCGAGGGACTGTGGAAATGGCGTCTGGCAGACTACCTCAATAACAGTTCCCATGAGCATTTTGACCGTTTGGTGAGCCAGATAGTGAACTTTACTGCTGTCACGGACCATCGCAAACGCTTTATCGTGGAGACCGAGCGCCACTATTCTGACAATGACAATATCGTGGTGGGCGCACAACTCTACAACGATGCCTACGAGCCTTTCAATACGCCCGACGCTACTTTCTCGCTTATGGGTGATTCCGTCAAGGGTGACTTTGACTTCTCTCGCAGCGGCGACGGCTATAGCCTCATGCTTGGTCGTTTGCCCGAGGGCCTCTACCGCTACACAGCACGGGTACAATGTAATGGGGAAACACTCACCACCGAGGGCTCGTTTGCCGTCGAAGCACTGCATCTGGAGCAGGTCAACCTTACAGCCGACCACGCTTTGCTGCGTTCCATCAGTGCCATCACTGGCGGCAAGATGTACTACCCCGACCAACTTTCGGAACTCTGCGATGAACTCTCTGCGCTCAAGCCTGTCATCTATACCCATACGCGATACTCCGAGCTGTTGAACCTGCCGTGGGTGCTGGTGTTAATTATCTTGCTACTTGGCACTGAATGGGTCTTGCGCAAATGTTACGGTGAGATATGAAGACAAAGGGCATAGTAGGCGAGGCCGCAACGCTAGTGAGCGGCAATGTGTTGGCGCAGGTCATCACGCTATTGGCCTATTTCGTGCTTACACGCATTTATACGCCTGAGGACTATGGCCTTTTCAATATTTTTTATTCTTACATCGAGGTGCTTATTATTTTCAGCACCTGCAAGTACGAATTAGCCATTGTGGTGGCTGATGACGAGCGCGAGGCTTCTGCCGTGGCGAGTTTCGCCTTGCGGATCAACACGATAGTCTCCGTTGGACTGCTCTCTGCGGCTCTGTTACTTTGGCTCACAGGGACCCTGCCGGGGAATTTCGCCCAATTGAGTTGGATAGTGTTGCTCATCCCGCCGATGGTTTTCTTTTGTGGTACCTCACGGGTCTATAGTTACCTCTACAACCGTTTTCACCAGTATGCGCAGATAGCGCTCTCTGACAATGTTAACGCTGGGGTTGGTGCTGTAATGAAGATTGTCCTTGGTGTGCTGGGCTTTGCTACAAGTGGGTTGCCGCTGGGGACGGTGTTGGGCAGAGCAGCATCGAACATTAACTATCGGTTGCGGTTGAAGACAATCTCGAAAATTCAAAATAATCGTAGTATCCCGAGGCCTGAGCAGAGGGCTGCAGCACGTAAACATCGCAACTTCCCCTACTATGTGGCCTCCAAGGATTTCATTAACGCGTTCTCGTCCAACCTGCCATTCCTCTGGGCCGCACTTTATTTCGAGCGTGCGGAGGTGGGACTCTTCGGATTGGCGCTGACTTTCACGTTGCAGCCGGTCAATATCCTCAGTGCTGCTTTCGAGCGGGTGCTCTATGCTCGTACAGCAGAGGTTGTGCGTGACCGCCTACCTGCCATGCATATGCTACGGCGGTTCCTCGTAATGCTGTTGGCTGTGGCAGTGCCGATATGTGTACTGGCATGGTTCTTTTCCGAACCGGTTTTTGTCTTCTGCTTTGGCAACCGCTGGGAGGGTTGTGGCGTTTATGTTCAGGCTCTGTTGCCGCTGGCGCTGGTGGGGCTTTGTTCCACGTCGCTGATGTTCGTCTCCAATGTCTTCTCTACCCAGCGCATCGAATTCGGATTCTTTCTTGTGATGGTAGTTTTGCGAGTGACAGCCATTGCCGTAGGCATTAGCCAGGGCGACTTCCTATTGACGATCACACTATATGCAACAGCAGGGACACTTGTTCAAGCGTCCCTGCTGATATGGTACCTCTGGCAGGTACGTCGCTATGAGCGCACTCTTACCAGTTGAATTTCACGAAGCAGACTTGTGGATCTTCAAGATTGGTGCCATTTCCGATGGTAACTTTGTAGGTTCCTGTATGGGCACTGCCGTGGGAGCTGGGATAGAGGTGAATCTGGATGGCTGTATTATCGGTACCGGGAGCCAGATTGACAGCCTCTGACGTGTAGGGTAGGAAGCGGTCGGTGCACTGACCGTAGCAAATGGGAGCCCGCTCCATGGAAGAGGGTCCCTCAGCGAGTTCCACCTTGTATACACGCTGAAGCGTGTTGTCGGTTTTGTTTTTCACATATAGGGCCACATCAGCGTCATCAATATCGAGTTCTTCCGCGGTGAAGGTGTGCTCCACCGTGGCACCTGCGGCAACAGCCTGTCCGTTGTGGATGATTTCAAACGAGGTCGATTCCTCATAGGTTTCCTGCTGCTGGGAATCGTCGGATTTTTTGTCGTCGTCCTTCTTGCAGGCAACAAAACCAACCATGGCCATCATCATGACAGCTGCCATCATAAATTTGAAAATCTTGTTCATTTTGTTTGAGGTTTAATGATTTCAATCTAATTTCAGTACTGCGAGGAAAGCACTCTGCGGCACTTCCACGTTGCCCACCTGGCGCATACGTTTCTTGCCCTCTTTCTGCTTCTCGAGTAGTTTTCGTTTACGTGTGATGTCACCGCCGTAGCACTTGGCTGTAACGTCTTTGCGCACCTGACGCACCGTCTCGCGGGCGATAATCTTGCTGCCGATGGCCGCCTGGATAGCCACGTCGAACTGCTGGCGCGGGATGAGGTCTTTCAGTTTCTCGCACATCTTGCGGCCGATGGGGTAGGCGTTGTCGACATAGGTGAGGGTGCTCAGGGCGTCGACAGGGTCGCCGTTGAGCAGTATCTCTAGCTTCACTAGCTTCGAGGGCTGGTAGCCGTTGATGTAGTAGTCGAACGAGGCGTAGCCCTTCGAAATGGATTTGAGCTTGTCGTAGAAGTCGAAGACTACTTCACCCAAAGGCAGGTCGAAGGTGATCTCGATGCGGTCGGTGGTCAGGTAGTTCTGGTTTTTGAGGATGCCGCGCTTGTCCATGCAGAGTTTGATCACCGGGCCGATGAAGTCGGCCTTGGTGATGATCTGTGCGTGGATGTAAGGCTCGTAGACCTCGGCGATATTGTTCGGCTCGGGCATGCCTGAGGGGTTGTAGACGTCAATCTCGCTGCCGTTGGTCAGCTTCACCTTGTACTGCACGTTGGGCACCGTGGTGATGACATCCATGTTGAACTCGCGTGTCAGGCGCTCCTGAATGATTTCCATGTGCAGCAGTCCGAGGAATCCGCAGCGGAAGCCGAAGCCCAGGGCCAGCGAACTCTCGGGCTCAAAGGTGAGGCTGGCATCGTTCAGCTGCAGCTTCTCGATGCTGGCGCGCAACTCCTCATAGTCGTCGGTATCCACGGGATAGACACCCGCGAAGACCATCGGCTTGACGGCCTCGAAACCCTCGATGGGTTTCTCGCAGGGATTCTGCACATGCGTGATGGTGTCGCCCACGCGCACCTCTTTTGAGGTCTTGATGCCGCTGATGATATAGCCTACGTTTCCGGCTTTCAGCTCCTTGCAGGGCTCCATGTTCAGGCGTAGCACGCCCACCTCGTCGGCATCGTACTCGCGGCCCGTGGAGAAAAACTTCACATGGTCGCCGGTCTTCAGCGTGCCGTTCATGATGCGGAAGTAGCTGATAATTCCACGGAAGGGATTGAAGACAGAGTCAAAGACGAGGGCCTGCAGTGGCGCATTGGGGTCGCCTTCGGGGGCTGGGATGCGGTCGACGATGGCGTCCAGTATCTCGGGCACACCCATGCCCGTCTTGGCAGAGCAGCGCAGAATCTCTTCCGGCTTGCAGCCCAGAAGGTCAACAATCTCGTCGGCTACTTCCTCGGGCATGGCGCTGTCGAGGTCTATCTTGTTCATCACAGGGATGATTTCAAGGTCGTTTTCCAGGGCTAGATATAGGTTGCTTATCGTCTGTGCTTGGATACCTTGAGTGGCATCGACCACCAACAGCGCACCTTCGCAGGCGGCGATGGCACGAGATACCTCATAGCTGAAGTCTACATGGCCTGGAGTGTCAATTAGATTGAGCACATAGTCGCGGTAGTTCATTTGGATGGCATGGCTCTTGATGGTGATGCCGCGCTCCTTCTCCAAATCCATGTCGTCAAGTACTTGGTCCTGCATATCGCGCTGACTGATAGTGTTTGTTACCTCCAGCAGTCGGTCGGCCAACGTGCTCTTGCCGTGGTCGATATGCGCTATGATGCAGAAGTTGCGTATGTTTTTCATCTGTTGTGATTCTTGTACTCCCGCAGAGAATCGAACTCTGATCAAAGGTTTAGGAAACCTCTATTCTATCCATTGAACTACAGGAGCAGTATGCAAATTAGAGTTTGCGTTTAATTTCAATAACTTCGTAGGCTTCGACGATGTCTCCGACCTTGATGTCGTTGTAGTTTTCGATGTTCAGGCCGCAGTCCTGGCCGCTGACCACCTCCTTGACGTCATCCTTGAAGCGCTTGAGGGAAGCGAGCTTGCCGGTGTAGACCACGATACCGTCGCGGATGATGCGGATGTTGCTCTGGCGGTTGATTTTGCCGTCGAGGCACATACAGCCGGCGATGGTGCCGACCTTGCTGATTTTGAAGGTTTCGCGAATCTCGAGGTTGGCGACGATCTTCTCCTGGGTTTCGGGGGCGAGCATGCCCTCGATGGCGTCCTTGAGTTCGTTGATGGCGTCGTAGATGATGCTGTAGAGGCGAATGTCGATGTGCTCGGTCTCAGCCATCTTGCGTGCGCCCACGGAGGGACGTACCTGGAAGCCGATGATGATGGCGTCGGAGGCCATGGCCAGCGTGACGTCGTTCTCGGAGATCTGGCCGACACCCTTGTGGATGACGTTGACCTGCACCTCGTCGGTACCGAGCTTGATGAGGGAGTCGCTGAGGGCCTCGACGGAACCGTCGACGTCGCCCTTGACGATGATGTTGAGTTCTTTGAAGTTGCCCAGGGCGCGGCGGCGGCCGATTTCCTCGAGGGTGAGGTGCGTCTGGGTGCGGAGGCCCTGCTCGCGGGCCAGCTGGGTACGCTTGGCAGCGATGTCTTTGGCCTCCTTCTCGTTCTCCATGACGTTGAAGGTGTCGCCGGCCTGGCAGGCGCCGGTGAGGCCGAGGAGCAGCACGGGCTGCGAGGGACCTGCGGAGGTGACCTCCTGGTTACGTTCGTTGTACATGGCACGCACGCGGCCTGCGATGGCACCAGCCACGATGGGGTCTCCCTTGCGGATGGTACCTTCCTGGACGAGGAGTTTGGCGATGTAGCCGCGGCCCTTGTCGAGGGCGCTCTCGATGACGACGCCCTTGGCGCGCTTGTTGGGGTTGCCCTTGAGCTCCATGATGTCGGCCTGGAGGATAACCTTCTCGAGGAGTTCCTCGACGCCGATACCCTTCTTGGCGCTGATATCCTGGCTTTGGTATTTACCGCCCCATTCCTCGACCAGCAGGTTCATGTTGGCCAGCTCGGTCTTGATGCGGTCGGGGTCGGCACCGGGTTTATCGATCTTGTTGATGGCGAAGACGATAGGTACACCAGCCGACTGGGCGTGGTTGATCGCCTCGATGGTCTGCGGCATGATCTTGTCGTCGGCGGCGATGACGATGATGGCGATATCGGTCATCTTGGCACCACGGGCACGCATGGCGGTGAAGGCCTCGTGGCCGGGGGTGTCGAGGAAGGTAATTTTGCGGCCGTCGGCCGTCTGCACCTCGTAGGCACCGATGTGCTGGGTGATGCCGCCAGCCTCACCGGCGATGACGTTGGTCTTGCGGATATAGTCGAGGAGCGAGGTCTTACCGTGGTCGACATGACCCATGACGGTGATGATGGGGTTGCGCGGCACGAGGTCTTCGGGACGGTCCTCTTCCTCAATCTTGTGGATGGTGTTGACCACATCCTCGGAGGCAAAGTTGACCTCGAAGCCGAACTCGTCGGCGATGAGTTTGATGGTCTCGGCATCGAGACGCTGGTTAATGCTGACGAAGATGCCCACCGACATGCAGGTGGCGATAATCTTGGTCACGGGGACGTTCATCATGGTGGCCAGCTCGTTGGCGGTGACGAACTCGGTTACCTGCAGCACGTTCTGCTGCTCCATCTCGTGCATCATCTCCTCCTCCATCAAGGCATGCACTTTCTGGCGCTTCTCGCGGTTGTGCTTGGAGGTCTTCGACTTGCCCATGGGGGAGAGACGGGCGAGGGTGTCGCGTATCTGCTTCTCAATCTCGTTGTCGTCAATCTCAACGGGCTTCTTATCTTCTTTCTTTTTCTTCTTTTTGCCACCGGCAGCCTGTTGCTGTTGGGCGGCGAGACGTTGACTCTCCTTCTTGGCCTTTTCCTTCTCTTTGCTCTCCTTTTTGGCTACCTCTGCGCCAATCTTTTTCACCTCCTGGGCGCTGACGGCTTCCTTCTTGGTATGCTTGCGCTTGCGTTTGCTACCGGGGGTATCGGCACCGTCCTTGGAGAACTGGCTGAGGTCAATTTTGTCGAGTACTTTGGGACCTTCAAGTTTCTGGTACTGAGTCTCGATGAATTCGGGCTCTTGTTTGGGTTCAACTTTCGGAGTTTCAACCTCGACGGGCTCTGGTTCTGGCTCGACGGCTTTGACAGGTTCGGCCTTGACAACTTTTGGCTTAGGAGTAGTGTCGAGTGACACCTCGGTCTCTTTCTGTTCGCTTTTTTTCTTTTTCTTCTTCTCGGGACGCATGCGCTGGTTGAGGGCGCTGAGATCCACGGTTCCCACTACTTTGAAAGGACTGTTGTTGTCGGTAGGGGCATCGGTGGTCTCGGATTCTGTCTTCTCGGGCTCGTTTATGACAGGAGTTTCTTTTTTCTCTTCGACCACTTCCTCAATAGCGGGATCCTTGGCTTTGGGTTCCGGCTTGGTAGCGGGTTCGGGTTCGGGTTTCGCTTCGGCCGGACTTTTGGCGGAAGTATAGTTCTTGATAATTACTTCCTCGTTTTCGGACTCGAGTTCTTCCTTGGTGGTGGAAAGTTCCACTACCTGGTTGCTGTTGCTAGCAACGAGCTCGATTTTGTCAGCCTCCTCTTTTACTTTGCGTTCGCCCTGGAAAGCCGTTGCCAGCAGTTCATACTGCTCTTCGCTAATCTTTGTGTTGGGGCTGGCCTCTACTTGGTGCCCCTTCTTGGCGAGGTACTCCGCGAGGGTCTGGATACCCACGTTGAAGTCCTTGGCCACTTTATTCAGTCTGAAACTTGCCATATTGTCGAGTCCTCCTATTTTTTATTCAAATTCCGATTTCAGAACCTCGATGACGTGATCTATGGTCTCTTCCTCAAGGTCGGTGCGGGTTATGAGCTCTTCCTTGGGCAGGGCGAGCACGCTCTTGGCGGTATCGCAGCCAATCTTGATGAGTTCGTCGATAATCCACTGGTCAATTTCGTCATTGAATTCCACCAGTGCGACATCGTCGTAATCCTCGTCAGAGTCGCGGTAGACTTCAATTTCGTAACCCACGAGTTTGGAGGCGAGTTTGATGTTGTAACCACCCTTGCCGATAGCTAGGCTCACCTGGTCGGGCTGCATAAAGACCTCAGCCTTCTTCTCTTCTTCGTTAATTTTGATGTTGCTGACCTTAGCGGGACTGAGGGCACGCTGAATCATCACGTCGACACGCGGAGTGTAGTTGATAACGTCGATGTTCTCGTTGCGGAGCTCGCGGACGATTCCGTGGATACGTCCACCTTTGACGCCGACGCAGCTTCCCACGGGGTCAATGCGGTCATCATAGCTCTCTACGGCCACCTTGGCACGCTCGCCGGGCTGACGGACGATGTTCTTGATGGTGATGAGACCATCGTAAATCTCCGGAACCTCAGCCTCTAGCAGACGTTCAAGGAAGATGGGGCTGGTACGCGAGAGTATGATGATGGGGTTGTTGTTTTTCATCTCTACTTTTAGCACCACGGCACGCACGGTGTCGCCTTTGCGGAAGCGGTCGGCCGGAATCTGCTCGCTCTTGGGCAGCACAAGCTCAATTTTCTCTTCGTCGAGGATGAGTACCTCTTTGTTCCACGGCTGATAGACTTCGCCGACGATGATTTCGCCCACTTTCTCCTTGTATTTCTGGAAGATGAGGCTCTTCTCGTAGTCCTGGATTTTGCTTACCAGATTCTGACGGATGGAGAGAATCTCGCGGCGACCGAACTCGGTCATCAAGATGGGCTCGGAGCACTCCTCGCCGACCTCGAAGTCCGACTCTATTTTCTGGGCATCGCTCAGCGCAATCTCGCGGCTGGAGTCTTTTACTTCGCCGTCCTCCACAATCATGCGGTTGCGGAAGATTTCGAGGTCGCCCTTGTCAATGTTCACGATGATGTCGAAGTTGTCCTCCGAACCATAGCGTTTGGCCAGGGCTGTGCGGAACACCTCTTCCAAGATGCGCATCAACGTCTCGCGGTCAATGTTTTTAAATTCCTTGAATTCCTGAAAGGAACCACTCAAGTCTAACGTCTTCATTGTTTATTATTATGTTGATTTTCTTCAAAAGTTGATGGCTACACGGGCGCTCTTGATGTCGCGGTAGGCGAAACGCAGAGTCTCCGGAGCTTGTTTCTTGGTACCCTTGGTGCGGAGCACGATGCCTTCGTCGGATGCGTCCTCCAAAATCCCTTCGGCGCGCTCACCATCCAGGGTTACCACCTCAAGGTTGCGCCCCACGTTCTTGCGATATTGCCGCGTGAGTTTCAGTGGCTGGTCGGCACCGGCGGAACTCACGTTGAGTTCGAAATCTTCCTCCTCGCGGTCCAGTTGCCCCTCAATGGCACGGCTTAACTCGATGCAGTCGTCGATGGTGATGCCGTTGTCACCGTCGATATCGACATAAATGCGGTTGTCGGGCGTGATTTTAAGGTTTACAAGGAACTTTTCACTGCCGTCCAAGGCATTGTTTACTATTTCTAATATCTTGATTTTCTCTATCATAACTAACAAAAAGAGAGGTTCTCGACCTCTCTCATTCCGCTGCAAAGATACGAAGATTTTTCTTACCGGCCAAATCTTTTTGCAAAAAAAAGATATAATTATTTTGTAGCTGCCCTGCCATCGCCTTGCCATCTCTTGCCCCGGTAAGTGATGACCAAGGGAGGAGTAGGAGAGGAGTAAGAGTTGAGTAAGAGAGGGTGGGTATTAGATACTGATTCTCAATATGATTGTAATTTCATTTTTTTTATTCCGGGGAATGTTGTATATTTGCAGTTTCAAATATTGATTTATTAACAATTAAAAAACACTTAATAAGATGATTACGAAACTTGACGACCTGCTGGAGCTGGTCAAATCGAAAGGTAAAAAACGTTTGGTGGCTGCCTATGCCAACGATAGCCACACCATCTGCGCCGTGAGCGCCGCTATCGACCGCGGTATCGTCGAAGCCACCCTCGTGGGTGACATCGAGACCATGAAGAAAGTCTGCGCCGAAGAGGGTATCGACCCCAACAAATTCGAGATGGTTCAGGAAGCCAACGATAACAAGGCTGGTGCTGTTGCAGTGAAGATGATCAATGAGGGTAAGGGCGACTTCCTCATGAAGGGTCTCCTCTCCACTGACAAGTACATGCGTGCTATCCTCAACAAGGAGTGCGGCCTCATGCCCGGCAAGAAGAACGATATGCTGACCCACATGGCCGTCATGGAAGTTCCTGCCTATCACAAGCTGCTCTGCTGCAGTGATATGGCTATCATCCCCGCTCCCGACTTCAAGCAGAAGACCGCCATTATGAACTTCCTCATCCAGGTCTCGAAGAGCCTCGAGAATCCCAAACCCAAGGTGGCTGTCCTCGCCGCCACCGAGCAGGTTTCCATCGGAATGCCCGCTTGCGCTGAAGCCGCTTGGCTCGGTATGCAGAGCCAGCGTGGCCAGATTCCCGGTGCCGTGGTCGACGGTCCTCTGAGCCTCGACTGCGCCATCGACAAGGAGAGCGCCCAGACCAAAAAACTCACCAGCGAGGTTGCCGGTGACGCCGACTGCCTGCTGTTCCCCAATATCGAGAGCGGTAACATCTTCTACAAGGCTTGCACCAAGTTTGCCCATGCCGAGCTCGCTTGCATGGTGATGGGTGCCCGCGTCCCCTGCGTCCTCACCAGCCGCGGCGACAGTGCCAAGACCAAGCTTTACAGTATCGCCCTCGCTGCCCTGCAATGCAAATAAGACATGGAGCAGTACTTTGAAGGACTGAAGAATATTGCCATCACCGTCTGCGACGAGGATGGCAATATTCTTGATATGAACCAGCATTCGGCCGATGTCAATAGTCACGGCCAGAAAATCGTCGGCTACAACTTGATGAACTGCCACCCCGAGCCGGCGAAAACCAAGCTCAAAGGGTTGTTAGAACATCAAGAGCTCAACGCCTACACCATCGAGAAGACTCTTGCCGACGGCAGCAAGGTAAAGAAACTCATCTATCAGACTCCTTGGTACAAGGAGGATGGAACTTTTGGCGGTCTCATCGAGTACTCGGTTGAGATTCCCTTCGAGATGCCGCACTTTGTGCGCCAACCGAAACAACAGTAATGAAACGGCTGATAATGATATTGTTCTGCGCAGTGGCGATGAACGCCATGGCGCAGCAAGGAAGCATGCGTGGTCGGGTGATTGACGCACGCACTGGAGAAAATATAGAATATGCCACTGTGGCACTGCTCAAGGCAACCGATTCCTCGTTGGTTAATGGTACCGTGAGTGAGAGTAACGGTCATTTTTCCCTTTCGGCTCCTTACGGGCGTTATATCTTGAGAGTCACTTTTATGGGTTACGACACCTGGTACTATAAAGACTTTGTGATTCTCAGCGAAAAGCACCGCGAGGTGAATATTGGCAAGGTGCAACTCAAGACTACCGGCACCATGATGGAGGCTGTGGAAATCACCGCCGAGCGCTCGATGGTGGAATACCAGCTCGACAAGCGCGTGGTGAATGTGGATAAGAATATTGTGGCTGGTGGCGGCACCGCCACCGATGTACTGGAGCAGGTACCCAGCGTGGCTGTGGACAACGACGGCAACGTGACGCTGCGTGGCTCCACCAATGTCAAGGTGTTGGTCAACGGTCGCCCCAGCGAGTTACTCTCCAGCGACCTGGCCTCGCTGCTCGAGCAGATTCCCGCCTCGACGGTAGAGAATGTCGAGGTCATCACCAACCCCTCGGCCAAGTACGACCCCGAGGGCATGAGCGGCATCATCAATATCAAGCTCAAGGACAAGACTGCAGGAGCTCTGGGCCTCAATGGCGTGGTGAGTACCAATGTCGGTGCCCCGGTGCCCTTTATGGTGCCCGACGAATTGCCGCGCCTCATCCCCACGGCCATGACCAACGTCAGCCTAAACTACACCACCGAGAAGTACAACCTCTTCTTCAATGCCGACGGTGGCGTGCGCCAGCGCGGCAACCATTCCAACTCCGACATTGAGTACCTGAACCTCGGAGGCACAACGCGGTCGCACTACGACATCGACCAGTACAGTCTCAACCCCAACTATATGGGAAGCTTCAAGATTGGCGGCGAATACTATTTCGACGACCACAACAGCCTCTTGCTCTCCTACCAGTTGCGCGGTGGCAACCGTCAGCGCCACAGCGACATCTACGCCGAAGACGTGTACAATCCCAACGACTCGCTGCACTACAACCAGACCACCAGTAGCGACAATGTGAACCAAAACCACTCGTTCAACCTTTTATACACGAAGAAGTTCGACCGCAAGGATGAGGAGCTGACCCTCGATGCCACCTTCAGCACCCGCAAGGTGACGGGCGAGGGCGAGCAGGAACAGGTCTATAACGATGTCGCTGCCCAATACGACCACTACTACCTCCGCGAGAGCGAGACCGAGAACCACCACCAGGCATTGAACCTCAAACTCAACTGGCTGCGCCCCTTCGACAATGGCTGGCGGCTTGAGACTGGCTACGAGGGTCGCATGGACTGGCCCAACCAGCGGGCTGACTACTACCGCACCACTAGCACCACTACGCATCTCTTTGACGCCACTTCGTCGACCCATTTCGACTATACCCAGCAGGTGCATGGCATCTACGGCACCCTGGGCGGCACCCTCACTGAGAACCTCTCGCTGCAGGCAGGTCTGCGTGGTGAGTATTCGTTCATCAACGGCAAGGATCTCAACCATCCCGCCACCACCGTCGACAAGACCTACTGGCAGATCTATCCCACGTTGCATCTATCGTACAAGTTCAGCGACATGCAGAGCATGCAGGTGAGTTACAGCCGCCGTGTGCACCGTCCCCACTTCTGGGATCTCAACCCCTATATGGATGTTCGCGAAGGTGACCAGATAAGCTTCGGCAACCCCAACCTAGACCCCGAGTACACCAATGCCTTCGAGGTGAGTTATAACCTGGGCATCAACAAGGTGAACATCTTTGCCTCGGCCTACTACCGCCAGACCAACAACATGATTACCCGCTACGGGTTCATGTGGTGTGCCGACAGCGCCGACAAGTACGCTTGGTGGGAACCCTACAACGCGCTCTACGACGGCTACCGTGCCTCGACGAGTTTTAATCTAAGTACCGGCTACAACTACGGACTGGAGTTCATCGTCGACTGGCAGATTTTCCAGTGGTGGAAAATCAACGTCAGCGTGAACCTCTACGAGAGCACCATCGAGGGTACCGAGCTGCTCAACAACCAAGACAAGTCGTCGTTTCAGGCCAGCGGCAAGTTCAGCTCCTACATGAACTTGCCCGGCGACTGGACCATCCAGCTCAGTGGCCAGTATTGGGCGCCGTGGCTCGACCTGCAGACCGAGATGGATGCCAATTATTGGGTCGACCTGGCGGTGAAGAAAGATATCCTCCAGCACCGTGGCACCATCAGTTTACGCGTTAGCGACGTCCTTTGCACCGGCGGGTGGGGTCACCGCACCTACGACAATCAGATGAACCGCGTGGTTAAGGCCAAGCGTCTCTCACCCACAGTCACCCTCGGCTTCTCATGGAAAATTAATAACGGCCTCAAACAACGCCAGCAACAATCAGAAGAAGATGGCGCAGATGAAAGTACAATATACTGATATCGTTACGCGTGAAAGCGAGGGACATCGCGAGGTGTTCGACCCAGTGCGGCGGCGATGGGTGGCGCTGACGCCGGAGGAGTGGGTGCGACAGTATACCATACAGAGGCTTCATGTCGAGGGCGGCTATCCATTGGAGGTGATGCAAGTGGAAGGTACTATCACTCTCAACGGCATGACACGCCGCTGCGACATCGTTGTCTACCAAGACGGCCAGCCTTGGATGATAGTTGAGTGCAAGAAAAGTGAAATCCCTCTCACCCAAAAGGTCTGTGACCAGGCCTGCCGCTATAATACCGTCTTGAAAGTACCCTATCTGATGCTGACCAATGGCAGGCAAGAGATTATCATAGTTGTGGACTTCGAGAAGGGATGCCTAAAACAACTGACGGATTTCCCTCATTTAGAAAAAATGTTAAAAGTGTGAGCCAAAAACGGCACTTTTGACTCTATATAATATGAAAAGGGCAGAGAAGCGACAATTGCTGGTAGATCACTATCTGGACTTCTATAGCGTGGCGATGGCTATTCTCAAGGATGAGGATGATGCCCGTGAGGCTGTGCAGGAGGCTTTGGTGAAAACCATGTTGCAGCTGGGGGTGAGGGATGTCTGTAGTTATTGTGCACGGGTGGTGAAGAATAACAGCCTGGCTATTCTTAAGCGGAAATGCCGACAGGTGAGCCTCGACGAAATGATGCTGGTGACCGACTATGAACACGAAGAACTCTTGCGCATAGTGGCGGAGAAGAAAGAAGAGCTGTCGGATATCGCCAAAGCCCTCGTAGAACTGCATGACGAAGACGGATACACGCTGAGCGAAGTTGCAGGCATGATGCAGATGAGTGTTTCGACGGTGAAACGAATCCTCGCCAATGCCCATTGCGAATTGAGAAGAAAAATACTGAGCGAGATATGAAAAACGATTCCATACAATACCTGCTGGAGAAATACCGCGAAGGTACACTGAACGACGAAGAAAGGGTCGAACTGGAGCGCCTGACCCACAAGGACGAGGTTTTTGCCGCTGCCGGACGTAAAGTTAGGGGCATCATCTGGCAGCGTGTGTCGCTGGCCGTGGCCGCCATAATGGTTGCTGGTGTCGGCATGTTGACAATGCTGCCACGTGAGCAAGAACCCCTCATGGCGGAAGCGAGAGAATTTCCCATCTCGTCCGTAGAGACGCAGCAGGCTGCGTCTCCAGTGATAGAAGCAGCGTCTCCCCAACAGGCTTTGAAGGAGACGCAGCCTGCTGCGTCTCTACAGCGGAGGCTTAAAGCCAAGCCTACCATCCAGGATAGGACAGAACCTGTGGTCGTTTGCAACAACCAGTGTGAGGCAGATTCGGTCATCAGTGATATTCGTAAATTCCTCTCGGTATGAAAAAGGTTATGGGTTATGGGTTATGGGTTATGGTGATGCTGCTCGCTTCGCTCGCAGCCCACGGCCAGACGGATCTCTACAAGCGTTATGCCTCGCAGCCGGGTGTCAAGGTGGCGTCGGTAAATAATTTCGCCATCGACAGCACCTCGCGTGTTGATGTTACGGTTATTGAGGCCGAGGACAACGAGGGATGGGACTGGATGAAGAAGGAATTTTACATTGGAGAACTCTCTCCTGAGCAGCAGGCGGGCCTCGGTGAGGGCTACGATGCCGTACTTTTCGCCCGTCGCAGCCGCAGCAATCCGCGAGAGAACGCCCCTATCAAGAACGAGGAGATTGACATTGCAGGCAGCTGCTACATTGGCATCTCTTACCTTAATCAGGCAGTTTACATCTTTTGCGCCAACAGCGAGGAAGAGTACGATGCCGTGGTCTCCCTCCTGGTAAAGAAAATTATGCACCAATCACGCTAAAAGGCTGATTTCCTTCATTCCGCAGCAGAGGCGGCGGCCGTCGGCGGTCGTCAAGAGCAGGTGGCCATAGGGGTCGATGCCGGTGATGGTGGCAATGATATTTTCTCCTATATATATATAATGTATAGGGATGCCCAAGTTCATTAGGTGTTCAAGGTATTCCGGTTCAAGATTTTGTCCGGATTGCAATTCCAGATATCTTTTCTTTATGCAACCGAGCAGCACTTCCAGCAACTGGTCCAGTTTGTAGTCCTTGCCTGTCAGTAGTGCGAGCGAGGTGGGGTGGGGTACCCAGTCGGGGAATATCATTTGGTTGATATTGAGTCCGATGCCACAAACGGCAGAGGCTATTTGTGTGCCCTGAAGGCGGGTGCTGACGAGGGTGCCGCAGATTTTGTGGCCGGAGATGTATATGTCATTTGGCCACTTGATGGAAGGTGAAAGGTGGAAAGTGAAAGGTGATAGGAAGTCGATTAGTGCTAACGAGAGAGCTTGGGTCAACTTGAATTGACGTTCGGCGGGGAGGAAGGTAGGATGGAGCACGAGGCTGAAGGTGAGATTCTTGCCAGATTCGGCCTCCCAGTGGTTCCCCCTTTGCCCGATGCCGGAAGTCTGCTCCAGAGCCCAATAGCAAGTGAAGTCCTCCACCTGCGCGAGGTCGAGGGCTTCACAATACTTGTTGGTGGACTCCACAGAGTCAAGTTTCACAATAGTCATAGGAAGGCCTAGGTGATCCTAGGAGAACCTAGGATTGCCTAGATGCTCATGATTTCTTTTTCTTTGGCGGCGTAAATCTTGTCGCACTCGGCGATGTTCTTGTCGGTGATGTCCTGGAGTTCTTTCTCCACCTGCTTCACCTCGTCTTCAGGTACCGATTTGTCTTTCAGTTTTTTGACTTTGTCCATAACATTGCGGCGCACGTTGCGGACATTGACTTTGGCGTTTTCTACCTCCACTTTGGCGGCCTTGCAGAGCTCTTTGCGGCGCTCCTCGGTCAGCGGAGGAACGGTGATGCGCAGGATATCGCCTTCATGGCGGGGCGTGAAGCCGAGGTTGGCGTCGAGGATGGCCTTGTTGATGGCACCCACGAGGGTTTTCTCCCAGGGCTGGATGACGATGCTGCGGGCATCGGGGGTGTTGATGTTGGCCACCTGGCTGATGTCGGTCATGGTGCCGTAGTAGTCCACTTTCACGCCGTCGAGCATACCGGGGTTGGCTTTGCCGGCGCGAATCTTGGTCAACTCCTTCTCCAAGAAGTTGATGGAACTCTTCATGCTGTTTTTTGCCTCGTCGAGGCAGGCTTTCGATAAGTCGTTCATATTGTTGTTGTTTTATTATTATTTGCTAATCAGTGTGCCGATTTCTTCTCCCTTGACCACCTTGAGCAGGTTGCTGGGACGGTTCATGTCGAATACATAGATGGGCAGGTTGTTATCCTCGGCCAGTGCAAAGGCGGTAAGATCCATGATTTTCAGTTTCTTTTCCAGCGCCTCGCTGTAGGAGAGGGTCTGGTACTTGGTGGCCGTGGGGTCCTTTTCGGGGTCGGCGGTGTAGACGCCGTCCACGCGCGTACCTTTCAGGATGACGTCGGCCATAATCTCAATGGCACGGAGGGTCGAGGCGGTGTCGGTGGTAAAGAAAGGATTTCCTGTACCGCCACCGATGATAACTACCTTGCCGGCCTGCATGGCTTCGATAGCACGCCGACGGCTCATCTCTTTGCAGATGGGTTCGATGGCTAGACCGCTAAGCAATTCGGTCTTAATGCCTTGTTTTTCCAACTCGGCCTGAAGGGCCATGCTGTTGATGAGCGTGGCCATCATACCCATGTAGTCGCCCTGCACGCGGTCCATGCCTTTGGCGGCACCGCTGAGGCCGCGGAAGATGTTACCGCCGCCAATGACGATAGCCACCTCGCAACCCTGTTCCACAGCGCCTTTGATGTCGGCGGCATATTGGGTGAGCATCTCGGGACTGATGCCGTAGCTCTGGCTTCCCATCAACGATTCTCCGCTCAGTTTGAGCAATATTCTTTTGTATTTCATTTCTTTAATTAATTGTCAATTAGTATTTTATTTATAGATCTGGTCTGAATTGAAACAACAAAAATAATGTTTTTCATTTTATTATGCAAATAAAAAATAAGCCGGAAGGGTATTTTTTCATTCCGTCTGTTTGCCTCCCTCCTCGCACCATTGACCTACCATGACTCTATCAACTCCCTACCAACTCCTACCACGGTAGGAGTTGGTAGGGAGTTGATAGGTGATTGATAGGTAGTTAGCACTAAGAGTGTGGCAGGCGTTTTACGAGGTTCCGCTAATGGGCAATGCTAAGTGTGGCAATGCTGATTTTCAGATTGTTGACTGATTTTAAGGCATCACAACAGCTGCCGAGGGTGGCTCCGGTGGTGAGGACGTCGTCGACCAACAGGAGGTGCTTCCCTTGGAGGTCGTCGGGGTGACGGACGGAGAAGGCGTCCCTGACGTTCTCCTCGCGGTCTCCGGAGGCTTGCATACTCTGCTGGTGGGTGTTACGATGACGCACCAAAGCCCGCTTGTTCACCGGACGCCCCATGACCTCCGAGATGCCGCGGCAGAGGAGTTCGCTCTGGTTATAACCGCGTTGCAGCCGTCGGCGCCAATGCAGGGGGACGGGAACGAGGAGGTCAATGTCGTCGAAGCGGCCCGAATGGAGTAGCTCAAGCCCCATTTGACGGCCCATGAAGATGCACAAGTCGCTGTTGGAATGGAACTTCATGGCATGGACGAGTTGTTGGACGGTGTTCCCTTTCCGAAAAACATAGAGGGAAGTGGCGTGTTGGTAGGGTATGCGTCCCGCGAGCTGTCGCTCGGTATGGTTGTCGTCGTGTGCGCTGTAGAAGGTCGCGGTGAGATTGGCTAAACAGTTGATACAGATTTGTTTCTCTCCTGTTAATAGCACATCACCGCAGCAGGCGCAGGTGCTGGGGAAAAGGGTTTGAAGGAGATTTTGGAAAAAAGCTTTCATAGCTGCTCAAGGTAAGAAGAGGCAGCTGTCGCCATAGCTGAGGAAACGGAACTGGTGGTCGAGGGCGTAGCGGTAGCACTCGTGCCAGCGGTCGCCAATGAGAGCGGAGACCAGAAGCAGCAGTGTGCTTTTGGGCTGGTGGAAGTTGGTTATCAATCCGTTGATAACTCGATACTGGTAGCCGGGGGCTATCATGAGTTGGGTGACACCGTCGAGACGGTCAGTGTCGTGATTTTGCATCCACTGGAGGATGTTGCGGTAGGCGTCGACATAGCCAAGGTTATGGGTGTCAAGTTCGTATGGGTCCCATTGGCGGACATGCATGTGGTCGAGATGGGGGTTTGTATCGATCTGTATACCAAACCAATAGAGGCTCTCGAGGGTGCGCACGGTGGTGGTGCCCACGGCAATGAGCGGACGACCCTGATGATTGATGATGCGACGTAGGTTGTCGGCGGTGACATGCACCGGCTCGACGTGCATCTCGTGCTCGCCAATGGTGGGTGTGTTTACGGGTTTGAAGGTACCGGCACCCACATGAAGGGTGATATATTCTGTACCAATTCCCTTGTTTTTCAGTGCACTGAATACTTCTGGTGTGAAGTGGAGACCTGCCGTTGGGGCGGCCACGGAGCCGTCGTGGTGGGCGTAGACGGTCTGGTAACGGGTGGCGTCGCTGGCCTCGGCCTCGCGGTGGAGGTAGGGCGGCAGGGGAATGACGCCTGCAGCCTCGATGACTTCGGCGAAACTCTGTCCTCCGGTCCATTCGAGGTCGACAATCCAAGCGTTGCCCACGGCCTCGCGGCGGGTGGCCGTGAGGGTGGTCTTGGCGGTGCCGAGACTTACGGTCAACGAAAGGGATCCGCCTTTCCACTTCTTGTTGTTGCCGATGAAGCAGGTCCAGGTGCAGCGTTCGCGCTGCTCAAAGGCCTGGACGACAGGCATATTGTGGGGTTCGAGGCAGAAGATTTCTATTACGGCACCAGTCTCTTTGTGAAAGAAGAGGCGGGCATGGATGACCTTGGTGTCGTTGAAGCAGAGTAGGGTGTCGCTAGGCAGCAACGAGGGTAGGTCGTAAAAATGATGTTCGGAGATAGTGTTCTCCTTGAGACAGAGTAATTTGGAATGGTCGCGCTGTTCTATGGGGAACTTGGCGATGCGCTCGTCGGGCAAGGGGTAGTCGTAGTCGTCGATGCGGATGTTTTTCAGCTCACTCAGCATGTTTCTTTTGCGTGATGGCGGAAAGGATGATGTACCACAGGATGATAAGCGAGAGGGCGTACCACTGGCGGGTGACGCCGATAATCAAAGCGCAGCCGATGAGGAAGATATACTGCACGGCGTTGGACTTCCAACTCATGTCTTTGAAATTGACCTTCAGCGAGAACATAGGCATCTCGGAGACCATCAGGATGTTGGTGACGAGGGAGATGATGACGAGGGCGATGGCGAAAGTGATGTTGTTTTCCGGGATACCTTGCCACAAGGCAAGTCCGACCCATATCAATGCATTGCTGGGTACGGGGAGTCCGAGGAAAGAATGGCTCTGACGAGTATCAAGGTTGAATTTTGCCAAACGGTAGGCTGCAAAAAGAGGTACGAGTAGCGCTACCAGGGCCAACCACTGCGAGGCGTTATCGCGCAGGAGGTGGAGCAGGATGATTCCCGGAGCCACGCCGCTGGTGACCACGTCGGCCAGCGAGTCAAGCTCTTTGCCCAGAGGTGAGGCTACATTCAACAATCGTGCAGCCAATCCATCGAAGAAGTCGAGGAAGATACCGAGGCAAATGAACAATGCGGCAACCTGTACATTGCCTCTGGCTGCAAAATAGCAGGCAATTACCCCGCAGAGCAGATTGCCGAGGGTGATAAGATTGGGAATTTGGCGTTTGATCATCGCTTACCAAAGCTTGATGATGAGACGGAATTCCTCGTCATCCCAGTATTCACGGAACTCGGTGTCGACAGCGGCTTTGCGCTTGTAGTCGTACTTGTCGTCGATGGAGGCCTTGAGGTTCTTGAGACAGTTGGTACGGTCGCCGAGGCGGGCATAGCAGACAGCACGGAGGTAGTTGACGTCGGCGTTCTGGTCGAGGCAGCAGTTGAGGGTACGGATGGCGGTGTTGGTCTCGTCGTTCATCAGTTGGGCAAAGGCCAAGTTATAGGTGCAGGTGTTGCCTTTGAGGCTCTTTTGGGCTTCTGCATAGTTGCCACGTTTGAGGTTGAGGATGGGGATGTTGACGTCGGCGTCGGAACTGCCCTGACGTTTGGCTTCCTCAAAGTAGTATTTGGCCAGTGCATAGTCTTTCTTGGCCAAGAAGAGCAGGCCGGTGTTGTTGAGCACGTCGGGGTTGTGGGGATTGATGTCGCGGGCTACGTTGAGGTAGCGCTCGGCCTCGTCGATAGAGTCAAGATAGAATGCCACGGCACCGGCGTTGTTCCAGGCTGCCCACTCCTGCGGGTGGTTCTCGGTGGCCCACTTGTAGTATTTCAGTTTGGTGTCGTAGTTGTAGTTGATATAGGCGGCATACATTAGTTCGTCGAACGAGAGCTTGGCGGGCTGCAGGGAGGCCAGTTTGGCGAGCTCGGGGTCGGTGCGGCGGGCTTCGCTGTAATAGAGGGCAATCTGGGCACGGCGCAGGTTGGGGAATATCTCTTCGCGCAGTTCCTCGTAGGTCTCGGCCATGTTGCGAATCATTTGTTCTCGTTTGAGCACGTTTTGTTGGGTTTCGACGATGTTGATGATGGCGTGTTTGTCCTGGATGTCAGAACCCTCAACCATCACCACGAAGTGTACCCAATCCTCGCCAGCGGCGCGGTTGGTGATGATGAGTTTCTTGAGTTGCTGATATTTGTAGTATTCCACATCCTGCGGTTTTACTTTGGCGCGTTTGGCCATGACGGTGAGCACTTCATCGAGAAGTTTGTTGAGTTGTGCGGTGGCAACGTCGGCACGGTTTTTCGACACACCCACATTGTCGGTCTCTTCGCCTTCGGGCGAGGCCCAGCCGGTGATGCTGATTTGTTTGGGCAGGCCTTGCTCGAGCATGATGCGCTTGAGGTTGAGGAAGGTGTTGTAGCAGTCAAACTTGCGATTCATCTCGAAGTCCCAGTCGAGGTTGGAAGTGCCGTTGAGGAAGTAGATGTCAGCAGTTTCGACGATGCCCTGAGTCTTGTTGTAGTTGATGGGGGCGATGGAGATGTTGCCTTTGATGTCGACCCAGGAGGAGGTGTTGTTGACGCCGTCGGAGAGGAGAACAGTGGAGAATGTTTGTCCGTTATTGGTATGGATGACATCTTCCATGAAACGGGCGTCCTCGTTGGTGTGACTGGCTGAATAGCCTATGGGCGTCAAGGTGACGCGGCCGGTTTCCATGCCGGGTTTGTAGTCAAACATGTCGCTGTAGGTGAAGCGGCCTCCTTTGGAATAGTTGATGATGGTGCCGTCGCCGTCCACTTTCTCACCCTTGAGGGTCAGGGGTTCCAGTGGTATGTCGCCACCTTCCCACGAAAAGACGGGCTGGATGAATACAGCACAGCCTTTGTCAAAGTATTTCTCGGGAACCTGACCTGTGAATTTCACCACGACCTTGTCATCCATGGTTTCCACGGGATTGGGGTTGGCTTGGTAGCGTACTTTGTTGCTTTTGGATTTCATTTTCGACAGTCCGCTGCAGCCGGAGAGCAGCACCGTAGCGAGCATCAGGACAAAGAATGTTCTTCTCATTTTTATACTAATATTCTGTTTATATACATATTCTATTAGACACATAAGCAGGATTTTACCTATTCTTTGTGTCCGCTGTTTAACTTGCAAATATAAACTTTTTTTTTGGTTTGAAGAAAAAAACTGAGAAAAAGTTTTTTTATAGTGTTGTGGAATCAGAGGGAGGAAGGGCAGAAGTTTTTTACGGGACAGAAGCGGCAGGCCTCTTTTGTCGGGGTGGCGCGGAATGGGATGTCGGGATTCATCAAGTCGCTTATTTTTTCGTGCAGGAGTTCTTCGAAGCGGTCCAGTTTCTCCGGTGTGATAGCCTCGGGGTCGTTGCCGTCGCCAATATCCCAGGTGGCCAGTTTGACATCCGAACGCATGTTGCGCAAGGGGTAGATGCCTGATTTGATGAGGGGGTCGGAAGGATGGTTATTGCGGAAGTATAGCAGGGTATACCACATCAACTGAAGCCATTTCCCGGGCATTCTTTCGTCACGGTCATTGTAGGTGATTTCTTTTTTATCAAGGCGTCCGGTCTTGTAGTCGATGATGCGCAGGCATCCGTTGTGTTCGTCCACTCGGTCTATCGTTCCTTTCAGTTCGACCCCTGGGAGGATGGAATAGCGGTTGCTGTCGTTTTCCACAGCTTTGATAATTAGTTTTTCTCCATGCTCCAGTCGTGCCTTTTCCTGCTCCAGGATGTGGCGTAGTTGTGATTCGGCTACCGAGTAGAGGAAACGATTGCGACCCTCGGTGTTTCGCCCGCCAGAGTAGAGCTTCTCAAAAGCATCAGACATCAGTGCGGGTAGTTCCTCAAGAGCCTTCGCCAGCATCTCGGCTGTCAGTGGCTGGTTTAGGAGTCCGGAATAGACTTTCTCTAGAACACTGTGAATGGAACTTCCCAGTTGTGAGGCATCGAGGTCTTCATCTATACTTTCGACTTCATTGACTTTCATCACGCGGGAATAGAAGTATTTCATCGGACAGTCGACGTAGTCGCAGAAACTGGTGGGAGACAGACCGTGCTTGCCCATGGTGGCGAGGCGTTGCATGATAAGGGAGGTCTTTTCTACTTCCTGCCGTGGTGTGATGTCGGTGAGACTGGTGTCGGCTTTGACGGCAATATGATGGGTTTTGATGCCGAAAGAAGGGGTTAGCTCGCATTCTACCTGTCCTATGAATCGGCTGGCTTCGCCTTTCCCCATGCCATCGCTTTCGGAACTGAAGAGCAGATAGACTTCGTCGGCTCGTTGAAGTAAGCGGTAAAAGTTGTAAGCATAAACGCTGTCCTTCTCCACATAGGTCGGTAGGCCTTTCTGTCTCTTAAGGTAGAATGGGATGAGAGTATTCTCGCTTCGGCCTGCAGGCAAGATGCCTTCGTTGGCCGAGAGGAGTATGACGCGCTTGAAGTCGAGGTTGCGAGTCTCCAGCATACCGAGAATCTGCAGTCCCATGAGGGGCTCGCCAATGAGTGAAATAGAGTGTCGGCTGGCAATGCGGCTGTAGATTTTTTCCAGGGTATTGATGTTTTCCACGGTATCGGGGTAGGTTCCCAACAACTCATCCAGGTTGTCGAGAATTTCGGCCAGGCTCCCCAAGGACTGCTTTTCTTTGGGATTTTTCTCTAGAAGGTCACTATTTGCAATGAGGGATGCTAGTTGTCGCAATAGAGACAGGTTGCCGTCGGGAGACGGTGCCTCTTCGGGGAAGAGGAATGATATTAATTCGGGGTTGGTGATACCTGCCTTTTTTAGTGTGTCTATAATACTTTCAGTATTACATCGGATGAGGTTTTCGCTCCTCATCACTCTCTCCAGTTTCCGCCGCAGATTGGGCGCTTCAAGCAGACGGCATACAAAACGGTCGGAGAGTATCTCCATAACGTCGTTGTGATAGTAGCCACGACTGGTGTGCTGTCGATAGAGGGAAAAGACCTTTATCGCCAGCGCGTGTACCATGCTGTCTGCATAGGCATAGCCCATGGTGATATTGACGTTATACGCCATCCCGATGTCGGGGAGGGCGTTGAGGGTGGGGATAAGAAGTTTTTCGTCGGCCAGAACCACGGCGGTGCTTTCGGCTTCTTTGGGGGTGAGCCATTCGGGATGTTTAGACAATAGCTGTCCGGCAAATTTGCATTGCAGGATATTTTCCGGACAGTCTATGATCGTGATTTCTTTGGGATGAGTGTTGAAGTGTGACGGGCCCTCGGGCTTCAGTTCAGGGAAGGTTTCCATGTGCTTCTTGAGGAAGCGCCCAGCCTCTTCTTCTTGGCTGGGTTCCAGATAGTAAACGTCATTGTCGGCCAGCAGGTGGCCGATGCCGCGGCGTACATACTCGCCGATGATTCTCTCCTCGCATTTCGACAAAGCATTGAAGCCAATGAAATAGATGGCACTAAAGGAATTGTTGTTCGCCTTTTCAGCAATACTTTCAGCCACTAGTCGGTAGGCCATACCGCTGTAGGCTTGCTTTTTTCTCAATAGTTTCTCCCGTAGGCGGGTATAATATTGGTATAGGGAGCGGTAAAAATCCAGATATTTTTTTTGGAACTCCGTGAGAGGTGTTCCCGTGATGTCCCATTCTCCGATTTCTTTTAGGGAGTGCAGGTTGTCGAAGATTTCCTCAGGGTTGACCATGTATTGGTCAATCTCCGAGAAGTCGCCTATCATCAAGTCGCCGAAAGAGATGAAATCCTCGAAGGTCTGGTATTTACGCTCGTTTCCGCCCAATTCCACATGAATTTGATAGAGTTCGAATAAAAGGAACTCTTTGGACACAATCTCTAGTCCCCCTAGTTGTGAAATCAATTCGTCGATGGTCATGATTTGGGGGAGGAAGGTGGCCTTTCCAAGGGTGTCGAATTGCTTGATGAAGAAACGTTTCGAGCGGTTGTTGTTGAACACCACCAGCACTTGGTCGGTATCTTGTGGATGCTCGTTGACAATCCGGAGGGCTATCTGTTTGAGGAAAGTGTCCATTGTCTTGCTTTTTCAAGGGTTTCAGGTTTCCCTACGTCGAGCCAGTGGTCGGCAGAGTGGATATAGGCGCCGATTCGGTGTTTGTCGCTGCTCAGTCGTATATATTCGTCAATAATGGGA
The DNA here is from genome assembly GCA_900316235.1 of uncultured Bacteroidales bacterium. GTDB lineage: Bacteria > Bacteroidota > Bacteroidia > Bacteroidales > P3 > Colimorpha. The sequence continues at coordinate 50,024 of ONCC01000030.1, forward strand.
TAGGGGTGGTCTGCTTTCGGAAGGAGGTTGAATAATTCAGGCGAGATTACGGAGATGCCGCTGAAAGCCAATCCGTTCTCTGCACGGCCAATAAGGGAACCCTCGTCGGTGAATGCCAGCAACCGTTTGGTGTTGCGCCGGCTTACGCATAGTGTCACCAGGTTCCCTTGTTGTTTGTGGAAAATCTCCACCTCACGCAGGTTAATGTCAGAGAGGATGTCCACATTATGCACTAACACATTCTCCTTTCTAGAGAATAGTGGTGCGGCATGTTTCAGTCCGCCACCGGTGTCGAGCAACGACGAGCGTTCGTCGCTGATGTCTATCGTGGATTGCCATGGGTGGTTATGGATAAAATCAATGACTTTGTCGGCAAAGTGGTGTACGTTAACCACTATATGTTCTATGCCGGTCTCCTCTAGTCGGTGGATGGCCAATTCCAACAATGTGGTGCCGTCTACCTCCACCAGAGCCTTGGGTCTATCATCGGTCAGAGGCCTCAGACGTGTTCCTAATCCTGCAGCCAAAATAAATCCTTCCATATAGCAAATAACGCGTTATGGAAGGATTTATTGTGTGGAGCTGGGCGGACTCGAACCGCCGTCCAGACAGGTGACAAACCTGCTTTCTACATGCTTATCCAGTGGTTGGTTGTCGGGGTGGCTCCGGACATCGGCACCCAAGGCCACCCGTAGTCTCTAAATTTTCGCCCGCAGGTAGAGACGTCGTGCGAGCTATCCCGTCTTTATGAGCACCTCCGTATCAGCAGCCGACGGTCGGGGCGGCTGGGAGATGTCCCGTTCCCGCGCCTTGCGCGGGAATTAAGCCGAACTTACTGTGCTTCGGTTAGGCAGCGAGAGCGTAGTTGTTTTCGCCAATTATCTTTTTGCATCTGTGGTTAAGGCTTCTGGTGCGTCAGCCTGCATGCTTACAAATCCATCATCCCTGCTGTCAAAACCAAGCAGCCCCGGATAACAAAACAGCGCTCGTTGTGAGTGCTGTTTCTGAATTTGTTTGGCGGTCCGGACGAGACTCGAACTCGCGACCCCATGCGTGACAGGCATGTATTCTAACCAAACTGAACTACCGGACCAATCCTTGTTTTTCAACTTGAGCTTCCTATCTTGAAAGCGGGTGCAAAAGTACGAACATTTTTAATACTGGCAAAATTTTTTTAAGTAAAAAGTGAAAGGTAAAAAGTGAAAAGTTGATTGTCAGCATGTTATGTTTTTAAAATTTTTTATTGGAACGGTGAATTCCTCGAATTAAACGAAGCTACGCAGGCTAATTTTTTCATTTTTTTAGCTAATTACTCGAATGCTTTCGCAAGTGCGGATTGCGTAGCTTAGAGTAATTCGCTTGCAATCGGACTGCGTAGCTTCGTTTAATTCGTTTAATTTGCTGTTGTACAAAGAAAAGAGAGACCTTTTTTGGTCTCTCTTTAGGGTGGGAGGTGGGGCTCGAACCCACGAGAAAACTCCGTGACACTTGCAGCTCCTTTTGTTGCTGGTTGACAGCTGTTTGAGGGTTGATATTTTTGTTAATTTTCACGTTTTTCGTTGTAAAGCCGTTGTAATTCGGGGTCTTAGGTCACTTTATGCAGGTATTTGTACCATAGTTCGTTAGAGTGTGTCGGGGCTCGAACCGCCCTGTGTTAAAATTAATGTCAGATGGCATCCCGACCAGAACAGGCTCGTAGTTGCGCAAAATATGTATCAGGGAGAGCATCCTGTCCAAATAAGCCGACATCAAGGGAGAATTCATGCCACCACGTTGGTTGACGGGGTTGGAGGCATCATCGTAGAGATAGAAACAGTCTTCCCGGACAGAATCCTCATAAGGAGCAGCGCACGAATCCACCATCAGCTTCCAGGACAGATGAGAACGAGGGGGCGGTGTGCAGGCATATATGACAGAATAGTTCCTATTCTTTAAAATAATAACCCTATCCTCCCGGCAAACCAAATAAGGAAAACATTCTCTGAAATAGTAGTAATTTGACATAAAGTTGCTATCTTGAGAGACGGTCGACGGTGGAGGAGAGGCGGTTGATTGTTTCCTGTTGGGAAACGATTATTGAGAGGAGCTGGGAGGGTGCCTCGATGTTGAGGGTGCCGTCGCCGGCGAGGGATTGCGGCCCGGAGGTGATATTGATGTTTTTTGAGTTATTTTTTCGGAGCATTTCCCCTTTCTCGAGCAAAAGCCAGTCGGCAGAAAGTTCCGGGTATACATTCAAAATATGTATGATTTTATCAGTTGACAGAGCAGAATCAGCACCTTTTCCGCTAAAATTCGACTGGGCAATGGAAATTTTTTCATAAAAATCCATTAACATAAGATTTTGAACTTTAGCAAATTGCAGCAATCGAGATTTGACGCTATCCATATTTTTATAAATTTTTTCTTGCAAGTATAAAAATTTTTATTATTTTTGCACTCGTAATTTTTACAAAAGTAGCAATAATTTCCGAATTAGAAAAATAAAATTTATGGAACGTCTGGAAATCATGGCAACCTTCGATGATGTTATCCACAAGATAAACGAGGTTGTCGACTACTGCAACGAAAACGAGAAATTTATGCAAGCGTTTAAGAAAGCGGTCTGTGAGGCAGATGAGAAATTGAGCGCTATCAATAACGCACGAGGAAATAAACAATAATACAATTTTATATGGAAGCAGAAAAGAGGATAAAGATCACTCCCGAAATCCGGGTGGAGCTGAAGAAGGAGTTCCCGGTGAGCGAGAAGACGGTCTACAACGCGCTGACCTTCGCCACCGGCGGCTACACCGCCGAGCAGATAAGGCGCAGGGCGCTGGAGCTAGGCGGCAAACTGATGCAGGAGGTAAAGGACACCACCGAAGCATCGCCGAAGGACCAGCGAGAGGAAACAGCATTCTGCCCGGACTGCACCATGGTGAATTATTCGTGCTGCAGCAAGGGTATTCCATGCTGCAAATGCGACGAAGAAAGCTGCAACAGCCGCCAGTCATGCCCCAAGGGCGAACGAAAGGAGGACGCAGCATGAAGAAACTGTTGGTAGTTGCGGCCTGTCTGTTTATGTCATCCTGCATTGAGGACGGGCATTACACAGGAAACGTAGTGGTGATTGGTAAGAATTCCACCACCCGAGGCAACGCATTCCAAACCTATACAGAATACACCCTATATGGCTGCATCGGAGAAAAATACATCAAATGGTGGCCATCCGAGTATGAATACAACC
>ONCC01000005.1 GCA_900316235.1 uncultured Bacteroidales bacterium
CCGAGTTCTTCATTGTACACCTGACGTGTCTGTGTCTTTTGTCTCATTTTTACTTTTGGTATTGCTCCCAAAAGTGTCAACTTTTTTCAGGTTAAGACAGAATGGCAAAATAATATTATTTCTAATTTGTGATTTCTAATTGCTAAGTGTTGATGTGGGGGCCGACGGCTGAGTCTGGCAGGATGTGTGGATGGGGTTAATGGTTCAAATGGGCGTGATGTGGGTGGTGATGGGGTGGACGGCCGATAACGGTCGCCCATCGGTTGAAAGCGGTTTTTAATTGCGCGGCGTGAGGGGGTAAATTTTGATTTTTTAGGTTGAAAGGGGGTGAAAAAAATTAACATGTGTTATAAAAAAAGTGTTAAAAAGCGGTATAACGTTATCTGTTTGATATATTGTGTGTTGTGGTGAGGTTGAATATGCGAGAAGGAGGTGGTGAAATGTTAAATTATAGTTAAATAATCTGTTTCCGCCATTTGGGCCTTATATTATATAATGACGCGTCGGGGTAGTAGCAGCGGTATATCTTTAGGTCGGAGGAATGGCCGCCTCCCTTAGGGCTTGTATATGGTTTCTATATGCTAACGTATATGCTAGGTATATGTTAACGTATATGCTTGGTATATGCTAAGTATATGGTAACTATATGCTGGCAATATGCAGAAGATATCCGATGGCGCTGCCAGGAAACAAAGAACATTAACCATTAAAAAACAAAAAAAGATGTCAAAAACTAGTAAAAATGTCCTCGGCGATCAAAGAGGACGGATTGGAAAAGTAGTCGGCAAGGTTGTCGACGGAGTTCAGATGTATTCGGCACATACGGATTCTGTGAAGAACCCGCGTACGCCCAAACAGGTGGCCTACAGGGCACGTTTCTCCGAAACCATCCAGCTTGGGAAGGCCATGCCGGGAGCAATAAATGTGGGGTTGAAGAACTGCGCTGCCAAGCTCAAGTTGATTTCTGCCTTCAATATCTTCGTGAAGAAGAACATAGGGCATATAACGTACAATGCAGAGACTGAGATGACGACGGTGGATTACCCACATGTGGAGCTCTCGGAGGGTGACACCCCATTTGTCAGCTTTACAGGCGTGACCTTCAATGTGGCGTTGACGGTGACGGCGAGTTTCACTGGCAACAGCGATATCCCCGGAGCCTACGAAGACGACAGCGTGTATGTGGTGGTTTACGCACCGGCGATAGGCAAGAGCATGATGGCGACAGGTGCACGTGCCGACAGTTCTGTGGCGGTGGTGCTGCCGTCTGTTTTCGCCGGAGAGACGGTACATGTATGGGGCTTCACCAAGACATCTGTCGAGGACACTGTCAGGGTTGAAAATTACGGCATGACGCTGACTCCTGGAGAGTGCTCCATCACGTCGTACATAGGCACGGGTACGGTGCTGGCGGAGTAGGATTGGATGTGGGATTGTGGGTAATTAAAGCGGCCCGCAGCGAAAGCTGCGGGCCGCTTCATTTATGTGCCGAGATGACGGTTACTTTATCTCGATGCCGCCGAAGTTGCACTGGCCTTTGACATAGAGGGTCTTGAGGCCGTCAGACTGCAGGGTGTTGCAGTCGCAGTCCACGCCGGCAAAGGTGGTGTTGATGTCGGTTTTGACACAGACGTCCTTGTCGACGCGTATCTCGATGCCACCGAAGTTGCAGTCGAGCGAGATGACAGCGCCATCCATGATGTCGGCGTTCCGCAGGTCGAGGCAGGCGTAGCCGAAGCTGGTTTGCACCTCGGCACCCTCGAAACGCTGGCCGCTGTAGCGGTAGTCCTGCTTGCTGAAGCTCACGTCAATCTTGTGCATCTTGCTGCCGTCCATGACAATGGTCTTTGTCTCGTCGGTGGTGTGGCAATGGCAGCAACTTCCCTTTTTGCTGAAGCACAGCAGCGAAATGCCCCATACCACGGCCACAAGGCAAATCATGTATTTCCATATATCGGCCCAAAGGATGATATCACGTGCCGCCAGAAGCAGCAGGATGCCGATGCCGAAACCAATAACGGAACCCGCCTTGTGCTTGTCGTTGAAGATGTTGACAAAGCAAGGCACAATGATGAAGAGTGTCCACCATCCTTCGAGGTTGATGTTAATCAGGTTAAAGAGTTCCAAGGCCCACACGATGCCGAAGGCCAGAAGGGCGATGCCGCCGATGATTTTGCTTGTACGGTTCATTGCTATTGTTTTATAAGTAGAGGAGCAGACCATTTGGACTGCTCCTCGATTGTGATTTTTTGCGGAAAAATTATTTCTGCATGGTCTTTAGGCGCTCGGTGAGCATGGGGACGATCTTGTGGAGGTCGCCCACAATGCCGAGGTCGGCCACCTGGAAGATGGGGGCAAACTTGTCCTTGTTGATGGCGATGATGAGTTCGCTCTCTTCCATGCCGGCGAGGTGCTGGATGGCACCGCTGATGCCGCAGGCCATATAGAGGGCGGGACGCACGGTTTTACCGGTCTGACCCACCTGACGGTCGGCAGGCATAACGCCGGCGTCGACCATAGCGCGACTGCTGGAGACTTCACCGCCGAGTTCTTTGGCCAGAGCCTCGAGTTTGGCGAAGCCGTCCTTGGTGCCGACACCGCGGCCACCGCTGACGAGGACCTTGGCCTCGCTGATGTCGGTGACGGCCTTCTCTTCCTTGACGGTCTTGACGAGCTTCACGCGGGCAATCTTCTTCTCATCGAAGTTGACCTTGAAGTCGACGACCTCGCCTTTGCGGCCTTTGTCGGCGGCCATCTTCTGCATGACGCCGGGACGGACGGTGCTCATCTGCGGGCGGTTGTTCTTGCAGAGAATGGTGGCCATGAGGTTGCCGCCGAAGGCGGGACGCGTCATGCGGAACTCGTGGGCCTCGTCGTCGCTGATCTCCAGCTTGGTGGCATCGGCGGTGAGGCCGGTGCGGTTGCGGGCGGAGACGCGGGGGCCGAGGTCGCGGCCGATAGTGGTGGCGCCGATAAGCATGATGCTGGGCTTCTCGCTCTCGATGATGGCGGTGATGGCCTCGGTGTAGGGCTCGGTCATGTAGTCCTTCAGCAGGTCGTGGTCGACCACCATGACTTTATCGGCACCGTGCTCGATGAGGGTCTGGGCGAGGGGTTTGATGTCCTTGCCGAGGAGCATGGCGACGACCTTCTCGTTGTTGGCGTCGGCGAGCTCGCGGGCCTTGCCGAGGAGCTCAAGAGCCACATTCTGCAGTTTGCCGTTGCGCTGCTCGGCAAACACGTATACGTCTTTATATTCTGACAGATTCATAATTCTTCGTTTTTAGGAGATAGAGGAAGATAAGGGGAGATAGCTCGCGTTGCTCGCGGAAGATAGAGGACGATACCAATGCATTTGTCCTTTATCTCCTACTATCTTCTTTTATCTCCTTCTATCTTCATTAGTCATTAAATTATATGTTTCTCTTTGAGCTTGTTGACAATCAACTCCACGGCCTCTTCGGGGCTGACCTCGAAGGTCTGGCCGGCGGGCTTGAGCTGCTTGGGGAACGACTTGAAGACGCTCGTGGGCGAGCCGGCCTTGCCGATGTGCTCCTCGGGGACGTTGATGCGGTCGGCGCCCCACACCTCGACTTCCTTGTCGAAGGCGGTGACGATACCGCTGACGGTCATGTAGCGGGGCTGCACGCTGGAGGCCAGGGCGGTGACGACGCAGGGAGCCTGCATCTCGAGCACCTGGTAGCCGTCCTCGAGCTGTTTCTTGATGGTGAAGGTCTTGGTGGCCTCGTTGTACTGGAGGTCTTCCATGTAGGAGACCTGCGGCAGGTCGAGGTGTTCGGCAATCTGGGGACCCACCTGGGCGGTGTCGCCGTCGATGGCCTGGCGGCCGGTGATGATGAGGTCGACATCCATGGTGCGCAGGGCGCCGGCGAGGGCGCTGCTGGTGGCCAGCGTATCGGCGCCGCCGAGCTTGCGGTCGGTCAAAAGGATGGCGCGGTCGACACCCATGGCGAGGGCCTCGCGGAGGATGGCCTCGGCCTGGGGCAGACCCATGGTGATGACGGTGACGTGGGCACCGTACTTGTCCTTCAGCTGCAGGGCGTACTCAAGGCCGCCCTTGTCGTCGGGGTTCATAATCGAGGGAACGCCCTCGCGGATGAGCGTACCGGTCACGGGATTGATCTTCACCTCGGTGGTGTCCGGCACTTGCTTTATGCAAACTACAATGTTCATTCTTTGTAAGGTTTAAGGTTTATGGTTTATGGTTTAAGGATTTGTTTGTCATCGGGAGACGCTTTTGGCTGCGTAGCTCCCTTAAACATTAAACCTTAAACATTAAACCATCAATCATTATTTGAATAATTTTCCAGCGATGACCATGCGCTGCACTTCGCTGGTGCCTTCGTAAATCTCGGTGATCTTGGCGTCGCGCATCATGCGCTCGACGGGGTACTCGCGGGTGTAGCCGTAGCCGCCGTGGAACTGGACGGCCTTGGTGGTCACCTCCATAGCGGTCTCGGCTGCGAAGAGCTTGGCCATAGCGGCATCGGCCGAGTAGGGGATACCGTGGTCTTTCTTGTAATGGGCCGAGCGGCAGAGCAGACGGGCGGCCTGCACCTTGGTCTCGAGGTCGGCCATCTGGAACTGCGTGTTCTGGAACTGGCTGATGCTGCGGCCGAACTGCTTACGCTCCTTGGTGTACTTAATGGTCTCGTCCATAGCACCCTGGGCGATGCCGAGGGCCTGGCAGGCGATACCGATACGGCCACCGTCGAGGGTCTTCATGGCCAGGCCGAAGCCCTTGCCCAGCTGACCCAGCTGGCGGTCCTTGGGGATGCGGCAATCCTCGAAGATAAGCTCGGTGGTGGCGCTGCCGCGGATACCCATCTTCTTCTCCTTCTTGCCGATGCTGAAGCCCGGGTCGGTCTTCTCGACGATGAAGGCGCTGATGCCCTTGGTGCCGAGGCTCTTGTCGGTCATGGCGATGATGATGAACACGTTGGCGTAGCTGCCGTTGGTGATGAATATCTTGCTGCCGTTGAGCACCCAGTAGTCACCGTCCTCGACGGCGATGGTCTGCTGGCCGGCGGCGTCGGTACCGGCGTTGGGCTCGGTGAGGCCGAAGGCGCCAATCCACTCGCCGCTGGCGAGCTTGGGCAGGTATTTCATCTTCTGCTCCTCGGTGCCGGCCTCAAGGATGGGGGCGCAGCAGAGGGAGGTGTGGGCTGACAGGATGACGCCTGTGGTGGCGCAGACGCGGCTGAGCTCCTCGACGGCCATGCCGTACATGATGTTGGTGCCGCCGGCGCCGCCGTACTGGGTGGGGATGGGGATGCCCATGAGGCCTATCTTGGCCATCTTCTGGACGGTCTCCATGGGGAAACGCTCCTCCTCGTCGACTTCGGCGGCGAGGGGCTTGACTTCCTTCTCTGCAAACTCGCGAATCATCTGCAGGAAGAGTTCTTCTTGTTTGGTGAAGCTAAAATCCATTGTTCTCTTTATTCTAGGTTGCCCTAGGATGTCCTAGGAAGCCCTAGGATGTCCTAGGAAAATTATTTTACTGCGATCGTCTCAATCTCGACCAGCACGCCCATGGGCAGACCCTTCACGGCGAAGGCGGCGCGGGCGGGGCAGTCGGTGTTGTAATACTTGGCGTAGACCTCGTTCATGGGCTTGAAATACTCCATGTCGGCCAGCAGGCAGGTGCTCTTCACTACATCCTGGAAGGTGTAGCCGGCCTCGTCGAGGATGGCCTTGATGTTCTGCATCACCTGCTCGGTCTGGGCAGTAATGCCTTCGGGCACCGTCTTGGTGGCGGGGTTGATGGGAATCTGACCCGAGATGTAGAGGGTGTTGCCAGCCTGGACAGCCTGGCTGTAAGGACCGATAGCTGCGGGGGCGTTGGGGGTGTTGATGATTTTCTTCATGGTTATATCGTTTTTAGTTAATTTTTTATACTACTTCCACGCGAATGGATGAAAATGCAAATTTACGACTTTTTTTTTAATAAATATTGTTTTTGTATAAAAAAAATATTCAATTGTGTTCTATTATCTTTGTTATCAGTGTGTTATAAAAGTTAGTTCAAAAAATTGAAAAACTTGAAAAAAGGCCCGTTTTTTGACTTTTCTAACTTCCTGATTCATAGTACCAACACCGTATCAACACCGTCCTAACACCGTATCAACTCCGTATCAACTCCTACCGCGGTAGGAGTTGGTAGGGTGTTGGTGGGGGGATGGTAGGTGTTTCGTTTTTTTTTCGTATCTTTGCATCCGATTTTGAATACTTTTTGAAAATGAAGATATTAGGACTGATGTCGGGTACGTCGCTCGATGGTATTGATCTGGCGCTCTGTGAGATAGATGAGCATGGCTGCCGCATTCTGGCGGCGGATACCTACCCCTACCTCGACGAGTGGCGTCGCCGCCTCTCCTCCCTCGAGGGGGCTTCGGCCTATGATTATGCTCTTGCCAATGTCGAATTGGGACATCTTTTTGGACAGACAATCAATAAGTTTCTTCAGGGGAAAGAGCGTCCGGAAGCCATTGCCTCGCATGGCCACACCATCTTTCACCAACCCGTAAGCAGGGTCGCGGCCGCAGGGAGCAGCCTTGCTTACGGTCTCACCACGCAAATAGGTGACGGTAACGCCATTGCCGCCGAGACGGGGTTGCCGGTGGTCTCCAATTTCCGCACCCTCGACGTGGCTCTCGGTGGCCAAGGGGCACCGCTGGTGCCAATAGGAGATGAATTGCTTTTCGGCGAATATGACGCCTGTCTCAACCTCGGCGGTATTGCCAATATCTCATATCGTGCTGATGGGAAGCGTATTGCCTACGATATATGCCCCTGCAATATGGCTCTCAACCGTCTGGCTACCATGCTTGGATACCCCTATGATGACAAGGGTCGCAACGCCCGCGGCGGCGAGGTGCATACCTGTCTGTTGCACGAACTTGATAATCTTGAATACTACACTGTTACAGAGCCTAAGTCGCTTGGTAAGGAGTGGTTCGTCGGACAATTCTGGCCGATTGTAAAAAAGTTCATCGGTGTCTCACCCACCACGCCGCAGGTTCGCGACGCTCTGGCCACTGTCACCTCGCACATAGCCATACAGATCTCCCGCATTGTTGAACGTCAGCAGATTAAGACCTTGCTTGTTACCGGTGGTGGTGCCTGGAACAGCTATCTGCTCGAGCTGGTGGAGAAATACTATCCCGAGGTGAAGATTACCGTGCCCGACGCGCTGATTGTCAACTACAAGGAGGCCCTCATCTTCGCCCTCCTCGGCTACCTCCGCCTCACCGGCAAAGTCAACACCCTCGCCTCCGTCACAGGTGCCAAATGTGACTCTGTTGGTGGTGTTTTGTCTGGTTTTGTGCTAGAAAAATGATGTTCTGTTGATGATGTTTCTTGTTGATAATTATTTTGTTGCTTTTTTTTTGAAAAAAGTTTTCAACACCTGTAAGATTTGACCCTCTTTTTGCGTTTATTATATATAGAACGACAAAAACCGTATTTATGCAAAGGATAAAACCAACAATTGTAATGCTGACCTGCATGCTGGCCATCGGTGCGGCAAGCGCACAGGGTCTTTGGAGCGGAGTGGCTACATACAGCAACAGGGTGGCAGGCGGAGGGGTCAACACGTACACTTCCTACTACCGGGGGATGGACGTGATGACCGACATGCCGCAGAGCAAGATGAAAACACTCTACCTCGCCAAAGAAAAGACATTGTATAGCGTGATGGGCATGATGGGCAAGCCCATCGTCTCCAGCCGCAGTTTTGACCCAGACACGATGGAGGTGCCGCTCTTCGACGTGGCTTCGGAAATGGAAACCATCGCAGGACATAATTGCGTCCGAGTGAGCTACGAGAGTGGGAATGCAATGGTTAGCGAACATGCAACCGTGTGGCTCGACACCTCCTACCGTATTCCTTTCCATTACAGTCTCGATGACGATATCCCCTACGGCTTGCCGGTGCGTACAGAGACGCGGATGAAAATGAAAGGGATGGAGGTGGAGACCGTGAGCGAACTGGTCTCTGTGGTCGAAGGGGTGGTTGACGATGCCATCTTTGCCGTGCCCTCCACCGAGGGTGCTGTCACTATGAGTGTCGATGCCGACGGTAACCCCGTGTTGAGCGGCGACACCGCTGGACTCTTCGCCCCCGTTCATTCCGATGTGCTCACCGAGGTGGACTCCGTCGGCTTCCGCACTGCTATTGCCAAAGGCAAAACCATCTGTATGTTCACCGCCGTGTGGTGCGGTCCTTGCCGTCTGATGTATCCGCGGTTGGAGGCTGTCGCCAAACGACTTGGCAGTGGTTACCGTTTCCTCAAAGTCGACATTGACCGCTGCCCCACCATTGCCCGCGAGTACGGCTGCCAGACCATCCCCGTCGTCATCCTCTTCGAGAAAGGCAAGGAGCTGCGCCGCATCACCTCCGCCGTCTATAATGAGGATGATATTTATCGATTCATTACTGGAGAATAGCCATTATAGAGATAATCAATTCGTAGTGGTTAATCGTTGAAAGGTTTTTTTTTGCTATTCCAAGGGAAGGGAAGTGGTATTTGTGGTAGGGTTGAACTACTATTGTTGTAGAATAAACCATTGTAAAATAGCATATTGAAAATTATTTTGCAAAAAATTTGGCCATGTCGGGAAATGTTAGTACTTTTGCACCCGCTTTTGAGGCCGATAGAGGCCCAGATGATGGCGGGATAGCTCAGCTGGTTAGAGCGCTGGATTCATAACCCGGAGGTCATCAGTTCAAGTCTGATTCCCGCTACCAAGAAAGAGATTCACACGGTGAGTCTCTTTTTTGTTTCCCCGTCCGCAATAATCCGGTAGCTTTCGCGTTATAAACATACTATGGACGATAAACATCTTTACAGTAACTTTGAATATGAGTCGGCATTGAGCGTGGCTCCCGGAGTGAAACAGCCTGATCAAGTGAGCAATAGTTACGTGGAGCGTATGCGTGCTTTGCGTCGTCAGGAGCCCTCGGTGGAGGAGTTGGTGAGCGGCATCCTCCATGGCGACCGCACCCTCCTCAGCCGTGCTATCACGCTGGTGGAAAGTTCTCGTTTCGAACACCAGAAGAAGGCTCAGGAGGTCATCGAGCGTTGCCTGCCCTATAGTGGTAAGAGCGTCCGACTTGGTATCACCGGCGTCCCCGGTGCCGGCAAGAGTACGGTGATTGAGTCGCTTGGGAAGATGCTGACGTCTCATAATCATAAGGTTGCTGTTTTGGCCATCGACCCCAGCAGCGAGCGTTCCCGCGGATCCATCCTCGGTGACAAGACACGCATGGAGGAACTCTCGGTCGACCCCAACGCCTTCATCCGTCCCAGCCCCTCGGCGGGAAGTCTGGGCGGCGTGGCTCGCAAGACGCGCGAAATCATCACCCTCTGCGAGGCGGCAGGTTTCGATGTGGTTATCGTTGAGACTGTGGGTGTTGGCCAGAGCGAGGTGGCGGCCCATTCGATGGTGGATTTCTTCCTCCTGCTCCAGTTGGCCAATACTGGCGACGAACTGCAAGGCATCAAGCGCGGCATCATGGAGATGGCCGACATGATCAGCATCAACAAGTGCGAACTCGACCGTCAGCGCTCCGAACTCTCGGCGGCACAGTTCCGTAATGCCCTTCATCTTTTCCCCATGCCTGAGAGTGGCTGGACAGTCAAGGTTACCCTCTGTTCGGCTTACACCAAGGAGGGTATCGAGGATCTATGGAACTCGGTGATGGACTATGTAACGTTCACAAAGGGAAATGGTTACTTCTACCAGAAACGGCAGCAGCAAAACCTCCGCATCATGACCGAGGCCATCGAGAATGGCCTGCGTGAGCGTTTCTACAGCACTCCCGGTATTGAGGAGCGCATCGAGACCCTCAGCAAGGATATCCTTGAGAATAAAATCAGTCCCTACGCGGCTGCAGATCAATTGCTTGAGAGATAAAAGTAGGATTTAAGAACTAAGATGTGATTTATATTCACGTTCCCTTCTGTCACCGCAAGTGTACCTACTGCGCGTTCTATTCAGTTCGGAGTTCGGAGTCCGGGGTTCGGAATTATGTCGATGCTCTCATTGAAGAGATGCGGCAGCGGTGCCGCGAGCAAAATCATCCGATAAAGACTATTTATTTCGGTGGCGGCACGCCTTCGATATTGCCTCTCAGTGAATTGGAGCGTATCGTTGAGGCGTTGCAGGAATGCTTCGACCTCTCGCAGGTTGAGGAGGTAACATTGGAGGCCAATCCCGAGGATTTGACCCTAGAATATTTGCAGGGTCTCAAGGACTTGCAGTTTGTCAACCGTCTGAGTATCGGCATCCAAAGTCTTGACGACGAGGTGTTGCGCCTCATTGGTCGTCGCCATACAGCTCGACAGGCCGTTGAGGCGGTAGAGAACGCCCATAAGTTTGGTTTCCAAAATATCAGCGTGGATTTTATTTATGGGATAAGACCCGCGGAGACTATAGATCAAATCGAGTTTTTAAGTCTGATAAATCATGTATCGGCCTATGCTTTGACGGTGGAAGCCGGTACGGCGTTGGCAGTGCAGGTGGAGCAGGGTAGGGTGGTGTTGCCCGACGAGGATGAGGTGGTGCGGCAGTATGAGGCTCTCTGTGAATATCTTGCAAAGAAAGGGTTTGAACAATATGAGGTCTCCAATTTCAGCCGTCCTGCTTTTGCTTCGAAGCACAACAGCCGTTACTGGAACCGTACGCCGTACCTCGGACTTGGTCCCGGAGCCCATAGTTTTGATGGTTCTCGTCGCAGGTGGAATAAGCCTGACGGCTCTTTCGAGGAGGAGACACTCACTCCGGACGATGCATTCAACGAGCTGGTGATGACCTCTTTGCGCACTACCCGTGGGCTCGATGTCTGTCTGGTGCCGGAGGCATACAAAAAAAGGCTGCGTCAAAAGATGCAGCCTTATATAGATTGTGGTTGGATTTCCCTGAGAGAGGGTTTCTATCGGCCGTCGCGGGAGGGTCTCCTTCATGCCGACGGGATGGCGGCGTCATTGTTCCTCGCCTGATTCGAGGTCGTCAGGGGCGAAGTCGAGTTGTTGCGGCGGCTCGGCAAAAATATTGTCCTTAATGATATATCCTTTATATACTTCCTTGATTTCCTGAAGGAAAGCGTATGCTTCAAGACGGGTTCGGAAGTCGCCGACTTTCACCTTGAAGTTAGGCTCGTCGTAGACGATGTAGGCCTGCACCAGAGGGTAGTCGGTCATGAATCGCTCGCGCAGGCTGAAGGCACTGGCCTTCGAGTTGATGCCTGAGAAAGAGGCTATCTGAACACGGAAACCGGGCATGGACTTCACGCGGTTGTTGAGCTCCACATGGAGCGCTACCATCTCGTTGACAGCCACATCACCCTTCACGGTCACGCGTCCGCTTTGTGCGGAAACCAGTGGCCCTATTGCCAAAAAGGCCAGTATGAGTATTTTCTTCATTAATATTGTGCGGTATCGGCCAACACTTGTTTGGGACGTACGGTGAGCACGGGAATCTTCGACTGCATGAGCATCTGCTGGGCAAAGGTGCCCATCAGCAGTGAGGAGAAAGAACTCTCCTGCTCGGTCATGATGGCAATCATGTCAGCGTTGACTTTCTCGGCATATTCGAGTGTGTCGGTGGTGACGTTGCCCTTGACGGGAATAAACTCGGTGGAGTATTCTATCTTGTTGTTGTCGAGGTAGCGCTGCACCATGGTGACATAGTTCTTTACTACCTGGCGCACGCTGGGAGCCGTGGAGGTGTAGAGACCCAGCAGGTGGATTTTCGAGCCGAAAGTTTTGGCGAACATGGCCGCTTGACCGGCTTTCTGACGGGTATCATCGCTGCTGTCGAGGGGTACTACGATGTTTTCCAGTGCTTTGTTGAAGTTAAAGTCCTCGCGGATGAGCAGCACGGGTGCCGGCGAGAGCTCGACGGTGCGGAAGGTATTGCGTCCCAGGATTCCTTTTTTCAGTCCGCTCATGCCGTGGGTACCCACGACGAGGAGTGCAGCAGAGTCCTCCTTGGCCTGTTTGGCCAGTTCTTCCGAGGGATTGCCCTGGTGCAGGACATACTCCAATTTAATGCCTTTCAGCAGGTGTGCCACGCCGGCGTTGCGGCGCTCTATTTCTGCTCTGATAGGTGCCTCGTCCTCATTTTTTTCCTTCACGTAGACCAGTCGGATATCGCTTTGCCAGCGGTTGGCAATGTCGATGGCAAGGTCGACGGCATAGGCAGAACCCGAAGAAAAATCAAATCCAACAACAACTTTGTTCATAGTGTTTATGCGTTTTTTTGACGAGACAAAATTACAAACTTTTTTTGAATTGGCAAAATTTTTTTTGCTTTTTCTCCATTTTTCACTGTTGTTGAAAAAAAAATTTTGCCATTTAATATAATTTGTGTAATTTTGCACTCACTTATTGTAATAGATTGCATAGTAAAAACGCATTAGAAAACCTAAAACACAAAATAATAACATGACTCAACAAATCTTGATTGCGGTATTGGTGTTAGGCGTTATCGGCGCCTTCTTTGCCGTGGTGCTCTATTTTGTAGCCCAAAAATTCAAGGTGGTCGAAGACCCGATGATTGACGAGGTGGCTGAGGTATTGCCCGGCGCCAACTGTGGCGGTTGCGGCAAAGCCGGCTGCCGTGCTTTTGCCGAGGCCTGTGTGGCCCAGGGCAACTTGGAGGGTTTGCGCTGTGCCCCCGGCGGTGACGCCGTGGCTCAGAAAATCGCCCAAATTCTCGGCTGTGCCGTCGAACAGGGCGAGCCCCAGGTGGCTGTGGTGCGCTGCCATCCCGCCAACTGCGGCGAGAACCGCCGTTCGAATTATGATGGTCTCCGCAGTTGCGCCTTCGCGGCGACGGTCTATACTGGCGAGAATGGGTGCCCCTTCGGCTGCCTGGGCTGTGGCGACTGTGTGGCCGCCTGCCAGTTCGACGCCATCCACATGGATGCCGAGACTGGAACTCCGGTGGTTGACGAGGAGAAATGCACCGCTTGCGGTGCCTGTGCCAAGGCCTGTCCTCGACGCGTCATTGAGCTGCGTAACAAGGGCAATAAGGGTCGTCGTGTCTTTGTGCGCTGCATCAATAAGGAGAAAGGCGCCGTGGCCATGAAAACCTGCAAGAATGCATGCATAGGCTGCGGCAAGTGCGCCAAGGTGTGTCCCTTCGAAGCTATCACGGTGGCCGACAATGTGGCGTATATCGACTTTACCAAGTGTAAGGCTTGCCGCAAGTGCGTCCTGGAATGCCCCACGCATGCCATTACCGATGTCAACTTCCCGGCACCGGCCAAGAAGCCCGAGGCCCCAAAGCCTGCTGAGGCTCCCGCTCCTGCCGAAGAGGCAAAGTCTTAACTTATCAACGTATCAACTTAGCAATAGGAAAAGATGAAGACTTTCAAAATGGGTGGTGTCCACCCCGAAGAAAACAAGATATCCAACAATGCCGCTATTGAGGTGATACCCGTACCGGCACAGATGGTTGTGCTGATGAACCAGCACCTTGGTGCCCCCGCCACCCCGATAGTGCAGAAAGGCGACAAGGTGAAGGTGGGCCAACTCATCGGCGAAGCCCAGGCTTTCATGTGTGCCAATGTCCATTCGCCTGTGAGTGGCACGGTGCTGAAGGTGGAACCCTGCAAGGATGCTTTCGGTCTGGCCAAGCCCGCCGTCTACATTCAGGTGGAGGGCGATGAATGGATGGAGACCATCGACCGCACACCCGACATCAAGCGCGAATGCACGCTGGAACCTAAGCAGATTGTCGACAAACTGAAAGAGATGGGTATTGTGGGTCTCGGTGGCGCCACGTTCCCTGCCCATATCAAATACAGCGTGCCCGAGGGCAAGAAGGCTGAGTACCTCATTATCAACGCCGCTGAGTGTGAGCCTTACCTCACCTCCGACTACCGCGTGATGATGGAGCATGCCGAAGAGGTGTGCATTGGTGTCAGCATTCTTCGCAAGGCTTTGGGTGTCCCCAACGCTTATATTGGGATTGAGATGAATAAGCCTCAGGCTATCGCCAAAATGCAGGAGATGGCCAAACAATTCGAGGGTATCATTGTAGAACCTTTAAAGGTGAAATACCCTCAAGGTGCTGAAAAGCAGCTTATCAATGCCGTCACCGGTCGTAAAGTGCCCAGTGGCAAGCTGCCCATCGACGTTGGATGCGTAGTCTCCAATCTCGGCACTGCATTCTCCGTCTACGAGGCAATCCAGAAAAACAAACCCCTCATCGAGAATATCCTCACTGTCACAGGTAAGAAATTGCCCTCGCAGCACAACTGTCAGGTTCGCATTGGCACCACCTATAATGACATCATCAAGCACACAATTGGTGAGTTGCCTGCCTCCACCGGCAAGGTTATCAGTGGCGGCACCATGATGGGCAAGGCTGTCGTGAATCTCGACGCCCCCACGGTCAAGGGTAATTCTAGCGTGCTGGTGATGGATGAGGCTGAGGCTCGCCGTAATCCTGAGACGGCTTGCATCCGCTGTGGTAAGTGTATGCATGCCTGTCCCATGGGACTTGAGCCTTATATGTTCTCGGCTTTGGTGCGTAACAATCGCATTGAAGAGGCCAAGGAGCATAACATCCTTGATTGCATCGAGTGCGGTTGCTGCTTCTTTAGCTGTCCGGCGAACAAACCGTTGACCGACGAGATACGTCTCGGCAAGAACAAGGTTCGTGCCATGATGGCCGCCAAGAAATAATGTTTGACGAAAAAAATATTATTATAATATGAATCTATTAAATATATCTGGCTCGCCCCACGTACATAGCGACGAGTCGACAAAGAAAATCATGTGGCGTGTCAACTTGGCACTTGTGCCGGCTTTGCTGGTGGCCATAGCCTATTTTGGCATCAATGCCCTGCTGGTGAGCGTCATCTCTGTGCTGAGCTGTGTGCTCTTCCAGTGGCTCATCGAGAAATATATCCTCAAGGTGCCCAGCACTATCTGTGATGGCTCGGCTGTCGTCACTGGCCTGCTGCTGGCCTTCAATGTACCGGCCACGGTGAGCATGATGTGGATTGTCATCATTGGTGCTCTTGTGGCCATCGGTGTGGGCAAGATGAGTTTCGGCGGCTTGGGCAAGAACCCCTTCAACCCCGCCTTGGTGGGCCGTGTGTTCCTGCTTATCTCTTTCCCGGTGCAGATGACCACCTGGCCCGTTGTCGACGGCATCTTCCCGATGAATTTCGACGTGGCCACGGGTGCCACTCCCCTTGGAGCCTTCAAGGAGGGTGCCCTGCCTGAGGGTGTTACCTTCATGGATGCCTTCCTGGGCCATATTGGCGGTTCGCTTGGTGAGGTGTCGGCTTTGGCTATTTTGCTTGGTGCTGCTTATCTTTGTTGGAAAAAGGTTATCACCTGGCATATTCCTGTTACCTTCATCGGCACGGCCTTTGTCTTCAGTGGCATCTTGTGGCTTGTGAACCCCGATACCTATCTGGATCCCTTTATGACCATCATGACCGGCGGTATCATGCTCGGTGCCTGTTTCATGGCTACCGACATGGTTACCAGTCCCATGGCTAAAAGTGGTCAGATTATCTTCGGCGTGGGCTGTGGCCTGCTGACCATCATCATCCGCAACTGGGGCGCCTACCCCGAGGGTGTCAGCTTCGCCATCCTGCTGATGAACAGCGTCACCCCGCTCATCAACCGCTGGTGCAAACCCCAACGATTTGCCTGTTAACATATCAACATATCAACGTATAAACGTATCAACATTATGGCAAAGAAAGCTCAATCCACATTAATCAATATGCTCTTGTCGCTGACTGCTATCGCGCTGGTAGCCGCCTTCGCTCTGGCCGCCGTCAATGCCGTCACCGAGGAGCCCATCGCCCAGGCCCAGGAAGCCAAGGTGCAGGCCGCCATCAAGGCTGTGCTGCCCAACTTCGACAAGCTTGAGGCCAAGGAAATCGATGGCAATAATATCAACGTCGCTTACGATGCCGAAGGCAACATGGTTGGTGCCGCCATCGAGGCTGGCAATGACAACGGTTTCGGCGGTCACCTCCAGGTGATGGTCGGTTTCGACAAGGAAGGCAACGTCTACGGCTACAGTATCCTTGAGAGCCATGAGACCCCGGGCCTCGGCGCCAAGGCCGGCGAGTGGTTCGTGAAAGGTGGCAAGGGCGACATCATCTCGGTCGACCATGCACGGCCCCTCACCGTCAAGAAGGACGGTGGCGATGTCGACGCCATCAGCGGCTCGACCATCACCTCGCGCGCCTTCCTCACCGCTGTCAACGACGCCTACCAAGTTTTCACTAAAATCAACGCATAAGGAGATACCGCTATGAACGCAAAAGATATTATCAAGAATGGTCTTATCAAAGAGAACCCCACCTGGGTCCTCATCCTAGGCATGTGCCCCACGCTGGCTACCACCACCTCGGCCGTCAACGGCATGATGATGGGCTTGGCCACGGCTTTCGTGCTGCTGATGTCCAACATCGTGATCTCGCTCCTCAAGAGCGTCATCCCCGACAAGGTGCGCATCCCGGCCTTCATCGTGGTCATCGCCACTTTCGTCACCATTGTCCAGATGGTCATGCAGGCCTACATGGCCGACATGTATGAGACCCTCGGCCTCTTCATTCCCCTCATCGTGGTGAATTGTATCGTCCTCGGCCGTGCCGAAGCTTTCGCCTCGAAGAACGGCGTGTGGCATTCCGCCCTCGACGGCATCTTTATGGGGCTGGGCTTCACCTGGGCTTTGACCCTTATCGGCATGGTGCGCGAACTGCTTGGCACCGGCTGCATTTTCGGACATAGCCTCATCGGTGGTGCCGACGGTATGCTGATGATGATTCTGCCTCCGGGAGGTTTCCTTGCCCTCGGATTCTTGATGGCCTTGGTCAACCACCTGCGCCGCAAAAGTGTTAAAAAAGCATAAAAATGTTAAAAGTGTGAGCCAAAAGCAGCACCGCGTACTCTTAATAGTAGAACAGGAGAAAAAGTAATTGAATCAAAAGAAAAGTTAGAATAATGAAGAAACTCGTTATTATTGCCGCTTTGCTGATGGCAGTGGCAGGAGTGAAAGCACAGGACTGCGAGGCGCTGGTGTTGCCCTATTTTGGCAACGATGCGACCCGCATGGCGAGGTACAAAGCTGAGGCTCCTCACAAGTTTGAATGGCGATGTGCCGTTGCGAGGTTTGCATTCTATGAGTCTGACACAGTTCCGAGGGGTGCCGATGTGTTCCAGATTACAGAGGTGAAGGACAAGTTCACGGGGAAACATCTTCCAGCTAATTATCAGGTTGACCTTACCGTGTTGAGTTACTATGCATACAATTTTGTTGATTTCCAACTCAGGTATCCTCACGGTGACAAAACTATTTGTTTTGCCACACTTCGTTCAGCTCATCCCTATTTGGTACTTCGTTCGATAAGGGATATGCATGGTATGGCAGATGAAATGACATTAAAAAACGGTTTAAATTGATAGGCCATGAAAAAGATAGTTCTTCTCTTGATAATGGGTGTGTTGTCTTGTGTGTCAGCATATTCGCAGATGACTACCGTTATATTGGATAATGATGCCAATGGCCAAGTTGTGGCTTTTGACACTGCTAATGCAGTGAGTGTTCTTGACAATGGAAGCGATGGACGTTATTCTTCTGGCGACTATTATGTTACAATCACATCTTCTTGCGGCTCCTTCAAGTTCTTCCTTGAATTATTGGAACTTGATATCGATTGTCACGACACATTGTACATTTATGATGGACCTAGCATAAGCAGCCCTATACGTGCGAAGATTAACAACTGCACAGGACATTATGAGGGTCAGGATATTTATGTATCTCCAACTAATACCAGTGGTGCTCTTACAGTCCGATTTGTCTCTGTTGATGGTTCGCAGGGCGGAAGTGGATTTACATTAAGTGGCAACTGTGGTACTCCTTGTGAAAAGGTTGAACCGATTATAGAGGAGGCATTCTACCGTACTCGCAACGGAGTTGTCTACGATACTGCCTATATTCGCAATGTGCCGGTCTATGACACTATCTGGAATATCAACAGCGATGGCGACACGTTGGGCATTACCCGTGTTGACACCGGCTATTTCATTGGTGCACATCTTTGTGTGGGCGATGGGGTAATCTTCCGCGGACATGGTGACTATTCTTTTGAGCATGGCTACTACACTCCGTCTGATGCTACTACGATGTTTGTGTGGGATATGGCCAACGATGGTGATACCCTGAAGGGTAATGGACTTACAGAGATAACTTATGCCGATTACCAGAAGACGGGATGCTATGACATGGTCCTTTCTCTTACCGATGCTTTTGGTTGCAAATCCCAAACCTATGCTTCGGTTAAGGTTCGTACTTCAGTTAATCCCATCAAGACCATCTTCACCCTTGCCGACATCTGCAATCGCGACTCTCTAATGGTTAACATGGGTTACTCTGGCGAAAACGCCACTTTGACCCTCCGCGAGGTTGAGTCCAACGAAACAGTGTCGAAAATAAACGAGATTAGAACCTTCCTTCCCGATGGTTGCCCTCCGGGATGGTATGAGGCCCCTGTCACTTTCACAGAGTTCCCTGCAAGCAAGAGAATCTCCCGCGCTGGTGATGTCTGTTCCATCTGTCTCAATATGGAACACTCCTATATCGGAGATGTGACGGTCTCCATTATTTGTCCTACAGGACAACAGGCTTTCCTGTGGTATGGTGTTCGTGATACTGATCCTCGTGAAGCAAATACGACAGGCGGTGCAGGTGCTGGTGGAGGTGGAACCCATCTTGGATACGCTCTTGACCAAAGTTCCCCGATTGATACGGACAATGGCTGTGACACCTTGCAAAATCCCTTTGGAATAGGTCTCGATTATTGTTTTTCCCGTAATGGCGATTACACCCTTGTTACCGGCGAGCGCGCCGATGCCGTAGTGGGACGTCCTATTCGTCCCTGCCCGAGCTGCCCATACATTACAGCCGGCGGATGCTTCACTGATAGTTATTCTAATGTAACAGTTGGTCCTGAACCATCCTATTTTCAGGTCGGTGGTGGACAAACTTTCACTGTGAGTGGCACGACCAAACACCCCAGTGACCATGCTAACAAACTTGACTACTATATCCCTTATACTGATTTCAGCGAATTGATTGGATGCCCTCTGAATGGAACATGGAAAATTAGAGTCCATGACAAATTCTCTATCGATAATGGATGGATATTCAATTGGTCTATGGACATCTGCGGAGTTACTCAAGATGACGACTGCAAGTATACTGTCGGTATTGACTCCCTGGTCTGGCGGCCCGACCCGTCACCCCAGTACCATGACTATGACCTTGGCCACTACCGCGGTCTTCAGGTTGAGGCTGCTACCCCCACGGTCTCTTATATCTCTTCGCCCGACACCGCCGGACTATTCCCCATCAATGTTTTTGTATATGACGAGTTCGGCTGCATCTGGGATACCACTACCCGCATCACCACCTACTGGACGCCCAAGCCCAGCCTGGGTGCCGACACCTCCCTCTGTGGTGTCGACCGTGCCACTCTCGACGCTACCGACCGTCATACTGCCACCGAGAACTATACCTATCTCTGGTCGCCATATGGCCAGAATACCCCCACCATCATCACTGCCGACGATGCTCATGGTAGCATCCCCTATGTCGTCAGTGTTATGAACCATCGCAATGAGACAGTATGTACCAGTCGCGATACCATCAATGTCGCAGTGCGCAAACAGCCCCTGCCCAACTTTATCCCCGACCCCTTCACCTTCGAGGGCTGCGACCCTCTGACCATCCATTTCGATAATCAGAGTGTCGATGCCATAAAACATCTGTGGGTCTTCGGCGACGGTATTACCTCTGAGCTGGCCAGCCCCACACACACCTATTCCGAGGGTGTCTACACGCTGAAATATTATGCCACTTCCGACGAAGGCTGTGTCGACTCCATCATCTCCGACGGCGGCATTGCTGTCTACCGCAAGCCGCAGGCCTCCTTTACCTGGGATCCCGTCTATCCGTCTGTGGCATCCCCCGTGGTCCACTTCCACAACACCACGTCCCACAACCCCAGCATCCGCTACTTCTGGGAACTCCAGTACTCCAGCGACAACCCCCTCTCTTTCGAGACCCTCACCACCAACGATGCCATCTTCGACTTCTCACGCTACAATAACGGTACTGTCTCGGGCAACTATAATGTTCGTCTGGTGGCGCGTACCGACAACCTCGCCCCCTCGGGCAATGTGGTCCACTGCTTCGACACCGCAGCCAACAACATTCTTCTCATCAATGACTTCCTACAGTTCCCCAATGTGGTGACCCCCAACGGTGACGGCATCAATGACCGCTTCGTCATCCAGAACCTCGTAGATGGTCTTGGCTACCCCATCAACAGCCTTGATATCTACAACAAGTGGGGTGCCCGCGTCTTCCACAGGGAGAATATCTCCAGCGACGATGACTTCTGGGATCCTTCCGACATGCCCGACGGCACCTATTTCTATCGCTTCTCGGCACGTGGATACAACGGCAATATCGAGCACAACGGGGCTATCGAAGTAATCCATTAAACTCACACAATAACCTCTCTTCAAGCACCATTCTCACGGATGGTGCTTTTTTTGTTTCCTATGTCGAAAAAAAATCGTATTTTTGCAGCCCAATTGTCATGATAGACCAGGAAACCATACAACGCATAATGGACGCCGCCCGTATCGAGGAGGTGATAGGCGACTTTGTCTCACTCAAGAAGCGTGGAGCCAACCATATAGGTTGCTGCCCCTTCCACAACGAGAAGACACCGTCGTTCTATGTTTCTCCGTCGAAAGGTATCTTCAAGTGTTTTGGCTGCGGCGAAGCCGGCGATGTGGTGAAGTTCCTCATGAAGCATGAGCACTACACCTACCCCGAAGCACTGCGTTGGCTGGCGCAGAAATACAACATCGAGATTCAGGAGGAGGAGCAAACTGAGGAACAGAAGGAACGCCAGAACGAGCGCGACGCCCTCTTCCATGTCTCCGAGTTTGCACAAAAGTATTTCGCCGACTTGCTCTACAACGACGAGATGGGACGTGCCGTCGGTCTCAGTTATTTCCACAGCCGCGGCCTCAGCGACGAGGTGATAAAAAACTTTGGCTTGGGCTATTGTCTCGACGAGTGGAGCAACTTCACTGACCATGCCCGCAAGAACGGTTATAGCGACATCGTCCTCGAGAAAACGGGCCTCACCATTTTCAAGGAAGAGACCAAGAAAGCCTACGACCGTTTCCGTGGCCGCGTGATGTTCCCCATCTATAGTATCTCGGGCCGTGTCCTGGGCTTTAGTGGCCGCGTCCTTAGCAGTGAGAAACAGGCTGCCAAGTATGTCAATTCCCCCGATTCCGATATCTACAACAAGAGTCGCATCCTCTACGGCCTCTATCAGGCACGCACGGCCATCTCCAAGGCTAACAAGTGCTATCTCGTCGAGGGTAATATCGACGTCATCTCCATGCACCAGTCGGGTGTGGAAAACACCGTAGCCTCTTGCGGCACCTCTCTCACCACCGAGCAGATACGCCTCATTAAACGCTACACCCCCAATGTTACCGTCCTTTACGATGGTGATTCTGCCGGTATCAAGGCCGCACTCCGTGCCGTCAACCTGCTCTTTTCTGAGGGAATGCACGTGCGCTGTGTCCTTTTCCCCGATGGGGAAGATCCCGACAGTTATGCCCAAAAATATGGCTCCAGTGCCTTGCAGGACTATCTGGCTTCCCATGAGGACAACTTCGTTATTTTCAAGACGCGTGTTCTCCTCGATGGTGTCAAGAACGACCCCATCCGCAAGGCCGAACTCGTCAAGGAGACGGTGGATACCATAGCTCTGGTGCCCGACCTCATTGAGCGCACAGAGTATATCGCCCAGTGCGCCCACCTGCTCGATATCCCCGAGGAGGCTCTCGCCTCCGAGCTTGCCAAGGCAGTCAACCGCAATCGCCTGAAAGGCTACGAGGAAGAGAAAAAGAACCAGGATACTCAGAGTCCTCAGGATACTCAGAGTAATCAGAATATTCAGAATACTCAGAGTCCTCAGAATAATCAGATCTCCCTCCCCGTCGACCCCTCGGAGCGCCACCTCGTCCAGCTCCTCCTCAACCACGGCGACCAGACCCTCTATCAAACTTATATTGCCGACGACGGCACGCAGCAGGAGTGTACCTATACTGTGGCCCAAGCCATTGTCTCCGACCTCCAGAATGACGAACTCTCCTTCTCCGACCCCCTCTGCCAGCGCATCTTCGACTATTTCGCCAGTGCCCTCTCGCGTGGCGAGACCCCTGATGCCTCCTACTTTATCACCGTCGACGACGAAGCTCTCCGCTCTTTCGCCATCTCGCTGATGCTCGATACCTTCCGCATCAGCGATACCTGGCGCCAGAAGCAGGTCTTCGTTCCCTCCCTCGAGGATAACATCCAAGTCGACCTCTCTGAGTCCATCTTGGCATTCAAGCTCAAATGTGTCAACGACCGTATCGCTGACAACGCCCGCCGTTTTCGTGAGCTCAAATCCAGAGACGAGGAGGGTATGCTGCTCCTTCTGGCAGAAAAGAAAAGTCTCATCGACCTCCGCCTCAAAATCGGCCAGGCCCTTCATAGAGTAATAAATTGATAATGGATATACAGACTTTAAAACAACGCTACGATATCATTGGCAACGATCCGAAGCTCCTCATGGCCCTCAACAAGGCCATCCAGGTGGCGCCTACCAACCTCTCCATCCTCATCACCGGCGAGAGCGGCGTGGGTAAGGATGTCTTCTCGCGTATCATTCACGAGAACAGCACCCGCAAGCATGTACGCCAGGGGCGCGGCCTCATCTCTGTCAACTGTGGCGCCATCCCCGAGGGTACTATCGAGAGCGAACTCTTCGGCCATGTCAAGGGAGCTTTCACTGGCGCCGACCGCAGTCGCAAGGGTTACTTCGAGGAGGCCGACGGCGGCACCATCTTCCTCGACGAGATTGGCGAGCTGCCGCTTGCTATGCAAGTCAAGCTCCTCCGTGTCCTTGAGAATGGCGAGATTATCCCCGTGGGCAGCTCCACACCGCAGAAGATTGACGTCCGCGTCGTCGCTGCCACCAATGTCGACATCGTCCGCGCTGTCCGTGAGGGCCGCTTCCGCGAGGACCTCTACTACCGGCTCAACCAGCTCTCCATCTATTTGCCTCCACTGCGCGAGCGCAAAGAGGATATTCCCCTGCTGTTCAGAAAATTCTCGTCCGACGTGGCAGAGAAGTACCACATGCCGCCCATCGTCCTCACCGAGGATGCACGCACCATGCTCATGAACTACCCTTGGTATGGCAACGTGAGAGAACTCAAGAATATCACCGAGCAGATAGCCGTCGTTGAGACCGAGCGCACCATCACCCCCGACATCCTGCAGAATTATCTCGCCTATATCCCTGCCGAGCGCATGCCCGCTCTCGTTCCCGAGGCTCAGACTCCTGCCGCTGCCAGCCAAATTACCGACCGCGAGCTTCTGCTCAAAGCCCTCTCCATGGGACAGATGATCAATGAGATGCGTGGTGAAATCAACGACCTCCGTCAGATGGTTCAGCAACTCGCCACCGGCAACGGCAAAAACTACCAGCTGCCCAACTCCAACTATCAGTTCCGTCCCCAAGACGAAGAATTCCTCACGCCCGAAATCATCGAAGACGAGTCTGTGAACCTTGAAGACCGCGAGCGCCGAGCCATCCTCCGTGCCCTCGATCACAACCAGGGCAACCGCAAGCAGGCAGCCGCCGATCTTCATATTTCCGAGCGCACCCTCTATCGAAAACTTAAGGAATACAATATAAGCGAATAACTTATCAAACTATCAGCTTCTTCATGAAGACCAACGACATACGCATCACTCTCCCTGCCTCCAAGAGCATGAGCAACCGCTGGCTGATGATTAATCATCTCATCGGCGGCCACTTCCGCATCAATAAACTTTCCACTTCGGGCGACACACGCCTGCTGCGTCAGTTACTGTCGCAGATTGAAGAAGGTGGTGGGTCGGGAGTCTACTATTGCAACAATGCCGGCTCTGTGGCCCGATTCCTCATGCCGCTGCTGGCCATCACTCCCGGCCATCATACCCTCACCGGCGACGAGCGTCTCTGCCAGCGTCCCATGGCGCCGCTCATCGAGGCCCTGCGACAGATGGGTCTCCGAGTCGACTGCACCGGCAAGGAGGGATTCCTTCCTGTCAATATCCAGGGTGGTGTCCCCATACGACGCACCGTCAGCGTCGACCCCCTGCTCAGTAGCCAGTTTGTCAGCGCCTTGTTGCTCATAGCTCCCCGTATGCCCGAGGGTATCTCCCTCACCATGACCCAGCGCCCCACCTCACGCCCCTATATCGAGATGACTTGCGATGCCCTGCGCCAGGCTGGCATCGAAGTCCGTCGCTCGTCAAACGGTCGCACCTACTATGTGCAACCCCTTGAGCGTAAGCCCAAAGCTGCCGTCATCTCCATCGAGCGCGACTGGTCGTCGGCTTCCTATTTTTACACCATGGCCCTGCTAAGGCCCGACTTGCGTATCCGCCTCCTGGGTCTCCAACTCGACTCCTGCCAGGGCGACAGTGCCACCGATGCTTTCTTCCGCCTCCTCGGGCTTCAATCTACCGAGGTACGCTCCCCTTACCGCTCGGCGGCACGCTCCATCACCATTCAAGGTCCTGAGACAAAGGTTATCAATCCCAGAATCCAGTTCAATTGCCTCGACTGTCCCGATCTGGTGCCCACCTTTGCTGTGGCCGCCGCCGCTGCACAGGTACGTGTAACCCTCAAGGGTGTCAGCAACATAGCCCTCAAGGAGAGCGACCGCATGCAGGCCATCAGCGCTGAGCTCCAGCGCATGGGAGGCAAGGTCGTCTGTTCGGCCGACGAGATGGTTGTCGTTCCCTCCGAATTACATCCCACAGAGCCGGTACGCACTTACAACGACCACCGCATTGCCATGGCTTTTGCACCCCTTAGGCTTCTTTTCCCCGACTTACAGATTGAGAATCCCGAAGTGGTTGACAAGTCGTTCCCCGAATTCTGGAACGAATTCGACTTGGTTTTACAAAACAAACTGTGAAACTCCTCATTATCACTGGTCCAACGGCTTCGGGCAAGACCGCCGAGGCTATCAGGCTGGCGCAAGAACTTGGGACAGAGATTGTTTCCTGCGATTCACGCCAGTTCTACCGCGAGATGCGCATCGGCGTTGCCCGCCCCTCCGATGAGGAATTGGCTGCCGCACGCCACCATTTCATCGCCTGTCGCTCGGTGACAAATCCTTATAATATCTTTGATTATGAGCATGATGCATTGACACTGCTCGACGACCTCTTCCGCCAACACGAGACTGTGGTGGTAGTTGGGGGCAGTGGCCTCTATGTCGATGCCCTGCGTCTGGGTGTCACCTCCATGCCCGACCCTACGCCCGAGCTTCGGGCACGTCTGCAACAGATGCCTCTCGAAGAGAAACGTGCTCAGCTTCAGCTGCTTGACCCCGAATATTATGCACAAGTCGACCTTCGTAATCCCGTGCGTCTCCAGCGCGCACTCGAAGTGTGCTATATGACAGGCCGCCCTTATAGTCAGGTGGTTGCCGACAGACAACCCGTCAAACGTCCCTTTGATATTGAGGTCCGCGTTACGCAGATTCCGGCCGCCGACCTACGAACCAGAATCGACCGCCGGGTTGACCAGATGGTGACTGACGGTCTTCTAGAGGAGGTTCAATCGCTACTTCCTTATCGGAATCTTTCCACCCTCCGCACCGTCGGCTACCGCGAACTCTTCCCCGTCCTCGACGGCACAAAAAATCTCGCCGACGCTGTGGCAGAAATCAAGCTGAATACCTGGCACTATGCACGTAAGCAAATGACTTGGTGCCGCCGATACATTTAACCCCTACCAAAGTGTTATCATGGACCTATCAACTCCTACCATGGTAGGAGTTGGTACGGAGTTGGTACGGTGTTGATACGGATTTGATAAAGTGATAATACTTCGGTGGGGTTAGTTAATACTTTGGTTTTTAGTGTTTTTGTTCTTTCTCTTGATGTTCTTGATAGACATTTTTGTTGAACAAAAATGTTAAACAATTTTGTCGAATTAAAAAAAGTATGTATTTTTGCAGCAGAAATTATTCGACAAAATTGTCTAAAAACTTATATAAGTTGTTGGTATGAAAGATAATAAAAAACAGAAGAAGATTTTGGAAGTGGCCGAAGAAGAGTTCTTGATGAAAGGTTTTGCCGGAGCCAGGACTGTTGAGATTGCGCAGAAGGCGGGTGTGAGCCATTCCATGTTGCACTACTATTACAAAACGAAGGAACAACTTTTCGAGCATGTGATGGGCGAGAAGCTGCAGCAGTTGAAGGAATCGGTGTCAACGGTCTTTATGATTGAGGATATGCCTGTGGTGGAGAAGGTTGTGGAGTTGGTTGTGCGCCATTTCGAGTTCCTTAGTGAAAATCCGGACTTGCCGAGGTTCATCATCAACGAAGTGATAGTGCGTCCGGAATATGCAGAGATGATGAAACGGGAGGCACTTCCGATACTGAAGGATGCAGTGGCTCGGTTGCAGCGCGAACTGGACGCTGCGGCGAAAGAAGGGGAGGTGCGGACGATGGATGCCGCCACGCTGCTGATGGACATTGTCTCGGTGAACCTTTTTTCGTTTATCGTTGCGCCGATATTATCCTCGGTCAAACCGGACATGGACTTCCAAGCCTACTACCATGCTCGTTGCCAGGAGAATGTGCAGCTGATTTTGAACAGGATTAATCCGGATATTAAATAAGGTTTAGGGTTTAAGGTTTAAGGTTTAGGGTTTAAAGTTTAAGGTTTAAAGTTTAAAGAATATGAAACGAGTTATACTTTTTTTGTGGTTGGCGATGGTGCCGGCGGTAGTGGGGGCTCAAGGCGTGACGCTCGACAGTTGCCGCAGTTGTCGCTTTTCGCCCAAGGGTGGTATGGCTATCCGGGATTGAACATGTTCGAGAACATGCTGAATGGCGATTGGAGTCTCAACGCCGTGGTGGGCATCCGGTTGGCATGGAATATCAGTGCATTCTATACACAGCACAACGACCTTGACAGGCTGCGCAACACTCAGCGACAGTTGCAAGTGCAGCGCGACGTGGTGGCCTTCAACGAGGGTTTGCGACGTTCGGAGCAGAGCAGCGAGATGGCACGTCTTCGGAAGGCTTTGCGCGACGACGACCGTATTGTGGTCCTGCGTCGCTCGGTTCGCGAGGCCGCCGAAAGCAAGCATCGCAATGGTGTCATCGGCACCACGGAACTGCTCCGCGCCATCACCGAGGAGAGCGCGGCTCAGTCGGCCAGGCTGCTACACCGTATTGAATTATTGAAGAAACAATATGAATAAAGGGTTTAAAATAGAAAAAATGACAAATATGAAAAAGGGAATCTTTCTTTCGGCTGTGTTTTTGCTTATTGCCTGTGGAGGCAAGCAAGACTTCGATGCGACGGGCACATTTGAGGCTACCGAGGTGACACTGTCTGCTGAGACAACGGGGCGCCTGCTTACCCTCGCCTCCGAGGAGGGTATGTTGGTGCACGAGGGGGAGGTGCTGGCGGTGGTGGACACTGCCGCGCTGCACCTGCAGCTACAGCAGTTGCGCACCCAGCAATCGGCATTGCTCAAGAGCCGTCCCGACATCGGGAAGCAGGTGGCCTCGCTTCGCAGCCAGATTGTCAAGCAGGAGCGCGAGGTGGCACGCGTGGAGAATCTGATGAAAGACAATGCAGCCACGCGGAAACAACTCGACGACGCGCAGACCCAATTGGGTGTGCTACGCAACCAACTTGATGCCACCCTGTCGCAGTTGGGTAGCAGTAGCGAGGCTATCGAACAAAATGCTGCTGCTATGGAATGGCAAATCAAGCAGGTGGCGCTGCAGTTGGAACGCAGCACACTCAAGGCTCCTATGGACGGTATGGTGCTGGCTACCTGGTTGCATCCCGGCGAGATGGCTGTTGCCGGACGGCCCTTGTTGAAGGTGGCCGACCTCGACCACATCTATCTCCGTGCTTATTTCACCAGCGACCAATTGTCGAAGGTGAATCTGGGACAAAAGGTGACGGTGACGGCCGACTTCGGGGGTGACGAACGTTATGACTATGAGGGTACCGTGACGTGGATTGCCTCCGAGAGCGAGTTCACCCCCAAGAATATTCAGACCCGCAGCAGTCGTGCCAACCTGGTTTATGCTGCCAAAATTGCAGTGGTGAACGACGGACGCCTGAAAGTGGGCGTCTACGGCGAAGTGAAGTTGTAGTTTGTTTATGTGTCAAGGAAAGCAGAGTATGGCTGACGCAATTACGGTTAATCATATCAGCAAGCGGTACGGCTCCGTGGAGGCGCTGTGCGATGTCTCCTTCAATGTTCAAAAGGGCGAGATTTTTGGTCTTATTGGTCCCGACGGGGCAGGGAAGACGACTCTCTTCCGCATCCTGACCACGTTGCTGTTGCCTGACAATGGGTGCGCGTCGGTCGACAGTCTCGATGTGGTGGGCGACTACCGACTGCTGCGCACGCGCATAGGCTATATGCCTGGTCGCTTCTCGCTCTATCCCGACCTGAGTGTGGAGGAGAATATCAATTTCTTCGCCAACATCTTCGGTGTGACTCTGGAGCAGAACTTCGACCTGGTGGCTCCCATCTACAGGCAGATAGAGCCATTCCGCAAGCGTCGCGCCGGAGCCCTGTCGGGCGGCATGAAACAGAAGTTGGCACTTTGTTGTGCATTGATTCACAAGCCGCATGTACTCTTCCTCGACGAGCCGACGACAGGCGTCGATGTGGTGAGCCGAGCCGAGCTGTGGGAGATGCTTGCCGCTCTCAAAGAACAGGAAATAAGCATCCTGGCTAGCACTGCCTATATGGACGAGGGACTGCGTTGCAACCGGGTGGCTCTGATGAGCGAAGGCCGAGTGCTGGAGGTCTGTCCGCCGCCGGACAAACTGGAGGAATACTTTATTGAAAAGTTAGGAAATGGATAATATCATCGAAGTCAGAGGATTGACGAAGAAATTCGGGAATTTCACCGCTGTGGATGGAATCAGTTTCAGTGTGGAGAGAGGCGAGATTTTCGGTTTCCTCGGTGCCAATGGTGCTGGCAAAACCACAGCCATGCGGATGCTCTGTGGCCTTTCGTTCCCGACGGCTGGCAGCGGCAAGGTGGCAGGATACGACGTGATGACCGAAGGCGAACAGATAAAAAGCCATATAGGCTATATGAGTCAGAGGTTTTCGCTATACGAGGATCTGACCGTGAACGAGAACATGGAACTTTTCGGAGGTATCTATGGAATGAAACGGGGAGACATTGCCGATCGCTCGTGCCAGTTGTTGCATGAAATCAGTTTTAGCGACCATGCCGACGACCTGGTCGGCTCGCTGCCCCTCGGATGGCGACAGAAGTTGGCTTTCATGGTGGCCACCATGCATCGGCCCGAAATAGTGTTCCTCGATGAGCCGACGGGAGGAGTGGACCCCATCACACGGCGCCAGTTTTGGGACCTCATTCGTGCAGCTGCTGCACGGGGCACCACGATTTTCGTCACTACCCATTATATGGACGAGGCCGAATACTGCTCGCGTATCAGCATCATGGTCGACGGGCGCATCAAAGCCCTCGACACGCCCCAAGCCCTCATGCTGCAGATGGATGCCAAGAACATGAACGAAGTATTTGTGAAACTATGCAGATAAAAATGTCGTCATTTATCAGGAAGGAGATGTTGCACATCCTGCGCGACCGACGCACACTTCTCGTGGTGTTGGTCATCCCGCTCATGCTCATCATGTTGTTTGGTTTCACCGTCTCCACTGACGTGAACAACATCAAGGTGATGGTCTGTGCGCCGCACCGCAGTTATGCTGTTGCCGAGGCTGTCAACCGCATGACGGCCAGCCGCTATTTCGAATACAAAGGTTTTGTCGATGCCGGCGACATTGACCAATCGCTGCGTACGGGAAAGGCTGCCGCAGTGGTCGTGTTCGCCGACGATTATGATGCCTCGGGCAAGTACCAGTTGTTGCTCGACGGTGCCGATGTGAACACTGCGCGCACCTCACAGGCCTATCTGCAGAGTGTGCTGAGTACGGGTAACGTGGCAGTCAAGCAATCGGGCATACTGACCCACATGCTATTCAATCCGCAGATGAAGAGTTCGTTCAACTTCGTTCCCGGCATCATGGGAATGATATTCCTTCTCATTTGTGCCATGATGACTTCCATCAGCATTGTCAAGGAAAAGGAGACGGGAACGATGGAGGTGTTGTTGGTGTCGCCGGTGAAGCCTATCTATATCATCGTATCGAAGATGATACCCTACCTGCTGTTGAGTTTCATTGATCTGGTGATTATTTTGGTGCTTGCCTACTTCGTGCTCGATGTTCCGTTGGCCGGAGGTGTGGGCAATGTGGTGTTGGTGTCGGTGCTATATCTGGTGCTGGCATTGGCGTTGGGAATGATGGTATCGAACGTGGTGGAGAGCCAGGTGGCGGCCTTGCTCATCAGCGCTATGGTGATGATTATGCCAGTGATCTTCTTTTCGGGGTTGTTGTTTCCGACGGAGAATATTCCGTGGGCATTGCGATGGATAAGCTATGTGGTGCCTCCGAGATGGTACATCGATGCTATGCGCAAACTGATGATTGAAGGAGTGGACCTGAAGGGAGTGCTGCTGGAGGTGGGCGTGCTGTTGGCGGAGACCGTGGTGCTAATGACAGCAGCGGTGAAGAAATTTAACGACCGATTGGAATAAAGAATAATGATATGTCTGCATTGGTTTTTTTGATCAAGAAGGAATTTATCCAGTTCCGTCGAAACAGGTTTGTGTCGCGTCTGGTCTTTCTGTTGCCCATCATCGTGATGCTGATTGTGCCGCTGGTGGCCAACATGGATGTGAAGGGTGTGAATGTGGCGGTGGTGGACATGGACAGGTCGGGGCTGAGCGGAAGGATGGTCTCGCATCTGGAGGCCTCAAAGCAGTTGCGGGTCCGACTTGTGGTGACTGATTATAGGCAAGCCTACGACTTGTTGGAAGCAGGAAAGGTGGATGTTATCGTTACGATTCCAGAGGGTTGCGAGCAGACGCAGATGCTCGGACGCATGCCGGATATCAAGATTGACGCCAATGCGGTTAATGCCACTAAGAGCGGCCTTGGGTCGCAGTATGTCATTGCCTCCCTCACGCCACTTCTAACAGATGGGTCTGCGGTGTTGTCACCAAGCGTCAGGTACTTCTACAATGAGACGTTGGACTATCGTTTCTATATGATTCCGGCGTTCATCATCATCATTATCATGCTGATATGCTGTTTTATCCCCGCATTGAACCTTGTTTTGGAAAAGGAGAAGGGTACGATAGAGCAGATTAATGTGACACCCGTTTCGCGAATGGAGTTCACGCTGAGCAAACTGATTCCTTATTGGATTATCGGGATGGTGGCTCTGACCGAGGCCATTCTCACAGCGGGATTGGTCTATGGCCTATGGCCAGAGGGCAGTCTGGCGAGCATCTATTTGGCGGCTCTGGTTTTTGCGCTGGCAATGTCGGGATTTGCCATCGCTGTGGCGAATATCTCTGACACGATGCAACAGTGCATCTTTGTAATGTTCTTCTTTGTGATGCTGTTCATGCTGATGAGCGGATTGTTGACGCCGCTGGACTCGATGCCGCAATGGGCACAATGGTTGACTGTGGCTTTCCCGCCTCGCTGGTTTGTGGGTATCATGCGTGCTGTATACCTCAAAGGTACCACCCTTGCCGAGTTGGCTCCCGACTTCCTGGCACTTGGCGTTGTGGCCACCTTCTTTAGCATCGTGGCTATAGTGACCTACCGTAAACAAAAATAAAAAAAGCGTCCATCGTGAAATAATATGTATCTTTGCCGTACCTAAAGGGAATGCCTGATATGCGTTAATCTCCTTTAAATCATAGTTTTTATTGTCGATAGACACTGCTGTTCCGGACGCGAAAACGTCCGATGCAGGGGGATGCTGCACCCTTTCCGGCCAATGTGCGCGAGTACCTGCGCCTGATGCGCCGCTGCGAGGGCTATTGTAAGCAGAACCCTCGGCTCTGGCCCCTGCTGGAAGACAGTTGGACCTATCGCGCCTACCGCCGCTACCTCTCCACTCTTGGCAGCTGGGCGAGGGAGTGAAAAAGCATTGGGACCTACATTTGGTAGGTCCCAATGCTTTAATTATTTGTGGTTTGCGCAGGAATCAATATTTGTAGAAACCTTCGCCGGTCTTGCGGCCGAGGAGGCCGGCGCGGACCATCTTGCGGAGCAGGGGGTGGGGACGATACTTGGGATCGCCAAACTCTTTGTAGAGCACCTCCATGATGGCGAGGTTCACGTCGTTGCCAATGAGGTCGGCCAGGGCGAGGGGACCCATGGGGTGGTTGGCACCGAGCATCATGCACTTGTCGATGTCCTCGGCGGAAGCGATGCCGTCGGCCAGGATACCGACAGCCTCGTTGATCATCGGGATGAGGATGCGGTTGACCACGAAGCCGGGGGCTTCCTTCACCTCGACGGGCTGCTTGCCGATGGAGGTGGCTAGGTCGATGACGCATTTGCAGACTTCATCGCTGGTGAGCTGGCCACGGATGACCTCGACGAGGGCCATGCGGTCGGCGGGGTTGAAGAAGTGCATGCCGATGAACTGGGCAGGACGCTTGGTGCAGGCGGCAATCTCGGTGATACTCAGCGAGCTGCTGTTGGTTGCGAAGATGGTCTCGGGTTTGCAGATACCATCGAGCTCGGTGAAGACATCCTTCTTGAGCTGCATCTCCTCGACGGCGGCCTCGATGACGAGGTCGGCATCGGCGAAGGTGGCGTAGTCGGTGGTGGTGGCGATGTTCTTCAGGATGGCGTCGACCTGATCCTGAGTCATCTTGCCTTTTTCAACGAGTTTGCCGTAGCCTTTGGCGATGGAAGCCATGGCTTTGTCGAGGCTGGCCTGGGTGCGGCTTTTCATGACAACGGGCATTTTCACGGCGAAGGCTTTCACAATGCCTTTGGCCATGGTGCCGGTTCCAATAACACAGATTTTCATATAATTAAAAATTTAAAATTAATAATTAAAAATTATTTTCCTTGAAACTCATATTTGCCTTTTTCGAGGAATGCTTTCATGCCGTTCTTCTGGTCCTCGGTGTTGAAGCAGAGGCCAAAGGCGCGGCTCTCGAAGTTGATGGCATCCTCGGCGGGCATGTCGTACTCGGTGTTGATGCAGAGTTTGGCGGCGCTGACGGCCAAGGGGGCGTTGGCGGCGATCTGGCCGGCCAGCTCGATGGCGCGGTTCATGAGGTCGGCCTGGGGAAGGACTTCATTGACCAATCCGATGCGGAGGGCTTCATCGGCCTTGATATTCTTGCCGCTGAAGATGAGCTGCTTGGCTATGCCCATGCCCACGAGGCGTGCCAGACGCACGGTGCCGCTGAAGCCGGGAATGATGCCGAGGCCTACCTCGGGTTGTCCGAAACGGGCGTTGTCGGAGCAAAGGCGTATGTCGCAGGCCATAGCCAGCTCGCATCCGCCACCGAGGGCGAAGCCGTTGACGGCAGCGATGACGGGGCAGGGGAGGGTTTCGATGCGGCGGAAGACAGCAGCGCCACGCTTGCCGAAGGTCTCGCCCTGCTGGGGACCGAGGGTGGCCATCTCGCTGATGTCGGCACCCGCCACGAAGCTTTTCTCGCCGTCGCCGGTGATGATGAGGCAGCGGAACTGGCCGCCTTCAAACTCATCGAGAAATTCGTCTATCTCATTGAGAATGGTTGTGTTGAGTGCGTTAAGGCTCTTGGGGGCCGAAATGGTCATGATGGCTATATTGCCTTTCTCTTCTATCTTCAGGTGATTATACATGGGGTTAAAGGCTTTAGTGATTAAAAGGGTTTGTTTGAAACTGCAAAAATACAAAATAATATTGAAACTGCAAAAAGTTTTTTACTCTTTCGGGTGGAGGTCGAGGGTGGCGGCGATGTCGAGCATCATCTGCCAGGCGGCATCGCGGTCGTTGGGAATTTTGCCGTCGAGGATGGCGTCCTTGATGGCATCCTTGATGGTGCCAATCTCACGGCAGGGACCGATGCCGAAGGTGTCCATGATGTCCTGTCCCGAGACAGGGGGCTGGAAGTTGCGGATGCGGTCACGCTCCTCGAGCTCTACAAGTTTGCGCTTGACGAGTTCAAAGTTTGCGCGATGGCGGCGCTGCTTCTCCTCGTTACGGGTGGTGATGTCGGCGTTGCAAAGGAGCATGAGGTCGTCGATGTCATCGCTGGCTTCGAAGAGGAGTCGGCGGACGGCGCTGTCGGTGACGACATCCTCGGCAAGGATGATGGGGCGCATGTGGAGCATGACGAGTTTCTCGACATAGCGCATCTCTTCGCCAAGGGGCAGGCGTAGACGTTTGAAGATCTTTTTGACCATGTGTGCACCGCGGGCTTCGTGTCCGTGGAAGGTCCATCCCTGCTTGGCATCATAGCGTTTCACGCCAGGTTTGCCGACATCATGCAGTAGGGCCGCCCAACGGAGCCATAGGTTGTCACTCTGTTCGGTCACATTATCGAGCACTTGCATGGTGTGGTAGAAGATGTCTTTATGGCCGCGGCCGTCAACAGTTTCTACTCCAGCAAGGGCAGATATTTCGGGGAGGATAAGCTGCATGAGACCACTTTTCTGCATCAATTTGAGGCCTATGCTTGGCAAGGGAGAGAGCATTATCTTGTTGAGCTCCACCATGACACGCTCGGCACTTACAATTTCTATGCGTTTGGCATTGCGGGTGATAGCCTCGAATGTGTCGTCGGCTATACGGAAGCCTAACTGGCTGGCGAAGCGGACGGCACGCATCATGCGGAGAGGGTCGTCGCTGAAGGTGATGTCGGGGTCGAGGGGAGTGCGGAGGATACCGTTGTTGAGGTCTTGGATGCCGCTGAAAGGATCCATGAGTTCGCCGTAGCGGTTGGCGTTGAGGCATATGGCGAGGGCGTTGACGGTGAAGTCGCGCCGGTTTTGGTCGTCCTGGAGGGTGCCGTTCTCGACGATGGGCTTGCGGCTGTCGTGGCTGTAGCTCTCCCTTCGGGCTCCCACAAATTCAATCTCCATGTTGTGATAGCGGAACGAAGCAGTGCCGAAGTTTTTGAAGATTGATACTTTGCTGCCCCCAAGGACTTCGGCAGCGGTTTTGGCCAGTTCGATGCCGATGTGCACTTCTCCTCCTTGGTCACGACCCACACAAACAACGTCGATGTCGGTGCAAGGACGCTGGAGGAAATAATCGCGTACTACTCCACCGACGGCATAGGCGTCAATGCCCAACTGGTCGGCGCATTGGCCGATGGTTTTGTATAGGTCTAATCCCAAGTCTATCATTATGATTAATAGTCTTGTGTGGTGGCGAGGGTACCATCGGGGTTGTAGATTTCCCAGGTGCCTGTACGTTGGCCGTTGTGGTACTGGCCGATGTAGTAGGGAACGCCGTTCTCGCGGAAGACCTTGTAGGGACCTTCTTCCTTACCGCCCACGAAGTTGCATTCGGTTTGTGGGCTGCCGTTGGGGAAGTAGTAAATCCAGCGGCCTTCGCGAAGGCCACTGACGGAGGTACCATGGCTGCGGAGCTGCATGGTGGAGTAGTATTGGTACCATTGTTGTTGGGGCCCAATGTAGAAGCAGACGGTCATGGGGTGCCCTTCGGGGCCGCGCTCGAGGACGCGGAGGGAGTCGCAGTTGGGGACGAGGGGATGGTCGTTTTGGTCTAGGAACTGCCAGGTGGCGTTAAGACTATCGCTGTCCTGATATTGGCAGATGGCCACCACAGAGTTGTCGGCGGCACGGTATTCGCGGGTGGTGGTGTGGTTGCAAGCGGCAAAGGTGAATGCCGCCAAGGTGATTATCAGATACTTTCTCATACTATTGCATACAATTTTGGATGCAAAGATACGAAAAAAAAACGAACTAAAGGATGGGATTTTCAGGATGGAGATGGTTATAGACGATGCGGGCTTTGGCGGGGCCAAGGGCATCGGTGAGGTCGGCGAGGGTCTGAATCTGGATTTGCTTGACGCTCCCGAAGCGTAGCAGCAGGTCGTGGGCGGTCTTGGGACCGATGCCAGGAATATCGGTGAGGGAGGTACGGAAAGTTCCTTTGGAGCGCTTCTCTTTGTGGAAAGTGATGGCGAAGCGGTGTACCTCATTCTGTATCTGTTCCAGCAGGTGGAAGAGAGGGTCGGTGGGTTTGAGACCGACGACGGCCGGCGGGAAGCCGTAGAGCAGCTGCGAGGTGCGGTGACGGTCGTCTTTGGCGAGACCGGCAATGGGAATGTCGAGATTCAGTTGGTCGCGGAGCACACGGCGGGCCATCTCCATCTGTCCCTCGCCGCCGTCGACAATGAGGAGATCGGGCATCTTGGAGCCCTCTTCTTTGAGACGACGGTATCTGCGTTCGATGACTTCGGCCATCGAGGCGTAGTCGTCTGGGCCTTCGACGGTTTTGATATTGAACTTGCGGTATTCTTTTCGGTTGGGCTTACCACCGGTGAAGCGTACCATGCCGGCCACGGGGTAGGCACCCTGAATGTTCGAGTTGTCGAAGCACTCAATATCCATGGGAAGGGTAGGCAGTTGCAATGCTTTCTGGATTCGTTCAAGCAGTTTTACCGCTTGAGGGGCGGCTTCGCCCTCGGTGAGGGCACGCTGGTGACGGCATTGTTTCTGATAGATTTCAACATTGCGCAGCGACAATTCCAGTAACTTGCGGCGGTCGCCTTTGGGATCGGCATTCTGTTGTAGGTAGTCCTCGGGGATGTCGGCCACACGGAAGGGGAGGATGACTTCGCGGGCAGTGCTTCGGGTCTGTTCGTGGAGGTCGGGGATGACGGTGGCAAGAATTTCGGAGTCGGTTTCGTCGAGTTGTTTTTTTATCTCGTGGCTGAAACTATAGATAATGCTTCCGTTCTTGATGCGCATGAAGTTGACGTAAGCGTATTTGTCATCGCTGAGGATGGAGACTACGTCGACATCCTTGACATTGGTATCGACGACGGTGGAGCGGCTTTGGTATTCTTCCAGCAGGTGTATCTTTTTTTTCAAGGCATCTGCCTCCTCGAAACGCAGGTCGGCGGCGAGGGCAAACATGCGTTCCTTCATGTTGTCAAGAATTTCACCGAAATCACCTTTGAGGATGCGGCGGATATTCTCGATGGTGGTATGGTAGTCCTCCTTCGTCTGCTTGCCCGCACAAGGAGCGCCGCAAAGTCCAATCTGATGCTTCATGCAGGGCCGGTTCCCCATCATATTGCATGTTCTGTATTGGAACAGCTGGCGGATGATGTCCTGCAGTTCGCGCAGGATGCGTCCGTTGGGATAGGGACCGAAATACTGGCCTTTGATTTTATGGTTGCGTGTGTAGAGTAGACGAGGGTATTCTTCATCAGTGATGCAAAGGTAGGGGTAGGATTTGTCGTCCTTGAGCATCGAGTTATAGCGTGGCTGGTAGCGCTTGATGAGACTATTCTCGAGAAGGAGAGCGTCAATCTCTGTGGCGACAACGGTGACGCGGATGTCGTAGATATTGCGGACGAGCATCTTGATTTTGGCGCTTTTGTCGTCATAATGGGAGAAGTAGGAGGCGACGCGGCGCTGAAGGTTGCGGGCTTTGCCCACATAGATGACAGTTCCCGAGGCGTCGAGGTGCTGGTATACCCCTGGGTTCTCGGGAATGGTCTTCAGCCGCAAGGCTATGCGGTCGATATTCTTATTGATGCTGCTGTCTATCAATCGTCGAGGGCTTTGTAATCAATGTCTGTGCGCTCGATGGAAAGGCGGAAGCTGTGGAAGCCTTCGAGGTCGTATTGGGAGGTTGCCTGGCCAATCTCCATGCGATAGGCGCCTTTGTTGTTGAAGGTGAAGAAGGGACGGATGTTCTGACGGATGACGCGGAGACCCTCTTTGTCGCCTCCTTCCAGCGACTGTCCTTTCCAGCGGCCGTGTTCCTTAAGGTTGATGTAGGTGTAGAACATGCGGCGCTCACCGTCGGGACTGTAGAGGTTTACCGTGAGCGGCAATTGGTCGTTGCGCATCAGGGCGCTGTCCACCACCACCTCGAAGTCAATGCGGTAGTAATTGTCGGGGTTGTTGACGTTGATATCAAAGCTCTCGGGGGAGAAACGTTGCCAAACGGCATTGTCTAAGGTGCGGGTCTCATCCACCAGCACATTCTCTCCTCCGCAGGAGAATAATAGAATTGTGGCCAGTAAAGCAAAAAACAGTTTTTTCATTCTATCTTCTTTTTATCAGTGCTTCCATTATTTGCACTGCGTTGGTGGCGGCACCCTTACGGATATTGTCGGCTACCACCCAGAGGTTGAGTGTCTGTGGCTGCGAGGGGTCGCGGCGGAGGCGACCGACGAAGACCTCGTCGTGATGGTGGGCCGTGATGGGCATGGGGTAGAGGTTTTTCGACGGGTCGTCATAGAGCACCACGCCAGGGGTGGTGGCTATGAGTCGGCGCACCTCGTCCAAATCATATTCTTTCCTGAGTTCCACGTTGACCGACTCGCTGTGTCCGCCCACCACGGGCACGCGTGCCACAGTGGCGGAGACCATGATGTCGGGATCGGCGAAAATCTTGCGGGTCTCATCGACGAGTTTCTGCTCCTCGGTGGTGTACCCGCTGTCGAGCCAGTCACCGCCATGGGGGAAGAGGTTGCGGTGGATAGGGTAGGAGTAGGCCATCTCCGTGGGTTGCTCGCCGCGCTCTTCCGCTTCCAGTTGCCGCACGGCTTTAATGCCGGTGCCGGTAATGCTCTGGTAGGTGGAGACGACGATGCGGCGGATGCCGTATTCGCGCTCCAGGGACGAGAGGGCGAGGACCATCTGAATGGTGGAGCAGTTGGGATTGGCGATGATGCGGTCGGTGGGCTTCACGGCATCGATGTTGA
The DNA here is from genome assembly GCA_900316235.1 of uncultured Bacteroidales bacterium. GTDB lineage: Bacteria > Bacteroidota > Bacteroidia > Bacteroidales > P3 > Colimorpha. Next base: position 39,023 of record ONCC01000005.1, read on the forward strand.
TTTCGGGTACCACCAGCGGTTTGTCGGCATCCTTGCGCCAGGCCGACGAGTTGTCGATGACCACGGTGCCTTTTGCGGCAAACAGGGGTGCATACTGGCGTGAAGCCGATGCACCTGCAGAGAAGATGGCGTAGTCAGGAATAGCGGCAATGGCCTCCTCCACGGAGACCACTGACAACTGCCTGTCGGCGAATTCTATTGTTTTGCCTACCGATTTGGGACTTGCGGCGGCGATGATTTCTTCTTTTCCGAAGCCTCTTTCGGCCAGTACGGTCAGCATCTCGCGACCCACCAGCCCTGTGGCTCCAACAACAGCTATTTTCATAATCCTATCGACTTAATCAACGTATCAACGTCACTGTTCCGGTAAGCACCTGGGTGTTCTGGGGCTCGTATACGTTGGTGTAGCGGATGATGTAGACATAGGCACCCTGGATGCACTGGTTGCCGTTGAGGTCGCGTCCGTCCCAGGCGCAGTCGACGCCCTCGCAGTCGAACACCAGCTCACCGCGGCGGTTGTAGATCTTCATCTCCTGATACAGCGTCTTGGTGCTGACGGAGCCGAAGAGGTTGTTGCCAGTGGGATTGTCGGGAGTGAAGGCGTTGGGTACCCAGAAGGTCTCCTTGCGCAAGGGGAGGTAGATGGAGGTGGTGTCGACGCAGCCGTATTCGCTGCTTTCAATCAAAAAGATTTCGGCGCCGTCCAACTCGGTGGGGATGGTGTAGTAGGCTGTCTCGCCGATTTGGTCGGAGCCGGTGGGGAATTTCCACACGCGGCTGTTGCCGCCAATGGAGATGTCGTTCAGCACGGCGTTGAGGTTGTCAATGGAGAAGTGGTCGATGTCGGACTGCAGTTTGGCTTTCACGGGCTGAAGGGTGAACTGCAGCTGGACGACGGAGTCGCAGTCCCAACGGTTCTTCAGCACCACGGTGTCGGTCTCGGCGGTGGCCGTATTGCTAGTGGTGTAGGTCTTGCCGTTGATCCATGTGATGGGTTTGCAGTCCACGATGGGGTCTATTGTCTTGGAGACATCCATCACCGTCAGGTTGAGTCTGACGATGCTGTCGCATCCTGGACCCGACTGGAATTTGACGAAAGTCGTCGCCGGGTTGGTACTCTCTGTATAGGTTCTTTCGTTGGCATCCCAAGTGTATTGGTCTCCGCGGCAGATGCCGGCGTCGATGGTGATGTCGAATTTGGGGTAGACTCTCGTCATCATGGAGTTGGAGCTGACACATCCGCTCTCGTAGTCGGCCGATACCTGGATAATGAGGGTGTCGATTTTGTTGCGACGCAGGCCGGTGTTCGGCAGCAGGGAGGTTTGAATGGTTACCTGGCGGGTCTTGATGGTGTCGCCCACCACGGCATAGTCTTTCTTGGTGAAGAGCATGGTGTCGAGGACGATGGTGTCGTTGGCGGTGAGGCGGAAAGCTTCAATCATGCGGTAGTTTTCGACGTTGAGGTAGTCGTTGTGCAGCAGGGTGTTGCCATCGCCGACGAGGGTGTCGAGGATAATGGTGTCGCCGTCAGCAATGCGGAAGATGGTCCATCGCTCTTCTGTAATGGACTGCAGCTTGTTCATGTCGATACGCATCTGGGCGGCATCGTCGATACAGGCATCCAGTTTCGACTGCTCTTTGTCGTTCATCACGGCTTTGTGGATGTTGAGGTAGTTGACGGTATCCACGCCTACCATGATGGAATCGAGTAGGTTGTAGGGGTCGTTTTTGGCATTTTTGAAGTTAAGGAAGAAGAAATATTTCGTGGGTTTTTTGGGACTCACGTGGGCTTTGGTGAGGAACTTGCAGGGCCACGCGTCGTCGGTCTCGTGCATGGGCTCAAAGTAGCCGATGGAGTCGTATTGTGCGTCGGGATAAATCGCGACATTTCTCAAGGTGTCGTATTCGCGGTGGTGACCGAGAGTGTAGCTCAACGAGTCGCTGCTCCATAGGGTGTCAGTCACTTCTCTCAAACGGTACCATCCGTAGGTGCAGGCCGTCTGCCCCCAGGGGGTGAAGCGGAAGGATTTGTTATGGAAGGTTGTGGAGCCTGAGATGAGGTTGTAATTTTGGGGGGCGAAGGCGGCGGGTTTGCCAGTAATTTGGCTCCATCCGTTGGAGGCTGAGGGGTTAGGATCGGCCACCTGGTTCTGACCCGTGGCGTTCTGGATGCCGATGACCCCCTGCGAAGTGGAGGGCTTGCCGCTGCGGTCTTTCACATGTACCTCCACAATATTGGAGCCTTCGTAGCAGACAATCTGGTAGGTCTCTCTGACGCTAGCATTGCTGTAGATGGGGATGCTGTTCCAACTGGCGATGATTTTGCGGCAAGGCCATTCTCCTACTACACCGTAATAGATGCCGCAGTTGGGGTGCTGCGTGGCATAAGAACCCGACATGTAGGCTCCATTAACACCTGTATAGGTGTCCTCATAGATGCCGTAGATGGCGTCGTGTGTACGGTCAATATAGCTGGAGAAGCCACCATAGTTATTGTCGGAATTCCAGGGAATGGGGGTGTTGACGGAGAAAGGACAGAAGGGGTTGGGACCAGACATGGGAGTGGTAGTGAATGTAACGATGCCGTTGTCACCAATGGTGAACTGGGTTTTTTGGATGCCGAAAAAGTAGAAGGGGAAACCGAGTGGTGTCGGGTTGTCAGTGAAATCGTCGTCGTTCTGGATGGGAATCTTCTTCAGGTTAGGAGTGTCGTATCCCGGGTAGTTGATATAGAAGGTGGGGTCTTCCGGGTCGTAGGGAATTTCTTCCACATAATAGGTGCCGTTGAAGCGGCGGGCAGGGATGTTAGGCGTGCAGGAAAGGATAATCTCACGGTGCTGGCAGTCTACCACGGTGTCCCATCCCTCACGGCGATAGCGTGCCGAGGTGGTGTGGGCGCCAGGGGCCTCCCAGTGATGGTCACCTTTCTGCATGATAATCACTTCGGGGCATGCCGATGGCACGTCGGGCCAACGATACTGCTCGCATTCACCCTCGTACCATATCGAATGTGGGATGCCCGCCGTTCCACAGGCCTTCGTCTGGCTTTGTGCCGCGAGGGCTGTTGCCAGAAATGTCAATATAAATGTTAACTTCTTTAGAATATTGTAGTTACGCATAATTTTTACCTTTCTGTTTTAAAATGCAAAAATACAAAAAATTTTCGGTTTCTACCCATATAGACAAAATAACATTGTCAATATTTCATAATTAACAATTTTTAACAGATAGCCTATAAAAGTCCTTAGAACACCCTATCATCTCCTACTGTGGTAGGAGTTGGTAGGGAGATGGGTAGGAGTTGGTAGGGAGATGGTGCTTAGTATCAGGGGGTTGCTGGATGGGTGTTTTGGGGCAGTTTTTGGACGATTTTTGGGTATGGAAAATTTTTTCTCGCGCACATACAATAAATAATATATATATACGTTATGGTGAGGTGAATGGGTTTAGTGGGGTTGATGAATGAGCAAATAAAAGAAATAAAAAAACATATTTTTATGAAGAATCTTGTAATAGTTGAGTCGCCTGCGAAGGCAAAGACCATCGAGAAGTTCCTCGGGAAGGATTACACGGTGAAGTCGAGCTACGGCCATATCCGTGACCTGGCGAAGAAGGAGATGAGTATCGATGTGGAGAATAACTATGAGCCTCAGTATCAGATTAGCGACGACAAGCGGAGTCTGGTGAACGAGTTGCAGAAGGCTGTGAAGAGCGCCGAGAAGGTGTGGCTCGCATCCGATGAGGACCGCGAGGGAGAGGCCATTGCATGGCATCTGCAGGAGACGCTGAAGTTGAATCCTGCTACGACGCAACGTATTGTTTTCAATGAGATTACGAAGACTGCTATCTTGCATGCCATCGAGAATCCGCGTCAGATTGACATGAATTTGGTGGATGCCCAGCAGGCACGCCGCGTGCTGGACCGCCTGGTGGGTTATGAAATCAGTCCCATCCTGTGGAGCAAGATCAAGCCGGCGCTGAGTGCCGGCCGAGTGCAGAGTGTGGCCGTGAGGCTCATCGTGGAGCGCGAGAACGAAATCAAGGCTTTCGTGAGCAAGCCCTATTTCCGCGTGACGGCACAGTTCCACCCCGTGGACAGCCAGAAGATGCTGAGTGCGGAGCTGGGCAAGCATTTCGATACCGAGGCTGAGGCCGAGGCTTTCCTGAAGGGTCTCGCGGGTGCGAGTTTCAAGGTGAGCAAGATAGAGACCAAGCCTGCACACCGTACGCCAGCGCCGCCATTCACCACGAGCACCCTGCAGCAGGAGGCGAGCCGCAAGTTGGGCTTCAGTGTGGCCCGCACGATGCAGGTGGCGCAGCAGCTGTATGAAAGCGGATATATCACCTATATGCGTACCGATAGTGTGAACCTGAGCGACTTGGCTTTGAGCATGGCGAAGAAAGAGATTGAGGCTCAGTATGGAGCCGAGTATGTGAAGACGCGCCGCTACCAGACGAAGACCAAAGGTGCGCAGGAGGCCCATGAGGCTATCCGCCCGACGGACATGACGGCCCAGAGTATCAATGCCGAGAGTGCGCAGCGCCGCCTTTATGAGCTTATCTGGAAGCGCACTGTGGCGAGCCAGATGGCGGATGCCGAGATTGAGAAGACAGAGATGGAGATTGCCACTGGCGGTGCTTTGAATTTCCAGTGCTTCGGCGAGCAGGTGAAGTTCGACGGTTTCTTGAAGGTGTATCTTGAGAGCACGGACGACGAGGAGCCTGAGAGCGAGGGCGCGAAAATGTTGCCGCGTTTGCCGGAAGGCACGTTGCTGACGATGGAGAGCTGCGAGGCCTCAGAGCATTGGACGCAGCATCCGCCGCGCTACACTGAGGCAAGCCTGGTGAAGAAACTGGAAGACCTGGGTATCGGTCGTCCGTCGACTTATGCTCCCACTATCAGCACGATTCTCAAGCGCGAGTATATCATGAAGGAAGACCGTGAGGGTGTGGAGCGCAGGAGTGTGGTGCTGACGCTGAAGGGCGGCGAGGTGAAGCGCACGGAGAAGACGGAGAAAGGCTATGCCGAGAAAGGCAAGCTGTTCCCGACGGATATCGGATGCGTGGTGAATGACTTCCTGATGGATCATTTCTCTAATATCATGGACTATAACTTCACGGCTACGGTGGAGAAGGATTTCGACGAGATTGCCGCCGGTAGAAAAGAGTGGAGAAAGGTGATAGAGGGATTCTATGTGCCGTTCCACAAGAATATCCGCCAGACACAGCAGACCAGCCAGCGGACGACGGGTAGCCGCCTGCTGGGTATCGATCCCGCGAGCGGTAAGAACGTGTATGCGAAGATTGGCCGCTACGGTACGCTGGTGCAGATTGGTGAGACAAATACCGACGAGAAGCCACGCTTTGCGAGCATGAAGAAGGGGCAGAGCATCGAGACCATCACGCTGGAGGAGGCTCTGGATTTGTTCAACCTGCCGCGCACGCTGGGCGAGTTTGAGGACAAGGATGTGATTGTGAGCATCGGCAAGTTCGGCCCGTATGTGAGACATAACAACAAGTTCTATTCGCTCGGCAAGAACGACGACCCGTATGAGGTGTCGCTGGAACGTTCGATAGAAATTATCAAGACGAAGCGTCAGGCCGAGGAGAAAAAGGAAGAACTGAAGAAGAATTTCCCGCACGAGATTGGCGTGCAGGATGGCGAGGCCGTGGTGAGTAACAGCGGCCGCTTCGGACCCTACCTGACCTTCAAAGGTGAGAATTTCCGTCTGGCCAAGGATGTGGACCCGCTGAAGCTGACGCTGGCGGAGGCAATGGAAATCATCAATAATGCCGGTAAAAGGAAGAGCAAGAAGAAGTGAATCTGTCGGTAGTCATAGTCAACTATAATGTCAAGTACTTTCTGAAGCAGTGCTTGGAGTCTGTGTATGGCTCGGAGAGGGTGCTGAAGGACGGGAGCACGGTGGAACTTGACGTGTGGGTGGTTGACAATGACTCTGTGGACGGGAGTGTGGAGATGGTGCGGAGGGATTTTCCACAGGTACACGTGATAGAGAACCACGAGAATGTGGGATTTGCTAAGGCGAACAATATGGCACTGGCCTGCGCAGCGGGCCAGTGCCTCTTGCTGCTCAATCCCGACACGGTGGTTGAGAAGGACACGCTGGTGAGATGTGCCGATTTCATGTTGGCCCATCCTGAGTGTGGCGGTCTGACGGTGAAGATGGTCGACGGAGACGGCAATTTCCTCAAGGAGAGCAAACGTGGCTTCCCGTCGCCTCAGGCGTCGTTCTACAAGATTTCGGGCCTCATTAGGCTCTTCCCCCATTCGCGACGGTTCGCGGCATACTATATGGGTCACCTGCCCGAGGACGAGACCAACGAGATTGAGATAATGCCCGGGGCTTTCTTGATGTTCCGCCGCGAGGTGTATGAGCAGATTGGAGGCCTGGACGAGAGCTACTTCATGTATGGCGAGGATATCGACTATTCGTGGCGCATACATCTTGCCGGCTGGAAGAATTTCTATCTTCCCGAGACACACATCATCCACTACAAGGGTGAGAGCACGAAGAAGGGCTCGATGAACTACGTCTATACCTTCTACAATGCGATGTCGATTTTTGTGAAGCGCTATTTCTCGGGCGGCAATGCGTGGCTGTTCAATGCGTTGCTCAGGTGTGCCATCTGGTTGAGAGCCTCAGCATCGTGGCTCAAGCGTCTGGCAAGCCGTGTGGCGGTGCCGTTGGCCGACTTTTTTGTCGCCTACGGCGGTTTCGTCTTGCTCAAGCAACTGTGGGCCACTCAATGGGCCAACAATATCGACTACTACCCCGCGGAGTATACACAGGTGGTGATTCCTGTCTACATCCTCGTTCTCATGTGCGCCAGCTGGCTGGCAGGAGGCTATGACAAGCCTGTCAGACCCATGCGTATCGTGAAGGGCATGGGGGCGGGATTGCTGCTGCTGTTGGCGTTCTATTCGCTTCTCGACGAAGGACAGCGCTATTCGCGAATGCTGCTCCTGGCAGGGTCGGCGTGGACCCTTGTAGGGACGTTGCTGATTCGCTGGATCCTGAGTGTGTTGGATGTAAAAGGATACGCGCTACGCGCACGCAGGCGCGGGAACGTGCTGGTGATAGGCTCTGAAAGTCAGGCGGAGCGTGTGAGGAACCTCTACCTTTCGATGGGTATTCCCCGCGAGAACGTCATCACGGGTACGCAGGCCTCTCGCCTGCAGGACCTTATCCGGATTGAAAGGGTGGAGGAGGTGGTCTTCTGTGGCGCCGACGTGGAACTGAAGGAGATTATCTCGCTGATGGCCACCTTGAAGACGACGGGGGTGGAATACAAGATTGCCCCTGCTGCAGGTGATTTCGTTATTGGAAGCGAGAGCATCCTCTCGAAAGAGGCGCTCTACCTCGATAGTCTCGATACCATCAGTACCGATACCTGTCGTCGTAACAAGCGGCTGTTTGACATCGGCAGCGCAACATTGTTGCTGCTCTTCTCGCCCGTGCTTTTCTGGTTCCAGCATCGGAAGAGATTGTTCTACGGTCATTGCTTGCAGGTCCTCTGCGGCTATTGCAGCTGGGTGGGCTACCGCGGGAGGAAGGGTATCTTCCTGCCTTCCGATATTGCCCCCAACAATTCGCCCGAGGTACAGGAACGCTTGATGTTAAGGTATATGCGTCGATATAAGACCTCTACCGACGCCGCCATTTTGTTGAGAAACTGGAATAGAATATAGGACAATTGGGTACGCAGGCGTCTCGCCTGCTTAACTTGAAACATAATGAGGAAGACTCTGATAATATTGATTCTGACATTGGTAACCGCCTCGGTACATGCCCAGAGGATTCATGGCTTTATCTCGAGCGGTTTCACCCTGTCGCAGATAGAGGGTGACGAGCTCAAGGGCTTCAGCAAGTGGGGCTATGTCGGTGGCGTCGGCGCTATCGCAGCTTTCGACCGCCACCAGACTTGGAACCTCAGCCTCGAGGCTCTCTTTGCCCAGCGAGGCGCTTACAACGGTACCGGCGACCCCTACAGCCTCTCCCTCAGGCTCGACTATGTCGATATCCCACTCTTGCTCCATTATCGCGACCCCTGGGGCGGTCTTCTCATCGGCCTCGGTCTCTCCTACAGTCGTTTGGTACAGCAGCCTTCCGGAAAAATGCTTTACAATCCCACCTATTTCTTCCCCGACACCAACGACATGAAATTCCTCAACAACGACCTCCAGCTCGTGGCCGACATCCGCTTCCCTGTCTGGAAAGGTCTCTGGTTCAACATCAGGTGGCAATATTCCATCGTCGCCGTGAAAAAGGATTGGAAGTTTACCGAATTTCGCGGAACAACGCCACTCCTCGACGACAATGGCAATCCAGTGTTGAATCCCGACGGCAGCATCGCAACCGTCCCTCGCCGCATCACGTGGCATAACGACTGTGATAACAATACTTTGGTCTTTAGGTTGATATGGCAGTTCTAGCTCTTTTCCCAGGGTCCTTCGACCCCTTTACCACTGGCCACGAGGCCATCCTGCGGCGGGTGCTGCCTCTGTTCGACAAGGTCATTGTCGCCGTAGGTGTCAATAGCGACAAACACTATATGTTCTCCCTCGAGGAGCGCGTCGCCCTCATTCGCGAGCGTCTCAAGGATTGCCCCTCCGTGGAGGTTACCTCCTACCAGGGAATGACCATCGACCTTTGCCATCGCTTGGGAGCAAAAGTCATCATCCGCGGCATCCGAACCTCCAAAGACTTTGAATACGAGCAGACCGTCGCCGCCGTCAATCGCCTCCAGGACCCCTCCATCGAAACGCTACTCCTCCTCGCCGACCCCGAGCATGTCAATATCAGCAGCACCCTTGAACGAGAAAGACTCTCTCACCAATGACTCTCTACGACGACATAGCCTACCTCAAGGGTGTGGGCCCTTCGAGGGCCAAAATCCTCGCTTCCGAGGCTGGTATTCACACCTTTGCCGACATGCTCGACTATCTCCCCTTCCGCTATGTCGACCGTTCCCGGCTCTCCTCAGTCGCCTCTTTGCGCGAGGATGAAAATTTTGTAGTCCTTAAAGGCCTCGTCTCCAATATGCAGACCGTGGCCACTGGCAAGTTCCGCGAGCGGCTCACCGTGGATTTCTACGATAATACCGGTACCCTCCAACTCGTTTGGTTCGCTGGTACCAAATGGGTGCGTGAACGTCTTAATCCTAATGTGGAATACCTCGTCATGGGGCATCCCACCCTCTACAATGGACAGTGGCAGATCTCCCATCCCGAGATTGAGCCTTATTCCTATGTTGATGAAGGTTCCCGTCACCCTCTCATGCCCGTCTACTCCACCACGGAGAAAATGAAGCAGCATGGCCTCGGAACCAAGGCAATGGCTCGTCTCACCGAGACTTTGGTCGACAACCTGCCCCCCATCCCCGAGAACCTGCCCCCCGAAATAATCAACCACTTCCGCCTCATGGGCCGTCACGAGGCTATGGTTGCTATCCACTATCCCGATTCGCGCCAGCAGCTCGATGCCGCCCGTACCCGTCTCAAATTCGAGGAACTATTCTTTCTTCAGCTTGATTATCAATATGCCCACCAGCAGCGCACCTTGCGCTCGCAAGGACGTGTCTTTACCCATGTGGGTGACAATTTCAATACTTTCTACAAGCAGCTGCCCTTCCCCCTCACCGGAGCGCAGAAACGCGTGGTGAAGGAAATCCGCGAGGATATGCGCAGTGGCCGCCAGATGAACCGCCTCGTGCAGGGCGACGTCGGTAGCGGCAAAACGTTGGTGGCATTGATGTGCATGCTGTTGGCTGTCGACAATGGTAGTCAGGCTTGTCTCATGGCTCCTACCGAAATCCTCGCCACTCAGCATTTCTACACCTTCCAGCGTATGCTCGAAGGAGTAGGAGTGAGGGTCGAACTCCTTACCGGCTCGCTGCGTCCCGCCGCCAAGAAAAAGATAAAGCAGCAACTTGCCGAAGGCGAGATAAATCTCCTCATCGGCACCCATGCCCTCATCGAGGACAATGTCCAGTTCCGTGACCTCGGCCTTGTTGTTATCGACGAGCAGCACCGCTTCGGTGTTGAACAGCGTAGCAAGCTCTGGAACAAGTCGTCCATACCTCCCCATATCCTTGTGATGACCGCCACTCCCATCCCTCGCACCCTCGCTATGACCCTCTATGGAGACCTCGACTGTTCCATCATTGACGAGCTGCCCCCCGGACGTCACCCTGTGCGCACCTTCCACCGCTACGAACGCAATCGACCCCTCGTCTTCTCTTTCCTCAAAAAGGAGATAGACGCGGGCCGTCAGGTATATATCGTCTATCCGCTCATCGAGGAAAGCGAGAAGATGGACCTCAAGAATCTGCAGGACGGCCTCGAGATGGTGCAGAGTTATTTCCCGCGACCACAATACCAGACCTCTATGGTCCACGGCCGTCTCACCGCCGAGGAGAAAGCTTTCGAGATGGACCGCTTCAAGCAGGGTAAAACCCATATCATGGTCGCCACCACCGTCATCGAGGTCGGTGTCGATGTCCCTAACGCCACGGTGATGGTTATCGAGAACGCCGAACGCTTCGGCCTCAGCCAGCTCCACCAATTGCGTGGCCGTGTGGGCCGCGGGGGAGACCAGGCCTACTGCATCCTCATGACCAAGGATAATCTCGGTTTCGTTTCGCAGGAACGCATACGTACCATGTGCAGTACCACCGACGGCTTCCAAATCGCTGAGGCCGACCTCCGTCTGCGTGGCCCCGGTGATATTCAGGGGCTCCAGCAGAGTGGCGCCCTCGACCTCCGCCTAGCCTCCATCGTCGACGATGAACCGCTGGTGAAAGCCACGCGCGACACTGTCCACGATCTCCTCACCTCCGATCCCTCCCTCTCCCGCTTCCCACTCCTTCAGGAGCATATCGCCAACTCAAAAAACAAGATGCTATGGGGCAAGATAAGTTAGTGTTGGTGGCAGAAGAGGAGGCCTCGTTGTCCTCCGGCAGCTTGCGGCTCTATGCGTTGCCCTACGGCTGTGTGGACCTGTATAATTACGACCCTCTGAACCGCCGCTGCGCCGTGGGCATCATGGTGGCTAACGAATATCGCCGACAAGGATATGCGCTGGCTATGCTACAAGCGCTGGAAACACAGTACCGCGATTCGTTGCACACGCTTTATGCTGACATCGCAGAGACCAATCAGGCCAGCATCGCTCTCTTTCAAAAGGCTGGTTATCAGCAGTGCGGACACTTCCAGGACTGGCTCTTGGCCAACGAAAAATATGTCGATTCCATAAGAATGCAGAAGATATTATGAACCGAAAAACAAAAATCATCTTAATCATACTTGGCATACTGGTGGTACTGTGTGCGTTAGGAGCTATTGTCCTTCTGAAATCCTCTACCCCCAACGCCGAGCCCCGTCGCATCAACCTCCCCGAGTACACCTCCTTCGAGGCCCTTTGCGACAGCCTTGATGCTTCGGCGACATTCCGCTTCATGGCAAATATCTTGGGACTTGACGAGCGTGTCCGTCCGGGCTCCTATATCGTTGACCCTCACATGAATGAACTCTCTCTCGTCAGAAAACTCCGCAACGGGCAGCAGGACCCCATCCGCCTCACCATCGGCAAATTCCGCACCCCGCAGCAACTCAACGAGTATCTCAACAACAAGCTGATGCACAAAGACTTCAACATCCAGCTCGACAGTTTCCACCTCATCCTGCCCGACACCTACGAGGTCTACTGGACGATCAACCCCGAGCAATTCATGCAGCGGATGGAAGACGAGTACAACCGGTTTTGGACCACGGAAGTCGGCCCTCAGGGCGAACTACGGTGCGACCTTCTCGAACTCTCCGACAACGGCAATGCGCGACTGGAGACAATGATTTTGGCTTCGATAGTTGATGAAGAAACCAACAACAACACCGAGAAGCCTCTGATAGCCAGCGTGTACATCAACCGTTTGGAGCGCGGCATGCCCCTCCAGGCCGACCCCACGGTGAAGTATGCGGTGGGCGACTTCACCCTCAAACGCATTCTCAACAAACACCTTTCGGTGGAGAGTCCCTTCAACACCTACCTCCACACCGGCCTGCCACCCGCCCCCATCTGCCTGCCCTCGAAAGCCAGCATCGACGCCGTCATCAACGCCAAAGAGACCAACTACCTCTATTTCTGTGCCTCCGACAAGATGGACGGCACCCACCGCTTCGCCGCCACTCTCGCCGAGCACAACCGAAATGCCGCAGCCTTCCATTCTGCTCTCAATAAGCGAGGAATCAAATAGTTATCCTGCTATAAAATATTTTTGAGCACCTTTGGAAAAAGGTGCTTTTTTTAACATTTATAACTACCTGATTCTTAGTATCAACGCCGTATCAACACCGTACCAACACCCTACCAACTCCTACCATGGTAGGAGTTGGTAGGGTGTTGGTAGGTGGATGGTAGGGTGTTTAAATCTTTTTTGTGGGACTGATATACTAAAAAGGTGTTTCGCGCGTTAAAGATTTATTAATATAAAAAGATAGAAAGATGAACATACATATTGTACAGCACGATGTGCGGACTAACCGACCGGAGGAGAATTTGGAATGGATTATGGCGGAGTTGGAGTCGCCGCAGTCGAAGGAGGCGTTGCTGACGGTCTTTCCTGCCTGCACGCTGTGTGGTGCTCCGCTCTATGCCTCAGCTGGTTATACCGATTTGCAGAAGCGTGCTCAGGCCGCGCTTCAGCAGCTGGTGTCGATGAGTGAGCACAGGGCCTTCCTTGTTGGTTTGCCGTTACAGATTCAGGACAAGGGCCTTTGCAACGCCATCGTTTTTGTGCAGAACTGCGCTATCCGCGCCATCATTACCAAGAAGTATCTGGCACCCGACGAGCAGCGTTGCTTTGTGAGGGGTGAGGGAGTGCAAGTGGTTCAGTTCCATGACGAAAGAATTGCCATTGGTTTTTATGAGGATTTGAAGGAACTGACGCGCGGACATGTCGACCAACCCGACCTGATTGTCTGCTGTGGCTGTAATGTGTTTGATTATCAGAAACCTTATCGTACACGCTACCGCATGACGAAGATTGTTGAGGGGCTGAATGCGGGCCTGGTGTATGTGAACCGCACTGGAGGCGAGGGTTGCTACCTCTATGCCGGCGGCTCGCTGGCGATGAATGCCGCAGGCGGAGTACTGTGTCAACTTCCTTATTTCGAGGATGCTTGCCACACCGTCGACATGCAGCAGATAGAGGAGATCGATGACGAGAAGCCCGAGGCTGTCGAGTTGGTTTACAAGGGATTGGTGTGTGGCTTGAGAGATTATTTCCGCAAGAACGGTATCCAGCGTGCTGTGCTGGGTCTGAGTGGCGGCATTGATTCGGCCCTCGTGGCTACGCTGGCTGTCGACGCCATCGGCGCCGAGAATGTCCACGGACTATTGATGCCCAGCCAGTATTCGACCGACCATTCGGTGAAAGATGCTGAGGACCTGGCTCATAACCTAGGCATGAGTTATGATATCGTGCCCATCCGCCCGATGTTTGACCAATTCCGCGAAAGCTTGAAGCCTGTCTTCGGCAACCGTGCTGAGGATGTGACGGAGGAGAACCTTCAGGCGCGCATCCGCGGAACGTTAGTGATGGCCTATGCCAACAAGTTCGGCGCTATGGCCTTGAATACCACCAACCGCTCGGAGGCCGCCATGGGCTACGGTACCCTCTACGGCGACAGTTGTGGCGGTTTAGGACTTATTGGAGACCTCTATAAAACAGAAGTTTACCAGCTGAGTGAGTATATCAATCGCGACGGTATCCGCATTCCGCAGAACACCATCGACAAAGCGCCGAGCGCCGAGTTGCGTCCGGGTCAGAAGGACAGCGATTCGCTGCCCGACTATGAGGTCTTGGATGCCGTACTGAACCTCTATCTCGACGAGTCGATGTGCGAGGATGAAATTGTGGACGAGGGCTACGACCGCGACATGGTGCAGATGGTGATTCGGAAAGTGGCTCAGAACGAGTGGAAACGCCTCCAGTTTGCCCCGCAGTTGAAGGTGAGTCCCGTGAGCTTCGGCTATGACCGTAGGTGGCCGATCAGCTAAGTTAAGAATTAAGAATTAAAAATTAAGAATTGCTATGAAAAAGATATTTTTTGCGGCAGCCTTATTTTCAATTTTCAATTTTGACTCTGTCTACGCAGCTTGGCTTCGAAAAAGCAAACTCGTTTGCTTTTTGCTCATCTTTGGCTGCTCCCAATTTTCAATTTGCCATTCGCAAATGCAGGCGCTGTTCAGTTACAGCACGTTCTATTCGCCGACAACCCAGACTCCGTATGTGGAGACCTACCTGTCGTTTGATGCCTGGACAATGCAGTTCGTGAAACAGGACGACGGAACCTACAAGGCGACGGCAGAGGTGCTGATAGTGGCCAAGCAGGGTGATTCGGTGTGTTTTGCGAAGAAATATGACCTGAATAGTCCCACGGTAGGTACGCTGGATGAATTGGATTTTAGTTTTATAGATTTGCAGCGTTTTTCGCTGAAGAACGGAATCTATGACCTTGAGCTGACTTTGCGCGACAAAGGTAGCGAGGAGGCCGCTGTTTCTGTGACGGAGAAACTGGCCTTGAACTACGACACCAGGCGCCCGATGCTGTCGTCACTGCAACTGATGGCGTCGGCCACACCCACACATCAGGAGAATATCTTCTCTCGCGGTGGCTATGACATGGAGCCTTACGTGAGCGATTTCGTCCCCGAGCAGGTGGAACAACTGAATTTCTACTATGAGGTGTACAACATCAACCAGGAATTGGGGAAAAAGCCTTTTTTGGCGGTGGCCTATGTGGAGCAGCAGGAAACTGGCACGCGTTTCGAGTCGGAGCGCTGCATGAAGCGCAAGCTGAGCGCTACGGTGGTGCCGGTGTATGGTAGCCTGAACATCGCGGATTTGCCGTCAGGGAACTATAACCTTGTGGTGGAATTGCGTAATAGCGACAACGAGTTGCTGCTGTATAAGAAATTGCCTTTCTTCCGCTCGAATCCTGGCGTGAAATCGGCTGACAAGATAAGCGATTTTGCCGGTACCTTTGTCGGCGCCTATACCGATGAGGGACAGTTGAATATCTACCTTGACGCCTTGTATCCTATCGCCTCGGAGTATGAGAAGGAGGTGTCGCGCGATCTCATCAAGCGTCCGGGACTGGAGGAGAAGCAAGCCTTTCTCTACCGTTTCTGGAAGGAGCGCTACCCGATGAATGCTGAGGTGGAATGGCTGAAATACAAGGAACGTATCGATTTCGTGCAGGCCAATTTCAGCTATCCCCGCACGATGGGTATCCACACCGACCGTGGCCGTGTCTATCTGCAGTACGGTGCTCCCGACTTTGTGCGTGACGAGAAGAATTTCGTCTCGGCCCGCAAACTTGGAGCAACACATAGCGGACAGGTGAACATGCTGCAGCAGTCGGGTGTCTCCAACGATGACCAGTTCTCTACCTCCTCGCAGGGACACATCTATTATCTGCCCTACCAGTTGTGGCGCTACAACAAACTGCCGATGGATGATCCCGAGCGGGTATTCCTCTTTTGGGACGAACATCGCAGTGGCTACTACACGTTGCTGAACAGCAATGCCCGTGGTGAGGTGCAGGATCCAGGGTGGGAGCGTCGCCTCTGCCGCCAGCAATTGCCAGAAAATGTATTGGGTGAGGTGGGAGAACAGTTCCAAAGAGGTTATTGAAGTTGACAGGTGTTTCTACTTTCGGACATAATATATCTAGTTGCCTATAAACTGCTGGGCTATCGGAAGAAGGTGGTGAGACGTAACCTTGCAGTCTCGTTTCCCGAGAAAGGGGAGAGGGAATTGCGGAGGATTGAGCACCGTTTCTATCATCATCTGTGTGACTTGCTGGTGGAAGGTATCTACAATCTATTCGCTTCGCCGCGGAGCGTGATGAAGCGTTACCGTGTGACCAACCGCGAGTTGGTGAACCGCTATTACGAGCAGGGGCGCACGGTGGTACTGATGTCTGCGCATTACAACGATTGGGAGTATATGGTCACCTCGCTCAATATGCAACTGTTCCACCATGGTATCGGTATCGGGAAGCCGCTGAGCAACAAGGTGCTTGAGCCGTGGGTCTTCCGTCGTCGCACTCGCTTCGGCACTGAGGTGGTCTATTCCGATACTGTGCGCGAGGTGGTTGATTTCTACAATCGCCACCATGTGCCTTGTGCGTTGATGATGCTGAGTGACCAGTCGCCGGCCCATGCCGACAAAGCCTATTGGACCACTTTCTTCCATCAGGATACGGCTTTCTTATATGGAGCCGAATATTTCGCACGCAAGTATGATTATCCCGTGCTGTACTACCGTGTCGACAAGGTGCGACGCGGTCGCTACGAGGTAACTTTCGACCTGCTCTGCGAGCATCCGTTGGAAGTACCGCAGTATTCTATTGTGGAGCAATATGTGAGGAAGTTGGAAAAGGACATCGCCGCCAAACCCCAATACTGGCTATGGAGTCATAGGCGGTGGAAACTTAAAAGGATAAATAATGACTAATGTAGCTGTAGTTATACTCAATTGGAATGGGCGAGGGATGCTTGAGCGTTTCCTGCCTTCGGTGCTGGAACACTCGCGCACCGAGGAAATGGATGTGTCGGTCATCGTGGCCGACAATGGCTCCTCCGACGATTCGGTGGCTTTTATGCAGGAGCGTTATCCTCAGGTTAGACTCATTCTTCTGGACAAGAACTATGGCTTTGCAGAAGGCTACAACAGGGCTCTCTCCCAAGTGGAGGCCGACTATTATGTGCTGCTGAATAGCGACGTGGAGTGTACACCCAATTGGATTCAGCCCGTGGTGGAAATGATGGAACGTGATCCGCAGGTGGCCATTGCTCAACCTAAGTTATTGATGTACGATCAAAAGGATACTTTCGAGTATGCTGGTGGCGCTGGTGGTTTCATTGACCAATATGGATATCCTTTCTGCCGTGGACGCATTTTCTCGACGCTTGAAAAAGACCACGGGCAGTACGATGACGAGTGCAACATCTTCTGGGCTACGGGTGCAGCCATGTTTGTCCGTGCCGAGGTGTTTCACCAGTTTGGAGGTCTCGATGGCGATTTCTTTGCCCACATGGAAGAGATTGATTTCTGCTGGCGCGTGAAAAACAATGGTTATAAAGTACGCTATTGTCCCCGTTCGGTGGTCTACCATGTCGGTGGCGGTACGCTCCCCAAGTCCTCCCCCTTCAAAACTCGACTCAATTTCCGTAATAACCTCTCCATGCTTTATAAGAACCTGCCATCTTCACGCCTCAAGCACGTTATCCGCCTTCGGTTGATTCTCGACGGGATAGCGGCTCTAAAGTTCCTGGCTCAGGGTCATATTGGCGAGTTTAAGGCCGTCCGCACCGCCCATCGTGAGTTCCGGAACTTGCGTCCACAACTACAGGCAAAACGTGATGCTATAAAACAACAAACAGTCTCAGATGTTTATCCGAGACTGCTGCTGTTAGATTATTATTTCTTGCGCCGCACTGTCTTCTCGACGCTGAAACCATTTACTCCTTGTTCTTGAGGTTCTTGTACTCTTCGTTCAGGCCGTCGAGAATCTCCTGTGTGATGTCCATACCCGGGTTGAGGTAGAGGTTGGGAGAGTTCTCAAAGGTCTTCCGCATGATAATGTCAAACTGCTGGTTTGCGGCGTTGTATTCGCGCACAAAAGCGAAGATGGCGTTCAACAGCTTGGTGTTCTCACTAATCTGGCGCTCCATGATTTTGGCCGTCAGTTCCTGCTCAAGAGTCGACATTTTCTCTGCTCTTTGCTTCAGTTCAGCCTCTTTGGCCTGCTGCTGAGTCAGCGTCATGTTCGCTCCGTTCTTCAGGTAGTCCTGATAGTCCTTCTGAAATTTCTCCATCTGCTGCTTGCCGTAGGCTTCCTGCTGGCTCTTAAACTCCAGAAGTTCCGCTTCCAGGTCTTTCGCATATTGGTAGTTGGCCAACAGTGTGTCAGTGTCGACATAGGCGATGGTGAGGCCTCCTTCCTTCTGTAAGGGTGCCGTGGCTTCCGCGTTCACCTTGCTCTTGGGAGTGCTGGTGAAATGGATGATGTAGATGCCCACCAAGCCGAGGAACAACACAGCGTTGCAGGCCAATAAAATTTTGCTAAGTTTGTTGTTTTCCATTATTGTTCTATTTTCAGTTTTTCTATTGCTTTTTCTATCCGTCGGATGGTCTCCTCTTTCCCTATCGTCAGCACCAGCGTAATCATGTCGGGCCCCACAGTCCGCCCCACCACCGCTATGCGCAGCGAGTTCATCACCTTGCCAGTGTTCAGGCCGTTGGCGGCGATGTAGTCGTCGAGCAATGCTTTGTGGATAGCATCATGTTCAAAGGGGACGGTATTGAGTATCTCGATGACCTTCGCCATGTGGATATGCATGTCGGGTGTCCAGCGCTTGGCTACGTCTTTCTCGTTGTACTCCGTCGGAGCCTCGAAAAAGTAGCAGCACGTATCCCACAACTCGCTGGGGAAGGTGATACGCTCTTTCATCATGCCCGCAACTTTGACAATATAGTTACGGTCGGCCTCAATGCCGCGTTCCTTCAACTGAGCCTCGAGCAAGTCTGCCACCTGCTCGTCACTGAGCTTCTGGAAGTATTCGTGCTGGAACCATTTGGCTTTGTCTAGATTGAACTTGGCGCCGTTCTTGCTGATATGCTCCACGTTGAAGAGTTTAATCAGCTCCTCCATCGACATAATCTCTTGTTCGGTTCCCGGGTTCCAACCCATCAGCGCCAGCATGTTGACTACCGCCTGGGGCAAGTAACCCTGTTCACGGTAGCCGCTACTCACTTCTCCGCTCTTGGGGTCGTGCCATTCCAGCGGGAAGACGGGGAATCCGAGGCGGTCGCCGTCGCGCTTGCTCAGCTTGCCGTTGCCTTCGGGCTTCAGCAGCAAGGGCAGATGGGCAAACCTCGGCATGGTATCCTCCCAGCCAAAGGCTTTATACAGCATCACGTGCAGCGGCGCACTCGGCAACCACTCCTCTCCACGGATAACGTGGGTAATCTCCATGGTGTGGTCATCGACGATATTGGCTAGGTGGTAGGTGGGCATACCGTCGCTCTTGAAGAGCACTTTGTCGTCCAGCAGGCGGCTGTTCATGGTGACGTCTCCGCGTATCATGTCGTGCACCGTGATGTCGATATTGTCGGGGAACTTGAAGCGCACCACATAGGGCTCGCCGGCGTCGATGCGGCGCTGAGCTTCCTCCATACCGAGCGAGAGACTGTTCTCCATCTCCCCACGTGTGTTGCAGTCGTATTGGAATGTCTTCTTCTGTGCTTCAAACTCTTTGCGTTTTGCCTCCAATGCTTCGGGCTTGTCGAAAGCGTAGTAGGCCCAGCCGTCGCGGATGAGCTGGTCGGCATACTGGCGGTACATGGGCTTGCGGTCACTCTGTCGGTACGGACCGTAGGGGCCTCCAAGATGGACGCCTTCATCAAATTTGATGCCCAGCCAGTCGAGAGCCTCTATGATATACTGTTCGGCACCCGGCACAAAGCGGCCTTGATCGGTATCCTCGATACGGAGAATCATCTGTCCGCCGTTCTGGCGGGCGAAAAGGTAGTTGTAGAGGGCGGTACGCACACCGCCGATGTGAAGCGGCCCCGTAGGGGAGGGGGCGAATCTTACTCTTACCATTTATGTCTGTTTTCTTAGTTATTCTTTCATGAAACTCCCTAGACTATAGCTCAGGGATAGCATATACGAGACGTTGTTTCCGTTGGGGATCTTCACGTCTACATTGTTGCTTGCTCCGTTCTCGATGATACGGAGAATGTCGGTGCCTTCCGAGGTCGCCAGAAAGCCGTGGTCGATATAGAACGAGGCCGTCAGACCCTTATATTCATAACTGAGACCGATGATAGCGCTGACATCCAGTCGATTCAGGTGGTTGAACACCTTTCTGTCCTCCTCCGAACCGTTGAAGTTCACGTCATAGTTGGCCGTTGTCGAGGTGACACTGGGCGTTATCTTCCGGTCTCCATAGCGACCGAAGAGTCCATAACTCACCGATGGCCCCACAAAGAATCCCACCACATGACCGGCCTGGCGAATAGGAAGCTCATAGTGGACGCAGGCCAGAATGGGCAACTGAAGGTAGTAGGCATGATAGAAACCTTCTCGGTACATCAGGCTGGCTCCATTCTCCAAAACCTCCTCGAAGTTGCTGCCCTTGCGTGTCAGGTTGAGCCCTGTCTGCAGGAAGAAGGTCTCCTCCAGCACGCTCTCGCTCTTGACAAAGGTGTAGTTGATGTAGCCTCCAATGGCGGCTCCCAGTATCGGCGACTTTGTCGACAGGTCGTCATGCATTGTGGCAAAGCCGACGCCCACCTTTACGCCATAGTCGCCAAACTGCGCCTTTGCCGAGGTGAAAGGTGAAAGGTGAAAGGTGAAAATCACCGCCACCATAATAATCCTTCCAATTATCTTCTTGTTTATCATGTTTTTTTATTTTTATTGTTTCTGTTTCCTTTTACCTCTCACCTTTCACCTCTCACCTTGTTAAAGTTTTCTCAAGATGAAATCAGTCATCAACTGGTAGAGGTTGAGACGGGTGTTGCCCGTGTTGTCGTAGATGGAGTGGTTCTTGTTTGGGTAGATGCGGAACTCAAACTGCTTGCCGGCATTCTCCAGCTTCTCCACCATCTCGGCCGAGTTCTGGAAGTGCACGTTGTCGTCGCCGGTGCCGTGGATGAGAAGGTAGTTGCCCTGCAGGCGGTCGGCGAAGTTGAGCGGCGAGTTGTCGTCGTAGCCCTTGGCGTTGTCCTTGGGCAGGCCGAGGAAGCGCTCGGTGTAGATGTTGTCGTAGTAGCGCCAGTTCATCACGGGGGCCACGGCGATGGCCATCTTGAAGACGTCGTTGCCCTTCAGGAGGCTGAGCGTCGAGAGGTAGCCTCCGAAGCTCCAGCCCCAGATGCCGATGCGGTCCTTGTCCACCCAGCTCTGCTTGCCCAGCCAGCGGGCGGCCTCGATGGCGTCCTCGCACTCCATACGGCCCAGGTCGCGGTAGGTCTGCTTCTTGAACTGAGCGCCGCGGCCGCCGGTACCGCGACCGTCGAAGCAGAAGACCACATAGCCCTTCTCGGCCAGCATGTGGTACCAGTAGTAGTCGCTGTAGCCGTAGCTGTCGCTTACCTGCTGGTTGCCGGGACCGCCATAGACGTAGATGAGCACGGGATAGCGCTTGTTCTTGTCGAAGTTCTTGGGCTTTATGGTGTAGTAGTTGATCTCGATGCCGATGGAGGTGGTGAAGGAATTGAACGTCTTCCTGTAGGTCTCATACTCTGCCTTCATCTTTCTGCTCAACTCCTGATTGTCTTCCAATACCTTTATCAACTTGCCCTTGGCATCGTGCAGCGTGTAGAGGGGTGCGTCGTTGGCGGTGCTGAAGGTACGGATATAGTATTTGCAGCCGTTGCTGAAGGTGGCGTTGTAGGTACCCAGCACGTACCGGTCTTCGGTGTTCTTGACATTGCGGGTCACGTCGTTGAGGCACTGCTTCTTCTTGCCGTCGAAGCCGATGACGAAGAGGCTCTTCTGGGTGGGATGGTGCTCGCGGCTGGTATAGTAGAGACGCTGGTTCTTGACATCGATGCCGGGGACATCGCAAATCTCATAGTTGCCGCTGGTTACCTGCTTGACGAGCTTGCCATCCATGCCGTAGAGGTAGATGTGGCGGTAGCCGTCGCGCTCGCTGGTGATGAGCATCTGCTCCTGCGCTTTCTTGCCCTTGCCGACGGTGATGAACTGCCAGGTGTCAGGAATCTCCACGTACGTGTCGCACTGCTCCTCGTAAAGTTTGCTGATGGTGTTGTTGTTAAGGCCATTGTTAGATGTGTTTACAGCAAGTATCTCCATGGTGTTCTGAAGACGGTTCATGACCATCACGGCCAGCACGTCGGGGGTGTTGGTCCATTGGAAGCGTGGGATATACTCCCACTTCGACTTGCCGTCCGCCACGGTGGTGCTGCGTCCGTCGAGAACAGGGGTGAAACGTCCTTTGGTCTCAATGTTGTACACATGCAGGCTCACCACACTGTTGTCCTCGCCGGCCTTGGGGTACTTGTACTTGTAATCCTCGGGATACAGGGCACCCCACATCTGCATGTTGTATTCCTTCACCTTGCTCTCGTCGAAGCGCATATAGGCAATCTTCTTCGAGTCGGGGCTCCACTGGAAACCTTTGGTGATGGCGAACTCCTCCTCGTAGACCCAGTCGGTGGTGCCGTTGATGATTTCGTTCACCTTGCCGTCGGTGGTGATGGCGTGCTCCTCCAGCGTGCTAAGATCCATCCAGTAGAGGTTGTTATCGCGCACGAAGGCCACCTTGGTGCCGTCGGGCGAGAGGGTGGTGAGGCGTTGCTTGCCGCCCATGCTTATCTTGGTAAAGGTCTTATCCTGAACGTCGTAGATGTAATAGTCGCTTACGCCGCTGTGACGGTAGAGGGGCTCAAAGCCGCAGCTGAGCAGTATCTTCTGCTCGTCGGCACTGAACTCGTAACTCTCCATGGGGGGCAGGGAAGCTGCTTTCTTGTTCATCTCCGGGGTGTTGAAGAGGCACACATCCTCCAGCTTCTCTCCCGTGGCGTATTTGTATTTGGCGATGCCCGTGCGGCTCATGGTGCAGTAGTGCTCTCCGTCGGCCATCGAGCGGATGGCTCCAATACCTTTCGCACGGAAAGTCCCTTTGGTCCAGATGTCCTCCAGCGTGATATTTTTCGTCTGGGCGCTGGCCGCGCCAGCACCAGCCATCAGTGCAAATGCCATAAATACAAGTAGTTTCTTCATTTCGAGTAGTTCGCTTATATATATATTAAAAATGCAAATATACGAATTTTTTTTTGAAACGGTGGAAAAGTTTTCAACCACCCGCCATATCGTCGGTGTCAAGTTACTCTTTTCTTCGTTTGATGTATACTTGATGTCCGCTTGTTCTCCGCTTTTAAAGCGGAGAACAAGCGGACATCAACCGAAGAACAACCGAGTATTTATGCTCCTTGAAGGAAGGAAAACTACTTCTTGATGGCAATAAATTCCATGGGGTTGCGTTATCACAGGATATGAATGTTGAATCGGATATTTTCAGCCGCACAGAGATGCTCGTCGGTGAGGAGGCGATGGAACGACTGCGGAAGACGAGAGTCATCATCTTCGGTCTCGGCGGCGTGGGTTCCTGGTGCGCAGAAGCGCTGGTACGCAGCGGGGTAGGGCACCTGACGATGGTGGATTCCGACGGCGTGGATGTTACCAATATCAACCGTCAACTGCCGGCTTTGGGCTCCACTGTTGGTCGGCCGAAGGTGGAGGTGCTTCGCGAGCGTTTTCTGGACATCAATCCCGAGGCGGAAATCGTGGCCCGACAGGAACGCTTCACGGCCGAAAGTGCATCGTTGTTCGACATCGAGGGGTTTGATTATGTGATAGATGCCATCGACAGCATAGAGGATAAGTTGGAGCTGATTTTGCTTGCGACAGCAAAAACTCAAGCAATCAAGCAATCAAGCAATCAAGCAATCTTTTTCTCGTCCATGGGTGCCGCACGAAAGATGGACCCCCTGCAGGTGAGGGTGACAGAGTTTTGGAAGGTCGACGGCTGTCCGCTGGCGGCAACGCTCCGCAAAAGGATGCGCAAGCAGCAGCGGTTCCCGGAACGGAAGTTCAAGTGTGTCTGGTCGCCAGAGCGTAACGACGATGCTCAGCCGAAAGGTACCATGATGCCCGTCACGGCGACCTTCGGACTTACACTAGCCTCGCTGATACTGCGGGATATAAAAGAAAACCCCTAACAAATCGTTAGGGGTTTTCTTTTGATCTTTTTAGCAGCAATCATGATCCTTGCAATGCGAACTCTTTGTCTCTAGCTCCAACGTACTGTGATGGATGTTGAGGCCGTCTAGGAGCTCTTTCACGCGGTCGGTGACCACCTCGAGCATTGCTGCGTCGGGGATGACGATGTGGCAGGTGAGGGCAGTCTCGGTCGTCGAGATAGCCCAGATGTGCAAATGGTGCACATTGAGCACGCCGTCAACGGCGGAGATACGGTTTTGGATGTCGTCGACATCGAAACCTTCGGGGACGGCGTCGGTGCTCATGCGCAGGCTTTCGCTCAGCAAATCCCAGGTGCTTACAAGGATGACCACGGCGATGACAAGGCCGATGATGGGGTCGATGACCGTCCAGCCGGTGTAGTGGATGACGATGCCCGAGACCACTACGCCGACGCTTACCAGCGTGTCGGCCAGCATGTGCAGGAAGGCACCGCGGGTGTTGATGTCGTGTTGGTTCTGGCGGCTGAGGACCCAGGCCGTCACGCCGTTGATGACGATGCCTACGGCGGCCGTCCAGATGATGAGGGTGCCGTTAACTTCCGTGGGGGTGAAGAATTTCTCCACACTCTCGACGATGATGGCGCCGACGGCGACGAGGAGGATGATGGCGTTGAGCAGCGAGATAAGCACCGAGGCCTTGCGGTGGCCGTAGGTGAAGCGCTTGGTGGCGTGGCTCGAGGCCAGCTTCAAGGCTATCATGGCCAGCAGGAGCGAGAAGACGTCGCTGAGGTTGTGGCCGGCATCCGACAGCAGGCCGATGCTGTTACCCACAAATCCCGCCACTGCCTCGACAATGACGAAAAGCAGATTGAGCGCCACCGCTACTATATAAATAGTAGAGAGGCGCTCAATGGCGTGGCTGTGATGATGGTGATGATGACCATGCTCGTGATGGTCATGGTGTTCATGACAATGTTCGTGATGGTGATGTTCGTGTTCCATAATTATGTGTTTTTTTTTGTTCGTTTTTCAGTTTGCAAAATTACTAACATTTCCTGACACGGAACCATCACCATCATTGGTGATTACTCGTTGCGGTCGCGACCGAATAACTGCCCGATCCACTGGCGGTTAAGTCGTGCGATGTTCTGCCGTTTGATTTGCTTTGGGCACTCGGCCTCACAGGCGTAGGTATTGGTGCAGCTGCCGAAGCCCAGTTCGTCCATCTTGCAGACCATTTTCTTGACGCGGTCCATGGCCTCGGGCTGTCCCTGGGGCAGGAGGGCGAGGTGGCTCACCTTGGCACCCACGAAGAGCATGGCGGAGGCGTTCTTGCAGGCTGCCACGCAGGCGCCGCAACCGATGCAGGCGGCGGCATCCATGGCCTGGTCGGCCTTGTGTTTGGGCACGAGGATATTGTTGGCATCGGGCACTCCGCCGGTGGTGGCGCTGATGTAGCCGCCAGCTTGGATAATCTTGTCGAAAGCGGTGCGGTCGACCACCAGGTCCTTGATGATGGGGAAGGCTTTGGCACGCCAGGGCTCCACCCAGATTTCGTCGCCGTCATTGAAGTGGCGCATGTGGAGCTGGCAGGTGGTGACGCCGTCGTCGTTGCCGTGGGGACGGCCGTTGATGTAGAGGCCGCACATGCCGCAGATACCCTCGCGGCAGTCGTTGTCGAAGCACACGGGGTGGGCGATATGGTCGTTGATCAGCTTCTCGTTGAGCTGGTCGAGCATCTCGAGGAACGAGCAGTCGGCGCTGATGTTGTCAATCTCGTAGGTCTCGAAGTGCCCTTTGGCGCGGGCGTTCTCCTGGCGCCAGATATGTAGTGTGAATTTCATCTTACCTTGGTTTAAGGTTTAAGGTTTAATGTTTAAGGTATCGGGACCTGCGTATGCTCCCTTAAACCTTAAACTGTAAACCTTAAACGATTTATTTATAATTACGTTTCACAATCTGTATGTGCTCGTAGTTGAGCTCCTCTTTGTGCATCACTTCGGGTTTGTCGTGACCTTGGTACTCCCATGCGGCGACGAACATGAAGTTTTCATCGTCACGCTGCGTCTCGCCGTCCTCGGTCTGGTGCTCAACTCGGAAGTGGCCGCCGCAGCTTTCCTCGCGCTGTGTGGCGTCGGCCACGATGAGGCGTGCCAGCTCGAAGTAGTCGGCCAGGCGATAGGCTTTTTCCAGCTCGGGGTTCATCTCGGCGACCTTGCCGGGGATGAAGACGTGCTGGTAGAAGTCGGCCTCGAGCTCGGCAATCTTCGTGGCGGCGGTGGCGAGGCTCTCCTTGCTGCGGGCCATGCCGCAGTACTCCCACATGATTTTTCCCAAGGCCTTGTGGTAGTAATCAACACTATGGGTTGAATGGGCATCTTGGGTTGAATGGGCGATGCTGATGAGACTATTCAAACGCTCACGGACATTCTTCTCGGCCTCATCGAACTCGGGGCCTTCGGCCTTAATCTTGCCGACGTAGATCTGATCGGCGAGGTAGTTCTGGAGGGTGTAGGGGAGCACGAAATAGCCGTCGGCGAGGCCCTGCATGAGGGCGCTGGCACCGAGGCGGTTGGCACCGTGGTCGCTGAAGTTGGCTTCGCCGGCGGCGAAGAGGCCGGGGATGGTGGTCTGCAGCTCGTAGTCGACCCAGAGGCCACCCATGGTGTAGTGTACGGCGGGGTAGATCATCATCGGGTACTCGTAGGGGTCTACGTCGACAATCTTCTGGTACATCTGGAAGAGGTTGCCGTATTTCTGTTCCACGACATCGCGGCCCAGACGCTTGATGGCGTCGGCGAAGTCGAGGTAGACGGCCAGACCCGTGGGTCCCACGCCGTAGCCGGCATCGCAGCGCTCTTTGGCGGCGCGGCTGGCGACGTCGCGAGGCACGAGGTTACCGAAGGCGGGATAGCGGCGCTCGAGGTAGTAGTCGCGGTCCTCCTCGGCGATGTCGAGGGCGGTCTTCTCGCCGCGGCGGATGGCCTCGGCATCCTCTTTCTTCTTGGGAACCCAGATGCGGCCGTCGTTGCGGAGGCTCTCGCTCATCAGCGTGAGCTTCGACTGGTAGTCGCCGTGGACGGGGATGCAGGTGGGGTGTATCTGCACGTAGCAGGGGTTGGCGAAGGCGGCACCGCGGCGGTGGCACACCCAGGCGGCGCTGCCGTTGCTGTTCATGGCGTTGGTGGAGAGGTAGTAGACGTTGCCGTAGCCACCCGTGGCCACCACGACAGCGTGGGCGGCGTAGCGCTCCAGCTCGCCGGTGACGAGGTTGCGGACGATGATGCCGCGGGCGCGGGGTTTTCCGTCTTTGTCGGGAACCACCACAAGGTCCATCATCTCGTGACGCTCGTGGAGGACGACGGTGCCGCGGGCTATCTCGCGGCTCAGGGCACCGTAGGCTCCCAGCAGCAGCTGCTGGCCGGTCTGGCCGCGGGCATAGAAGGTCCTACTCACCTGTGCACCGCCGAAGGAGCGGTTGTCCAATAGGCCGCTATAGTCGCGGGCGAAGGGCACGCCTTGGGCAACACACTGGTCGATGATGTCGCCGCTGACTTCCGCCAGACGGTAGACGTTGGCCTCACGGGCACGGTAGTCGCCACCCTTGATGGTGTCCTTGAACAGACGCTCCACGCTGTCGCCGTCGTTCTGGTAGTTCTTGGCGGCGTTGATGCCGCCTTGGGCGGCGATGCTGTGGGCGCGGCGCGGCGAATCCTGGATGCAGAAGATATCCACATGGAATCCCAGTGCGCCGAGAGAGGCGGCGGCCGAGGCACCGGCCAGGCCGGTACCGACGACGATGATGTCGAGCTTGCGCTTGTTGGCGGGGTTCACCAGCTTCTGCGCGGCTTTGTAATTGGTCCATTTCTGACTGAGCGGACCTTCGGGTATCTTGGAATCGAGTATCATTCGAATTAAGAATTAAAAATTAAGAATTAAGAATTAAAGGCCGAGATAGACAAGGATCGGCACGGCGGCGAAGCCGAGGACGATAATCCAGGTGTAGATCTTGCCGAGGGCTTCGATGATGGGGTTGTACTTGTAGTTGTTCAGGCCGAGGGTCTGGAAGACCGACGGGAAGGCGTGCATCAGGTGGAAGAAGATGATGACGAAGAAGAAGAGGTATCCGATGACGATGTGCAGGTGGCTGAACTTGTCGCGGGTCATGAAATAGAAGTCGGGCTCCACGCCGCAGTCGGGGACCTGCTCTTTGAGCATGGTGCGCTGGTCGTAGTCGAGGTGGCGGATCCATTTGCCGTCGTCGCTACGCTGTCCAATGGCGATGAGCTCGGCGACAGGCACGGCGGCGCGCAGTTTCTCAAGATTGCCCTTCATCTCGGCCTGCTGGTCGGGAGTCATCTGGTCGGCATACATGGCCATCTGATTTTCCACGGTGGCCACCACGTCGGCAGGGGCCATGCCGCTCTGGGCGGAATATTGGAGGATGGAGTTGACCTCGTCGTTCTGCAGTTTTTCTACTTCAACCATATAGTCACCCTTCACTACACCAATCTTGACCATGTAGAAGTCGTAGAAGTGGATGCCAAGGCAGACGAAGATGAGGATGCCGGTCCAGATCATCAGCTTGGAGCCGGGGTGCGTCTTCGAGCGCGAGGCCTGGTGGTAGCGCACGGGGCGGGCGAGACGGTTAGTGAAAGCGAGCCACATGGTCAGCAGGATGTGCAAGGCGATGACGCCGAGGAGCACAATCTCAAAGATCTTCACCACCCAGTTGCTGCCCATGAAATGACAGAACGCCGAGTACCATGTGCCGTCGTCGTGGCGCAGGATGAAGAGGTTCGCTGTCATGTGGAACAAGAGGAACAGCAGCAGAAAGCCGCCGACCAAGGCCACAAACAGCTTCTTGGTAATGGAGTGAATTTTGGGTAAATCCATATTTTTTAATGTTATACGTTTTAAATTATACTGATTTAAAAATGCAAATATACGAAATAAAAACCATATTTTCGACAAAAATCGTAATTTTTTTATCGAAAAAGTTCTATTGGCGCTATTTTGCGTCGAGAATCTCAAGCATGGATTTTTGAGCAATAAATTAATTGTTGCTGAAAAAAAAGTTAAAAGTGTGAGCCAAAAAGGTCATCCGTTACTCTTTATATATAGGGAATGATTTTGTCATGAAATACAATTGGATGTTTTGGTCGTTGGCACGCTGGCTGCTGTTGGCCGCGATGCTGTTTCCCGTGGCGATGGCTCAGGGACAATGCGAGCCGTTGCCGCTGCCCTACACCACCGACTTGCTGACGGGTTTCCAACCCCCATCCGATCATCCGACAGGGTTCACTTACCCTTGGACGGAGGGGGTGAACAGCGACAACTGCTGGACGGGATACCTCGACTTTGGTGGTGACGCCCGGTATTCTTACTTAATCGACGCCAACTCGGCCAGGGGACGTTTCGGATACAATGTATATGTCGATGGCGTGCCGTGGCCTCAATATGCCGAGATTGCCGTCAAGGATTCGACCCATCACGGCATGGCCATGCTCATCGCCCCTGAGTTTGTCACCGCACCTGCCGCTATCCGGGTGCACGGGCGGTTGGAAAGATATTTCAATTCCGCCGCCCCATATCCCCCGGGGGGTGAAGAGGAACGCTACTGGGGCCGTCTGGAGATGGGATGGGTGACGGATATGGCGCATCCCGACGAATCTTTTCTTCATACGGGGACGTTTGCCATACGCTCGTTTACTCTTTCGGACACTTCGTTGTACCATTGGTGTATACCGTTGCATGGCAATCCCCCGGCCGGAAGCCATTTCGCGCTGCGTATGCGCAGCAAGGCGCAGGGACCGGCGCAGAACTATGTTTCGACCAACTATTTTTACTACGAATTCGAGATTTGGCGGATTACGATGGATACTGCCACGTGCCCGCCGCCGCAATCGACCGACACCGTCTACATCACCGACAGCATCTGTCAGCACAGCCTCTACCAGCGGAACGGCATCGCCCTCGCGGCCAGCGAGACGGCCGACACCGGCACGCGCACCTTCGTGCTTCACGAATACGAATTCTTCTCCTCCGACTCCTGCCTGTGCCATGTGAAGGTGCTGACGCTGAGGGTGCTGCCGTCGGAACTGACGTTTGTCCGCGACAGCATCTTTCCCGGTGAGGCCTACACTTTCTTTGGCCGCGAGTTGACGCTGGCTGGAAACTATGGCGTCGACCGCGGGCTGAACGCCTACGGCTGTCCCGTCAAGGACTCTCTCGAGCTTGCCATCCGTCGGCTTCCGCCTATGGCGTGCGGCGCCGATATCGAGGTGGAGCAGACGGATTGGTATATTTCACGACCCACCGCGGTGCACCTCTGGACGGAGAGCGAGGGCACGCGCTACCGCTGGCAAGCCGATTCGCTGCAGGGTGACAGCACGCAACGCGACGCCTATGTGATGCTGCTACCCGACGGCGAGCAGCTGGTGCGGCTCGAGGTGGAAAGGGTTGATACCGTGAACCATGTCTATCACGGCTTGTCGTTGGACACTCTGTTGGGTACCTTCCATCTGACGGTGCCCGTCGAGTCGCAGACACGCTATCTGCTCGAGGCCGATGTGACTGGCGAGGTGGCGTTGGAGGTGCAGGGCCGTGCGCCGGAGGACATCGCATGCGCCGGCGGCATCCTGCGGGCCACCTTCTTTACCTATCAAAATAGCGAAGTTACGCTTGCTTTCCGCTCCTCTGTGTCGGCTAATCTCACCCGGCTCACCTTGCGGCGCTACTGCCTGTCGGCCGATTCGGTGCTTTTGGTGGCACACTCCGTGCAGCCCGTCATCGTGCCCTCGAGGGAATCTATCTGTTTGGGCGACAGTGTGGTACTTCGCGCCCTACAGACCGATTTCTTCCAATGGTCCTCGCGGCCGGTGGATACGGCGTTCGACGGTTGTCCGGGATGCCGGTTGCTGACGGTGAGCCCGCAGACGACCACTACCTACTACCTGCTGACCCCCGGCGGCACGGTGGCCGATAGTGTGGTGATAGTCGTGCAGCCCTATCCTGAGTTGCGCGTCGTTGCTGATGTAGAGGCCGTCGACTTCGACAACCCGGTGCTGACGCTGGAGGAGCTGTCGGAGGCGGTGAAGCGTGTGAGGTGGTCTTTCTCCGACGGTGGCGAGGCCACAGGACGCAAGGTGCGCTGGCACTTCGGCAACGTGACGGGCGACAGCCTTTGGGTGAACGTGCAGGGCTGTACGGAGATAGGCTGTTGTAATGATACTTTGCTAAAGTTCCCGATTTCCATTGTGTCTGTGTGGTTCCCCAATGTGTTCACCCCCGACGGGGAGACGAACAACCGATTCGCGATGGTCACCAATCAGGAGGTGGAGGAGTACGAGATGACGATATACAGCCGACAGGGGTTGCTGGTGAACCGATGCAACGATGTTGTCGCCGGCTGGGACGGCAGAGACATCCGCGGTGCAGCGTGTCAGCAAGGTGCCTATGCATATATATGCGAATACCGCCTGGCGGGAAATGTCGCCAAGCGGTATCTGGGAACGGTGCTACTATTGCGCTAACCGTATTATTTCTTCGGGGCGCCGCCACCGAAGTCGTCGTAGGCGATGTTCTCGGGTTGGACGCCGAGGGAGTCAAGCATGTTGACCACGGCGCTGCTCATGGGGCCGGGGCCGCACATGTAGTATTCGATGTCCTCGGGGGCGGGGTGGTCCTTGAGGTAGGTGTCGTACATGACCTGATGGATGAAGCCGGGAGTGTAGGGCACGCCGGCGGCATCGGCGGCGGGGTCGGGACGGTCGAGGGCCAGGTGGAAGTGGAAGTTGGGGAAGTCTTTCTCCAGCTGGTGGAAGTCGTTGAGGTAGAACACCTCGTTGAGGGCGCGGGCGCCGTAGAAGTAGTGCATGGGGCGGTGGGTGCAATGGAGGGTGCGGGTGAGGTGCATGATCTGTGCGCGGAGGGGAGCCATGCCGGCGCCGCCGCCGACCCAGATCATCTCGTTGCCCTGCGGGTCGTCGCTCCAGGTGCCGTCCTCGGTGCCGCGGACGCGGAATTCGCCGTAGGGGCCGCTCATGATGACCTTGTCGCCGGGCTTGAGGGAGAATATATAGGAAGAGGCGATACCGGGGTTGACGTTCTGGAAACCACTGCGGTCGGCAGTGAAGGGCGGGGTGGCGATACGCACGGTGAGCATGAAGACGTCGCCCTCGGCGGGGTAGTTGGCCATGGAATAGGCGCGGACGGTGGGCTCGGTGTTGACGCAGACGAGGTCGAACATCTTGAACTTCTCCCATGCCGGCAGGTATTCGTCGCCGATAAGGCTGCGGTCGAAGTCACTGTACTTGATGCGGAAGGTGGGTATCTTAATCTGTGCGTAGCTGCCGGGCACGAAGTCCATGTGCTCGCCGGCAGGCAGTTGCACCTTGAACTCCTTGATGAAGGTGGCCACGTTGCGGTTCGAGACCACGGTGCACTCGTATTCCTTGATGCTGAGGATGCTCTCGGGGAGCTTGAGGCTGAGGTCTTCCTTCACCTTCACCTGGCATCCGAGTCGCCAGCCTTCCTGTATCTGCTTGCGGCTGAAGTGGGGCGTCTCGGTGGGGAGGATGCTGCCGCCGCCTTTGACGACGCGGCATTTGCACTGGCCGCACGAGCCTTTGCCACCGCAGGCCGAGGGGAGGTGGACGCCGGCCTCGCCGAGGGTGCTGATGAGGGTGCCGCCCGTCGGTACGGTCATTTCTTTGTCGTCGTTGATGGTAATCTTCACGTTGCCCTGCGGTATGAGCTTGGCGCGCAGGATGAGCAGTGCCGCCACCAGCAGCAGGATGACGACCAATATGATAATGATAGCGGTGAGTAACGTCTGTGTCATGTTCTTATTGTTTAACTACAACAGGTTCATTATTTAACGACAACATAGACAACGCAGACAACGGGCAAACCGCCACATGCGGTTTGCTGGCTTGCGCAAGCAAAAGTTGTTTTTGTTGTCTTTGTTGTCGTTAAAAACATAATTGTGTTGTTGCTCCGTTTGTTCAAAGTTTAAAGCCCATGAACGACATGAATGCCATGCCCATGAGGCCGGTGATGATGAAGGTGATGCCCACGCCGCGTAGGGCAGGGGGGATGTGGCTGTAGCGCAGCTTCTCGCGGATGGCGGCGATGGCCACGATGGCCAGGAACCAGCCGATGCCGCTGCCGAGGGCGAAGACGGTGGCTTCGCCGATGTTGGCGTAGCCGCGCTCCTGCATGAAGAGCGAGCCCGACATGACGGCGCAGTTGACGGCGATGAGCGGCAGGAAGATGCCCAGCGAGTTGTAGAGGGCAGGGCTGAACTTCTCCACCACCATCTCCACCATCTGCACGATGGCCGCGATGACGGCGATGAACATGATGAGGCTCAGGAAGCTGAGGTCCACCTCGGCCAGCGACGGCGAGAGCCACGCCAGTGCGCCGGGGGCGAGGAAGAATTTGTTCAGCAGGTAGTTGATGGGCACGGTGATAAGCAGCACAAAGGTGACCGCTATGCCGAGGCCGGCGGAGGTCTTCACCGTCTTGCTTACGGCAAGGTAAGAGCACATGCCGAGGAAGAAGGCGAAAATCATGTTGTCGACGAAAATCGACTTGATGAATATATTAATGTATTCCATTGTTATGCATCTCTGTTTGTTCTCGATAATCTTTCATGCCAAAGAAGAATATCATTCTTCCAAAACTTTCATATCAAAGTTCCAGAACTTTCATATTAAAGTTTGCAGACTTTCATATCAAAGTTTTCCTGGCATGGTTAAGGTTCATTTCTCACATAGGTCTTTGTTGCGGCTGCGGTGCCACCAGATGATGAGGCCGACGAGGATGAGGGCCATGGGCGGCATAATCATCAGGCCGTTGTTCTCGTAGCCGATGCCGTAGAGGCCCAGCTTCTCCGCCACGGGGTAGCCCCAGAGGGTGCCGCTGCCGAAGAGCTCGCGGACGAAGCCGAGGACGATGAGGATGACGCTGTAGCCGAGGCCGTTGCCCAGGCCGTCGAGGAAGCTCGCCCACGGCTTCTGCACCATGGCGAAGGCCTCGAGGCGGCCCATGACGATGCAGTTGGTGATGATGAGTCCCACGAAGACGGAGAGCTGCTTGCTGACGTCATAGACGTAGGCTTTCAGCACCTGGTCGACGAGCACCACGAGCGTGGAGACGACGACGAGCTGCACGATGATGCGGATGCGCGGCGGGATGGTGTTGCGCAGCAGCGATATGATGACGTTGGCCAGCACCACGACGACGGTGACGCTCAATGCCATCACCACGGCGGGCTTCAGCTGTGCCGTCACAGCCAGGCAGGAGCAGACGCCCAGCACCTGCACCAGGATGGGGTTGTTCTTGCTGAAGGGGAGTTTTATAAGGTCAAGGTTCTTCATTGTTGGGCCTCCTCTCTAGTTGAACTAGATGCTCTAGTTGCTCTAGAACTTCCAGTTAATCCTTTATAGTTCTCATAGGCTTTCTGTAGCATGGCCGTCACGCCGTTGCTGGTCATGGTGCCGCCGCTGATGGCGTCCACCTCGTGAGGATTGTTCTTGTCGGCGTTCTTCTTCAAGTGGATGGGCTGTACGTCCATCTTCTTGCCAATGAAGCGCTGTGCGAACTTGTCGGTGGCAATCTCGCCGCCGAGGCCGGGCGTCTCGCCCTTGTGGTCGAAAACGGCGCCCACGACGGTGCTGGTGCTGTCGAGCGCCAGGTAGCCCCAGATGGGTCCCCAGAGGCCGGTGCCGCGCATAGGGATGATGATTCCTCCATCATAGCGATAGAACTGTAGGGGCGTACTCCCGTGTACGCCCTCTTCGGTAGCCTCGTCAGGGCGTACACTGGGGTACGCCCCTACAGAGATGTATTGGTCAAAGAGCTTGTCGGCGTTCTCGCGGGTGGCTTCCACGCCGATAGTCTTCAGGATCATCTGCTTGGTCTCTGCCTGTTGGTTCTTGGTCTGCAGGGGCTTGAGACAGACGCTCACAACGGTGAGTATCAGGGCTGCCACCACCACCAGCACGGCGGAGTAGATGAAGATATACTTGTTGCTGAAGTTCTTTTTAGCCATTGTGGACCTCCTTTCCCAGTGTGGCAGCGCGTTTGGCGCGCTGTTTGATGTTCCTTGCCACCACGCAGTGGTCAATCAGCGGAGCCATGCAGTTCATGAAGAGTATGCTGAGCATCATGCCCTCGGGGTAGGCGGGGTTGCATACGCGCAGCAGCACGGCGAAGGCGCCGATGAGCAGGCCGTAGATCCACTTGCCGCAGTTGGTCTGTGCAGCGGTCACGGGGTCGGTGGCCATGAAGACCGCGCCGAACGCGAAGCCACCCATCAGGAAGTGGTAGTAGAACGGCAACTGCATGTACTCGTTATATCCGATGGCATTAAACAGCAGTCCCATGGCGCCGCCGCCGAGGAAGACGCTAAGCATGATGCGCCACGAGGCGATGCCGGTCATCAATAATAGTATAGCACCCAGCGCGATGGCGATGACGGAGGTCTCGCAAGTCGATCCAGGGATGGTTCCGATGAGCATATCCAGTGCCGAAGCGGAGGGATTCGTGCCTGCCGCCAGCTCGCCCATGGGCGTAGCTCCGGCGATGGCGTCGCTGCCCCAGAGGTCGGCGGCAATCCACACCTTGTCGCCGCTCATGTGCGTCGGGTAGCTGAAGAAAAGGAAGGCGCGCGCCACGAGGGCAGGGTTGAGGAAGTTCATGCCGCTGCCGCCGAAGACCTCCTTGCCGATAATCACGGCGAAGGCCACGGCCAGCGCCACCTGCCACAGCGGCGTGGTGACGGGCACAATCATCGGAATCAGCAGGCCCGTGGCGAGGAAACCCTCGTTGACCTCATGGTGGCGGTACTGAGTGAAAGCGAATTCGATGAAGAGACCTACGATATAGCTTACCGCAATCATCGGCAGCATACGCACGAACCCGAACCACCACATATAGAGCCAGTGCCAATCGGCGCCGGTGCTCATGGCGGTCTGGTAGCCGATGTTCCACATGCCGAACAGCAAGGCGGGCATCAGCGCGATGACCACGATGATAATGGAGCGCTTCATGTCCACCGCGTCGCGGATATGGCTGCCGCGCTTAGTGACAGTCTTGGGCGTGAAAGCGAAGGTGTGGAACGCCTCGTAGGTGCTCCCCAGCCAGCTCCACTTGCCCTTGGGCTCAATCTTCTCAAACCAGTCTTCTAACCATTTCATGTTCATGCGGTAGCCTCCTTTCTGAGAACCTCGAGGGCCTCACGGATAATGGTCTGTATCTCGGCAAGCTTCTCCTGCAACTCTACATCGCCCACGATGCAGGCTTTGATGAGTTGCAAGGGGTAGATGTCGAACGGGAACACCTTCTCAAACGAGCCGGTGAACAGGAAGGGACGCACCGACCCGTGGACGTTGGTGTTGAAGTTGTAGCTAGGGGCTAGTTTGTCTAGTTTAACTAGTTTTACTAGATTAACTAGAAATCCAGACAGGAAGGTCTTGCTAAAGCTAAACTTCTTCAGTCCAGGCATCAGCCACCCCATGAAGTCATACTTGTCACCCTCCTCGATGAAGCACACCTGCTGGTCATACATCCCGAGGAAGCCGTCGGCCTTGATGGCGGTGCCACTCAGAGGACTGCCAGAGATAATTCTAGTTTCTCTAGATGCTCTAGTTTCTCTAGATAATCTAGGATAACTAGGGTCTATCAGTTGAGCTTCGCTGATGCGTTGGAGGCAGGCCCCGCACAGCACACGGTAGTACTTGGGGCTCTTCGCCGCAGGTCCGCCCACGGAAATCACTCTCTCTGGCTTGTATTCTCCCGTGAGACACCAGCGACCGATATTGGCGACATCCTGAGCGTTGACACTCCAGACATACTCGCCCTTGTTGATAGGATCAAGTGCTGCTACGATGGTGCCAATATTGCCGGCAGGGTGGGGGCCTTCAGCCTTCACGAGGTGCACTGTGCTGAAGGTTTCCAGTGCCTTCACGCCGGCCTCAAACTCCTGCTCGCGCCCTTTCAGCGCAAAGTCCAGATCCGGTGCCAGCGGGTTGGTATCCCTTAAGCTGACAAATATGCCCTTAGGCTTATGGTCAGGGTTGGCAATGGAACCAAAGGGGCGCTCCTTGATCATCCACCATACCGGCGCCTCGCTAGTTAAACTAGAGCAACTAGAGTAACTAGAGTAACTAGAGTAACTAGGACCACTAGCAACCACCACCTCCAGCAGCTTGCGCTTCTCGCCGCGGACGATGGCCTCCACTGTCCCGCTCACCGGCGACGGCAGGAAGAGTCGCTCGTCACGCTTGTCCTGCACCAGGGGCTGTCCTGCGATGACCGTATCGCCTTCGGCGACAAGCAGCCGCGGCGTGAATCCCACCACATCCGGCGGCTTCACCGCGTAGCGCTCCACAGCTCGTAGGTCCAGTATCTCCCGCTCGGGAATGCCGCCGAGGGGGATGTCAAGGCCTTTTTTTATCTTTATATCGTGTCTCATTTTTGCCTTTTGACTACAATGATTTTACACCCAGCGACTTGCAACCAAATCGCCATGTCTTACCAGACTGCAAATATAGCAAAAATATTGTTTACTATGAAAACAATAATCAGATTTTGAGTTCCACGGGCTGGAGCATATTCTCCGGCTTGAGGATTTCATCGAGCTGTTCTTTGGTCAGCAGGCCGTGCTCCAGTACCAGTTCATAGACGCCGCGGCCGGTCTCGCTGGCCTCCTTGGCAATCTTGGTGCTCTGCTTGTAGCCGATGATGGGGTTGAGCATGGTGACGATGCCGATGCTGTGCTCCACCAGCTGACGGCAGCGCTCCTCGTTGGCACGTATTCCTTCGATGCAGAGGGTTCGGAGGGTGTCATAGCCGTTCTCCAGCAGATGGATACTCTCGAAGAGTGTGTAGGCGATGACGGGCTCCATGACGTTGAGCTCCAGCTGTCCGTTGTCGCTGGCGAGGCTGATGGTCATGTCGTTGCCGATGACGCGGTAGCACACCTGGTTCATCACCTCGGGGATGACGGGGTTCACCTTGCCGGGCATGATGCTCGAACCGGGTTGACGTTCAGGAAGATGAATTTCATTCAATCCACAACGCGGACCGCTACTCAGCAGACGCAGGTCGTTGCAAATCTTGTTGGTCTTGATGGCCAAGCGCTTCATGGCGGCGCTATAGGCAATCATGCAGGTGGTGGCGCTGGTGGCCTCTATGAGGTTGTCAGCCAGCGAGATGTTCCAGCCGGTGATCTTTCTCAGAGCCTTGATGCAGGCC
>ONCC01000010.1:0-80871 GCA_900316235.1 uncultured Bacteroidales bacterium
GGCAAGGGTGGCGAGGTCATCCAGAAGATTCAGGCCGAGACCAACACCATCATCAATATCGAAGAGGAAGGCGAGTTCGGCATCGTCGACGTCGCCTCGCAGAACAAGGAGGATATCGCCGCCGCCCTCAAGTGGATCAAGGACATCTGCACCGTTCCCGAGGTTGGTGATATCTTCAATGCCAAGGTCGTCTCGATTGTCGAGTTCGGCGCCTTTATGGAGTTCCTGCCCGGCAAGGAAGGCCTGATGCACATCAGCGAGTACGAGTGGGGTCACCCCGCCACCCTCGAAGGCCTCATCAAGGAAGGCGACGAGTTCCAGGTGAAAGTCATCGCCTTCGATGAGAAGAACGGCAAGATCAAGCTCAGCCGCAAGGCCCTCCTGCCCAAGCCCGAAGGCTATGTGGAGGAGAAGCCCGCCCGTGGCCCGCGTCGCGAAGGTGGCGATGGTCCTCGCCGCGAAGGTGGCGACCATGGTCACGGCCGTCGTGATGGCGGCAACGGTGGCGAACGCCGCAGCTCCGGCAACGGGGGTGGCCGTCGCAGATAGTTAACAGATAAAAGTTAACAGATAAATAAGTAGAAAAAGAGGGTGTCCCGTCGGGCATCCTCTTTTCGTTATGGTGATTTTACAGGAGCAAAGATATAACCCATAGTTTGTCTTTGAGTGTTAAAAAATCATAAAATATACATTGGCGATAGTGTTATTTCATTTTTCTGGGTTATTATATAGGTAGAGACGCACAATAATGATGGCTCAGAAGGACAGGAACCGATACGACGACTTCGACGCGCTGGTGGCACGCCACCGGAAGTTGATTCGTGGCCTCTGCTGGTGGAAGGCCGGCGGACAGGCGTGGCTCATGTCCGAACTGATGCAGGAGGTGACAACGCAGTTGTGGCGCTACCGCCACAAGCTGCGCCCCGATGCCACCCCCGGCGAGGAACGTGAGTGGGTTCGGTTCCACTGCCGCAGTGTCTTTGCCCACAGCATACGCAAAGGGGAGCGTGAGGTGGAGGTGGTTCCGCTGGAGGAAGCCGCGCTGGTGGCCTCCGACGAAGGAAGTCATGCCGAGCATATCGACCGGCTGGCCTCCAATCTCACCCAGCAGGAGCACCGTGTGCTGGAACTCATTCTCGACGACTATACCGACGGTGAGATTGCACTCTTGCTGCACATTGGCGAGAATGAGACGGGGCGTCTCCATGCCCAAGTGATTGATAAGATGAAACGTAATGCCAATAGAATATGAACGAAAAAGATATAATAAGACTCCTTGAGGCAGAGCAAGCCCGCCGACGCAGGGCCGACGCCGAGCATGTGCGGCAGCTGTCGCGTGGACTGGCAGGCGATGCGGAAGGCTTCTGCTCGCATCGCCGGCTGGTGCTGCGCACTGCCGCCATGGTATTGATTATCTTGCTGCCCGGAGTTTACGCCCTGCTGCTGCCCCAGCGGGTGGACGACCGTCATGTGCTCTGCAACCAGCAGGGCGGGGAAATGCTGGTGCTCAACCGCGCCTGCAGCGCCTTGGGCACATGCAACGACCCGAATGTGGTAAAATTTAAAATGGAAAGATAACAAAAATAGACGATGAAGCGCAACGCGATCATATTTATGGGTATCTTGCTACTGCTGTTGGCGGCGGTGACAGCATGGAGAATGCGTCCCGAGCCGGTGGAAGGCAGTGAGCTGTACCAGCGGTGCAAGGACGTACCCGGTGTGCGCGTGGGCTTCATCAAGGACTTCCCGATTAACGACACAATCACCTGCGACGTCACTACCTTCGAGGCGTTGACCGACGAAGGCTGGGAGTGGATGCTGGACAGCTTGGGAGTGAGGAGTACGGCTGAGATGGATGCCTTCTTCGACTCCATCTCTCTCGCATCGGGAATGTCTGAGGAGGATTGCGCCAATACAATTGACTTATGGCAGAGCAAGCGCTTCCACCCCGAGGTGCAGGGAGACTCGAATGTGTTGGGCAACAGTGTGGACTGCAACCTGGCCTCGCCCCACTACCGCTGGTTGGCGGTATACCATGCAACTTCAGACGAAGAATTGGATGCAATCATCAACTTCCATATAAAATATCAGATGGAGCATTCGATGACCATGATGCCGACAAAGGACAAAACAATAAAACAACAATAACTGCGTTATAAAATATAAAGTAAGTATAATTACAATGAAAAAAGTATTATTTGCATTTGTAGCCCTGATGGGGTTGATGTATCATCAAGCGCAGGCACAATGCCTGGATACGGTGCCGTGGGGTACCTCGATAGCCTTCGATAACAGTTGCTGGACGGTGGCGCCGGGCAGCAACTGGGAGGGAGAGTACAGCCAGTACGTCAGCGACTTCGACACCACGGCCGACCACCGGCTGTTGTCGCCATGGATAGAGATACCGGCGACGGCGGCTATCGACTCGGTGGTGGTTCGCTATGGTACAACGGTAGTATGCAAAGCCGACCTCAGCGTGTGCGTCACCACCGACGGGGTGACCTACGACACCCTGCGGCGCGAGCTGAGAGATGCAGCAGAGGCCTCCTACAAGGGCGACACCCTCTATCTGGGTGCCTATGCCGGGCAGATGATAAGGATTGTGTTCTGCCGCCACGGGCTCAGCAGCGACTACAACTATTTTACCGACGGATGCCCGAACCCGGATGTGAGCTGGAACCTCATCGTGGGCGGCATCCGATTACTATCGCTCAATCCGCCGCAGGCATGGGCCACCGTGACCGAGAGGTCGTTTGTAGGCGAGCCGACGGTGTGGCGGGCTGGCCTCAACATGGGTTCGCACACAGGGCTTACCTACACTTGGCACAGCACGCTGATGGGGCAGACCCTGACGGGCGACAGCGTGACGATGACCTACAGCGCAGCAGGCGTGGACACCGTGACCATGGTGGCCAGCAACGCCTATGGTAGCGACACAGTGGTGAACACCATCCAGGTGTACGACTGCCAGGGTGTCATCACCGCACACCCCTGGATAGTGAACTTCGAGACCGAATACGACTGCTGGCGCAGCATCGGCGCTGGCAGATGGAACAGGAGCGGGAACAGCATCACAGCCTATAATGACGGTGACAAGATCTTCACCTCGCCGGCCGTGGTGCTGCCTGCCGACAGTACCGGTTTGCGCCTCTATTGGAAAGCCAAGAACAATGCCTGGAGCGGCTCCGTCACCTACCAGGTGTTGGTTACCACCACCGACCGCTTCGACATCGGCAGCTACGACACCCTCTTCTCCGCGTCGCAGAACACTACGCAGGCGCAACGTAGCGTATCGCTGGCCGACTATGCAGGCGACACGGTCTATATCGCTTTCCGCCAGAAAGACCAGAGCTCTCGCAACATACAAATCAGCGATGTGAGGATGTACAACGCCCGCAGGGCGACAGCGTGAGCTACAGCTGGTACAGTGCCCTCCTCGACACCTCTATCACTACTATCGATTCTATGGTTTCTATCGTCTATCCCTTCCCTGGCAGCGAGACACTGACGGCCACGGCCAGCAACGCCCATGGCACGCTCACGCTGGAGAAGAGCCTCGGAGTGTACGGATGCGACACTATCAGTGTTTTCCCTTGGAGCGAGGGTTTTGTGGAGACCGGCAGCGTCGCAAGCTACAACGCCTGCTGGGAGATTGTCGGCTACTACCGTTTGCCCGACAACTACGGTTATGGCTTCGACGAGGAGGACGGCAGCTCGTCTGGCAGCATCAACAGGCATGACTTCATGAGGTCCTCCACGCGGTGGGACTACATGCTCACGCCGCCCATCGCGGTGCCCGCTGTATTGGAGAAGAACCTCTCGCTGTGGGTGGAGCATTTCTACAGCCTGATGGCTATCGTGGAGACCGAAGAGGGTAATGCCGACACCGTCTATTCCCTCGACAGCAGGGAGATGACCATGCGCCGCCGTCCCATCTCGCTGCTGCCCTATGCCGGACAGACTATTCGCGTGCGGCTGCTGAACAACAGCAGCCACGCTTCCTACGCCGAGTCGCTGGTGGACCGCATACGCGTGGACTACGACACGGTGCCTGTGGTTGTCCTCTCGGCACAGGAGAAGACCACCACCGACAGCGCCACCCTCTTTGTCGCCCAGCAGCTGCGTGGTTTCAACACCAGCCTCAGCTACAGCTGGCAGTCGCAGGTGGGTGGCACCTTCACCACCAACGCCGCCGGCGACAGCGCCTGGGTGACCTACGGCGCCGGCATCACGGGACTGAACGACACCGTCAGCGTAACGGTCACCAACAGTTACTGCAGTTACACCACTCGCCGCGCCATACGGATTATCGATTGTCTGCCCGCCGACACCCTGCCGTGGGTGGAGACCTTCACCGAAGGCATTGCCTGCTGGTACAAACCCGAGGGCAGCAACTGGGCAGCCTCTACATACTATGGCTACGACCCCAAGGCCATGGCCTCGGGTCGTATCACCGACTCGGTGCCGCAATGGATTATCTCCAAGGCCGTCGACCTGCCGGCCGACACCGCCCTCTGCGTGCGTCTCCTCTGGGACGTGAGCACCTCGGGCATCTACCCGGTGAACTACAGCGTCTGGGTGACCACCGCTGCCGACTATACCGACACCTCCAACTATACTCTCCTCTACCTCGACACCGCCTACCACTCGCAATATCGCGCTTTCGACCGCCTCAGCACCTCGCTGGCGGCCTATGCCGGACAGACCATCCATGTGGCCTTCCGCAACGCCAAATATCTCGGTAACTCGACCACGCTGTATATCGACAACGTCACTGTCCGCACCACGGCCCTGCCAGTGGTGAGCTTGGAGGCTTCGTCCATGGTGGACAGTCATGAGCCGGTGGCATATAGCGCCACCCTCACCGAAGGGTCGCCGAACGGCATGACGGTCACATGGCACTCCTCGCTGATGGATACGACCTGGGTCGACTCAACTTTCAATTTTCAACTTTCAACTTTCAATTTGACCTATACCCTTGGTGGTAGAGATACCATTACCGTCACCGCCTCGAATATCTATGGTTCCTCCTCCGCTACCGCAGTGGTCCTTGTCACCAACTGCAGCCCCATCGCCACCCTGCCTTACGAGGAGACCTTCAATGACGTGTACCCTCTACCCTACAACTACTCGTCGGGTGGATATGTTCCCAACTGCTGGCACCGCTACTGGGAGGGCAGCACCAGCTATGAACCGCATGTCATCAACAGCTATTATCAGAGCGCCACAAATATCAACACATACGTGCAGAGCAACAACGCGCTGGTGATGCTGGCGGGAACCGACAGCGGCTATGACAGTGTCGCCCTTGTCGAAACCCCGGTTTTCGATGTGCCGCTGGCGGGCAAGCAGCTCTCCTTCTACTATATGTTTGAAGCGGCGGTGCGTGGTGAGCTCACGGTGGGTTACATGCAGAATGGTGATTTCGTGGGCTTCGCCCAGGTGGAGCCGTCGACTACCGGCCGTACCAGATATGTGCGATTGGA
Source organism: uncultured Bacteroidales bacterium (assembly GCA_900316235.1). Taxonomy (GTDB): domain Bacteria; phylum Bacteroidota; class Bacteroidia; order Bacteroidales; family P3; genus Colimorpha. Next base: position 5,487 of record ONCC01000010.1, read on the forward strand.
CAGCTTGCCCTCCGATGTCAACCGGATAGCCTTCCGGTGGAAATGCAATGCCTATTGGTATGGTGCAATCCTCGACGACATCCGTGTCGGCGAGCCCGACAGTGTGCCCATGATAGCTATTGTACCCAACTATTGGACGGGTTATCTGGGCGACACCACCACCATCACTGCCCAATTCCAGAACGGTCTCACCGATAGTCTCAGCTACCACTGGCACTCTTCGCTGATGGATACCATTATAGTCACCACAGCCCCTCTCCTCACTATAGTCTACGACATCGAGGGCTACGACACCCTCACCCTTGCCGCTATCAATGCTTACGGCAGCGACACCGCTGTAGCCTATGTCAATGTGTTCAGTCACCCCCTGCCGCAGGTCACCCTCTCGGCTCCCGCCGAAATCCCCCTGGGCGACAGTGTGACCCTCGCCGCTACTCTCAATAACTGCTCCCGCAACGCTCTCTCCCTCACTCTCCACTCCTCCCTCCTCGACAGTACTATAACTCTTAACTCTAATCTCTTAACTCTTAACTACTCCCATTCGGGAGTCGACACCCTCACCCTCATTGCCTCCAACGCCTATGGCGCCGACACCGTTCTCGCCATCGTGCGTGTCTACGACTGCGGCAATGTGGCTGTGCCTTACTTTATGGACTTCGAGGATGTGACCGCCACCAACTACAATGTCGCCGGCCAGTTGCCCCTCTGCTGGAATCGCACCTGGAACGGCAGCAACACCGCTTTCGCTCCCCATGTAATCCCCGTCGGAGGCTATCCCTATTTGAGCAACTTGCCCAGCAAATCTCTTCTGATGTTGGCTGGCAACGCCTCCGGCTACAGCAACCAAGCCGAAGTCGTCCTGCCGCGCTTCGCCGACAGCCTCCAGCACCTCTCCTTCGCCTTCGACTACCGCTTTGAGGCCTCTTCGTGGGGCGTTCTTTCTGTGGGTTACTATGACACCACGGGCACATTCGTCACCGTCAGGAATCTCTCGCCCTACGCCGGCGCCTATCGTCGCGACACCGTCGTCTTCTCTTCCGTCCCCCTGCTCGATGCACAGATAGCGATGCGCTGGACCAACAGCAACTCATACTATGCTCTTGCTATCGACAACATCCATGTCTTTGTCGACAACAATATCCCAGCACCCGCTGGACTCACGGCTGACAACATCACAGCCTCCTGCGCCACCCTCCGTTGGAACGCGGTGACAGGCGCTACCGCTTACCACCTCATCCTCCCTGGCATCGTCGACACCCTCTTGGTCGACACCGTCCTCAGCGTCTGCGGATTGGACGAGGACAGCGACTACGGCTTCGGTGTCTACGCCCATGTGGGCGACGAGGTGGGCCACTTCTCCGGCCTCCACCCATTCCACACCCTCCTCTACTGCATGCCCCTCGCCTCCCTCAGTGCCAATGTGGACGGCATCGTCCGCTGGCAGTACGATACCACCGGTGAGGCCATGGGTACCGGAGTGGCACTCGAGATTGCCGACGTAACCAACGGCGCCATGTGGGCCGACACCGTGCTGGGCGACAGCCTCGTCTATCCCTTCGCCATCGGCCACCGCTATAGCCTCACCGCCCGCACCCTCTGCGGCAACACCGAGGCCCATACTACCCTCACCATCCCCCTCCAGATACCCGCCAGCGTCTGCGCTGAATCCGCGGGTACCAGCACCACCACCGACGAGCGCTTCATGGATAACTTCTGGGAACATAACTACAGCCAAATCATCTACCCCGCCTCGTTTGCCGCGGGCATCGACACCCTCTTCGGCATAGCCCTGCGTGTGTCGCAGTTCAGCCAGCCCTTCGCCGATACGGCAAACTACAACTACGACATATTCATAGGACAGACCGACTCGGCCACCCTTTCGGCGCCGCTCACTTCCGACAGCCTCAGCCAGGTGGCCTTCAACAAGCGCTTCACCATCCGCTCGGCCGGCTGGATTGAAATTCCCTTCGACAGCGTCTACCCCTGCAACCCCACGGGCAACCTCATCGTTACCTTGGTGGAACGTACCAGTAACGCCTACAGTGGCCGCCACTATGGCGTCCATGCAGATGCGACGTGCACCCACTTCGTGCAGTCGACAGATAACCTTTACTACACCAACCCCTCCACCCTCAACTTCGATTGGGAAGTCACCACCGATATTCCCGACATCCGTCTGCTGGGCGGCTGCAGCAGCAGTCTCTGCCTGGCACCGGTGGCAGCCATCTCCGCTGTCGACACCCACCATGTTGAGCTACAATGGGTGGCACGTGGCTCCGAAGGCCTCTGGCAGGTGGAATACCGCCCCGCTGGCCAAACGGCTTGGACGGTGGCTGACACCACCAGCGCCAACAGCTACACCGTCGGTGGTCTCCATGCAATGACCACCTACGAGTTCCGCGTGGCCTCCATCTGCGACGGCGGCCTGCAGTATGGCTCCACCCTCACAGCCACCACCCCCTGTGGCGAAATCTCGCTGCCCTATCACATCGACTTCCGTAACAACGAAATCCCCTGCTGGACCATCCATACCGGAGTTTCCCACAGTTCCTCCTACGGACTCAATATGTATTCTGGCGAATGGGCCATCTCTCCCTTGGTGGACGACAGCATCGCCCGTCTCTATGCCACCATCACCACCTATGGCGGCAGCTCCTCTTCCTACCCCGAGAGCTACGCCGTGGGTATCTGCAACGCCGACGGCAGCAACCCCGTGTGGGTCGACACCATTCTCCTCTCCACCCAGTACGGCAACCACCAGCACACCGTCTACTTCAACAACTATAGTGGCATGGGCGACCACATTATCGTCAAAATCGTATCGGGCCTCCTCGACCTGAGGGAGTTCGCTCTCGATTATGTCGACTTCTGCATCCCCGCGCAGAACGTGGAGGCCACCGCAATTACCGACTCGTCGGCGGTGCTGCAATGGACCGCCAACGCTAGCGGCCACACCTTCGCCGTCTACCTCGACAATGTGTTGCAAACTGTCACCTCTGCCACCACCTACACTTTCACGGGTCTCGCTCCCCGTACCCGCTATCTGGCCGCAGTGCGCGAGATCTGTGGCGCCGGCGACACCGCCGCTGCCGCTACCCGCTATTTCCGCACCCAGTGCACCCCCATCACCGACCTGCCCTATTTCGAGGAGTTCGACTACAGCAGCGACCTCTATGGTGACACCATTGGCCTGCCTCCTTGCTGGGATTCCATCGGCTATTCCCACATCTCCTTCAGCAGCTTCTCGGGCGGTGCCCTCACCGTGATGACTTTCTATAGTTTCGAGGACTACACGGGTCCCTACACCAGCTACCTCGCCACACCCTTACTCAACATCCCCTCGCAGGGTGCACGCATTCGCTTCAAAGGGCAGACCGGCCACGACGATGTCGTCACCGCCGGCATCATGACCGATCCCACGGATGCCTCCACCTTCATCCCGATGGCCACCATCACCTACAACAACCGTGGACTCGCCTGGTATGAGTTCACCACCGAGGGGCTCGACAGCCTCAACTCGCAATTCGCCGTCGCCTTCCGCTGGGCCTCCGAGGGTTCGGGCTCGCTCGACTCGCTCTTTGTCACCGCCCTCCCTGAGGGTCACACCGTAACGGTGACGGCCAATGAGGAAGGGGTGTGTGAGACCTACGGCAGCGGCATCTATGCCGACGGCAGCAGCGTCGTGATTGGCTACCGCTTGCTCGACACCCTGCCTCAGGGTGGGCATTGGGAGTTCCTTGGCTGGAGCGATGGCGCAAGCGGCAACCCCCGCACCCTTGTCGTTACCTCCGATACCGCCGTGGTGGCCCTCTTCGAGTGGGTGACCGACCCGGTGACGGACACCATGTGGCGCACCGTTACCGTCCGCCTGGTCGACCTCGCCACCGGCAACACCATTGAGGAAAGCGATGTGGTGTATGTCGAAGGTGCCGGTCGATATATGGACAGCACCATGGTGACTCTCACGGCACACTACGCCGACAACCCCCTGTTCTACGGCTGGGTGACCACTGCCGACGACACCATCAGCAGCAACCCCTTCCGCTTCATTGTCACCTGTGACACCCTTATCACCGCTGTCTACGCACCGTTGCCCGTCGGCATCGACGAAGTGGAAAGTTCAAAGTGGAAAGTGGAAATCTTCCCGAATCCGGCCACCACCGAGGTTACCATCCTCACTCAAGCAATCAAGCAATCAGACAATCAAGCAATTACCATCCTTGACCTCCACGGTCGCGTGGTCTACACTCAAGCAATCAGACACTCAAGCAATCAAGCAATCACCATCGACATCAGCTCCTTGCCGCGAGGCGTCTACTATGTGCGCATCGGCAGTGTGGTTAAGAAACTTGTTATCCAGTAGAAATGAGAAAGGAATAATGAGAAACATGAAAAAGATACTTTTCAGCCTTTTGTTGCTGGTGGCGATGGTACCCCTTCGTGCTAGCCAGCTCACCGTGGCCGACGGCACGCAGCAGAACATGTATGTCCCCATGCAGACGATGAATGCGCCGATGCACACGCAGATGATCTATCCTTCGTCGATGCTGACGCCGCTCGTGGGGCAGTATATCACCGAGCTGCGCTTCTACAGCACCTCGTCGAACTTCCAGTGGCCGGTGAACTTCACCGTCCGTATGGGAACCTCCCCCTACAGTAGCTTCAGCGGCAACAGCCTGATTGCCACTCCCGAGCTGACGCAGGTGCTGGTGGGGCCTTTTCAATCTGTCGCTGGGGGCTATGTGCTGGTGCTCGACCAGCCCTACCTCTACAATGGTGGCGACCTGCTGTTGGACATCACGATGGGCGGTTTCAGCAGCTCGACCTATTTTTGGTACTACGGCATCACGCGGAGCAACGCTTCGTGCTATTTTGTAGACAGCTACACCCCCTACACGCAGCGGCAGAGTTTCCTGCCCAAGCTGACTTTCACCTACGGCAGCACCATTTGTGGCCGCCCGACGGCGTTGACCCTCGACAGCGTGGGTGGCAACATGGCGACTCTCCACTGGAATGCGGCAACCAACACGACGGGTTATTTCGTGACCCTCGACGGGGAGGACTATCCCCTGCAGACAGACACGAGCATTAGCCTTAGCGGCCTTGTGTCGAACCGGGTGTACACCGTGAGTGTGAGCTCCATCTGCACCTCGGGCGATACGCTGGTGTCGCAATCGTTAGACTTCCTCACCGTCGATACCTCCACGGCCTTGTGGCTACCTTACTTCTGTGACTTCGAGGCTCCCCAACCCAACGGGCTTCCCACCTGGTGGCAGCGCACCGACTCGTGCACTACCTATGCGGGGGTGCGCCCAGCGGTGATAGAGGCCTCGGACTCTTACGGCTACGAGGGGACACATGTGCTGCGGTTCGGCAACGGCTGCGGTCCCACGGGTTTGATGACGGCTCCGCTGCCAGCGGCCTCAAGGGAGCTGCACGTGAGTTTCTGGTACATGAGCACCTCCTTCGATGAGGAACCCATCAAAGTAGGCCTTGTGGACACCGCCGGAGTGTTCCATCTGGCCAGACAGTTTGCGGTGGGGGAGGACGACGACTACTACGAATGGCATTTGGCCGACTTCTATACCGACACGATGAACATCGCGGGACCTGTACGGCTGGCCTTCCGGTATGAGGCGACGTATGTTTTCTCCATTGACAACCTAAGCATCGAGCGGGTGCCCTACTGCCCGCGGCCGCTGGCCGCCACGGTCGATAGCATCACCGCCACCACTGCAAGTGCGCACCTCACCCCCGCCGACAGTGGGGCTACCATGATCCTGAGCCTTAACGGTAGGCAAAGGATGACCACCACCGACACCGTGGTCTCCCTCTTTGGCCTCGTGCCCTCGCAGCACTATACACTCTCGGTGCGCACCCTCTCTCCTTTGGGCGACACCTCGCAAGCCCTCAATACCGAGTTCCGCACCCTCTGCGACAGCGTGATGCGCTTACCCTGGAGCGAGGGTTTCGACGACTTGGCCATCGGTGCCACACACCCCTGCCTGACGGTCACCGAACAATCGCCGCGCAGCAGCTACGACCCGGAGTACCCGGTTGTGAGCGGACCTGGGGGCTATGGTACAGGAACCCACAGCGGCAGTGCTATGCTCAAGGTGGGTCAAGGCGACCAACAGGTGATTTATATAGCCACCCCCATCATCGCCACCCCCGCCAATACCCTGCACGTCGACTTCTGGTATATGCCCAAAGGCTATTTCACTGCCGGATACTTTCAGGCGGGCTTCCAGACGTCGCCTTCCGACACCGCCTCGTTCACGCCCTTCTACTCGTCGCCCAGGCTCAACAGCAGCGGAGAGTTTGTGTGGAAACATGTTGAGATATACACCGACACGCTCTCCACGACGTTGCCCGACACCGTGTGCTTTGTGTTTCGGGTGAAGACGGCTGGGTACCTCTACATCGACGACATTGAGATTGGCTCTACCTTCAACTGTCCGCAACCGATAGATGTCCGCATGCGCAACGTTACGTCGGTTAGTGCCGAGTTGGCATGGGATGCCAGCAGCGAGGGAGGACAATACCAGGTGCTGCTCGACGGAGCAGTGGTGGCCTCTTCGGTGTCGAATACACACTATTCGATTACCGGCCTCACCCCGCAGCAGAACTACACTGCCGCCGTGCGCGCGGTGTGCAGCGACGGCTCATTGGGTGACTTGCATGAAGTGGACTTCACCACGCCTTGTGTGGCCACAGGATTGCCCATCGAGGAGGACTTCGAGACCCTAGCCCTCGGCGAGACCCTTCCTGCCTGCTGGACGGCGGTGCTCAATAGCAGCAACTATCCCCGTGTGGCGCAGAGGGCCACTGATGCCCATAGCGGCACTGGGGTGCTCGATTTTTGGGGCTTCGACGGCGAACAGAGTTTGGCACAAACGCCGCGTTTCGCGTTCCCGGAGAGTGGTCTTCATATCCGCTTCTGGGAGAGCCATTATTACCGCGATTCGGCCATCGTCGTGGGACTGATGACCGACCTGTCGGACCTCTCGACAATGGTGCCGTTGTGGGTCTTCAACGGGGCGGACCAGTGGAGCAGCTCCTCGTGGAGCGAACACGAGTTTTATATCGACAGCCTGCCGGGTGCTGACACCGTCTGTGTGGCATTCTTCAGCATCAACGGTGCTACGCTCGATGTCGACGACCTCCTTGTTGAAGCGATGCCCACGTGTCTCCGACCCTCGCAACCCACGGTGACCGACTTGAGCTACGACAGTATCACCCTCGGTTGGAGCGGCATGGGCGACGCCTACCAGATATGCTACGGTACCGACAGCATCCCCTCAGCCACTCAAGCAATCATATACTCAAGCAATCAGACAATCACCCTCCACGCCCTCAGCGGCAACACCACCTATCACGCCTGGGTGCGTTCGCTCTGTGGCGCCACCGACACCTCGGAATGGCTGTATATCGGCAGCTTCACCACCGACTGCACCCCTGCACCGTTGCCTTACTACGAGCCGTTCGAAGGCTATATGAACACCGCTGAAGCCTCGTGCTGGAGCCGCGCCGACGGGTGGGTGGACAGCCTCGCTTACCCTGGCTATGCACTCGACTATCGCTATGGCTCTATGTGGAACCTCTACAACGTCTTCGGAAGCCTCGCCGCGATGCGGGTGACGGTGGATTTCGACAATGAGCATGAGTGGCTCATCTCGCCGTTGATAGCAGTGAACGACTCAGCCAAACTCTCGTTCGACATCAGGATGACTCGCGGAATGGGCGAAAGTTCCCCCGACAGTCTCTCCGATGAAACCCGCTTCGGCGTAGCCTTTACGGCCGACGACGGCACCTCGTGGCAGGTGCTTGCCGACTGGGGCGGTGCTACCGGTGGCAACCTCATGCAGAGCATGGATTCGCTGAACTGGCACCCCACCATAACGCTGCCGACTGAAGCTATGGGCAATATACGCCTCGGATTCTTCGTGGAAACCGGACTAAATACGGATAACGTATACTTGCATCTCGACAATGTCAAGGTGGAGCTTGACAGCGCGCGTATTCCGCCGGTGCTCGACACGTTCACTGTCTACATCAACCGTGTCTGCCGCAGCTGCGGGGAGAATATCCCTGCCGACTATGTTGTCGGCGAAGGCCGCTATGAGGAAGGGGATACAGTGAGCCTCGAGGGACTTGTGCAGGGAGAAGGCGTCAGCTTCGACTTTTGGATTCTCGAAACAGGCGACACCATCTTTGACAATCCCTACAGCTTCGTTATCCATTCCGACCGTATCATCACCGCCTACTTTAGCCAGAATGTCGGCATCGACGATGTTGAAGGCAGTGACTTCCTTATTTATCCTAATCCTGCCACTACGACGGTGACGATTGTGCTTGATGAGTCAATGGATGCGAACACCTCGCTTCAGGTTCTCGACCAGCAGGGCCGCTGTGTCTTCACTCAAGCAATCAAACAATCAAGCAATCAGACAATCACCATCGACGTCAGCCGATGGGCCGCCGGCACCTACTTCGTCCGCATCGTTAACGACAGTGGCGCCATCGTCAAGAAACTTATACTGCGTTAAAACTGAGAAAATCCGCACCGCTGCTGCGTAGATTGGCACCGTCGTTCACGACAGAGGGTGTCAACCTGCTCCTTTGTCCCTTACTTATACCCTATTTGTCCAGTATTTGTCCAGTCAATCACTGGACAAGTACTGGACAAATACTGGACAAGTACTGAACAAATGGTTAATTCAGATGGCGTTAGATAACTTTATTTTGCTAGTTCGGAAAAAGTTCGTACTTTTGCATTTCATGTAACGGTTAACGGTTAATGGTTAACGGTTAAAGATTAAGGATTTATGGATAAATATAATCAGCGCGGTGTTTCCGCATCGAAGGAGGACGTTCACAACGCCATCAAGAATATCGACAAGGGACTTTATCCCAATGCTTTCTGCAAGATTATTCCCGACCTGCTGGGCGGCGATCCCGCCTACTGCAATATCATGCACGCCGACGGTGCTGGCACCAAGAGCTCGCTGGCCTATATGTACTGGAAGGAAACGGGCGACCTCGGCGTATGGAAAGGCATCTCCATCGATGCTATCGTGATGAACACCGACGACCTGCTGTGTGTCGGCGCCCTCGACCATATCCTGCTGAGTTCCACCATCGGCCGCAACAAGCAGCTGGTGCCTGGCGAGGTTATCTCAGCCGTCATCAATGGCACCGAGGAATTCTGCCAGACCATGCGCGACATGGGTATCGATATCGTCCTCACCGGTGGCGAGACGGCCGACGTGGGCGACCTGGTGCGCACCATCATCGTGGACAGCACGGTGACGGCCCGCATGCGCCGCGCCGACGTCATCGACAATGCTAATATCAAGGCCGGCAACGTGATAGTGGCCCTCGCCAGTTATGGCCAGGCTACCTATGAGACGGCCTACAACGGCGGCATGGGCAGCAATGGCCTCACCTCGGCTCGCCACGACGTTTTCTCGCATGTATACGCTGAGAAATACCCCATGTGCTACGACAGGAATCTGCCCGACAGTGTGGTCTTCTGCGGAAGCAAGTTATTGACTGACCCCACGGAAGTGCCGGGCGTCGATGCCGGCCACATGGTGCTCTCGCCCACAAGGACTTACGCCCCCATTATCCGCAAGGTGCTGGATGAATACCGCTCCAAGATTGATGGCATGATACACTGCTCGGGTGGCGCACAAACCAAGGTGCTCCACTTCATCGGCGGGCGTCCGCTGCACGTGGTGAAGGACAACCTCTTCCCCGTGCCGCCGCTCTTCAAGATGATCCATGAGGAGAGCCACACCGACTGGCAGGAGATGTACAAGGTATTCAATATGGGGCACCGCATGGAGCTCTACACCGACGAACAGACCGCCCGCGGCATCATCGACATTGCCAGGAGCTTCAATGTTGACGCCCAGATTATTGGCCGTGTCGAGGAGGCCCCCAAGGCACAGGTGACAGTCAAGAGTGAGAACGGCACGTTCGAATATTTTAACTAAAAAAAATCGAACAAGGTACAATAAAAAACAAACCATCTCGTTTTTGGTGTAGTTTTTGCGACAATAGCTCAGTTGGTAGAGCGGCGGCTTCCCAAGCCGCAGGTCGCGGGTTCGAGCCCCGTTTGTCGCTCATAATCAAGGGAGAGCAACGATTGTTGCACTCCCTTTTTCTCTTTTCTGGGTAAGAGAAGGGTAGGAGTGGTGGGTGGAAAGGATGGGGACCAGGGGACATCGGGGAGTGCCAATTGTTAAAATTTTGACCATTTTGGGGTTTTCATTTCTCGATTTTAAATTATTTTGTATCTTTGCATATTCACCTAAGTGTGTCTTTTTTGTAGTGAATATTAATAATAAAGCATTTATGACAAATATTGACAAAAAGAACAAGTTGAAACAGGAGATTCTCTCCTATTCGCTTTTGATTTTGGGTAGTGCGTTGTTCGCAGTGGGCGACGTGATGTTCGTTAACCCCTATCACCTGGCTCCCGGCGGCGTCTATGGTCTCGCTAACGTGTTCAATGCCCTGTTTGGGTGGAAGATATCCCTTGCCGGTATCTGCATGGATATTCCCCTGCTGATTATCGGTACCCTCATCCTTGGCCCCAAATTCGGCCTGAAGACCATTATTTCGGTTGTTCTGATTCCGGTGTTCACCTATATTATGGAGACCACTTGGGGCTACAAACCCCTCATCCATGACGGTCTCTTCGAAAGCAGCGAGGGGCTGACCAGCTATCTGAGCTACATGGACGGCGACGTCGAGCGCTTCTTCCAGCCCGACATGTTCCTCAATACCGTGGTTGCGGGTCTCATCTATGGTGTGGCCATTGGCGTTATCTTCCGTGCTGGCGCCACCAGTGGCGGTTCCGACATCATCTCCATGATTATTCACAAATATACCAAGATTTCTCTTGGTACACTGGTGCTTATTGTCGACAGCCTCATTTCCCTCACCACCCTCATCATTGGTGACATCCGTCTGCCAATCTATTCCATCATCCTCATCTTCATCGAGAGCAAGATTATCGACCTGGTGGTCGACGGCATGAAGAGCTACAAAACCATGTTCATCGTCACAGACGAACTGGAGGCTGTGCGCGACTATATCCTCAACGACCTGCAGCGCGGCGGCACCCTCCTTGTGGGTACCGGACTCTATCAGGGCAATGAGCGCAAGATGATTTATGTCACCCTCGACCGTGCCGACATGGTGAAGCTCAAGACCAACCTGCACCGTCTCGATCCCAAGGCTTTTGTCAACATCATGGAAAGCAGCGAGATTCTCGGCACTGGCTTCAAAGCTCTTCCGAAGGAGTAAATTATAACGTCTGATGACATGAAGGTCCTCCAGCTTTGCAACAAGCCCCCTTATCCGCCGGTCGACGGCGGCTCGATGGGCATCAACTTTGTCACGCAGGGATTGCTTGGCAAGGGTTGCAAAGTGAAGGTGCTGACGGTGGAGAGCGACAAGCACCCCGCCAAGGTGGACGCCTCGATGGAGGAGTACCGCTCCCGCACGGCCTTCGAGTCGGTGTATGTCGACCTTGGGGTGAAGTTCCTCCCGGCCATGACGGCCATGTTGTGCGGGCAATCGTATCATGTACAACGCTACATCAGCCAGGAGTTTGCTGCCAAACTGCGCGAGGTTCTCGAGGCTGAGGAGTTTGATATTGTGCATGTGGAGAGCATCTTCATGACTCCCTATGTGCCGCTGATTCGGAAGTATTCCAACGCCAAGGTGGTGATGAGAGCCCACAATGTGGAGCACCTCATCTGGAAGCGTTTGTCCCAGAGTTGCAGCAATCCCCTGAAGAAATGGTACTTCAAACACCTCTCGCTAACGCTCCGTGCCTACGAACTGGAGCATGTCAACGACTACGATGGTGTGGTGTGTGTGTCTGGCGATGATGCCGAGTATTTCAGAAACAACGGTTGCCGTAAGCCGTTGGCAGTTATTCCGTTTGGCATCAAGATGGTGGCACCTCCGCATGTGGAGGAGGAACCCGATTCGCTTTTTCATCTCGGCGCCATGGACTGGCTCCCCAACCAGGAGGGAGTCGACTGGATGCTGGAGGAGGTGTGGCCCGTGGTTCATGCCGAGGTTCCCCGTGCAAAGCTCTACCTGGCGGGCCGTAAGATGCCCGAGCGGCTTATGGGGACGCAGATGGAGGGAGTCTCGGTCGTGGGTGAAGTCCCCGATGCCGTGGAATTTATCGGCAGCAAGAAAATCAATGTGGTGCCTCTCCTTAGCGGCAGTGGCATCCGTGTTAAGATTATCGAGGCCATGTCGGTTGGCAAGACGGTCGTTACCACCACCGTGGGTGCCGAGGGCATCGACTATACTGATGGCGAGAACATCCTGATAGCGAATACGCCGAAGGAGTTTGCAATGCAGATCAAGCGCTGCCTGGACGACGACGATTTCTGCCGTCGTGTGGGTGAAGCGGCCAAGAGGCTGGTTGCCGACCACTATGAAGAAGGCAAGCTGGCTGAAAAACTACTGGATTTTTACAACGAAAGAATCAAGCTATGAAAAGGATGAAAATAAAGAAAATTGTCATGGCAGTGGCTCTGTTGCTACTGTCGGCAACGGCGTCGGCCCAGCTGACCATCCCCGGAACCAATGTCACCTATCGCCTCAACAACGAGGACTGGCGCTACCTGCGCACCTTTGAGTTGCCCGAGGGTGGCGACATTTACCTCTATTGCTACACCGGCCATGTGCTGAGAGACCAGGAGGGTGACACGGTGTTGCCTTTCCTGCGCATTTATGTCAACAAGCATTATCGCGGAGATCTTTATGAGCTGGTCTATGACCGCTATGAGAAACAACCCTATCAGGCTCTCAAGGAATTCTCCTCAGGCGATGGCTTGCCCGCCAAGGGAGGTATTGGTTACATTGGGGCCTACACCAATCCTGCTGACAAGAAGGACTACCAGTTCTACATGACCTATTTTGTGGACAAGGGCACCACCGTTGAGTTTCGCCTCGAGACCACCAGGGACACTTTTGAAGAAATGGATTTTGAATTTAAAGATATTTTGAGTTCGATAAGGTAGCTTGACTGTGAGAAAACTGTTGTTGATATTGTCTTGTTGCTTGATGGCCTCGGTAGCGACGGCCCAGCCCCCTTTGGCGGATTCGCTAATCGACTACCAGACACGGTTCACCACGTTCAACAAAGCCTACGCCAAGTCGCCCAATGATGTGGCGGCACTCTATAACTTGGCGCAGTTCTATTTCGACAACTCCCACCCGATGCGCAACCTGCCGAAGGCCATGAAATTCATCCAGCGGGCAGAGACTTGTCATATCAAACTTATCGAGGATAACCAGACCGGTGAATTGGGCCGTCTGGTGCGCCTTGGAATTACAATTGCTACTATTCGTCAGACCAAGCAGGCCATCTTCGACGCCGCCTACAACACTGTTGTGTTGCGCAACGACATGACGGGCGAGGAGATTGATTCCTACCTCGATGCCTTCGGCTTCAATATGGAGATGGTGCGCCTTCTCCACCAACGCCGCATCAACCAAGTCTATGAAGACTGCCTGAAGCAGGGCACTGCTGAGTCATATTACTATTTTATGGAGGCCTATCCTGGCACCACTGAGTCGGAGCAGATGGAGGAACGCCTGTCCCGTCTGGCTCCCGGGCTTTTTGAGGGCGTGACCACAGAGGAACAGGTCGATGCCATTGCTTCGCGTTTTCCCCAGAGCCCCTCGGTGCAGCGTGTTGCCGAGAAGCAGAAAAGCCGAATGGCTTATGCCACGGCCAGTAAGTGCAACACCATGGAGTCCTTCATGAATTTCCTGAAACGTTATCCCACCAGCGACGAGAGCCAGCAGGCCCGTGACCGCCTTGATAATCTCCTCGAGATGGCTTATGCCAAGTGCAAGACCGCTATGGACTATGCCGTTTTTGCCCATACCTATCCTGATGTCTCGTTGTCCGACAAGGCTCTGGAGGAGATGCACAAGCTTCTTGTCCAGAAACAGGATGTGGCTACTGCCAGCTATTATCTGGAACATTTCAAACTTGATGACGCCTATAACGACATCTTCAACCTCTACTACTCCTGGCATGCTGCCGAGGGTAATGGAGATCCCATCAAGCGCTTCAACAAGGAGTATCCCGACTATCCCTTCCGCCGTACCGTGGAGAATGACCTTGACTTGGCGAGAATCATCGACCGTATCAACCTCATGGGAGACTACCTTGAGGTGGAATTCGACCGCTATGCCGATTATGTGCGTCAACTGATGGGTAAGCGGATTGCTTTTGTCCCCCTGCAGCGTATGCTCCAGGGAATGATAACTTCTCGTAACTATCAGGCTGCCATCGAGCGTGTGAAGAAATTTGACCTCTGCTTCGAGACCGTCTCCAGCAAAGAGTATAAAGAACTACTGCAGGTGTTGTCGGCTCCCGTAACGGGACGTTGGCTCACCAAAGAATTTTCCGCTAACTATCATGTATTGAACCCTTGCGTCAATGAGTCCGATGGACGACTCTATTTCACCCGTGCCGGTGTCAGCCGTCGCATCTGCTATGCCGTCAAGGAGGGTGGCCAGTGGCATCTTGCCGGTGAGGTCTCCTTTGCTTCTCTTGCCAATGCCGAGGGACTTACTCTCTTTGGCTTCTATGCCGGTGGTACTCGTATGCTCCTTGGCTCGGATGGCAATATCATGATGGCAGAGAAGGACGGCGACAGTTGGCGTATCACCGACATTCCGCCCTATCCAGTCAATACCGACTATATAGAGACCGACGCTTACATGCTGCCTGACGGCAGTGGTCTCCTGCTGGCTTCCGACCGTCCCAACGGCTACAACCTGCAGCAGTCGGGTGCTTACTTCCATGGCGATACTGCTTTGGCTACTGACATTTACTTTATTCCTTATATCAATGACGGCTGGGGAACCCCCATCAATCTGGGCATTACCATCAATACCCCCTATTGCGAGCGCAGCCCCATCTTGAGTCGTAACCTGAAGACTCTCTATTTCGTCAGCGACGGTCGTGGTGGCTTGGGCTACACTGATGTCTATGTGGCTACCCGTACCGATGTCCATGATTGGACTTCGTGGTCGAAGCCTCAGAATATAGGTAAAGAAATCAACTCCGGGTATACCGAGACGGGCCTCAGTTTTAGCCCTGACGAAAGACGTATCTTCCTCTCTGCCAATACTAATCTCGGAACCTTCGCTTGCTATAGTTTTCCCACTTCTCACGAAGTATCCAACTCCTATGAACCGTATACTCTCGACATACTTGGCATGGAATCGGCTCTGTTGCGTGTGCGTGTGGCCGATTTCGCGTCGCAGTCGGTCGTTCAAGTGGTTGACTGCTCCGGAGTGAGCAATACTCTCACTATCAATGTCCATAAAGACAAGACCTACGCTGTTTTGGGTGATGCTGGTCTTTACTTTGTGCCAGCTATTGTTATCGCTCCCCAGTCCCAGTCCAAGCAGCGTCTCATAGGCTATACATTTCCCGTATTGGTATCAATGGATAAGCCTGTGCCGTTGCCTTCTGTGGACTTCAATCAGGCAGGTAACGAGATATTGCCCGTGTCGGAGATGCAACTTGAACAACTGGCCCAATTCCTCAGACACAATCCGCAGGGCGTTGCGGAGTTCTGCATTGATGTGGCCGGCAGCGATGACAGGTTGTGCTACAAGCTCTCCCTTGAGCGTGGCAGGCTGATTCGAGACTTTATGAATGAACATGGCATCGACAACTCTCGCATAATAATCTCTGCCTATGGCAATGTCAACGTGAAACGTCAGGGCAAATCCGGAGTGTCGGTACGCTTTAGAGAATAGTAATAGCAATAAAACCTCAGCATTATGGAACAACACCGTATTCTTATGGTCGACGGCCACGCGGTCCACTACCGCGACGAGGGTCGTAACAATGGTAAAGTATTGGTACTGCTTCATGGCTTTTTGCAAAACATTGATGTCTGGAGCTCCTATGTGCTTAGTTATATGCACGAACTACGTGTGATCACCATTGACCTCCCCGGTCATGGTCATACTGAGCCTTTCTGCGAGGTCCATTCGATGGACTTCATGGCGCGGATAGTCAAGCAGGTCCTGGAGGAGTCGGGTGTCGACCAATGTGTTATGGTGGGCCACTCCATGGGTGGCTATGTTGCTCTGGCTTTTGCCGAGAAATACCCCTATACCCTTCGTGGTCTTGGACTCATCAACTCACATGCTCTTGCCGACAGCGAGCAGCATCACGCCAACCGTCAGGCGGTATGTGAGCAGGTGAAAGAAAACAGAGCCTCTTATATCGTTAACTTCGTTCCCACGCTTTTCGACGAAAGCAACCGAGCCGCCCTTTCGCAGGATATCAAGGATCTCAAGGAACAGTGTCTCGAGACCCGCGGTGAGTCCATTATTGCTGCCCAAAAGGGTATGATGGCACGCCCCTCCCGCATCGCTGTCCTTCAGCAGCTCGAGGTTCCGGTGCTCTTCATCTACGGCAAGAACGATAGCCGCATCCCGCTCGAGATTGCCATCTCGCAGGCCATGCTTCCCCACCACTCCGAGATTCTTCTGCTCGACCACGTGGGCCACATGGCATTCATGGAAGAGCGCGAATATGTGAAACCTCGCATCAAAAACTTTGTTGATACTTGCTATTACTAGGATATCCCAACGTTCCCTTTGGAAATGGATAGGGATGTAGGGAAAAATATTTTGTTAAATTGTTAAATTTATTTTTCCAATTAAAAAAATAAGTGTACATTTGCTGAACTGAAAAACAATTAAAGTTTAACCTAATTTATTAAATATCATGAAAGTAAACGAAATTATGGCCAACTTGGAGGCCAAACATCCCGGTGAAAACGAGTACTTGCAGGCTGTCCGCGAGGTTCTTGAAACCATTGAGGAAGAATACAACAAACACCCCGAGTTCGAGAAGAACAAAATCGTCGAGCGTATTGTTGAGCCCGACCGTATCTTCACCTTCCGCGTGACCTGGGTCAACGATAAGGGCGAGGTTTGCACCAACCTCGGCTATCGCGTGCAGTTCAATGCTGCCCTTGGCGCCTACAAGGGTGGTCTCCGTTTCCACAAGGCTGTGAACGTCTCCATGCTGAAATTCCTCGGCTTCGAGCAGATCTTCAAGAACAGCCTCACCATGCTGCCCCTCGGCGGTGGTAAGGGTGGTTCCGACTTCGACCCCGTTGGAAAGAGCGACGCTGAAATCATGCGTTTCTGCCAGGCCTTCATGTATGAGCTGTGGCGCAACATCGGTCCCGATCAGGATAGCCCTGCCGGAGACGTGGGTGTCGGCGGCCGCGAAATTGGCTACATGTACGGCATGTACAAGAAACTCGCTCGCGAGCACAGCACTGGTGCTCTGACCGGTAAGAGCTACGGCTGGGGTGGTTCCCTCATCCGTCCCGAGGCCACCGGCTTCGGCGCCATCTACTATGTGGAGCGCATGGTCAAGCAGCAGAAGGACACCATGAAGGGCAAGAAGATTGCTCTCTCCGGCTTCGGTAACGTTGCTTGGGGTGCCGCCACCAAGGCTGTTGAGCTGGGTGCCAAGGTTGTCGCCATCAGCGGTCCCGACGGTGTCTGCGAGATTCCCGACGGTATCAACAAGAAGATGATTGACTATATGCTCGACATGCGCGCCAGCAACCGCAACAAAGTTGAGGATATGGCCAAGAAGTTCCCGAAACTCTGCAAATTCACCGCTGGTAAGAAGAGCTGGAGCGTGAAGTGCGACATCGCTATGCCCTGCGCCTTCCAGAACGAGCTCGACGAGAAGGATGCCAAGATGCTTCTCAAGAACGGCGTGAAGTATGTTGCCGAGGTTTCCAACATGGGTTGCCAGCCCGCCGCTATCGCCGCCATCCAGAAGGCCAAAGTGCCCTTCGGCCCTGGTAAGGCTGTCAACGCCGGTGGTGTTGCCACCTCTGGCCTCGAAATCTGCCAGAACGCTGAGCACCGCAACTGGACTGCCGAAGAGGTCGACAAGAACCTCCACACCATCATGAACAACATCTATGACATGTGCGTTGGGTATCGTCTAAATCTTTAGAGATATCTGCATAAAAAGAGGGCTGTCCCAACGGACGGCCTTCTTTTTTTGTACAATAAAAACCCTGTTGGCACGTTATTTGATATAATAAATAATGAATAATATATAATAAAGTATATGCTGAATACAATCCTTTTGCAAGCGACCACTACCCCCCAGTCGGGTTCGACGCTTATGTGGGTGCTTTTCATCGCGCTGACTGTCATCTCCATGATTGTGAGCAAGAATGTGGAGCGCAAGTTTAAGAAATATGCCACTATCCGCACCGAAGGTGGCCTGACGGGCCGCGAGGTGGCGGAGATGATGCTGCGCGACCATGACATCACCAATGTGCAGGTGCAGATGGTCAAGGGTACGTTGACAGACCATTATAACCCCACCAACCGCACGCTCAATCTTAGCCCGGACGTCTATAATGGCACCTCCGTCGCTGCCGCCGCTGTGGCTGCCCATGAGTGTGGCCATGCCGTCCAGCATGCCGTAAGTTATGGCCCCCTGAGTCTCCGCTCCGCATTGGTGCCCGTCGTCAACTTCACCGGTCGCTGGGTCTCGTGGGTGATTCTCGCCGGCCTGTTGCTCGTCAGGACCGCCCCCGCGCTCCTCCTGGTGGGTATCGCCCTGTTCGCCATGAGCACCCTCTTCTCGTTGGTCACGCTGCCCGTCGAGATCAATGCATCGGCCCGCGCCCTCAAGTGGATACAGCACCGTGATATTACCTCCTCCGATACCCATCAGTATGCCGAGAGTGCCCTCCGCTCGGCAGCCTACACATACGTAATGGCTGCCATCACCTCGCTGGCCACGCTGGCCTATTACCTGATGATTTACCTCGACCGCAAGTGAAACCTCTGAGAACGGTTGCGCCCACCCTGATGGTGGCTGCTGCGGCAGTGCTGTTTGCATTGGCCGTGATGGGATGCCACCGTCTGTTGCAGGACAATCGTGTCTACTGGCGTTTCAGCGGCTTCATCAAGACCTACGAGCATGTCGACAATGCCGACGGCTCTTGGGGTGTGCGCTGTGTGGCCGAGCCTTTCACCAGCCCCGAAAAGGGCAACCTACTCTCATGGGATGCAGCTCATTACGACGAAATCCGCCAGCATCTCTACGCCCCCGAGCGGTCATGGCAAGGCAACTTCGCCTTCTATCCGCTCTTCCCCTTGTTGTGGCGCCTGCTCTGTCTTTCTCCCTTGGGGATTTCCATCTTTAACTGGATGCTCTACGCCATTGGCCTCGCCCTGATGGCCCTTGTCTTCGGCAACAGTCTGCCACGTTGGTCATGGATGCTCTTGTTCTGTGCACCCTTAGTGGTGATATGCATGATTCCCTACAGCGAGGCACTCTTCTTCCTCGGCATCGCTTTGGGCATGGTGGGCATTGTGCGCGAGCGCTATTGGCTCTATTTCGTCGGATTCCTGATAGCCGCCACCACAAGGGCTGCCGGAAACATCATGTTGGTGGCATGGATTATCGTAGATATTTTGACTGCTGTTAACGCCAAATCTTCGTTCAAGGACTTCTGCATTAACGTGCTGCGGCATCTGGCACCCATTGTTATCGGTGTGTTTTTGGTGATGCTCTTCCAGCATCTTTGCGGTGCCGAGTATTGGTTTGAATATGTGCTGGCACAGAAGGAGTGGGGCAAGGAACTTTCGTGGCCTACATGGCCGTTTACCGACTGGAGCGAGGAGAGCGAGAGCGTCACCAAACCACTCATCTTTACGCTCTTTATACCCTCGCTGGTATGGTTGGCACTGCGTCTGTGGAATAGTCTCAAGGCGCCCAAGCCCATGGATAGCCGTGAGCGTCTGCGTCTGCTTTCGGTGCTTTTTTTCGTCGGCAATGTAATTTTGGCGCTCTTCACGCAGCACGGTTGCCTCTTCTCGCAGGCGCGCTTGCTCACCTGCACCCCGTTTTTCGCTTTCCTGCTGCTCGACTTCTCCTCCGCTGTCAAGCCCCGTCTCTGGCGTTGGGGAATGGTGGCAGCCCTGGCGGTGGCGCTGTACCTTTACATCACCACGCTCTTCGAAATCTCCATGCTTTTCAAATTCTCCATGCTCGGCAGTTGGCTGGTATTCCTTCTGGCGGTGCTGGTGTTCTTTGGCGACGGTATGCGCCTATGGCTTCGCAATACATTGATTGTCATTGCTGTCGTTCTCAATATCTACTGGACAGCCTATCTCTTCAACTGTTTTCTCAACGACGGCTGGATATTCACCTGAAAACATTATTGACATGAAAAAAATAGCTATCATTAATGGTCCAAACCTTAACCTTACCGGCCGTCGCGAGCCCGAGGTTTATGGCACCACCACCATGGAAGAGGTTATTGACGGTCTCCGCCAGATGTTCCCGGATGTGGAAATTGGTTATTACCAGAGTAATGTAGAAGGTGAGCTTATCGACCGCATCCATCAGGTGGGTTTCACTTCCGATGGTCTCATCGTCAACCTTGGTGGTTACAGCCATACCTCCGTGGCCCTTCGCGATGCTCTCCTCGCTGTCCCGGCGCCTAAGGTCGAGGTCCACATCTCCAATATCTTCGCTCGCGAGGATTATCGTCACAAATCGCTCATTACCAGTGCTTGCCGTGGTATGGTCTGCGGTCTAGGCCTCCAGGGTTACGAGTTGGCGATAAGGGCACTCCTTGCATAAAAAAAACCGACTTGTTAATAATGTGCCGCCTTTTAGGGACTCGGCACATTGTAACTCTTTTAATAATAAAGATGCATTTTTTTGCATTTTATTTATAGTTTTTTTATCTTTGCAAATGTACTATTTCAATTGGAATGGTAAGGAAGTTGTTGTGAGAGTGTTTGTTGTAGAGGTTAAATGGTCTGAAACGAATCAAAAAACAAGATAGTTATGGCAAAGATTGAAAAACTTATTCCCAGAGGGAACGGCTACAACTGGAAGTTCAGCACCGTCGGAGGCGTGACACGCGTCAACATCGAGTCGGGCGAGGATATTGCTCACCTCAACGAGTTGGACCAGAAACTCTGGACTGTGCTGAGTTGCCCCGTGAAGGGTTTGGAGTTCGACGAAAAGACGCTGGCGCTGATGGATGCCGACAAGGACGGCCGCATCCGCGTCAACGAAGTGGTGGCCGCCTCGCAGTGGCTCACCAAAGTGCTGAAAGACATGAACTACCTGCTGGAGGGTAAGGATACAATCGATTTCTCTCAGGTGCAGGACAATACCGACGAGGGCAAGGAAGTCCTCGAGTCGGCACGTCTCATCCTTAAGCAATTGGGCGTGGAGAAGGAAAGTATCTCCATGGCCGATGTGGCCGAATACATGGCAGGCTATGAGGAGAAGTGCAAGGCCGACTATACCGCCGCAAACCCCGACCCCCACGAGCCCCCTTATGGCGATAAGAGCGACGATGCCGAGGCTGCTGTCAACGCCCTCCGCGCTAAAGTGGCCGACTTCTTTATGCGCTGCAAGCTGGTGCAGTTCGACGAGGAGGCCAGCGCCGCCCTCGATGTGCAGGTGGAGAAGATAGCCGCCATCAGCGGCAGCAACCTCGCCGACAACGCTGCCGAGATTTCCAGCTATCCCTTGGCACGTCCCGTCAAGGATGCCAAATTGCCGCTGAAAGGTGGTATCAACCCCGCCTGGCAGGGTGCTTTTGCGACGCTGAAGAGCCTGGTGCTTGATGTTGAATTTGTTGGCAAGGAATCGATTACTGAGGAGGAATGGAATACTGTCCTGGCCAAGGTCGACGCCTACACCGAATGGAAGGCTGCCGGCGAGACCGCCATGAACGAGGCTGTGGCTGAGATGCTGAAGACCCATGGCGCCGCCATCGAGCCTGTGGAGAAGTTGTTGCGTCTCTGCCGTGATTTCTTCCGGCTGCTCCACAACTTTGTGGTATTTAAAGATTTCTATCGTCGTGACGACAATCTTCAGGCTGTGTTCCAGGCTGGCAAGCTTTATGTCGACCAGCGTTGCTGTGAGCTCTGTGTCAAGGTTAGCGATATGCCCAAGCACATGGCTTCCGCTGGCAAGAGCGGCCTGTTCTTGCTTTACTGCCACTGCGTGAGTAAGGTGCAAGGTAAGGAAATGGACATTGTGGCCGCCCTCACCGATGGAGACATCAAGGACCTCCATGAGGGCAAGAACGCCATTTTCTACGACCGCACGGGTCAGGACTGGGACGCCACCATCACCAAGATTGTCGACAATCCCATCTCCATCCGTCAGGCCTTCTGGAGCCCCTATCGCAAGTTCGGCAAGTGGGTGACTGACAAAATCACCAAGAACGCCGAAGAAAAGGAAAGCAAGCAGTTTGACGAGATGACCGCCAAGGCTGATACCGCCACCACCAACCTTACCAAAAAGGAAGAAGCTGCTGCCGACGCTACCGCCAAGGCAGAGGAGAAGAAGGCCCAGATGTTTGATATTGCCAAGTTCGCTGGTATCTTCGCTGCCATCGGCTTGGCCATTGGTGCCATCGGTGGCGCACTGGCCGCCTTGGGTGGCTTTGTTACTGCCAAGTGGTACAACATCATCCTCCTAGTCGCTGCTGTCGTTATCTTCATCTCCGGTCCCTCGATGCTCCTGGCCTGGCTCAAGCTGCGCAAGCGCAACCTCGGACCCCTGCTGAACGCCAACGGTTGGGCCATCAACTCGGTGGTGAAAATCAATACTACCTTCGGCCAGACGCTGACCTCGGTGGCCAAGTATCCCAAGATTGTGGGCAAGGATCCCTTCGCCGACAAGAAGATGGCTTGGTGGAAGAAATGCCTCATCTGGCTCGTCATCCTCGCCGCTATGTTCGTCGTCGGCTTCAAGCTGACGCAGCACCACTGGCCGTGGGAATGCAAACCCGTCGAGGAACCCGCCGCCACAGAGGTTGTCGACAGTATCGCCGTTGAGGCCGAGGCTCCCGCTGAGGCTTCTGCAGAAGCCCCTGCTGAAGAGCCTGTCGCTGAAGAAACGCCCGCCGAGTGAAACGGCTGTTGACAATACTGTTGCTGATGACACCATTGGCATCGCAATCGCAAGAGACAATCTCCACGTTGCCTCCACAAGGTCGGCCGCCGCAAGGGGTTACCGCCGCCTGGTGGAACGTGGAGAACCTCTTTGACACCCGCGACGACCCCAAGACCAACGACGACGAATTTACGCCGCAGGGAGATAGGCACTGGACACGTCACCGTCTTGCCAACAAGATTAACGGCATCTACAAGACCCTCGTGATGATGGACCTGCCCGACGTGGTGGGTCTCGGCGAGGTGGAGAACGCCCATGTCCTCCGCGAGCTCTGCCAAGGGACGCCGCTGGCGCAGGTGCCTTACCGCTATGTGCATTACGACTCTCCCGATCGTCGCGGCATCGACGTGGCCCTCATCTACCGCACCGACCGCTTCACCGTCACGAATAGCCGCAAGGTGAGTGTCAGCGACAGCGCCGCAGGTTTCTTCACGCGTGACATCCTTGTCGTCGAGGGTGTCCGGGTGCCCCCGGAGGGCGAAAAATCCGAGGGCGATAGCGTCTGCATCCTCGTCAACCACTGGCCCTCTAAGAGGGGAGGGGAGGAGGCCGACGCCCAACGCCTGCGCATCGCCGACACGCTGCGCCGCCAGATGGTGGAGCTGCACGCCAAGCACCCCACGGCCGCCATCATCGCCATGGGTGACATGAACAGCACCGCCGAAGAGGAGGCCATCGCCAAGGGTATGGGCTTCGCTGGCGACAGCATCAGCCCCGACGGCATCCGTCTGCTCACGCTGCGCCTGCCGCGCGACATCGGTACCCATAAGTATCAGGGGCAATGGCGCTACATCGACCAGATGTTCCTCCTCGCCGACGAGCCGTGGCAGGTGAAGAAGCTGAAACTGCTGCGCTTCGACCATCTCCTCACCGACGACGGAAACCGCCCCGGCCAGCGCCCTAAGCGCACCTACCAAGGACCGCGTTACGAGGGTGGCCTCTCCGACCACCTGCCGATGCTGCTCCGACTGCAGAAAAAATGAGCCCAAAACAAAAGCCTCGCTTTTATATGCAACGAAAGCGAGGCTTTTGTCGGCTATAAAAGCGAGGCTTTTGTATGCACCCAAAACGAGGCATGGGTTTGGGTCGCGGAAAATAATTTTGGCCACATGGGAAAAAGTTCGTATTTTTGCACCATGAAAAGCGATATGATTATGGCAAGCGATTATTCAACAGAAGAGTCCCAAACGCCTATGGCCAGCGAGCCTGCCGCCGAATACGGGACGGTGGCGAAAAGGCATTTGCGGGTGGTTTCCGACGAGGAATTGGCGAGTTACATGCCTCTTGAGGAATCGAGACGCCTGATTACAGAAAAGATATATCGATTCTATCATCCTGAGGCATGAGATTGGTGGTTTCTCACAAAGTTCACCAGGCCATCGACAGTTTCTATGATGCGGCCATTCTCCGTCATTGGCACACTTTAAGTTATGAAACTGTCGAACAAAAGAAGAATCGGTTGTACGATGGCTTGGAGTCTTTGGAAGACTATGCTTTCATCTTCCCCAAGGCAAGGCTGAAAAAAGAATGGATGGATGCCGGATGGCAGGAGTTCATTTGTGAGGATTTCCATTTTGCCTATGAGTGTACCCAGGACTGTCACGGGGAGGATTTGGTCATTATCCATGATGCCGTCCATAGCTTGTTGTATCATTAAACTGAACCTTTAAGCTGGGGGGGGGATTAAGACCCCAAAACAAAAGCGAGGCTGAGAGGTGAAAGATGAAGCCCGTCGATTTTCGGCGGGCTTTTTTGCTGTCTGGAACAGGCTATTTCCCAGGGCATTGTAGTAACCATGTCTTACTCAACTCTTACTATACTCTTAGTCTTCTCTTTGTTAAAAATTACTTGAGTAGGCAATAATAAGGAGAATATAACGTTATGATAGGTGGAAAAGTAATTAAAATTGGTACGTTATGGCAAAGCAAATGTCTGGTATTCTGGGAGGTTACAGCGGGAAGGTCGGTCCCGTGGTGGGGTATATGTGGAACGGGAAATACTGCGTGAGGGCGTACCCGCGGGGTGTGAAGAACCCGCAGACGCAACCGCAGATGGAGCACCGCAAAATGTTCAAGCAGGAGGTGCAGCTGGCGGCGAAGATGAGCTGGGCCGTGGGCACCACGCTGCGCGACGAGGCACGCGCCATCGGCATGACGGCGTACAACCTCTTCGTGAAGCTGAACCAGCACGCCTTCGGCATGGAGGAGGAGCGGCTCACAGTGGACTATAGCTCGCTGATTCTCAGTGTGGGAAACGTGGCGACGGTGAGCCTGAAGTCGATGGAATGGAGCTCGCGCAATGTGCTCGACGTGCGCTACGAGCGTGGCACGGGCAGCAGCTTCGACCACGTCTACCTCTACGCCTATATCCCTGATTTGGAGACGGGTTTCCTGACGGCTCCCGCCTACCGCCGCGACAAGCGCGTGGCGCTGGCGCTGCCCGACCGTTTCGCCGGCCACACGGCGCATATCTACCTCATGGTGCAGTCGGCCGACGGCCGATGGAGCAATTCGGTATACGCTGGTGAAATTACTCTGGATGAGAGTGTTGAGGTGCCGCAGGAGGACTTCACGGAAGGGACGCTGTCACCCTCGAACGAAACAGAGCTTATCCCGCAGGGGCGTACGAAGTCGGGCACAAGCAAAGCTCCCGAGAAGGAGGGGCCGCCGCCCAAACGGTCCGCAGGAAAATAAAGATACAACAATTTTTTTGTCATGTCCCGAATTCTTCGTATTTTTGCACCTTGGTTTTTTTGAGAAAAAAATAACGAAACAATGTATAGGACTAATACTTGCGGCGAGCTCCGCCTCGCCAATGTGGGACAGACAGTGACCCTCGCCGGATGGGTGCAGCGCTCGCGCGACCTTGGCGGCATGACCTTTATCGACCTGCGCGACCGCTACGGCATCACGCAGCTGGCGTTCAACATGGAGACCAACGCTCCTTTGTGTGAGCAGGCTCGCCGTCTCGGACGCGAATACGTCATCCAGGTGACCGGCAAGGTCATCGAGCGCAGCTCGAAGAACACGAAAATTCCTACCGGTGAAATCGAGATTGAGGTGGCCGAGCTGACCATCCTCAACGAGGCCAAGGTGCCGCCCTTCACCATCGAAGACCAGAGCGACGGCGGCGACGATATCCGCATGAAATACCGCTACCTCGACATCCGTCGCAACCCTGTGAAGAACAACCTCATCATGCGCCACCGCATGGCTATGCTGGTACGCAACTACCTCTCCGACCGCGATTTCTTGGAGATTGAGACCCCCATGCTCATCAAGAGTACCCCTGAAGGTGCCCGCGACTTCGTCGTCCCCAGCCGCATGAACCCCGGCGAGTTCTACGCCCTGCCGCAGAGCCCGCAGCAGTACAAGCAGCTGCTGATGGTGGCCGGCATGGACCGCTACTTCCAGATCGTGCGCTGCTTCCGCGACGAGGACCTCCGCGCCGACCGTCAGCCCGAGTTCACGCAGATCGACTGCGAGATGAGTTTCGTGCATCAGGAGGATGTGCTCAATATGTTCGAGGGCCTCGCCAAGCACCTCTTCAAGGAGATGAAGGGCATAGAGTTCGATAAGTTCCCCCGCATGACCTGGCACGACGCCATGTGCCTCTACGGCTCCGACAAGCCCGATATCCGCTTCGGCATGGAATTCCAGGAGGTCACCGACGTGGTCAAGGGCCACGGCTTCGGCCTCTTCGACGGCAGCGAGCTGGTGGTGGGCATCGTGGCCCCCGGCTGCGCCGAATACACTCGCAAGCAGCTCGATGCGCTGACCGACTTCGTGAAGCGTCCGCAGGTGGGTGCTGGCGGCATGGTGTACATCAAATACAACGCCGACGGCAGCTTTAAGAGCAGCGTGGACAAGTTCTATGATGCCGAGGCTCTCAAGGCCATCGCTGACAAGATGGAAGCCAAGCCCGGTGACCTGATGCTGTTGCTCTGCGGCCCCGCCATGAAGACGCGCACGCAACTTTGCGCCCTACGCCTCGAGATGGGCAGCCAGCTCGGCCTGCGCGACCCGCAGAAGTTCGCACCCCTCTGGGTCATCGACTTCCCCCTGCTGGAATGGGACGACGAGACTCAGCGCTACTATGCTATGCACCACCCCTTCACGGCTCCCAAGCCCGAGGATGAGGCTCTGCTCGACGACCCCAGTCGCTGGGGCGACATCCGCGCCAACGCCTACGATATCGTGATGAACGGCACCGAGGTGGGTGGCGGCAGCATCCGTATCCACGACCGCGTGCTGCAGAACAAGATGTTCCATACCCTCGGCTTCACCGACGAGAGCGCCGCCGCGCAGTTCGGATTCCTGATGGATGCCTTCACCTACGGCGCCCCGCCACACGCCGGTCTCGCCTTCGGCTTCGACCGCCTCTGCTCCATCTTCGCCGGTGCCGACAGCATCCGCGACTTCATCGCCTTCCCCAAGAACAACGCCGGCCGCGACGTCATGAGCCAGTCGCCAGCGCCCATCAGCCAGGAACAGCTCGACGAGCTGCAGATAGCAATAAAGAAAAACTAGAGAAACTAGTTATTCTAGTTAAACTAGTTATACTAGAAAAACTAGAAAAAAAAGCTATGCAAGGGCCGCGTTCCATCTTCAAGCCGACTGCCAACTGGCACAACCTTCATCTCTATAAAAAGAGCGATGTGCTGTACCAGTTGACAGTTGTCTTCTGTCGGAGGTTTCTGCCATCATTTGGCGACCGCACCGTCGATCAGATGGTGCAGGCCGCCCGCAGCGGCAAGCAGAACATCGTGGAGGGCAGCGAGGATGGCAAGACCAGCACGGAGATGGAGCTCAAGTTGCTCAATGTGGCGCGAGCCAGCATAGGCGAACTGCGTGAAGACTACGAGGACTACCTGAAAGGCCACCATCTCGAACTGTGGAGCAATCATCATCCCCGTTTCGACGCTATGCTGGCCTTCTGTAGGGAGAACAATGATTTCGGGGCTTTTGCTAGTATGGCTGAAAAGCTCTCGGACGAAGAGTTCTGCAATATGGCCATCACCGTTTGCCGTATGACGGACAAGATGATAGTCTCGTACCTTGACTATTTGGAGAAGCGTTTTGTGACAGAGGGAGGCATCAAAGAACGTATGCATGCTGCCCGCACAGGTTACCGCCAGGAGCAAGATGCCAGGCTTCAATACCTTGAGGAGGAAAACAAGCGGCTGAAAGCAATACTTAATGACCATGGGATTAAATTCTAGTTGAACTAGTTAAACTAGTAAAACTAGAAATAAAAAAACAATACAGTCAACGATGAACCCTTTGATAAAATCTATGCGCCTCCGCACATTGCCTCTGTCGTTGGCAGGCGTGGTGTGCGGAGGTCTGCTTGCTATGGGTGGACTTGGGAACGATGGCAGCTGGTGGACCTTCGCGCTGGTGCTGTTGACGGCCTGCCTGCTGCAGATTCTTTCCAACCTCAGCAACGAGATGGGCGACCACCTCAGCGGCGTGGATGGCGAGGGTAGGGAAGGTCCCAACTACAGCATGACCGACGGTGGCCTTACCGTGAAGCAGATGTGGAAAGCCATCAACGCGATGGTGGTGGTATGCTGCGTGAGTGGTCTGTTGATGGTGTGGATGAGCGGTAGTCCGTGGTGGTTGCTGTTGTTAGGTGCCGCCGCCATCTGGGCCGCCACCCACTATACCCTCGGCAAGAACCCCTACGGTTACCGTGGCCTCGGTGACCTCTTCGTATTCATCTTTTTTGGCCTGGTGAGTGTGCTGGGCAGCTACTATGTGGTGGCCCACAGCATGGACTGGCAGATGCTCTATCCCGCCGTCGGCATCGGCCTGCTCAGCGTGGGCGTCCTCAACGTCAACAACGTGCGCGACATGGCCTCCGACGAGGGTATCCGCCGCACGGTGCCGTTACGGATAGGGGAGCGGTGGGGCAAAATCTACCAGGCGGCGCTGGTAATCATCGGCTTGGCGATGATGGTCATCGGCAGCGGCACCCCCTGGATGGTGCTCTTGGGCGCGCCCCTCGGCTGGCACCTCTACATGGTGCGCACACGCTCCGGCCGCGACCTCGACCCCGCGCTGCCCCTGCTGGTCCTCTCCACGGCCGCCGCCGCCGTCATCTACATCATCGCCCGCTATGGCCTATGATTTCGACGAGATAGCGCGCGACTATGACCGCATGAACCACCTTATGACGGCCGGCCTCGATCGCTGTTGGCGGAAGCGCGCTGTACAAGGCTTGCATGGCAAGGTGCTGGATGTGGCCTGCGGCACGGGCGATATGGTGGTGGAACTGCTGCGGACGCGGCACGCCGCGTCCCTACAGGTGACGGGCGTAGACCTCAGCGAGGAGATGTTGGCCATCGCCAAGCGGAAAGC
Source organism: uncultured Bacteroidales bacterium (assembly GCA_900316235.1). Taxonomy (GTDB): domain Bacteria; phylum Bacteroidota; class Bacteroidia; order Bacteroidales; family P3; genus Colimorpha. The sequence continues at coordinate 34,917 of ONCC01000010.1, forward strand.
TCCTCAGGCAGAATATAGGCTGGCTGACGCTGAGCACCTGCCGTTCGGGGATGCGAGTTTCGATGCCGTCACCTGCGCCTTCGGGGTCCGCAATTTCGTGCATCTGGAGCAAGGTCTCAGTGAGATGCTGCGTGTCCTCAAGCCCGGCGGCCGCATGGTGATACTCGAATTGGCCACCCCCGACAGCCCACTCCTCCGCCCCTTCTATAACCTCTACACAAAGCATATCATCCCTTGGCTGGGCAGCCGCATCGCCGGCAACCGCGAGGCTTATACCTATTTGCCAGAGAGTGTCGAACGATTCCCCAAGGGCGATGCATTTTTGAGATTGTTTTCCAACTCTTGTGAGCATAAGCTCACCTTTGGTGTTTGTCGCCTTTACATAATAAACAAAGAGGTCGCTGGCTAATGCGACCTCTATGCTATTAATCCTAAAACACAAAATGGATTTGATATACTGTAACTCTTCAGTTTTCCATTTCGGATGCAAAAATACGACGATTTCACAAAATGGATACTAACCATAAATGGTGATATTTGTAAACAACTGATAGTTAGATTGGTGTAAAAGGTGTCTTGTTGTTACTATAAAAAAATAGGGAGATTCCATTTGGAATCTCCCTATTGTGTTTCATGTACTCTTGGTTATTCCTCGGCGTTCTTTTCGATGGCGAGTTTACCTCTGTAGTATCCGCATTCGGGACATACGTGGTGGTACATTACTTGTGCGCCGCAATTGCTGCAAGTAGTCAGCTGAGCGCTCTCCAACGCATCATGCGTTCTTCTCTTGGCCGTTCTGGTCTGCGAGAATCTGTGTTTTGGATGTGGCATATTATTACTTTTTTTTATTTATTTATTTCAGCTTCTTTAGTGCTTCCCAGCGAGGGTCTATCTCATCACTTTCCTCGTGACTCTCGTCGTTCTCTTCTTTGATAAACTTGGTAACCTCGGGGTCGCATTCTCCGTCGGGGTGGATGTGCTGCATGGGGATACGCACGGCGGCGTATTCGTACAGCCATTGGCTGAGGTCGAGTTCGAAAGCGCTTTCCGGTAGCACCACGACATCTTCATCGTCGGTGGTCTCGGTGTCGCTGAAGCGCACGCAGAGGTGTTCTTCTCCTTCTACGGGCACCGTCAGGTCGCCAAGGCATCGGTCGCACATGGTGGTTAACTCGCCCGAAAGGGTGAATTTGAACATCAGCATGTGCTCAAAACGCTCCATTTCGACGTCAATTTTTACCTCTCCTCCACGGATTTCGTCATTTTTCCATTCCTCAAAGAACTCGTCGGATAGGGTATAACTATAGGCGTATTTGCCTGGTTTTAAACCACTAAACCGTATTGTCGTATCTTCTTTCCAGCTCATTTTCACACTCCTATTGAGTTTGCAAAAATACGAACTTTTTTGAAACTGACAAAAAAAAGTTTTATTTTGCCTTCTTTTTTTGCTTTTCTTCTTTGGGATGGTCGGAGACAATCTTGGTGTCGTATCCTATTTTCTTCATGGCCGCCTGAATGTTTTCGACATTGGTTTTTGCGGGATTGTAGGTGACGGTGACCGTCTGAGCCTCGACGCTTGTCTCGATTTTTACCACCCCTTTCTCGAAGCGGAGGTTTTTCTTGATTTTGTTCTCGCAGCTCTCGCAATGCATCTTGGGTGTGGGAGTCATCACTAGCACGCGGAGGTCTTGGCTACCAGCCATCAGTAACAGGCTGGCAATCATCATTAAAAAAGTCTTTTTCATTCTATATATGTTTTATAGGTTCATACGTATGCCGGCGTAGGCCATGATGCCGTGGACGGGTCCCCAGACGAGGGTGGGGTCGAAGGTCGGCGACCAGGGATTCCCGGCGTTGATAACTGGATTCTCTTGTCGATAGTTGGTGAGGTTCTCGCCACCGACGTATAATGAAAAGTGACGGAACTCGCGCATCACCTGCAGGTTGAGCTGCGGATAGGCGGGGAATTCTTTGCCGGAAACCAGCATGTTGTTTTCATCGATGTAGTCGGGGATGCGACCGCCTCCGTTGATTTGCAGGGTGAGGTCCACCTGCCACAATGCCAGCATGGGCTTCCAACTCAGTGTGAGCAAGCCTTTGTATCGGCTCTGTAAAGGCTTTTCCATCATTTTGCCGCCATAGGTGCACATTACCTGATTATAACGGAATGCTGCCAGCAGGTTGAGGTCCTCGGTGATGTCGTAGTTGGCGTCCACCTGCACAGTGTGTGAATAGGAGCTGCCGTTGAGGTTGCCGATGTTGATTTTGGTGGGATCGCTATCGTAGTCTATTACAGCTTGGTTGATGAAATCGGTGTAGTAGTATTCGGCGTTGACAGTCAAGGTGCGCTCCATCAGCGGGATGTAGAATACCATGCTGAGGCCGCTGTTCCAGGCTTCCTCCTGTTTGAGGTCGGCTATCGCGAGGGTGCGTCCCGAGGTGAGCAGGTAGTGGTTCTCGGCGAGGGCGTGGGGAGTGCGGTAGCCCTTACCCGTCGAGGCGCGGAGGGTCACCCAGTCGGCAGCGACCCATTTCACATGCAGGCGCGGTGTGAGGTAGGTACGGTTGTAGAGCGTGCTGCGGTCGGCCCTCAGACCCGCCATGGCGGTGAATTTGTAGGAAGGTTTGTAGGTGTATTGGGCAAAGACTCCCGGTGTGTATTCTGTTGTCAGTTTTGGGGCAACGGAGGTAAGGGTCTCGTCCAATTGGTCGGCATTGAAACTGAACCCCGTGGAGAGATTGTGCTCATCGTTGAAATCGTGCTCCAGCACCAGTTGGCTATTCAGACTGCTCTGGCGGTCGCCATATTCCTTCATCCCAAAGGTGCCGTCAAGATTATAGAGGCTTCCGTTGGCTAGGAAGGCTAGATTGGTGTTGTGTTCGCGATTAAGCAAGAAGGCATGCTTCATGTATCCGTCTAAGCGGTTAGCCTTGATGAGTACGGGATAGGGATTTGTCGAAGCTTCCTCCATCTGTCCACCCTCGCGCTTTTCGGTCAGATAGCCTATACCGGCATGCATGATGTAACGGCCTTTCTGGTATTTCCAGCGGTTCTGCAGGTGTAGCTGTTCCACTGCTGGTGCATCCTGCCAGCCGTCTTTGTCCTCGTCCATGTGCATGAAGTCTTTCTCATAGTGGGCAAGTACCTCGGTGCTGAGGTGATGGTTGAGGTGTACGTTGCCCATCACATTGGCCTCACCCTTGAGTCGGCTGTCACCGTAGATATTCACCTGAAGGCCGGGGTCGTCTTCGGGCTTGAGGTATTCCACGTTAATCTGTCCGGTGATGCTTTGGGAACCATTTTTGACGCTCGAGGCGCCCTTGCTCACCGAGATACTCTTCATCCATGCCCCTGGTACATATCCCAATTGATAAGGCATGGCGGCGCCGAGTGTGACGGGAAGATTCTCAAGGAGCATCTGCACGTATTGGCCGCTGAGGCCGAGCAGTTTGATTTGTCGGGCACCGACGGCAGCATCGTTGTAGTTGACGTCGACTGAGGGGTTTGTGACAAAACTTTCGCCGAGGTTGCAGCAGGCGGCACGGAAGAGCTCTTCCTGCCCCATCTCTGTGCCGTTGACGGCGCCTCCCATGCGCGATACGCCTTCGGCCTTGCGTTGCTGGATGGAGACTTCTTCCAACGTGCGGCTACGAGTGGTGGTGTCGATTTGCGCTCCGACATTTGTGGCTGCCAGCATCAATAGGCTGGCAGCGATAACTCTTTTTATCATTTGTTTTGGATTTGAAAGTTTGTTAAGATGAAAAATCCATGGGTTACCCAATTAAACCCATTAGCCCCCAAGGGGACTCAAATCTTTTATCTAATCAAACTCTCAAAACAGAGACCGTGTGCGCCAGTTCTCCCGGAGGGGCTTGGGCGCAGTGTGACTCCAATTGCCACCCTGTGGCGGCCTCGGAGGTTGGAATGATGGGAGGGATTACTGGAAACAGTACGGGTTGTTCCGGCATGTCGAGACTTGCCGTTATCGTCGGCACATAGTCTGACAGCTGCATGGATTTTAACGTCATGCAGTCACCTTCTTCGGGACAGCAGTTGTTTTCCGTGGGGAGCGCCAGCGATATTTTCCCCGTGCACGAACACTTCTCGACAGATACTCCGGCTGTTCCCAAGAGTATCATCGTCAGCATGATAGCTGATAAGAATATGTTCGCTGCATGTTTCATTTCAAACTGCAAAAGTACGAAAAATAATTCACTGCGCAAAATCCCGAAGGATAGAAAATGTTATTTTTTTTCTCCATGTTGCAAAAAAGTTGTACTTTTGCAAATTATTACTGAACAGAATGGAGTTTCTAGTTGGCATCATCTGTGGCGTTCTGCTGTCGCTGTTCTTCAGCCTCGGCCCTGCATTCTTCTCACTGATTCAGAATAGTATACATCATGGTTTCCGTAAGGCGGTATCTTTTGCTGCCGGTGTCAGTCTGAGCGATATTGTTATTGTTCTGCTGATGCTTACGGTGCTCTCAAACCTCGATCTGAATGCTCTTTTACATAATGTATATGTCTCCATCATCGGAGGTGCCGCCACAGCTATCTTTGGTATACTGACCTATCGCAGCAAGGTGAAGTCCGCCGCCAGTGGCGAGGGCCGGCTCAAGTTCAGTTCTATCGAAGTGACCCATCGTTGGCAACTCATGCTCAAGGGATTCCTTCTTAATATCCTAAATCCTCTCATCTGGCTCTATTGGGTGTCTATCATCACCTTTCTCTCGGCCGAGATGAACTTGGGGGTGCGCGAGCGCTACTTCTTCTTCATCGGCATGCTGTTGGCAGTTTTCGGTACCGACGTCCTCAAATGTCGTCTTGCTGCCATGCTGCAGCATTGGTTCACTGCCCGCATCATGAACATCTTCAACAAGATTACCGGCATCATCCTTATCGCCTTCTCATTCTATTTGGTAATATCGATGGTTCGCTACCAGACGGGCCACGGGAAGGAGCCTTCCAATCTGAAGAAGACTGGTTTGGTGCAAAAAGTACACAATTTTGTGAAGCACGACACCGTCGGGAAGATGGCCGACAGCGTCGTCGACAGTATGGATGTCATCCCCGTCGATTCAACGGGTGAGATGCTTTCTGATACAGTTTCTTTAGGTGACGTTCAGTAAACCACCTTGTGGGTTCTCATGCCCATGGTGCTGACGAAGTAGATGCCGTGTGCCGGCAGGGCTACAAATCCGCCGTTGCTTTCCGTCACGCGGTGCCCAATGATGTCGCTGACGAAGAAGTGCTGCCCTTCACCTCCCGAAATGAGTATGCCGCCTCCAGTTGTGGACACTGTCACCATGGCCGCTGCGGTTGCCGCTATGCCAGCGGGGCAGTGTTCCTCAATGGTAAGGGCGCTCCAGCTTTCGGCCGCAAGGTAGCTCCCGGCGCTTTGGCAGGGCACGAGGACGGTGAGGCTCTGCACGTTGGAGAAGGCGTTGCTCGCGAGGGTTGGCGGCGTGGTACCGAGCATCTCCACGGTGTCGAGTGCCAGGCAGTCCTGAAAGACGTTTTGTCCAATGAAGCGCAGCCCCTCGGGAAGGGTGATGCGCTCCAGATTGTCGCAGCTGTAGAATGCCATGTCGCCAAGGCCTTGCACCTCCTCGGGCACGGTCAGGCTGCCTGTAATGCTTCTCCGTGCGCCGATGATGTAGCCTCCAGCAATGAGCAGTCCTTCGGCGTTGATATGGCTGTCGCTGGAGAAGAAGGCCGTGCCGGTGAAGGCCATGGAACCGATGGCGGTGAGTGTCGACGGCAGCGAGAGGCTGTCGAGGGTTGTGCAGGCGGCAAAAGCCATTCGTCCGATGGTGGCTACACCCTCGGGGATGACAACAGCTGTCAGGGCGTCGCAGCCACTAAAGGCATTGTTGTCAATGGCCGTGACGTTGTAATTGCTGCCCTCGTTGGCAACAGCGGAGGGAATCTCCAACAGCCCCGCAGGCGCTGTGTGGCTGTCCCAGTTTGGATTGACAATCTTAACGCTTTGGTTGTCGGTAATGGTGTAATAGAGCCATTGGCCCGTCGGAGCCTGAGTCGTAAAATCAAATGCCCTCGCCGCTGTAGTAGCGGCGAGGAGCATTATTGTGAGAAAAAAAATCTTCATCAAAAGTGACTATTCTTTGTCAATATCCACACCACGGGCGGCGAAGAGCAATTCCATCATGCGGATGGCCGAGGTGCTGACGGGCGTGCCTGGTCCGAAGACGGCGGCGACGCCAGCCTTGAAGAGGAAGTCGTAGTCCTGCGGCGGGATGACGCCACCGGCGACGACCATGATATCCTCGCGACCCAGCTTCTTGAGCTCCTCTATGACCTGCGGAAGCAACGTCTTGTGGCCGGCGGCCAGCGAGCTAGCACCAAAGATGTGCACGTCGTTCTCCACGGCCTGTTTGGCGGCCTCGGCAGGGGTCTGGAACAGAGGACCCATGTCCACGTCGAAGCCCATGTCGGCGTAGCCTGTGGCGACGACTTTGGCGCCGCGGTCATGGCCGTCCTGGCCCATCTTGGCCACCATCACGCGCGGACGGCGTCCTTCCATCTTGGCAAATTTATCGGTGAGTTCCTGAGCACGCTTGAAGGCGGCACTCTCTTTGGTCTGACTGCTGTACACGTTGCTGATGAGGTTAATTTTTGCTTTATAACGTCCGTAGACTTTCTCCAGTGCGTAGCTGATCTCACCCAGCGAGGCGCGCTTGCGGGCGGCGTCGATGGAGAGCTCCAGCAGGTTGCCTTCGCCGGTGCGGGCGCATTCGGTGAGACGGTCTAGAGCGGCTTGCACGGCCTCGTTATCGCGCTCGGCGCGCAATTTCTTCAGACGCTCAATCTGGGCGTTGCGCACGGCGGTGTTGTCAATTTCGAGGGTCTCGATGGGGTCTTCGTGGTCGAGGCGATATTTGTTGATACCCACGATGGTGTCGACATTCGAGTCGATGCGGCTCTGCTTGCGGGCCGAGGCTTCCTCGATGCGCATCTTGGGCACGCCGCTCTCAATGGCTTTGGCCATGCCGCCCAACTTCTCCACTTCCTGGATGTGGGCCCAGGCCTTGTGAGCAATCTCGTGGGTGAGGGTCTCTATGTAGTAGCTACCGGCCCAGGGGTCGACGACGCGGCAGATGTTGGTCTCCTCCTGGAGGTAGATCTGCGTGTTACGGGCGATACGGGCGCTGAAGTCCGTAGGCAGGGCGATGGCCTCGTCGAGGGCGTTGGTGTGCAGCGACTGGGTGTGGCCCAGGGCGGCTCCCATGGCCTCGATGCAAGTGCGGGCCACGTTGTTGAAGGGATCCTGCTCGGTGAGGCTCCAGCCCGAGGTCTGCGAGTGGGTACGCAGAGCCAGCGATTTGGGGTTCTGCGGGTTGAACTGCTTGACAATCTTGGCCCACAGCATACGTGCAGCACGCATCTTGGCAATCTCCATGAAGTGGTTCATGCCCACACCCCAGAAGAAGGACAGGCGCGGTGCGAAATCGTCGACACTCATGCCGGCCTGCACACCAGCGCGCAGATACTCAAGGCCGTCGGCCAGCGTGTAGGCCAGCTCGATATCGGCGGTGGCTCCGGCTTCCTGCATGTGGTAGCCCGAGATGGAGATGCTGTTGAACTTGGGCATGTGCTTCGAGGTGTACTCGAAGATGTCGGCGATAATCTTCATCGACGGCAGGGGAGGGTAGATGTAGGTGTTGCGCACCATGAACTCCTTGAGGATGTCGTTCTGGATGGTGCCCTGCAGTTGGTCTTGGGTCACGCCCTGCTCCTCGGCAGCGATGATATAGAACGAGAGGATGGGCAGCACGGCGCCGTTCATAGTCATGGAGACGGACATCTTGCCCAGGTCAATCTGGTCGAACAAAATCTTCATGTCGAGGATGCTGTCGATGGCCACACCGGCCTTACCGACGTCACCCACCACACGCTCGTGGTCCGAGTCGTAGCCGCGGTGCGTGGCCAGGTCGAAGGCACAGCTTAGACCTTTCTGACCGGCGGCGATGTTGCGGCGGTAGAAGGCATTACTCTCCTCGGCGGTAGAGAAACCGGCATACTGGCGGATGGTCCAGGGACGCATCACATACATCGTCGAGTAAGGTCCGCGCAGGAACGGCGCGATACCGGCGGCATAGTTCAGATGTTCCATGCCTTCGAGGTCTTTCTTGCCGTAGGCGGGCTTCACATCAATCTGCTCCGGGGTCTTCCAGTTCTTCTCGATATGGTTCTCTTTTTCCCATTTCTCGAACGATTCGCGCCCTTTTTCCACGGCGCGGATATCGACTTTTGAAAAATTAGGTCTCATTATCAACTATTTATTGTTTAATCAATCATTAACTTTAGATTGCAAATATAATAAATATTTTCAATATAGGAAAATCTTTTTTCAAAAGCCGACGAACCCGCCTTCGGGGCCACCTCCCTGTCAGGTCGCCGGCCGGCCGCCGGAACCCTGCTCCTCCGGGGCCGGAAGTCCCCTGGGGTCACAGTCCAATCCACCCCATCTGCCTACCATCGAATCGTTTTGCAAGTCATAGATGTTCAGCTTGTTGGCGGTGTCCCACTCGCTTGTGTCCAGGCCGCTGTCCGCATCGCCGTAGGCGGTGTTCGAGCAGTCGCCCTGCTCGTTCTGCGCGAAGGCGTAGACGTGCAGCTCCGTCCCCTCCAGATAGTCGGGGAGCACCGTGCTCATCCGTTTCATGCGACGGTAGACGGGGTTGGCCAGGTAGCCTGCACCCGCCTCCGGGCTCCACACCCAGACATAGACGTTGTCGTGATTGTCGGCCGGCAGGTGCAAGGGGTTCTTCTCGAACTTGACGGTCAGCACGTTGCGCTCGTCGTGCACCACCTCGGTGACGGCCACCGGCGCCACCGGCCCGGCGCTGACCTGCAGGTGGCGGTAGTCCACCGCAAAGTGGCCGTTCAGGGTCTTGAACGCCTGCTGGTTAGCCTTGACGAAGAGGTTCTGCGCCGTCATGTCCATCGCGTTGCTCAGCGTCTTGAAGCCGATGTTCACGGCCCACCGCATCTTGCCCGCCAGACGCACCTCCTCGCGGAACATTGCACGGTGCTCCTGCTGTGCCTCGGTGCGCGGGTTGTGTACCTTTCGCGGCTGCGACCGCACACACCACACCCCTTTCCATTGATAGCCCACCACGGGACCGACCTTCCCGATGTAGCCGCCCAAGAGTCCATTCGTTTGTTTTGCCATAATTGTTTGGTTTTTAATTGTTAATTCGTATTTTTGCGGTCCGGCCCTTCCCGAACCGGTCTATATAATATAAGGCCCCTACACCCTGTTTTGTAGGACACCTGTCTTTTTTAACACTTATTTTTGTAATTTTTAACAAAGGGAGGGGTAGGAACGGAGTAAGAGCAGAGTAAGACCAGGTGGTTCTCGGGTTCTGATTTATAGGGTTTTCTGTCATCGCTTAGAATGGATGGGCTCTCCGGCACAAGAAATTATTTGTCTATGTTGTGAAAAAGTTGTATCTTTGCACCTTGAAACCAAGGTGAAAAACCATTAAATTTTTGATACCATGAAAAAGATTCTTTCTCTCCTGATGGTTGCCTTTATGGCAACGATGGCTGTCTCCTGCAATAAGGACGACGACAAGAATAACGATAATAACCCACCTCAGGGCCTCTCCGACAACACCCTCGTCTATGATGGCACGGTATACAACGGCGAGAGCGGTGTCCAGTTCTTGAACGGTAGCTTGCAGTATGCGCTGTTCAACCATTCCGAGAACGGTTTCGAGCTCTCCGGCAACATCGAGAGCAGTGCCTACAACCGCACTTTTGACCTGACGCAGCACCACGCCGACTTCATGTTCACCGTGCATATCAATGTGGGCGAGATTCTCGACCTGAAGTTCCAAAACTATCCGCAGAACTTCTGGTGCTTCCTCAATGGAGAGAGCCTCGAGAATACCTCGTGCTTCCGTAGTGGTACCGCCACGGTGACCATGAACAACGGCCAGTTGACAGTAGTAGTGGAAGGTGTCCTTATCAATGGTAAAGAATTGAAGTATAAGGTCGTCGCTTCACAGTCGGCACCGGGACCCTCGTCTGAAGTAACCCCCAACGGCCTCGTTATCGGTGACCAGCAGTATCAGTTGCACCCCACCCTCAGCATTACCAATGAGGGCTACTACCTCTTCGACGCCCGCGATCCCAACGGTGCCTATGACATCATCGCCGATATCCCCGCGACGCTGATGAACCAGACTGTCAACCTTGCACAACTCTCTGGCGTCGACCGTTTCTACATCAACTTTCAGTCGACCAATCTCTCCTTTGCTCTCCAGACCGGCAGCCAACCCATCAGCGCCATTAACGACGAGCCTGTCAGCGCTGTGTTTTCCGAGGGAACCATGGAGTTTACCAAGGAAAATGGAGTGGTCGTCTGCAAGGTTAGTGGAACCCTCTCCAATGGTGTCTTCGTGGGATTCATGATGAATGTCTCGGAGGAGGATATCGATGCCATGGATTATCAGGTGATTCTCGACGGACAAGCATTTGAGGCCGAGGCTATTGCCTGGTACCGCAGCGATGCTGGCTTGCCCTATGAGATTAGGCTTGTGGGCCAAGGTGATGGCGCCATCAGCCTGAAAGTGGAGTTTGAGCCCGCCGCCTTCAACCACGACATCGGCCTCACCACTACCACCACTGCATATAAATACAGAGTCTCTGTCAATTTTCCGGACACCACGGCTACGCAGGATGCCTTCGACGGCACGGTGCAGAGCTCCTATTGGGTTATCTCGTCACAGACTGAGGTCCCAGTGACGGGCTGTCTCTTTACCCGTGGCACCCTCCATATTGATGAGGATGAGTACAATATCGGCTTCAGCCTCAGCGGCACCCTCACCAACGGACACTCGGTGAGTGGTCAGGTACGCCTCAGCAAGTCTGAATTCCAAGATCCAAACATCAGATAATAATCGATTTGAAAAAAGAGGATTAGACGGCAGGGAGGCGTCATCGCCCTCCCTACCGTTTTTTTTTGTATTTATATTTTCTCATTTTATAAAAAAGTTGTATCTTTGCAGATTCGAAAGATAGAGAAAAAAATAAAAAACTGAATATATGAACGTGAACATTAAGCAATTAGGCAATGTTCAGGCGGCGGCTCCCTGCTCGATAATCGACCTGATTCTGCAGGTGAAGCCCGAAGAACTGAACAACTTCTGCGCCGCGAAAATCGACGGCAAGGTTGTGGATTTGAGAGATGTCGTGGAGAACGACTGTGAGATTGAGCTTCTCGACAGGACCGCTCCCGAATCCCTGGCCATCCTCCGTCACACCACCGCCCATATCATGGCCGAGGCCGTCAAGCACCTCTATCCCGAGGCCAAGCTCACCATCGGTCCCTCCACCGACAAAGGCTTCTTCTATGACTTCGATTTCCGTCCTTTCAACCGTGAGGACCTCGATGCCATCGAGAAGGAGATGAAGTCCATCATCAAGAAAGCCACCCGCCTGGAGCGCAAGATTGTCTCCCGCGACGAAGCCCGTGCCATCTTCGCCGAGAAGAACGAGCCCTACAAACTCGAGCTGCTCGATGCCATCGCCCCCGATGCCCGCATCACCATCTACAGCCAGGACGACTTCGTCGACCTCTGCTCCGGTCCGCATCTGCTCAACACCCGTCTTATCAAGGGCTTCAAGCTCATCGCCAACTCGAACACCTACTGGCGTGGCGACCGCAACGGCAAGTCGCTGACGCGCATCTTCGGTGTGGCATTCTTCAGCAAGGAAGACCTCGAGGCCCACATGGAATACCTCGAGAACATCAAGAACCGCGACCATAATAAGCTGGGCCGCGAGTTGGAGCTCTTCACCGTGGTCGACGTCATCGGCCAGGGCCTGCCTCTGCTGCTCCCCAAGGGCGCCAAGATTGTGCAGACGCTGCAGCGCTGGATTGAAGACCTCGAGGACAATGAGTGGGGCTACATCCGCACCAAGACGCCGTTCATGGCCAAGAAGGACCTCTACGAGATTTCCGGCCACTGGCAGCACTACCGCGACGGCATGTTCGTCATCGGCGACCCCGAAGACCCCGAGGTGCTGGCGTTGCGCCCCATGACCTGCCCGTTCCAGTATTTCGTCTACAAGGCCAGCCCCAAGTCGTACCGCGACCTGCCTAAGCGTTACAGCGAGACTTCTGTGCTCTTCCGCAACGAAGACTCCGGCGAGATGCACGGCCTGACGCGCGTGCGCCAGTTCACCATCTCGGAGGGCCACCTCATCGTGCGTCCCGACCAGATGGTCGAGGAGTTCAAGAAGTGCCTGGCACTGGCCAAATACTGCCTGACGACTCTCGGCCTGCAGGACGACGTCACCTACCACCTCTCCAAGTGGGATCCCAACAACACCAAGAAATACATCGGCACCGCCGCAGAGTGGGAAGAGAGCCAGCAGCATATCCGCGACATCCTCAACGAGCTTGAGATACCTTTCGTGGAGGACGACGACGAGGCTGCCTTCTACGGTCCCAAGGTCGACATCAATGCCAAGAATGTCTATGGCAAGGAAGATACGATGATCACCGTGCAGTGGGATGCCCTGCTGGCACCGCGCTACGATATGTTCTACATCGACCAGAACGGCAACAAAGTGCGCCCCAATGTCATCCACCGCACCAGCCTCGGCTGCTACGAGCGCACGCTGGCCTGGATGATTGAGAAATACGAGGGTGCCTTCCCCACCTGGCTCTGCCCTGAGCAGGTGCGCGTGCTCCCCATCTCGGAGAAGTTCATGGACTATGCCAACGCCGTCAACAAAGAGCTGATCAAGGCCGGCATCCGTTCCTCTGTCGACGAGCGTGCCGAGAAGATAGGCTACAAGCTGCGCGACCTGCGCCTCCAGCGCATCCCCTATGCCCTCATCGTGGGCCAGAAGGAGACAGACGAAGGCCTCGTCTCCGTCTGGAACCGCAAGGCTGGCGACAAAGGCGCCGCCAAGCTTGCCGACTTCATCACCGAGATTCGCGAGGACATCGACACCAAAGCCCTCTCGCCAAGGGAGTAAAAAATATTTTCGTCCATATATAAAAAAAGTTGTATTTTTGCAGTTCGATTGTATAGACGAGAAATAGTATAAAAGCAAGAAAATTAATTAGTTGCTAATTTAAAATAGGAGAACAAAGTTATAGCAGCGCCATTCAAACCCATCCCTGTTGGGAACAACAGAAACCGCGGACCGGTCCGCAAAGAGCCTGAACACATCATCAACGAGCGCATCGACGTGCCGATGGTGCGTGTGGTTGGTGAAGGCATGGAACCCGCCATCATGAACACCAAGGAGGCTTTACGTAAAGCCTATGATCAGGGCCTCGACCTGGTGATGATTTCACCCAGCGCCAACCCGCCAGTGTGCAAAATCATCGAGTACCAGAAGTTCCTCTACGAGCAGAAGAAACGCGAGAAGGAACGCAAGGCCAACTCGACCAAGATTGTCATCAAGGAAATCCGCCTCAGCCCGCAGACCGACGACCATGACTTCGAGTTTAAGCTCAACCACGCCATCCGTTTCCTCAAGGAGGGCAACAAGGTGAAGGTCGACGTCTTCTTCCGTGGCCGCTCCATTGTCTACAAAGAGCAGGGAGAGCAGCAACTGCTAAAGTTTGCCGAGGCCTTGCTGGAATACGGCAAGCCCGAGCAGATGCCCCGCCTCGAGGGTAAGAGGATGCTGATGATTATCGCTCCCAAGAAGTAAACCAAGTATATCAAAATATAGTCTAACTTAAAAAAAACAGTAAAGTAATGCCTACAATGAAGACCAAGGCCGCTGCCAAGAAGCGTTTCACCTTCACCGGCACCGGCAAAATCAAACGCAAGCATGCTTACCACAGTCACATCCTCACCAAGAAGGAGACGACCCAGAAGCGTAACCTCGACCATACGGCCCTCGTGAGCCGCGACGACGAGAAGCGCGTAAAACGCATGTTGCTTGCTTAATTATCAGGAGTTATTAACCATTATTTAGAGCTGACAAGCGCAGAGGCCTAAAAAGCAAACGCTGCCTCCTGCCGCCTAAATGAAAAAAAATTAAAGAATCTATGCCAAGATCAGTAAATGCCGTTGCTTCGAGAGCACGCAGAAAAAAAATCCTCAACCGCACCAAGGGTTATTGGGGCAGAGGTAAAAACGTATGGACCGTCGCCAAGAACAAGTGGGAGAAAGGTCAGACCTACGCCTACCGCGACAGAAAGAACAAGAAGCGCGAATTCCGTTCGCTGTGGATCAACCGTATCAATGCCGGTTGCCGCATCAACGGTATCTCGTACTCCGTCTTTATGGGCAATCTTCACAAGAACAACATCGAGCTTAACCGCAAAGTGCTGGCCGACCTCGCCATGAACAATCCCGAGGCTTTCGCCGCCGTTGTGAAGATGGTAAAATAAGTGTATTAACCTGTAAAAATTCTATTTGTCATGGGAAAAACTGAATTAATGCAATTTGTAGAGAACCTGGTGGAGCGCAAGGAGTTCCCCGAGTTCAAGGCTGGCGATACCATCACTGTCCATTACAAGATTAAAGAAGGAAACAAAGAGAGAATCCAGAACTTCCAGGGCGTTGTTTTGCAGCGCAGCGGAAGTGGAGCCACTGAAACCTTTACTGTCCGTAAGGTCACCAACGGCGTCGGAGTGGAGCGCATCTTCCCCTTCGCAAGTCCGTTCATCGAGCAGATTGACGTCAACAAGCACGGTGCCGTGCGCCGCGCCCGCATCTTCTATCTGCGCGACCTCACCGGTAAGAAGGCCCGTATCAAGGAGAAGAAAATCCGCGTCAAAGAATAACTGCCGGACGACTTCCCCCTGCGATATACTTGGAAAAAGAGACATCTACTCAGGTGTCTCTTTTTTTTATTTGTGTATGTCAAAAAAAGTTTGTATCTTTGCATTATGAAACGTATACTTTTTGTCTGTCACGGAAATATCTGCCGCAGCCCGATGGCTGAGTTCATTATGAAGAAGATGGCCCGTACTGCAGGTCTCGAAGATTACTTCGAGATTGCCTCGGCGGCTACGAGCACGGAGGAAATTGGCAATCCCGTCTACCCCATGGCTCGTCAAGAATTGGCGAAACACGGCATCGGCTGTCCAGGGAAGACGGCCCGCCAGATTGTTCCCGAGGACTATGCCCGTTTCGACTTTATCGTTGGCATGGATGCCGCTAATCTGCGCAGCATGCAGGAGGTCTTCGGCGGTGATCCGCAAGGGAAGCTCTCGCTGCTACTCGACCATACGCCCGAGAGCGATACCAAGCACCACGGACGCGATGTGTCAGATCCCTGGTACACACGGAAGTTCAATATCGCCTGGGACGATATCTATACGGGTTGCACGGCCCTCTTTGAGAAGCTGAAGGATGAGTGAGCAGACCATTGATTTCGAGCAGGTGGAGGCTATGGGCATCTCGCGTCAGGCCTACGAAGAGGTGCTCGACATCATCGGGCGTCAGCCTACTATCGACGAGTTGTCGACACTTCTGGCCATGTGGGAAAGCAATGGCAGGCAGCAGAGCCTCTATGGCTGGCTACGCGGTCAGCACCATGTGGTGGAGCGCAACGACTACCTTTACTCCGGCGACGCTGGCCACCGCGCCATTCGCGAGCCGAAGGTAAAGGAATGCCTGCAAATCGCCAAGGAAATTTGTCGAAGTATTCCGAGAAATCAGGGTAGTCAGAATAATCTGAGTGGTCAGACGGGACTTTTACTCTATATGGTGGGTAATGTGAGCAGCGAGTTTGCTGACTCGGAGTATGCGCGGCGCTGCCTGCATCTGGTCAGTGAACCGATGGCAGTCGGTGGCCACGACGAAGACTGCCAATACATAGAGATGATTCTCTCGGCCTTGAAGGATGGCGCCTTGATAGAGGCGCATGCTGCGGTGGGGCAGGGTGGACTCTTCTGCTCGCTGCTGCATTTCACCAGCCCTATGGGATATGATATATTGGCTCCGCGCGAGGTGCGGCTAGATGCTTTCCTTTTTGGCGAAGAGTTGGGTCGCTATCTGGTGGCGCTGTCCGAGGCAAAGGACGATGAGTTTCTCCTCAAGATGGATGATGCACGCCTCAACTGCTGCTTCCTGGGACGTACTACGAAGAACCGCGTGGTAGTCGACGGCTTCGACTTCGGCCCCGTCAGCCGATACGTGCAGCCCCCAATTAAAAAAAAGCAATTTTCTTTTACCCCCCCCTCCCCCGTAATATTTTGACCTTTTTTTGGCTCTAATATAGTGTAAAGGGAAAAAGCGTCGGAATGTCCGAGGCCGAGAACAAGAAAATGATTCGCTATTTGGCGATATTGCGAGTGTTCGACAAGCACATTGCCAACTTCTGCTATGCCCATAGCAATAGCTCTGCCGACGCCCAGGACCTCTCGCAGGAAATCCTAGCGCTTGTCTGGGAGAATCTGGATGGGCTGAAAGCCGACACCGACGCGCCCGCCAGGGTCAACAGATGGCTCAACAAGGTGATGTTCACCGCCTTTGTGCGCCATCTGCGCCAGCGGCCCCGAATCACGACCGTCCCCCTCAGCGATGCTGTCGACGTGGCCGACAGCCCCGAGGTGGACCCTGAAGAAGTGGAAGACCACCTGTCCAGACTCGGCGACAATGACCGCCACCTGCTGAAGATGCGCATAGAAGGCTACACCAATGCCGAAATAGCCCGACTCTCGCGACGGACCGAAAACAGCGTGGCACAACAATTTTACCGGATATTCATCAAACTGAGAAAGAAAAGAAATGGAACAAACGATTGATAAATCCCCCCTGAGCCCGCAGCAGGAAAGCCTCCTGCTGAGAAAGGCCTGTCACGACGCAGGCGAGGCTCTCTGCCGCGACATCGCCCGCGGCTACCGCCGTGGCAGTCGCCGTGTCGACCTCCGTCATTATGCCGTCACCCTCCTTGTAGGCCTCTGCCTTGTGGTGCTGACGGCCAGGATTACGGCGTGGTCCTTCCCCTACACCATGAGCGGCGGCGACCGCCAGGAACGCCTCGCAGCCTTCACTCTTACCCAGAAAATACTCATGCAGTCATGAAACGCCGTTGGACCATCACCTTGCTGCTCCTGCCTGTCGCCGCACTGACCGCGGCGTTTGTGACGTACTGCTCCCATACCGTTCCCCCGAGCCAGTGCGATGCCCTCTATCTGCAGTACAAGGATATCCCTGGCATCAAGGCCACCTACCTCAAGGACTATCCCCTCGACGACACCACCACCATCGCCGTCACCCTCCTCCAGGCACAGGACAGCAATGTTTGGAAAGAGTTGTATTTTCAAATACTCAGTCTAGATAACCCCGACGAACGCAATCCCACTAATATTGCATTTAAGCTTTTCCCCTCAAAAAATCAAACCCAATCAATTGGCAACGAACTATCAGGCAAGGACCTTGCCGTCTTCAGTAAAGATAATCTTACAATTTCCTTCTTCCATTTAGAAACCATGCAGCAATACCTTAAAATATTCGACTTTTATTTCACTTTGTTATAGATTACTTATTGTTGAAAATTATATTATTAAAAGAAAAATCAGAACTTGCGCCATGATGGCAATCCTTTCACTGTCCATGGCTGGCTGCCAAAAGGACAACCTGATGTTTGACAAAACCGATGTCAATTCAAACATTCCTATGCGTTACTCTGTATCAGGAACCGTTTACACTACTTTCCTTTCTGATGAAAGCGAGTTGGATTCGTTCATTGACCGTGTCTTTGCCATAGTCAATGATGGCTATACTGTTACCATTATAGGAAATGGACAGAGGGGCATTAAAGAAAAAAAAGAAATCACGTTCACCACCACAATCGAATCCGAAGCAAAAGCGTGGGCCGCATCTATGACGTTGTTGGGATATAGTGTACAGGTTAACTATAACAAATCCACAGGCGTTTACACATGCATTGCAACACTATAACAAACTTCTGGCATCTTAACCCGATGCCTCCTAACACCTTTAAGCCTATGAAATTCATATAAGTCAGCCCTGACGATAAGAAGATGGTGCGCTGGGTCGAATGGGGACGACTCTCCTGCCTATAAGGGGGGGCGACTGCCCAGAACAGTCATTCTATGCTTTATGTTTGGGATAACTATTGTATGCACCATGAAGTTTTAAAATATATGTTTATAAAAGATTCCGCTTTAATGCCAAACAATTTAAAATTAAACATTAAGAAAATGGAAAATAATCCGTATCTTTGCCCCATGAAAACCATGGGTAAATATACTCGGATTCTCAGGAGACTGCTAGTCGTCGTAGTGGTTATATCCGTGGGAGTGGTATCGCATGGGCAGGAGTTGATCAGGGAGACTGTAGACATCCTCAATTGTGATTCTTCAATAGTCAGGCAGTATTCCGAAGATGTTGCTTATGTCTACAACCGGACAAAGAGGACTTCTTCCTTTATGAAAGTGACCGAAGGTGTTACGATTTGCCCTTCAGTATACATAGAACCATTGTATATGAACGACTTTGAGTTCAAAGACAGCATGGTCTATTTTTGTGGCTATTTGAATGAGGATGGGCAGAAAAGAGGGGTCCTTGGGTAATTCCCATTGTCGTCATTTCCGAATGTTAATGTTTCCTATTTTGTTGTGGATGAATGCACTGGACTGGTGAAATTAGACTTGTACGAAGTTTACGATGGGTATTCCCCTGTTGGAGAGGTTCATCTTGTGTCAACTGGTACCACAACAGGAGACCGGACAGATGCATTGATTGACATGACGCTATTTTCCAACCCGATGTTCAACTGTTTAATCCATTTTGCCAGCGCCCCGGATGAGTATTACGACGATGTGGCCACAACGGTGAATAATGTGGTTGTCTCCACCCGCAATGTAGAACCTGATGGAACGCCGGTCGTCAACCTGTGGGAGTATGTCAGACCGACCGCGCCAGGGACTACAATTTTCCAAACCAGCGTCAGCAGGAAGCGTATAACCAGTCCCATAGCGGATTCTCCGGTGTTGCTTGAACATATAGCGAATTCTGAATACTCGGCTGTATATAAAAACAGTGGCTACTCCCGAATCAGTGTGCTGAAAACGAATGTCGGAGCATCGGCCTCGATTAATGCGGTTGATATATTATGGTTGGAGGGTATGGTGGTTCCCAAGGATATCAAATGGGAATGTCGGTATAGGAACTTTGATGTGCTGACGTTCGGGCATCCGGCGGAAGAGTTCCGGACACAAATCTATCATTTGCCGCCATCGGTTTTCGATGGTACGGCCCCGAATGGAACCGGTACAAGATATAGTTACTCATTGTTGTGGTCTATCGACCCTTGTCGTTATCCCTATTGTGATTTCGTGGTATCAGGGTCGTGGGGACAGCAGCCAAGGCTGTGTAGGTATTACTACAACCACACTGGCGATTGCCCGGATGAATTCGAATATTATTATGCATTAGGGAAAATTGGTTTCAATTTTTTTAATTCCCTATTGCCATTTGTCCGAGGGAGAAATATATCTATCAGTAGATTGGAACCCAGGCAGGTGGATATACCTTTTCCTCTGGTATGTGGTAAAATGGAAATGAAATAATGACTTAAATCAGTTAGAATTATGAAAAAGACGATGTTTCTCGTTGCCCTCGCCGTCATGTTCGGAGGGCAGGTCAAGGCTCAGGACACATTGTATCGCGACACGCCGCTGAGCAACTATTATTGGACTTATTGGCCCGATACGACAAATATGGGGTTCGCTAGGTATCTCTACGAATGCAGCTTGATTACGGCTAAACGGTATATTACCGAAGATACACTGACGGTGTATGGCATTGCCGCATCAATGGTTACCTTTCGCTATAATGAGTTCCCTGGTTATCCTACACCGGACTGGATGAAAGACACTGCAGAGTACCTATTGCAACACTACAAGGATACATCCACAAAACATACCGAGGAATCGCTGTTGCTGTATCAATATAGCGGCAATGCTTCGTCGAGAATGCAGTTAATAGGTGACTCGTTGCCTGTCCATGCCATCGACACTCCGGTGAGCTACTATCTACAAACAGACATCTTTGAAGGCATCTATCGTGGTGATTCATGTTTTAGGGGCGCTTTACCCGTATACGAACGATATTTCACTGTTCCGCAAGTCGTGCATGACACTTTCTACACAGGATTTACTCATAATTGTTATGGTTTTGGTAGCGATTCCATACAGTGGGTGCCTAAACATCCGGAAGTGAATATGATCGCATTCGGTGAACCTGAAGTGTATACTCCAGCAGAAAGTCAAGTGGCCACCTATCGGCTGTATCACCCTTCCGGCACACCTTTGTGGGAGTACCACAACAACTCGGATGCGGTGTATTTCATTTTTCCCATCCTGACGCCTAAGCCGGTGGAGGAACCTGTGGGGGTGTTTAGAATGCCGGAGTGGGAACGCTACGTGAGCCTCAGCCCCAACCCCGCCCAGGAACGGGTGGAGGTAATTTCCAGCTTCGGGATGTCGTCCATCGAGGTGTACGATGGCGGCGGGCGCAAGGTACACGAACAGCAGGCCTCCGGCTACAAGGCCATCCTGGACGTCCACGGCTGGGCCGCAGGCACTTACTTGCTTCGCATCGCCACTCCCATGGGCACCACCACCAAGAAACTGCTGGTGCGCTGAGGTGAATCATATTAAAGTTGCAACTCTAACCTAAGTCTAACTATTCCCTGACCTGACGAGTGCACTTTGACACGAATTAACTCCTACCATGGAGGGGTTATGATATTCTTGTGCCCCGCGAGGTGCGCCTCGACGCTTTTCTCTTCGGTGAGGAGAAAGGCCGTTACCTTGTCGCCCTGCCCGAAAGCCAGGACGATGCTTTCCTGCTCAAGATGGACGAGGCACGGCTGAACTGCTGCTTTCTCGGCCGCACCACCAAGAATAGCATCGTGGTCGATGGCTTCGACTTCGGCTCCGTCAGCCAATATATTGGCTAAGGCTCCACCGTGGTGCGGATGGTCTTCAGAATAATATAATTGTAGATGACGATGAGCGCTGCCGTAAGCACGGCGGCGGCGATGACGCTGGGCCACACAGAGCCCTCAATGGAGAACACCGCCGACAATTTTCCTACATACAGCCCCCTTAAAACCAGCGCCACCGCGGTGGCCAATACCATGTCGGCGACGGTGATGATGCCTACGGTATGTCGGTAGTAGCGGGCAATCTGCTGCGGCGAGTAGCCGATGTCGTGGAGGTTGCGGAAAAGGTCATGGTTTTTCTGCACTATCACGTTGAGACTCATAATGATGAAGGCTACCGAGAGGGCGATGATGATGAGCGCTACCGCCAGCAGGAAGGCCATTGCCGCGCGGAAGAAGAAGACCATCTTGCTGCTCTCCAGCTCGTCTTGTTTAATGTTGTAGTTGTGTTCCTCCATGAAGCGCGGGATGCGCTCGTCGGAGGCATCGGCAAGTTCTACCAGCAGACGCGAGGGGGGATTGGCCTCGGCAGAGCCAAAGGTACGGTTGGCCCATTCGAGGAACTCCTCAGGGGCGAGGATGGTGTTGATTTTGCCCGAGAAGCCCACGATGCGGCTGCGGAAGGAACGGCTACGACCGTGACCTGCAAGGTCGACGGTAAATGAAACTTGCTCGATGGTTCCCTTGGAGAGTACGGGTAGTGCCTGGCTCTCGGCAAAACCGAAGTTGTAGAGGCTCAGGTAGTCCTCAGGAATGATGACGGGCAGGAAGTTGGAGGTGGAGTCCCAGCGCCAGTCCTCGCTGCGCACGTCGATGTAGCGGTCGGGCACCCCCTCGAAGAAGAGGTCGGTGTAGAGCCCCTGGCCTGCGAAGTTGACGGAAGCTTTGCAACGGAAAGCCGAGGAAGTGAAACGCGCCACCTGCGCCACGAAAGGCTGCGCCTCGAGTTCTGCAATCTCCTTATCGGTGAAATAGATTCCGCGCTTGTTGAGCGACTGCAGGGCGCTGACGTTCTTCGACAAGGTGACGGCGTGGCCGCGGAAGACATCGGTTTGTTTCGTGAGCAGCGGCCGCAGGTCGGCATAGAGTTGACAGGCCAGCATGACGATGGCGGCGCCGACGAGCAGTGTGGCGGCATAGCCGGCAATTTGGGCGGGAATGAGGGTTTTGCGTTGCAGTCGTTTCAGCATGGCTTAAAGGTTGAGGGTGACATCGAAGGGGAAGAGGTCGGTGGGATCGAGGGCGGTGACAATGAGGCCGGCTTTCTGGGCCTCCACCTCGCCGAGTACCATCGCTGAGACGGTCTCAGCGCTCTCACGGTCGATGTGGCTGAAAGGCTCGTCCATCAGCAGGAACTCGAAGGGCTGGCAAAGTGCCCTCACTACTGCCACCCTTTGCCGTTGTCCCAGCGAGAGGGTGGCCACCGGCTGGTGTTTCTTCTCGGGTGCCAGCACTTTGTCGAGCATGGCCTCTATTTCTGCCATGCTTTTAAATCCCGTTAGAGAGTTTTTAATCTGCACGTTCTCCAGCGCCGTGAGCTCGGGGAAGAGTCTTAAATCCTGGAAGAGGTAGCTTAATTTGCGACGGCGGCGCTCCAAAGGGGTGCTGTCGTCGTGGAGGCAGAGGGTGCCGTCGTAGGCGCTGCTGCTGCCGTAGATGAAGTTGAGCAACGAGGTCTTCCCATGACCCGAGCGGGCGCAGACCATGTATTTGTGGCCGCGCTTGAAACAGACGGAGGATTGTAGATAGATGTCGGAGCCGGCTACTTCCGACTCCGACATGTATTTCGGTTTCAGATTGTTGAGTTCTATCAGCACAGAGCGTTAAATCATTTTGTCGACCTCCTGGAGGATGTAGGCCAGGCTGTTGATTTTGTCGTTGGAGAGGTAGATGTTGCAGATGCCGTCCTGTCCGTCGATGGTCTCGCACTCGATGCGGTCGAACATGGCGAAGATGCTGGAGACAATGCCACTGATGGCGTTATTGTTGAGACCGATGAGGGCGAGCAACTCCTCGGGCCAGTCCTCGAGGTTGAGGTCCATATAGAAGTAGTTGCCTTTCTTGGCTTTGTCGGCGACGGTCATCAGACCGTTGCTCTTGCCTCCAGCCTGGGCGTTGGCAATGACGGCGGGGTCGGTGGAGAGGACTGCCACTTTGTCGTTGAGAACCAGCTGCATGGCGGGGAAGAATTCGAAGGTGTAGACATTGCCGTTGTTGACGGCCACCTCGTTGAGGATGTCGCGGACTACCTTGTTGTCTTTCACGTCGATGGCGGCGGCAAAATAGGGTGTGCCCTCCTGCATGCCGTAGAAGGTGGCGGCCAGGCAGCCGCCGAGGGTGTTCACAAGGTCGCGGATGGTATAGTCTTTGATGCCGAGGGGTTCGTCGAGGTCCAGATCCTCATCCTCCATGTTATCAAAGAATTCGATAGTGGCCTTTATGTCGATGCCGAGGGTGAAGGCGGCGAGGGTCTGGGCAGGCAAATAGGCGAGGAGCTCCTCGTTAAACTTCTGGATGCATATCTTCTTCAGATTCTCGGGGAGACCGTAGGATTTGGAGACGACCTCGATGCGTCCGTTTTCGAAAGAGCCGTAGATGCCCATAGCGGCCTGCTCAAATTGCTTGATATAGTTCTCGCTGTAAAATTTGTTCAGGAGGGAAATGGATGGGTTGACGCTTACTTTCAGCATGTTGCCGTAAACCAGGAAATAGCTGATGTCCTTGCGGTCGGCCAGGTATTGGGCGAAGTTCTTGTCGCTGGCCATGCTCTCGTCCTTCTTGAGGCTGAGGAGTTTGGCAAGGTATTGGGTCGAGGAGAGCACTTTGTCGTTGGGTTCATCCAATATCTGGTTGACCGCAAAGGGAGTGTTCTCGATGAAGAAAAGACGTTTGCTGTCGTAGGCAAGCAGCTCGCTTTCACCGAGTTCAAGGGCGGTCATGCCGAGGGTGTCGCAGTGTTTGAATTTCTCGCCCAAGACCTCTTCCAGGTCGGCAATGAATTTGTCGAAATCTTTGATGCTCTGCATCTTGGCGCTGACTACGCTGTATTCGGTATTGTAGTCTTCCTCGGCGAGTTCGCTGAAGGCGCACACAGGCTGTCTGAAGTCGATGCCGCACGAGGCGGGGTCTTTCATGAAAGCCTCAACCATCTTGTCGCCCTGGGGGCTGAGGGTTTGGAGCGACTCGTGCAACGTCTTCATCATCTGAAGGTTGTCGGCATTGGCGAGGTCGGCCTTCTGGCACAGCGAGGCTACGTTGAAGTGCATCACGCCAGTGACGTTTTTGGGAATGAAGGCCCCCTCGTCACTACCCGACGAGCAGGAGACCATGAACAGCGCGGCCGCCATCATGAGGGGCAGCACACGGAAAAGGTAACGTTTCGTTGTTTTCATTTGGATATTTTTTTAACAAAGGTATAACGTAAAAAGACGTAAAATATTATTTTTTGGAGGTTGTTTTTTAACATTTCGGCATGAAATGTTAAAAAAGAGCCTAACTTATTGTACCTGACAGCTATTAACTACCTACCATCTCCTTACCAACTCCTAACCAACTCCTACCACGGTAGGTGTTGATAGGGTGAAAAAAGGGGTCTGATTTTAACATTTTGTTTATAAAAACTTGCTGCGGTCCGGTCGGCATTTGAGAAAAAAAGTGTACTTTTGCAATTCAAAATTCCCGACGACAGATGGCCAAGAAATCTGATGCAGAATCGCCGCTGATGAAGCAGCATGCCGAGTTGAAGAAGCGGTTTCCCGACGCGATGCTCCTGTTCCGCGTGGGTGACTTCTACGAGACTTTCGGCGAAGACGCCCGCAAGGCGTCGCAGGTGCTGGGCATCACGCTGACGCGCAAGATGGCTGGCGGCGGCGAGTATACTGATTTGGCCGGTATTCCCTACCATGCTGTGGAACAGTATCTTCCGCGACTAGTGAGGGCCGGCATGAGGGTGGCTATCTGCGAGCAATTGGAGGACCCGAAGACCGCCAAGGGACTCGTCAAGCGCGGCATCACCGAGTTGGTGACCCCCGGCGTGGCCTACAACGACATGGTGCTTGAGGTGAAGGAGAATAACTTCCTCTGTGGTCTGCATCTGACAGATAAGGTTCATGGTATCAGCTTCTTGGATGTTTCTACGGGAGAGTTTTATGTGGCGCAGGGCGACCTGGGCTACATTGACAAGCTCCTGTCCAGCTTCAAGCCCTCGGAGGTGGTGGTGCAGCGGAAGAAACTGCGCTGGTTCCAGGAGCAATTCGCCGAGAAATATTACACTAATACCTTCGACGACTGGGTCTTTGCACCCGATTTCGCCCACGAGTTGCTGCTGAAGCAGTTTGGCACTTCGTCTCTCAAGGGTTTCGGTGTGGAGGACCTCGACATGGGTATCATCGCTGCCGGTGCAGTACTCTATTATCTGCAAGATACTCAGCATGATAGGACGCAGAATATCACGCGTCTGAGCCGGTTGGAACAGGACCGCTATGTGTGGCTCGACAAGTTTACGGTGCGTAACCTGGAGCTTGTTTCGTCGCCTAACGACAACGCCCGTACGTTGTTCGATGTTGTCGACCAGACACTTACTCCCATGGGAAGCCGATTGCTGAAGCGCTGGGTGCTGATGCCGCTGAAGGAGATTCCCGCCATCGAGGAGCGTCTCGGGGTGGTCGACGAGCTGTTGCGTGATGGTGAGTTGCGCCAACAACTGCAGTCTTGCGTAAAGGAGATTGGTGATCTTGAACGTCTGATTACCAAGGCTGCCGTGGGTCGCATCAACCCCCGCGAGATGCTACAGCTCAAGCGCGCCTTGGACGCTGTGGCACAGGTAAAAACGCTCTGTGCCGGTGCCAAAGGGTCCATCGCCGTCCTCGGCGAGCAGCTCAATCCATGCACCTCGCTGGCCGAACGTATCGGTCGTGAAATCAAGGAGGAACCTCCCGCCAAGGTGGAGAAAGGCGGCGTTATCGCCAATGGTGTCAGTGCGGAACTCGATGAATTGCGATCCATGGCCGGGTCGGGCAAGGAATACCTCACGGGCCTCCAGCAACGCGAGAGTGAGGCTACGGGCATCCCGTCGCTCAAGGTTGGCTTCAATAATATCTTCGGTTATTATTTCGAAGTCTATAACACCCACAGAGACAAGGTTCCCGAGGGATGGGTGCGTCGCCAGACACTGACCAATGCCGAACGCTACATCACACCCGAGTTGAAGGAATACGAGGATAAAATCCTCGGTGCCGAAGAACGGATGCTGGCTCTCGAGATGCAACTTTTCTCCCAGTTGATGGCCACGGTGACCGAATATGTGCAGCCCATACAGTATGATGCTCAGATAATTGCACGTCTCGACTGCCTGCAGAGCTTCGCCGAAGTGGCTTTGGTGGGAGGCTACTGCCGTCCCGAACTCACGGAGGAGAATAAACTGCAGATTCTTGAAGGACGCCATCCTGTCATTGAGACGCAAATGCCTCCGGGAGAGCAATATGTAAGCAACGACGTGATGCTCGACAATGAGCACGACCAGATTATGATTATCACTGGCCCCAACATGAGCGGTAAGTCGGCACTGCTACGCCAGACGGCGCTTATTGTCCTCATGGCGCAGATGGGCTGCTACTGCCCGGCCAAGCGCGCTACGGTGGGTATAGTTGATAAAGTATTCACGCGCGTGGGCGCGAGCGATAATATTAGTAGCGGAGAATCGACCTTCATGGTGGAGATGAATGAGACTGCCAGTATTCTTAACAACGTGAGCAACAGGAGCTTGGTGTTGCTGGACGAGATTGGACGCGGTACGTCGACCTATGACGGCATCTCCATCGCCTGGGCTATCACCGAGTATCTCCACGAGAACAAGAAAGCTCGTCCAAAGGTGATGTTTGCCACTCATTACCATGAGCTTATCGAGATGGAGCAGCAATTCGAGCGCATCCACAACTATCATGTCAGTGTGAAGGAAATTGATGGTCGCGTCATCTTCCTGCGCAAGTTGGTACCTGGCGGCAGTGAGCACAGCTTTGGTATTCATGTGGCCCGACTGGCCGGTATGCCACCGCAGGTACTCAACCGTGCCAGCGCCATGTTGGAGATGCTCGAGGAGAAAAATGCCCACGCGACAGCGAGTGATGGCAAGAAGGCAAAAAATGAAAAATCGGCACCGAAAAATGACAATTTGGCAGGATGCCAGCTCAGTTTTATCCAACTCGACGACCCAACATTGTATGAAATTAAGGATAAGATACAGAATATTGATATAGATACACTTACACCGATTGAGGCGCTACTGAAACTTAATGAGATTAAAAAAATTGTGACAAAAAAATAAAAAATATTTTGTCAGTTTCAAAAATGTTCGTACTTTTGCACCCGCTTTGGAGAAAAAAAACCAGGGCAAAAGTGGATTGAAATGGTGAAAAAAGCGATGCGGAAATAGCTCAGTTGGTAGAGCACGACCTTGCCAAGGTCGGGGTCGCGAGTTCGAGTCTCGTTTTCCGCTCAGGTCTCCTAAATCAGAGAGAAAGGCTCTGGTGGTGGAATGGTAGACACGAGGGACTTAAAATCCCTTGCCCGCAAGGGCGTGTGGGTTCAAGTCCCACCCGGAGTACCACAAACGCGAGAAACCGCAATGCGGAAATAGCTCAGTTGGTAGAGCACGACCTTGCCAAGGTCGGGGTCGCGAGTTCGAGTCTCGTTTTCCGCTCCAGAAACAAAAGAGAGTAATTTGAAATGCTGCAGCAGCGGCAAAGCCCATGTCCAAAAAGATGCCTCCGAGAGAGGCCGATGCACGTTGCTGGAACACAAGCGAAAGAAAATGTCTTGGTAGCTCAGCTGGTAGAGCAATTGACTCTTAATCAATGGGTCCAGGGTTCGAATCCCTGCCAGGACACTATCGCGGGGTGTAGCGCAGTTGGCTAGCGCGCCACGTTCGGGACGTGGAGGCCGGAAGTTCGAGTCTTCTCACCCCGACAAAATGCCTCGCAATTGTGCGACCCGCCGAAGGCCACTTTAGCTCAGTTGGTAGAGCAACGCATTCGTAATGCGTAGGTCTGCGGTTCGAGTCCGCAAAGTGGCTCAAAAAGAAAGACAGGACATGTGCCTGTCTTTTTTTGTTTAAAACAATTAATTAACAAACAAAAAACAAACAAAGTAATGGTAAAACAGTACGAAACCGTTTTCATTGCAACTCCCGTTTTGTCTGAAGAACAGATGAAGGAAACGGTAAAGAAGTACATCGACCTGCTCACCTCCAAGGGTGCCGAGATCGTGTACGAGAACAACTGGGGCATGCGTAAGCTCGCCTATCCTATCCGTAAGAAGACCACCGGCTTCTACTATCTTATTGAGTTTAAGGCCGAGGGTAGCGTCATCAACGACCTCGAGGTCGCCTACAAACGCGACGAGCGTCTGCTTCGCTTCCTCACCGTCAGCCTCGACAAGCACGCCGTGGCCTACAACGAGAAGAAACGCGCCAAAAAGGCCGAGGCTCCTGCCGAAGCATAAATGTCTAACCAGTAAAGAAAAGAAGTATTATGGCTAACGAGACCGAAATCAAATACCTGACCCCTATCGCTGTGGAGACCCAGCGTAAGAAATATTGCCGTTTCAAAAAGCTCGGTATTAAGTATATCGACTATAAGGATGCCGACTTCCTGCTGAAGTTCGTCAACGAGCAGGGTAAGATTCTGCCCCGCCGCATCACCGGCACCTCGAACAAGTACCAGAAAAAAGTGTCGCAGGCTATCAAGCGCGCCCGTCATATCGCCCTGATGCCCTACGTCGCCGATTGTCTCAAATAATTATAGGAGGAAGAATAGATGGAAATTATACTTAAGCAAGATGTGGCCAACCTGGGCTACAAGGACGAAATCGTCAACGTCAAGAACGGCTATGCCAACAACTATCTTCTTCCCATGGGTATGGCTATCATCGCCACTCCCGTCAACAAGAAGATACATGCCGAGAACCTGCGCCAGCGCGCCCACAAGGAGGAAGCCCTCCGCAAGAATGCTGAGACCCAGCAGGCTGCCCTCAACGGCAAGACCGTGAAGATTATCGCCAAAGTCGGCGAGAACGGTCAGCTCTTCGGCGGTGTCAACAACATCATGATTGCCGAAGCTCTCAAGGAGCAGCACAACTACGACATCGACCGCAAGCAGATTTCTGTCGAGGCTATCAAGACCGTTGGTACTTTCACCGCCAAGGTCAACGTCTACAAGGAAATCAAGGCCGAACTCAACATCGAAGTGGTCGCCGAATAAGGCATCGCGTCATAGAAAGAATGAGACCCGGGGAATGCTCCCCGGGTCTTTTTTTACAATAATATGTCTGTAACGGATACTAATTTTAGGAAATGATAGGAAAAATTATTTCCTGTATGTTGTGAAAAAAGTGTATCTTTGCACCGCGAAAAAGAGGGAAAAAATAAAAAAATAATATAACAATGAAAAAACTAATCTTCTCATTATTAGTTGCTGTGATGGCACTGGGCGCCAATACCGCCAAGGCCGACAACATCAGCATGGAAGAGGCTAGAGAGGCTGCTGCCCACTTTATGGCCTATTACACCGGCATCGATAAGCTGTCGGCCAACGACCTCGAACTTGTCTACCAGATTGACAACAAGGCCCTCGGTATCCCAGCCTCCTATTTCTTCAATCTCTCAAGCGACGGCTGGGTGATTGTGGCAGGCACCACTGTCATTGACCCCATCGTCGGCTACTCCGATGAAGGAACGTTGTATCCCGAGTGCTTCCCTGCCAGTATGAAATGGTGGGTTGAGGGTTACTCAGATATGATAAGTGAAATTCAGGAACTCGACGCCAAAAACGATTATCCCGATCATGACAGATGGACGGCTTTGAAGACCATGAGCTACAAGGGTGACACCAAGGCTAACCAGCATAAATTGATGAAAGAGGAATGGGGCCAGGGCAATGACTATGAGCCTACCTACAATTACTACTGCCCCAAGACCATCACCAGTGGCCGTTATGCCATGACTGGCTGTGTGGCCACGGCTATGGCCCAGATTATGCACTATTATCGCTACCCCAGAAGAGGTAATGGTACTGCTTCCTACTATCTGCCGAGCCGACTGATTTATGATGACTCAGTTTCTACCATGCCGCGCGTGACTTTGACATATAATTTCAATGATTCTGTCGATTTTGATTATGACATGATGCCCAACAAGCCCACAAAAAGGGTTCAACAGGGTTATTATGAGGTTGTGGTGCAGAATTGTTCCGATGATGAGATGCATCAGATTGCTCGCCTGTCGTATGCTGCCGGTGTTACTGTAAGAATGGCTTATCTTCCCGATGGCAGTGGTGCACAGAGCACGGATGTTCCCCAGGCTGCCGCCACCTATTTCAAATACAAGACAGGTCGTGTGGTGTATCGTAATGGCAACACCGACTGGAACTATGTCAATGCCATGCGTTCCTCGCTCATCCAGAACAATGTCCTGTATATGGGAGGAGCCTCGAGCACCGGCGCTGGCGCTGATGCCGCAGGGCACGCTTGGGTGTGCTGCGGATATATGGAGAATGATACCAACATGTATTTCATGAATTGGGGATGGGATGGTTCTTCCAATGGATTCTATAACCTTGGTGCAAACAATATGTATATCAGCGGGCAGGGCTATAACTTCAATGTTAGACAGGAATATATCTCCGGCATGGTTCCCCCCGATGATTCCAACCGCTTCCTGGGTATCTCCAGAATCGAAGATCCTACCACCTACCTTGGCAGACCTTACCCCAATCCCGCTGTGGAGAGTGTCACGCTGCCTTATAACACGGAGATGGCTTCTGAGCTGGTGATTTACAGCATCGACGGCCGCCCCGTGGAGACCTATCGTGTGCAGCCCGGCAAGGGCGAAATCCATGTGCGTGTCAACACCATGCCCGCAGGTGTGTATCTCTATCGCATGAACAGCCAGTGCGGTAAGTTTATAGTGAAATAAGACAGCATTTGAGAATAGGAAAAGGCTGACGTTTTAGTCAGCCTTTTTTCGTTTTAGCACATCGGCAAGGTGATGATGAAGGTGGAGCCTTTCCCGAGTTCGCTTTCGAGAGCGATGTGTCCTTGGTGGAGCTTCACAACCTGTGTCACATAGTTGAGCCCGATGCCGAAACCCTTCACATTGTGAACGTCGCCGGTGGAGACACGGTAGAATTTCTCAAAGACATGCTTTTGGTCCTCCTTGGAGATGCCGATGCCGTGGTCACTGACACGCAGCTCCAGCTGGTGGTCGACGATGGCGGTGGAGACGGTGATGGCAGGGGCATTGGCAGAGTATTTGATACCGTTGTCTATGAGGTTATAGACGAGGTTAGTGAGGTGCAGCTCGTCGGCCTCGATAACCGATGGGTCTGCATTGAGCTGGGTTTCCAGAGAGCCGCCGCGATTGGAAAGCGTCAAAGTGAAACTTTGTGCCACTTTCTTTATAATCTGGTGGACATCAACCTCCTTGGGACTGATATGGAAGTTCTTGTTCGACATCTTGGCACTCTGCAGGATGGTCTCCACGAGGACGCGCATGCGCTGGTTCTCGTCGTTGATGATGCCGATGAAGTTCTGCCGAGAGGCGCTGTCCTGCGAAATGGTTTCATCGCGCAACATCTCGCAAGCCAGACCGATGGTGGCCAAGGGAGTCTTGATTTCATGTGTCATGTTGTTGATGAATTCCGACTTCATCTGGTCGAGTTTGCGCTGGTTGGCCAAAGCGCGCAAGGAGATGACAAACATGGCGGCGATAATCAGCACCAGGAAAAAGCTCATGTAAACGAAGAGATTGGAGTGGCGCTGGAGGAACAGTTGGGCGGTGGGGAAGGCTAGTGTGATGAAGAACTGGTTGTTGGAGACCACGCCCGCGGGATGGAAGTTGTAGCGGTAGGGCGACTCCTCCAATTGTTTCTCATGCCGTGGGTCGGAACTGTAGAGAAACGAACGCTCGTTGCCGTTGTAGATGCCCACCACAGGGTGGATATCGATGCCGTTGAGCAGTAACTGCTCGGCAATCAGAGAATCGAGTCCCTGATAGCTGAAGCTGGCGGCGGGCTCATCGGAGCCCATCGTTGTCTCGGCGTCGAGTTGCTTGATAACCTCGTCCATGGCGTTGCCCACACCGATGTTGAACATGTTGTCATTGATGGAGAATGTCCGGCGCGTTTGATAGAACTGAATAACCACCAAACTTACGGCCGCAATGGCGAAAACCGATATGATAAAGATGCGAATCCAACGTTTCATGACGATTCTTTGGCGTGTTAGTGTTTAGTTTTTAACGATATAACGGATGTTGAAAAAAAATATTTTTCATTGAGGTGTGATTTCGCAATTTTTTAGTACTTTTGCAAAAAACATATTTTATATTATGACTACAAAGTATATATTTGTCACCGGCGGTGTCGCATCTTCACTGGGCAAAGGAATCATCGCCGCATCATTGGCCCGACTGTTGAAAGCCCGAGGCTATTCTGTTACCAATCAAAAACTTGACCCGTACATCAACATCGACCCGGGCACGTTAAACCCCTATGAGCACGGCGAGTGCTATGTCACCGAGGACGGTGCCGAAACCGACCTCGACCTCGGCCACTACGAGCGCTTCACCGGCGTCCCCACCTCGCATGCCAACAACGTCACCACCGGCCGCATCTACAAGAATGTCATCGAGAAAGAGCGCCGCGGCGATTTCTTGGGCAAGACCGTCCAAGTCATCCCACATATCACCAACGAAATCAAGGAGCGCATCACTGCCCTTGGCAACACGGGAAACTACGAGTTTGTCATCACCGAGATAGGCGGCACTGTGGGCGATATCGAGTCCTATCCCTTTATCGAGGCTGTACGTCAGCTGAAGTGGGCTCTCGGCCGCAACTGCATTGTCATCCACCTCACCTACATCCCCTATATTGCCGCTGCCGGCGAGCTGAAGACCAAGCCCACGCAACACAGCGTCAAAGCCCTCCAGCAGCAAGGTGTGCAGCCCGACATTATTGTATGCCGCACCGAAAAGCCCCTCACGCGCAGCGTGAAGGAGAAGATTGGCCTCTTCTGCAACATCGACGGCGACAGCGTCATCGAGGACGGCGACGTGGCCAGCATCTACGACGTACCTATCAAAATGCGCGATGAGAAACTCGACGTGCAGGTGCTTAAAAAGCTGGATGTGCCCGTCAAGCGAGAACTCGACCTTCAGAACTGGGAGGCCTTCCTCTATAAGCTCCACAACCCTGAGCGTGAGGTTAATGTGGCTCTCGTGGGGAAATATGTCCAGCTCCAGGACGCCTACAAATCCATCACCGAGGCCTTCATCCATGCCGGTGCCGAACTGCGCTGCAAGGTGAAGGTGAAATATGTCAATTCCGAGGAACTTACGCCCGAGAATGTTGCTGAGCGCCTTGAGGGACAGGCTGGTATCCTTGTGGCTCCGGGCTTCGGTACCCGTGGCATTGAAGGCAAGATCCTCGCCGTTCAGTATGCCCGCGAGAACAAGATCCCCTTCTTCGGTATCTGCCTCGGCATGCAGTGTGCTGTCATCGAGTTTGCCCGCAATGTGCTGGGATACAAGGATGCTCACTCTGTTGAGATTGCCCCCAATACCACCCATCCTGTCATTGACATGATGGAGGAACAGAAGAACATCAGTAATATGGGTGGCACCATGCGTCTCGGTGCCTATCCCTGCAAGTTGGTTAAGGGCTCCAAGGTCATTGACATTTACGGCAAGGAGGATATCAGCGAGCGCCACCGCCACCGCTACGAGTTCAACAATGCCTACCTTGAGGAATTCAAGGCCGCCGGCATGGTGCCTGCGGGACTCAACCCCGACAGCGGCCTGGTGGAGATTGTCGAGGTGCCGTCGCACCCCTACTTCGTGGGCTCGCAGTTCCATCCTGAATACAAATCCACCGCCATGCACCCGCATCCGCTCTTCGTGGCCTTTGTGGAAGCGGCTTTGAAATTTAAACAGTCATGAAAATAGGAGTTATCATAGCCATGGACATCGAGTATCGCCAGATGCGCGATGCCATCGGGGGCGACACCGGTCGCTTGGGAAACAACGACATAGTATTGTGGCAGTGCGGCATCGGCAAGGTGAATGCCGCCGTGGGCACCATGCGCCTCATCCAGGAGCATCATCCCGACGCCATCCTCAGCACCGGCCTCGCCGGCGGCATCGACCCGCAGATGCGGGTGGGCGATATCCTGGCCGCCACGCAGAGCGTCTACCACGACGTGGACTGCGGCGGCATCGTCTCTGGCGGCGTCTGCCCCCTGGGGCAGGTGCAGGGGTTGCCCGCCCGATATGATGCCGACCAGCTGCTGCTCGACCACGCCTTAACTGTGCCGCTTGCTTCGGGCGAGCGGCTGATGACCGGCCTCATCTGCACCGGCGACCAGTTCATCACCGACCGTGAGCGGCAGAACACCATCAAGCGCAACTTCGTCGACGGCCTGGCCTGCGACATGGAGAGCGCCGCCATCGCCCAGACGTGTTATCTGATGAAGGTGCCCTTCATGAGTCTGCGCGTCATCAGTGACACCCCCGGCCGCACCGACGACCATGCGGCGCAATGGAAAGATTTCCTCGGCGCCATGTGCGACAAGTCGTTCCACTTCGTGAAGAAATATCTAGAAACTCTAGATTAACTAGAGCAACTAGATAATCTAGATTAACTAGAAAAACTAGAATACCATGGAAGTAATACAGAGTTTTACCATCGATCATACCCATCTGAAGCCGGGCATCTATGTGTCGCGTATCGACAAGGGCTTCACCACTTTCGACCTCCGCATCACCGAGCCTAACCGTGAGCCTGCCGTGGCACCTGCCGCCATGCACAGTTTGGAGCACCTGATGGCCACCTGGTTCCGCAACTCGGAGGCCAAGGAGGATGTCGTCTATGTAGGTCCCATGGGCTGCATGACGGGCATGTATGTCATCATGACCGGCAGCTACAGCGTCGAGGAGATGCGGAAGCTGACCATCGAGTGCCTGGAGTGGATATTGACCCAGAGTGAGGTACCTGCCACCACGCCCGAGACCTGCGGCAACTGCCTGCTGCACGACCTCCCCATGTGTCACTGGGAGAGCCGCCGCTACCTCGACCGTCTGCGCAACGACTTCCACTGTGAATACACCAAGCTTCAGGTGACCCTCGGCGACGGCAAGGTCTTCGCCGACGCATGATAAAAGGGATAGATGATATAGAGGGGATAGATATGATAGAAGGGATAGAAATCCTATAATATCTATAACATCTATAACTTCTATCGCCTCTAAAAAAAATATCAAAAAAAATGCAAAATCAAACCGGTTATACCTTTCTTCGCAAGCAGGCCAAGTGGGAAGACCTTTGGTTCTATCAGAAGGCAGATGTGCTCTATCAGATGACTGTGGTGTTTTGCCGGAGGTTTCTCCCAGCCCATGGTGACCGTACGGTCGACCAAATGGTGCAGGCGGCTCGCAGCGGGAAGCAAAACATTGTAGAAGGGTCGGCCGACGGAATGACATCCACCGAACTCGAAGCTAAACTGCTCAATGTGGCACGGGCAAGTATCAAAGAACTCAAAGAGGATTATATCGACTACTTGAAGGCTCACTCGCTGAAACAATGGGATGCCACGCATCCTCGCTATCCGGGACTGACTGGATTTTGCAAGAACCATAACAAACTGGAGGACTATGAACCTTATTTCAAAAAATGGAACGAGGAAGAATTCTCCAATGCGGCCATCACCCTCTGTTGTATGGCCGACACTATGATGCAGACCTATCTGAAGAACAAAGAACAGGAGTTTGTCGCTCAGGGCGGTATCAAGGAACGGATGACAGCGGCGCGTCTCGGATACCGCACATCAGAACGTGAAGCCCTTGCCGAGGCCCGATGCCAGATACAAGAACTGAGTGATGAAATAGCACGCCTTCGCCAAGAGAATACAGCCCTCAAGCGCCAGCTTGCAGCCCTGGAAGGGAGGAAATTGAAACGATAGAGGGGGATAAGATGTGAGAAAGGTGATAGAAACGATAGAGGTGATAGATGTGATAGAAGTCATAGAAAATCTATAGAATCTATCATTTCTATTCTTTCTGTTTTTATAAAAAAGGCGGGGAAACCAATCGGTTTCCCCGCCTTTTTTGTTATCAGCTGTCAGCTTAGAAGCTGTAGTTGAAGCCGACGGCAAGATTTTTGCTGACGCTTAGTGTCTGTAAATCAGCGCTTAATACCCACCCCCTCTTACTCCCTTCTTACTCCCCTCTTACCCCTCTCTTTATCCTCCCTTTTTTTAGTAAGTGAGGGGTAGGGGAGGATAATGTTAGGAGTATGTCATGTGGAAGGGAGGCATAGGGTAGGGACAAAAAAGGGCCTTCCCAACGGAAGGCCCTTTTTTTGTTTGGGTTTGTCAACTATGGTTTAGAAGTGATAGTTGAAACCAATGCTGAAGTTGTTCAGGTGGGCTTGGAGGTCCTGGGCTTCCATGTTGCACTGCAGACCCCAACCATGGCTGTTGTTGTCGTTGGCATCGGTGCGGGTGAACCACACGAAGCTGAGGAGGTCAATATAGATGTCCATGGAGAACTTGTCGCTCAGAGAGTAGTTCAGGCCAGGGATGACACGGAGACCCATCTGGGTGTAGTTGTCACCATTCTTGACGGGAGAACCAGCCACTTCGCTACCATCGACGAAAGCGTGGGTTTTGCTCTCAAGACCCATTCTGAAGCCCAACTGAGCCTCGGCGAAAACGGTGAAGTTCTTCCAAGAGGCCACATTGTAGCGGAAGTAAGGATCGATTTCGATAGCGCTCTGGGGCCTGGAATTGTAGGTTTTGCTGTTGCCGGCGGGGTCGGTGTAGGCACGGTTGTAGGTGTAGTCCCAACCGAGCTGGGCACCAATCTGCATGTTCTCGTTCAGCTGATAGCCGATTTTGGGCATGATGCTGATGGTGGTTGTGGCAGTAGAACCAGCGGTGAAGTCTTTGTCGTGGTTGCCATTGTGGTTGACACCGAGGTTGCCACCAATAACAAACTGAGCATTAGCGGTCATGGCAAATGCTGCGAGAGCAAGGGTCAAAAGAATTTTTTTCATTTTTTTAAGGTTTTAGTTAAACAATATGTTATTTGTCTTTTATTAAATTTTCTTAAAATTTGATGCTGCAAAAGTACAACTTTTTTTTTTACTGACCAAATTTTTTTTGTATTTTAACATAATTTTCTTTCCTTTGAGATGCTGAAAATAAACAAGTTGGGCTCCAATGCGCATATTGGAGCCCAACTTAAAATATTGAAACAGTGGTTGTTGTCTATTTTAGAAGTAGAGGTCTCTTTCTCCGTCGCCGATTTTGCAGAGGTTGCCCTCGACACGACGTTTCAATTCCTCTTTTGAGAAGGTTTGTGTCAATTCTTTCAGCAAACGCAAGCCTTTTTCCTTGGTTTCGGGGCTGGCATAGTCCTCCAGGTATTCTCTAAAAGTGAACATGGCGTTGGGTTTGCAATACTCCTTGATGAGGCCGGGCTTGGCGAGGTCCATGAAGTCGGCACCCACGCGGCCTTTGCGGTAGCAGCCGGTGCAGAAGGAGGGGATGTAGCCGCCGTCGATCATCATGGAGATGACCTCGTCGAGCGAGCGGTGGTCGCCGAGGGTGAACTGGGCACCGGTGTTGCCGGTCTTCTCGTAGGGCTTGGCCTCGTTGCTCTTGTTGTCCTCCTCATAGCCACCGGGATTGGTCTCGGAGGCTGCGGAAATCTGACTCACACCGTATTTCACCAGTTTGTCGCGCATCTCGGGACGCTCGCGCGTACTGATAATGATACCCGTATAGGGCATGGCGATGCGGATGATGGCGATAATCTTCATGAAGTCTTTGTCGGAGACGGGGTGGGGGATATTCTCCGGCAAGGAGAAGGGGGTGCCTTCGGCGGGCTCGATACGGGGGAAGGAGACGGTGTGGGGGCCGCAGCCATAGTCCTCCTCGAGGTGGCGGGCATGCTCCATCATGGCGAGAATCTCGAAGCGGTAGTCGACGAGGCCGAAGAGCACGCCAATGCCCACGTCGTTGATGCCGCCTTCCTGGGCGCGGTCCATGCAGGTGAGGCGCCAGAGGTAGTCGGCCTTGGGTGTGCCGGCGGGGTGGAATTTGGCATACTCGATGGGATCGTAGGTCTCCTGGAAGCAGACGTAGGTGCCAATCTTCTCGGCCTTCAGCTTGGCGTAGTCCTCGACGCTCATGGGGGCCAGCTCGACGTTGATGCGGCGGATGGTGCTGCCCTTCTCGTCCTTGGCGGCATAGGTGCGGCGGATGGCCTCGACCATGTAGTTGGCGTCGTTGCGGGGACTCTCGCCGCAGATGAGCAGGGCGCGCTTGTGGCCCATGCGCAGCAGCTGGAGGGTTTCGGCCTCGATTTCGTCGAGGGTGAGCACCTTGCGCTTCAAGGCTTTGTTGTCTTTGCGGAAACCGCAGTAGACGCAGTTGTTGACGCAGGCGTTGCCAGTGTAGATGGGTGCGAAGAGCACCAGGCGGCGGCCGTAGATTTCGTCCTTGCAGTACTCGGCGGTGTCGAGGATTTTCTGGATGCCGGCCTCGTCCTCCACGCTGAGGAGCTTGGCTACATCCTCGAGGTTGAGGCCCTTGAGCTTGCGGGCCTTGTTGAGGATATCGTTGAGTTGGCTCTCGGAGGGGGCGTTGTTTTCCAGCATGCCGTAGAGCTTGTCACGATCGATGAAATTCTGGTGTTTCATGGGTTTTATGTTTTATGGATTAATTTGTTTCTAGTTCTTCTAGTTGCTCTAGATTATCTAGATTATCTAGTTTTTCTAGATTATCTAGCTGGCGAGGGCCGTTTTGCAGCTTAGACCCGGCAGGCGGCCGAGGGGGCCGGTGAGGGCGTTGATTTGGTTCATGCTGCCCTCGACAATGAGTGACATCACGGCCACGGGACGGTCGTGAAAGGGCAACCCCTGTCGGCATAAAATAATGTCGGCGTGCTCAGAAAGAATCTGGTTGACGGAAGGCGACACTTCGCGGTCGCGTATGAGTATGGTTATCGTTCCTATTCTCTTCTCCATCAGGTGTTAGGCTTTTGGATTAGACATTGGGTTAACGAGGCAAAGATACAAAATAAAAACGATGTGGCAAATTTTTTTTCGTTTTCTATATTTTTTTTTGCCAGTTCAAATATTCTTCGTACTTTTGCACTTCGAAATTGTTTGCAAAAAACTAGTTGACTAATATGAAGAAAATAGTATTACTTATTGTTGCAGTGGCATTTGCCGCAGTGTCGCAGGCCCAGTTTGTGCTTGGCGTTCAAGGTGGCTATTATTGGCAGCAGAACACTACCTCGTTGAGTGATGACAAAACCACGTCGTCCTATGTGGTGGGTGCCCTCCAGGTGGGATATAAGGTGATGCCCAACCTTCAGGTGGGACTGATGGGTGGCTATGTGAACAGTTCTTTCGATACCCTGGCCGCCACCGACACCTATTTCTATCCTCAGGTGGGTATGAATATCAATGTCACCGACCATAAGAAAAACAAGTTGCGCGAAGGCTGGTTTGTGGCTCCGCAGGTGAAATGGGAGTTCCTCCGCTTCGGCAATATGCACTTCAACCTGTTGCTGCAGGGCAGCCTGCGTATACTGGGTGCCAACAAGTTCACTGAAAGTTATATCTCCACTACTTATCCCAACCCCAACGAGTACCGCGAGGTGA
The DNA here is from genome assembly GCA_900316235.1 of uncultured Bacteroidales bacterium. Lineage (GTDB taxonomy): Bacteria > Bacteroidota > Bacteroidia > Bacteroidales > P3 > Colimorpha. The sequence continues at coordinate 74,567 of ONCC01000010.1, forward strand.
ATCCCTACGACGACCATATTACTGACCTGACATGGGGTGTCAGCCTCCGTCCTACGCTGATTTACGAATTCTCTGAGCACCTCAGTGCCGAGTTGATGCTCGACCTGCTCTCCATCGGTTTCATCCACGAGACCGAGACCTATGATCCCGAGATTAGTGGCATCGATCCTGTGGACAAGACCACCTCAGTGTTCTATGCCGGTCTCAACTCCTTCACCGACGTCCTTCGTTGGGAGAACACGTTGCTCAAGTTGGGCTTCAACTGGACTTTCTAACGACGTATTCCGTCGCCGAATTTAAATTTAGCGACTTACTGTTATGTACAGCAAAGAACATGGATTATATATAGCGCACTGTGATGATGGTGCGCTTTCCATTTGTGGACGTATGGCCAACCGTCACGGTCTCATCGCCGGTGCCACGGGTACGGGCAAGACCGTTACCCTGCAGACGATGGCCGAGACTTTTAGCCAGGCCGGCGTCCCCTGTTTCATGGCCGACATGAAAGGTGACCTCAGCGGCATCAGCCAGCCCGGCAAGGGCGAAGCCTGTCCTGTCAGGTTCTTTGATGTCTTTGGCGAACAGGGCCATCCCATTCGTGCCACGGTGAGCCAGATGGGTCCACTGCTGCTCTCGCGACTGCTGGGACTGAATGAGACACAGGATGGCGTGCTCAATATCGTCTTCCGCATCGCCGACGAGCGCGGCCTGCTGCTGCTCGACATGAAGGACTTGCGGTCGATGCTCGACTATGTCAGCCGTCATGCCAAGGAATATACTACCCAATACGGCAATATCTCCACCGCTACTGTGGGCGCCATCCAGCGTTCGCTGCTGCAGCTCGAGAACCAAGGCGCCGAACGGTTTTTCGGTGAGCCAAGTTTCGATATCTACGACTTGTTGCAAACCGAGGGAGGAAAGGGGGTGATGAGTGTGCTGGCTGCTGATAAACTGATGCTGCAGCCCAAGCTCTATTCCACCTTCCTGCTGTGGCTCCTCAGCGAACTCTACTCCACGCTGCCTGAGGTGGGCGATATGGAATTGCCCAAGCTCGTCTTCTTCTTCGACGAGGCACACATGCTCTTCGAGGATACCTCGAAGGCCTTGGTGGACAAAATAGAACAGGTTATCCGCCTTGTCCGCTCCAAGGGCGTGGGTATCTATTTCGTTACCCAGAATCCCACCGATATTCCTGAAAGTATTCTTGGTCAGTTGGGTAATCGCGTACAGCATGCGTTGCGAGCCTACACCCCCAAGGATCAGAAGGCCGTGAAGACTGCTGCCGACACCTTCCGTCCCAATCCTTCCTTCAAGACAGATGAGGCTATCACAAGTCTTGAAACCGGAGAGGCGCTAGTGAGTTTTCTCGACGAGAAGGGAGCCCCCTCTGTTGTGCAGCGTGCCAAGGTACTTTTCCCGCAGAGTCAAGTGGGTGCCATTAGTGAAGGACGGCGTGCAGAGATTATTCGCCAGAGCCGACTGGCAGGAAAATACGACAAGATAGTCGACCGCGAGAGTGCTTTCGAGGTGCTGCTGAAAGAAGCGGAGGAGACAGAAATGATTCCGCGTAATCAGAACATTCCGAATACCCGGAGTGATCAGAAGGGAAAATCCGGTATTTTCTCCAAGATCGTCAAGGCTGTCATTACTGCTGTCACTGCTACTGCAGCTACTGCCATTGGTACGGCTGTCAGTGACAAGGTAACCGGCAAGAAAACCAAAAGCCGCACCTCCACGACTCAGAAGGTGGTGAAAAACGCCACCTCGGCGGCCACGCGTACGGTTACTCGCGAGCTGTCACGAAGCATCCTGGGTAATTTGGTTAAATAAGAATAAAACATTAATAGTAATATGAAACGTGCATTATTCCTTTCGTTGCTTATGGTGCTTGGGTTGGCCGCTTCGGCACAGACCTACATCGGAACCATGAAGGTGGGTAAGGAGACCCACAAGGATGTATATGTCAAACTGACACTCACGGGCGATACGGCTACCATCTTTATCCACAATGTCTTTATGGACCGCTTGGGACACTACAAAATCGATATTACCATCCCCGATATCCATGTCGATGAGCAGCCGCAGCGTTCGGTGTTGTGGTGCTACAATATCGTGCCGACTTTCAAGAATGAGGCCTATCCGGAATATCTGGTGCGCAAGTTGCAAGGCTCCATTGCTGTCGGGGTGCTCAGTTTCTCCTGTACAATGGATGAGACGCCAGTAACCTTCAGTGGTGTGATTAATAAGAGACTAAGGTAATAATAAAAAAAGGCCGTTGCAATCGCAACGGCCTTTTTTATTTTATTTCGCTCTAAGCAGTATCTTCTTTTCTTTAAGTTCCTGCCAGGTGGCGAGCAGTTGGCGGTATTGGGTGTATTCGTCAGGTTCGATGACGCTTTTCTCAATCTTGAGGTTGCGGACGACCTTGATTTTCTTACCGCTTTGCTTGACGCTGATTTTGAGACTTCCGATGCCGGGGAAATTGAGGGACTGGTTTATGTTGCCCCCCACCATTTTGAGACCTTTGGGAAGGGTGTAAGTGATATCGCTATGGAGATCGCATGCCGAGCCGACGAGCGGCGTGGTGCGGCTTAAGGACAGGCGGGAGGCTTGCACGGCGGGCTCTCCCGACAGGGGAGAGTAGGCGTTGAGGGCAAAGAAACCATCCTCGAGGGTGTCGAGTTTGTCGGTCACATCAATGGTGTTGGTTAGGTTACAGGTGGCCACCTCGTCCTTGGCTTCGCCGTTGATCTCGATGGGGGTCTTGTGGCGGATGTCGAGGCGGTATTCCACGGTGTCAATTATAACGCCCACCTGGTCGTAGTTTTCACCGATGACGCGGGCACTGAAACCTGCGTAGTTGAGCACGGCAGCCAGGAAGACGGCCTTGTCGATGGCGGTGCCACAGCCTGTGGCCCACACCTCGAAGGGGGTGGAGTGGACATATCCTAGATGCGAGGGGTGGATGTCGTTGAGATGGAGGTTGTCAACCACATAGTCGCGGATGGCGGTGATGTTCTCTTTGTCATTGTCTCCTTTCATTACCTGTCCAACTGCGTCGGCGGCCTCAGAGAAAGCTGTCTGGTCGAAAGCAGGTGTGTGCACGGGCGTGCCGTTGAAGAGGTGCAGCGTGGGGATAATGTCGGTGGGCATGTAAGGCTCGCGAGGTGCCTGCTGCATGTCGGAGAAGGTGAATTGGAGACGTCTGATATCTTGTCTTTCCTTTTGGGTGACAGAAGAGACTCTGGTCACTTTGTCGGAGGGCAGGTATTGAACGCCGGTAATATCGAATTGTGTCGCGATGTCCTCGGGATAGTTCACCGTCACCTCGAGTTTCTCCACCGGGCATTCACGTTGCAGAGGGATTCTTTCATAGAGGAGGTTATATTGGCGGTGGATGGTGTAATCTACCACTATGGTGCATCCCAGTTCCATACCGGTGTGCACCATGGCTAGTTCGCGCATGTGGTTGAAGCGACCGCAGTCAGCACACTCCTCGGGCAATTGGTAGACGAAGGCGTTCTGTGGCATGTCAATGCGTTTACCGTCCTTCTGAATGGTGTATACCTCGTTGACGGTCAGATTCTCAAGGTCGGGGTTGTAGACTACGAAGGTCTCTCCTTTGTCGGCATAGGCCGTGAGGGCACGGTTGCGGAGAATCTGCACCTCGTGTCGGTAATGGTAGTCGCTAGTGCCGTCGGCATTGACGGTCCACTCATAGCGTAGCAGTTTATACACGGCATCGGGCTGCTGGGCTTTCAACGAGGAAAGAGGGGATGAGAAAAGAATGGCTGCTATAAAAAGAATCTTTTTCATAACTAAAATATCTCTTATCTGTTATCTATAAACTATTTGGTTAAGATTACCGGTGTATGTGAGACCTTTATCTGAGCCTTGGCGCAGGCGCGGAAGGCAGGCCAGTCGGAAGCCTCGTAAATGCGCTTACCATAGACGGCCTGCTCACCGAAGGTCAGCTTGTTGCCTTCCATCTGGAAGCCGCATCCGAACGAGGCAGCGCGGTCGGCGATGCCGTCGACCATCGGGTAGTGGAATTGTGTAGGGGCATAGGGCAAGGTAATGGTCTCGCGGATATCCACCAAGCGTGAGCAACGGTCGGCGAAGGGTTGCGTACGAGTCTCGGGGGTGAAGTTGAAGTAAAGGTGTCCCATGGCTGCGCGGAAGAGGTTGCGAGCGCAGAGGGGAATAAAAGAGATAACTTCTTTGTCAACGGTGGCATAGTGGGGGATGCGGTAGCGGTAGGTGATGCTTACGGGATGCTCAAGATAACGGTCGGGGTCAGAATATTGGATGTCGAGAATCTCAGCAGTGGGGGCTACGTGCAGCAGCTCCATCTCGAGGTTGTGTCGCCACTGGCTCATGGGGGCGCTGAAAACGCGTCGCACGGCGGCATCGCTCTGGCCTTCGGCGCTGACGGTGAGGGTGCCGGTGAGGGTGCCGTCCATGTCAATGGCGCTCTCGCCAATGATACGGAGGTAGTGGTTCTCGGCAGGGGAGATGGGGGTTTCCATGAGGTCGCATCCTTCAGCGGTGCCGATGAGATAGCCCTGCTGCTGTTCGGCGCTGCTCCAGAGTTCACGCACGTTGGGCACCCAGGTGGGGTCGAGCATGCGGAAAGAGCCGTCGCGCATTTGTACGGCGCAGACACTGTGGTTGAACTGGTCGGCGGGGATACGGTCGATGCGCTCGCCGGCCATTGTCATGGCGGCATAGGCCTTGAAGCCTGCGGCACGAAGGAAGCCGATGAGGGTTGATGCTTTATCTTTGCAGACGCCACAGCGGTCGGTGTAGTTCATCTCCTGATTGTGGAGCGTGAAGCCTTCGCCGGGGCCCATCGAGATGCCAGCATAGCGAATATTGTCGGCTACCCAGTGGGTGAGGGCGCTGATGCTGTCGAGCTCTGTTTTGCATCCGCGGAGAATCTCGTTGACTTTCTGCTGCACTTCGGGAGTGGCGTTGAAACTGCCGTAGTCCTCGTTGACACCAAAGAACCAGCGGCTCTTGGCTTGCCAGTCAGGGCTGGTGGAGAGCAGGAGCTTGCACTGTATGTCGTTGTTGGCCAAGGCGCGGGGCTCGCGCTTCAACGGCAGGATGTCCTCCTTGTTGCTGAAGGTGTAGAGGCTGCGCCCTTCCTCGTCAGCGGCTTCGCGCTTGATGTCGAGTTCGCCATTGTAAACCTTGTATTGCACGTTCTTACTGTCGAGAATGTTGAGCTGGTAGACTTTGTGTTGGATGGGTTGCTCGCTCCAGAAGGGTACGATGTCGTAGTAGTGACCACGCATGGGCGGCACATAGCGCTCGTCGTCTGCGGGCAGGGAGGCAAATACCCCATTAAGGCCATTAGACCCATTAGTCCCATCCTCCAGCAACGCGTAGGTGTATCCTTTCTTGTAGGTCCACACCTCCAGTTTGTCGCCCAGGTTGAGGCGGCCCACCTGTACCATCTTTTGACTGGCCCCCCAATAAATCATGCGGGCGGGAGCCACATAGTCGTACACCGTGATATTCCCTTCGTGGCCAGGCCAGAGGAGGGTGTCTGTGCGACCGTTGGCGCGATGGACGAGCACGCGTTCGATTTCACAGTAGGCCGACAGGGGGTCGTAGTCAATCTTGTAGGTGCTATAGCTGGAGCAGCCTGCAAAGGAGTACATTTCGATGCATTTGTGGTTTAGGATGTGGCTGAGGCCTGACTCTTCCATGTAGACCCCGGTGGAGTCAAAGAGGGTGAGGGTACTGCTGCCGGCGTATTTACCCGGAAGCGCCTTCTGCTGTGCGGCGGCAATGCTGGCCATGGCCACTATCAGCGTGAGTAATACGAATGTTTTTTTCATTATTTTATAAGTATGTTTTGAACTGCAAAGGTACGAAAAAATTTTCACATGGAAAACGAAAAAATAAAAAAGCCTCGAAATGTTTTTCGAGGCTCCTTGGTTGTCCTACCTGAACAACAAAACATGATTAATAATCAATTACTTAAAATTCAAAATCCTTGTTTTTGGTCACATTTTAGTCACATAACCTCAATTTTTGCTATTTTTAACAATAATTTAACATTCTGCAAACGTATCTCACCACCTCTTTTTGTGTTTTTCTGTGTTTGATTTCGCAAAATTCAACGTTTTCAATCTGTCAAGATACTACAAAATTAAATTACACTTTAAAATTCAATTCATTAAGCAAAATATTATCGCCAGAGGCTCACATAAGGCCACAATCAAGGCTCATCCCGACCGACTGCACCACCGACCGCCAGAGGCTCACATAAGGCCACAATCAAGGCTCATCCC
>ONCC01000010.1:80889-142620 GCA_900316235.1 uncultured Bacteroidales bacterium
CGCCAGAGGCTCACATAAGGCCACAATCAAGGCTCATCCCGACCGACTGCACCACCGACCGCCAGAGGCTCACATAAGGCCACAATCAAGGCTCATCCCCGACCGACTGCACCACCGACCGCCAGAGGCACATGGAAGGGGCAATCAAGGCTGCATCCCCGACCACCTACCCACCACCGACCGCCAGAGGCTCACATAAGGCCACAATCAAGGCTCATCCCGACCGACTGCACCACCGACCGCCAAAGGCTCACATAAGGCCACAATCAAGGCTCATCCCCGACCGGATACCCACCACAAACCGCCAGAGGTTAACTTTAGGCCACAATCAAGGCTGCATCCCGACCGACTGCACCACCGACCGCCAGAGGCTCACATAAGGGCATAATCAAGGCTCATCCCCGACCGGATACCCACCACAAACCGCCAGAGGGTCATTAAGGCCACAATCAAGGCTGCATCCCCGACAAACAAAAAAGGCCACACAAATTTGCATGGCCTTTCCCCGTCCCGTCAGTCAAAAATCAAAATCAGAACCTTCAATTAATTTTCGACTACTCTCTTTTGTTGGATTGGTTAATAGGGGTTCAACGTTACCGACATCTTCGGATTCTACATAAGTAAAATCCTCTTCGTCAGTATAAACTGGTTTCCCGTACTTTGAATTTAGAAAAACACTTTGCAGGCAGTAAATCCGTTTATCCTTGTACTCGCCTCGCCCCCACACAACAAATCCTGCCCGTATCAAAGCACCTATAACAATATGTGGCCTTGTTTCCTTCAACTCTTCCTCAAAGTACTTGTAAACATCGGTTTTTCTATACTTACCAAACCCCACCCCCTTTGTTACAATCTGCCAATACATTATCAGCAAATATGTGATAAAAGCGCGTAGCCACCCAACGTGATCTTTATTGCTTTTATTGTCGCAGAATAATCTTTGCACCTTCCGCAACATATCCAAATCAAAGGAGAGTTTAACGGATTTCTTTTCTTTCGATTCTTTGTTCATACTCAAGTACTTTTTAATACACATCAAATCTTGTCACAAAAGGCCGTGGTGCAAAACAAATACCTTCTGCCGTTTCAATAATCTCTTCTTCTTTTATTTTCTTCTGCAATTCTTTGTCTGTTTCTATTTCAAAGCAATGATATGGAAAATCTAAAGTTATACACTTCCGACATTCTATTACAGCCTCTTGTTTTTTTAGACATTCAATTGCATTAGAAACTTCATCCGTACTAACACCCAACACTTGCGCATAAGTAGTTATCATTTCTTCAATAGAGGCATAACCGAAACCTTTATCGCCCCAACCACCTCCTATATCATGCAAAATCCAATCATGCAAAATAACAAGCCAGACAATAAAATCAAACAATCTACTCTTCAACTTCTCCAACTTCAACTTCCTTAATACCTCCAAAACCTCAAACAACAAGGAAACCCCTTTTATATCCCTTCTCTCTATCCTTTTATGGCTTTTATAATCATCCATTAATCTCTCATCACCATCTCTATTAGCAAACTCTCCATTATACTCTAAAGCCATATATAATATCGCCTCTTCTTGAGCGCCAGTCAACTCATTCCCCTTCAACCCAAGTCGCTCAACAATTCGGGTAAATATTGCCTTCTGTTTCGGGGTCAATCCGGCCTTAATCTTGTTTGTGTCGATTTCAATCTTGCGCAGCAAACGCTTTTTTTTCGTTACAAGGTTTTCTGCTATAATATCAATATAAGTTTTCATTGCTTATTCTCGTTTATATAGTTAATAATATCAGCAGCCATATACTTATATGCACCACCAATTTTTACGCAGGGGACAATTTGCAACTTGCGCCACCTATAAAGTGTCGGGTCACTTATCCCCAAAACTTGCTTTACCTGCCCCGTGGTCAAAAACATTTCGGGATTATTCCGCAAATCGGTCAATGTTACTTTTTTTATAATCTTCATTATAATCTGTTTTTACGCCCCAGCGCATCCGAAAATGCAGCCGTTGCAATCCGACAATAGCAACCCCTTTCGGGGTTACACCTTTTGCCCCAATTACATTGAGGCCGTTACTAAAACATTGATTGATTTGGCAGTTACCCTCGCTGCCATTGTGTAACGGGACTACCCTAATCCCATTGGAATTATAAAACTTCAATCCTACCCTCGGATATCCGTTTTTGCACTTCTTCAAGCCAAATACTTCCCTTTTCTTCGGCTTATTTTAGTGCTTTGTAAATAGTTAAACTATTCAAAACCTTACATTTGCACTAAAAAACAAGGTTTATTCATTCTCTATTTACCGCTACAAAAGTAGGTATAATTTTTCATATTCAATAAAAAAAATATTAACAACTGGTTGAAAAGTAGTAAGTTAAGAAGTAAGTTTCTTGTCAATGCATCTGTATTTATTTGATTGTCAATAATTAATACAATAGTACACTACAAACTTTGCAACCCAACCCTTTGTCTATCTGCCTTTTAATGCGATGGCCAAACACCAGAGGCAACCGCAGCGCACCACCGCCACCGCAGCACCACCGCGCACAAAAAATTCAAATTCTTCTGTCTGCCGACATCCATAAGTGGTATTTTCTACCAATAAAAAACGCCATATAAACAACATTTCAAAAGTGTGCCGTGCTGTTGGCTTAAATAATAAATAAAATTATTCTTTTTTCTTTCTTCTTCTTTGTGAGTGTCTACTGACACTCACAAAAGAAGAAAAAATAACACTATTTATATATATTATTATTACTTCTGCACACTTTATACAGAAAATATGTAAAGATATTTTATACAATTCCAACCTTTCTACCGCATCCCGAAACTCAAAATAAAATTTCTGCAATCCTACCTCAAATATCGCCCCACCTCTAAAGGTCAAGAGGGGGGTATCAACCGCCAGAGGCTCACATAAGGCCACAATCAAGGCTGCATCCCCGACCGACTGCACCACCGACCGCCAGAGGCTCACATAAGGCCACAATCAAGGCTGCATCCCCGACCGACTGCACCACCGACCGCCAGAGGCTACCTTAAGGCCACAATCAAGGCTGCATCCCCAACCACATACCCACCACCGACCGCCAGAGGCTCACATAAGGCCACAATCAAGGCTCATCCCGACCGACTGCACCACCGACCGCCAGAGGCTCACATAAGGCCACAATCAAGGCTCATCCCGTCAACTCTTATTCTCCCCTAAAACGGCATTATATATCTGCCCTCTCAACTTTCCAATAAAAATATTTGCCGTTAATGCATCATCTAACAACTTCTTATCCTCTTCTCCCTCGGCCACCGCACACACTATCGCATTTAGCATATTATCAAAAGTGTGTACCAATCTAATAGCCTCTTCAACGGAATAAGTTACTGTGACATCTTGCAGCGCAACCGCGCCATGATTGATTGTTGTTTCCATAATCTAACAAGTTTTAAGTGTTTATAATCTGTTAATTGCATTTCGCATCAAACTCAAATCCACATTGTGGTATCTCGCAAACGCAGCACTCCCCTCCACATGGCCACTCATAGCACAAATAATAGAACTATCCACACCCTCATTAAACATTGTTCCGCAAAACGTTTTCCGCGCCATGTGGCTCGAGGCAATATCACAAATTCTAACTTGTTTCGGGATTTGTGTAACTGCATCCAATATTGTAACATTTCTTGTTATTCCCACCGCCTCAAATACGCGCTTTATCTCGTTGTTATATTTCTGAGCCGACACAAACGGCAATAACCGCGCGCCATCCCTATTGATATATTTCTTCACTATTGCCAATGCATCATCATGCAACGGCACATTGATTGTTCTTGCACTCGTTTTCGTTGTTTTCTCGGCAATATAGTGCAAATATACGCCATCATTGCTTTCGTTAACGTTTCCTTTTGTCAGTTTTAGCAAATCTCCAACCCTGCAGCCGACCAAACATTGGAAAACAAAAATATCTCGTTTTTCCTCAAGCAATCTCGCAAATCCTTCTATCTGCTTTGCACTCGGCATAACCTTTATTTCGCCCTTTTTCACTCTCTCTTTGAGGCTCTTTTTAATATATTCCTCAAACACACTAAAATCTGCCCTTGTTATGGACGTTAATTCATTCTGTGCCAAAAATACGGGGTCTGCATATACCGCTTTTGGCAACTCAAATTGAGCAAACGGGGATTTATCAATAATCCCGTTTCGCACACAATAGTTAAAAACGGCCTTAACCACTTTAAGGTCTGTATTTGCCGTGTTTTTGCCAACCCCTGCACTATTATCATTTCTGTGGTTTCTTCTTTTGTCGCTTTCTAACTCGCTCAACAAAAACTTCTCAAAATCGGCTAACATTTCGGGGGTGCAATTGCCAATGGTTATTGCCCTTTTACGGCTCACTTCGTATTTATCCAACTTGTTTATTACATTCTGTACTCGTTTCATACGCCCATCGGATAGGTCACGGGTACTATACACAACCTTTGTAGCCTCTTGTAAACGTGTATATTGGCTAATGGTTTCTGTGGTCACATCATCGTTATTTTGCTCGCCCTGCCTGCCATGTATCAACTCTTTGAGGCTCATGGCTGATAATTCGCCCCCCTTACTATACTTCATTTCGTTTACCGCATCCTCAATCCTTCTTCTCAAATCGGCCAACAATCTATCCTTCTCGCGCAATTCCGCACACAATTGCCGTTGTTCCGCGCTTGCAAGTTTAAATCTCGGCTCGATAACGCATTGTTTTTCCTTATCCCAATACTTCGGGTTTATCATTATCCCCGTTCCAGAGTGTTGACTGGTTAGCCGTGTGTGGATGGTCACTCGGATTTCAGTAAACTCAACATTCTTTTTTGTCGAAAGTGAAAATTTAACGCTCATATTGATATTGTTTTTTAGGTTTCACAGCTGCAAATATAAGGAAACATTTTCAATTTTTGGTCACATTTTGGTCACGTTGGTGACTAAAAACGGAAAAATTGAATAAATTTGATTAGAGAAATATGATAAAGCAAAACCCCCGAAACTCGTTATTTTTGTTGAGTTTCGGGGGTTTCCCTTTGTGTTTTTGCTATTTAGCAATTTCACCATTTTGTTGTCCTACCTGGATTCGAACCAAGACAAGCTGATCCAGAGTCAGATGTGCTACCGTTACACCATAGGACATTACCTTGTTTTGAGGTGCTTTTTCCTTTCAAAAGCGGGTGCAAAAGTACAACCTTTTTCCGAATTGGCAAAATTTTTTTTTAAAACGTTCGTTATAAAACATACAAGACTCAATAAATCAAATTATTGAGTCTTGAAAAAACTTTGGCCTCTGAGTGGATTTTATTTACCGTAACCAGTGGCTATTAACTGATAAAAATTAAAATTTCACTATGTCGATGAGACGCACTCCATCGAGCCATACGGCGATGCAACCTACGGCGCCGAGTTCGCCGGCTTCGCCCCATTCGGCGATGGGCTGGAGGGTGATGGCGTCGACAATCTCAAAGTATTCTGGTTCGAACATGAGTCCGTTAGGGCAGAGTGAGGGATTCACCTCGTGGAATGAGGCCAGGGTGTCAAGTACCCACTCTTTTACATCGTCAACCTCCTCATATTCTGCCATCTCGGCGGCCTGCTCGAGGGTGGCGTTGATGGTGGGGGCGATGGCGCGGGCGGCAGGCGAGAGACGCATATTGCGGCTGCTTAGAGCCAACCCGTCATCGGCACGGACGATGGGGCAGGGTACCAATTCGATGGGATATTTGATCTGCTCAAGCAGCGCACGGATGACGGCAATCTGCTGGTAGTCCTTCTCTCCAAAATAGGCCCGTTTGGGTTGCGCCAGGTCGAAAAGACGGCGCACCACCACGGCAACTCCTGAGAAATGGCCAGGGCGACGCGGCCCTTCCATTACCTCCTCTACAGGCCCGAAATGGTATACCTCTTTGGGTTCACCCTGAGGATACATTTCATCGACGGTAGGCGTGAAGGCGAGCAGTTTATCCGAACAAGAATTTTTAATTTTTAATTCTAAATTCTTAATTAACTCCAGGTCGGCCTCGATGGTGCGGGGATATTTCTCCAGGTCCTCCTTGTTGTTGAACTGGATGGGGTTTACGAAGAGGGAGACGACAACGAGGTCGTTCTCCTTCAGAGCGCGTTCGATAAGCGAGAGATGTCCCTCGTGGAGGGCTCCCATGGTGGGCACAAGGCCTATCTCAAGGTTCTGTTTTTTAGCTTCATTCACGGCCAACTCGAGGTCGGCGGCTTTCAAAATCTGTTTCATAATGTTTTAGTCTTTTATTTCTTCGTAAGGGGTGAATCCTTCGTCGTCGGTATCATTGTCCTGATGCATTTGCTGCTGCTGTAAAGGCTTGCTGTTGAGATATTTGTTTGGTAACTCAAGCAAATAGTTAACTCCCATCAGGATGAGGCTGAAGAGAAGTGCCGAGCCGAAGCTGTCGACATGGAACCCTCCGACCAACTCGCTCGCCATAAGGATGATGATGGCGTTTATGACGAAAAGGAAGAGACCCAGCGTGATGGCTGTCACTGGCAGGGTAATGACAATGAGGATGGGGCGGATGATATTGTTGAGGATGGAAATGACTATGGCAGTGAGGAATACGGCCCAGAAGGTAACGTCGACTCCCGGCAGGATCCAAGCTCCCACCATTACGGCAATCATCATCAGCATCAGCCGCATGAAGCATCCCGGTTGACCGTTGTAGAAGGTCCTTCCGTTATTGCTATTGATGGTGATTCTCATAGATTTACCTCTCCTTTTCCTTGACGGACAACCTCGATGCCGTCGCTGCAGTCTACCACCGTTGAGGGCTCGGCATCGGCAATACCGCCATCTACCACCAGGTCTACTCGGGCACCGAAGTGCTCATGGATCAGTTCTGGGTCGGTGTAGTTTTCCACCTCGTCATCGCCGTCGATGGGACGTACCGAGGTGCAGATGAGTGGGCACCCCACCTCCTCAATGATGGAGCGCGTGATGTCGTTTTCAGGCACACGGATACCGATGGTCTTGTTGGCATTCTGATAGTTACGGGGAACACTTCCTGCGGCTTCCATAATAAAGGTATAGGGGCCCGGAAGGCATCCTTTCAGCAGAGTGAAAGTGTCCTTGTCCATAGCACGCACATATTCAGAAGCTTGGCTTAGCGAGGCACAGAGCATTGAATATTTGGCCTGTTTCAGACGAAAACCTTTCAGCTGGGCAATCTCCTCGGCAGCCTTCTTGTGGTCCATGCTGCAGGCGAAACAATAGAGGGTGTCGGTGGGCAGAATGACGACGCCTCCGTCGCGCAGGGTGTCGGCTATCCGCCTCACTTCCCGCACGTTGGGATTGCCATTATAGAGTTTTATAATCATGTGTTTGATAAAAATTTCAAACTGCAAAAGTACGAAGTTTTTTTCATCCGAGAAAAATAATTTTACCCCTTTGGCCCCCTTGATGCCAACTGCCTGATAACCACCTATCATCTCCCTACCAACTCCTACCCAACTCCTACCACGGTGGGACTTGATAGGGAGATGGGTAGGAGTTGGTAGGGAGATGGTGCTAAGTCTCAGCCTATTGTAAATTGTTAAAAAATCACACTTTTGATGCAATAATAATGTATGGTTGGCGTTATCGTAAATATGATAATAAAAAGAATCATAATGCTGGCACTTGTGTCGCTCGTGGTGATGGGACCACTTGATGCTGAAGCCCAGCATATAAGGTTCAAAAAGTATTTCACCGGAGGCACATTGCGCCTGGATTGCTCTCGTGAGGGCGATGCTACGGGCGACACTATATGGGTGAGCCGCTGGCTCAATCGTGCTGCACAGTGGCATGGCAGTCATACTCAGTTGATTGATCCCATTGATAATGGCGACTACCGAGTTGTGATGTACGACGCCAAGAGTGGCAGGATGATTTATTCGCACTGCTACAGCAACCTTTTCCGCGAATACAAGGGTACTTCAAATGGGAAAAATTCCAAGGCTCGTTTTGAGGAGACACTGCTACTTCCCATGCCTAAGGGTAGGGTGAAAATTGCTTTGCAGCACAGGATGGACGATAGAACATTTGGGAACCAGACGATTGTGGAGTTTGACCCTGGCCAGCAGGCACTAGAGTTTAACTATCATATTGGTGAGCGTACCGACTTGGAACTGCATGGAGACCCGTCGAAGAAAATTGATGTGGCTATTGTGGCTCAGGGGTATAAGGGTTTGAACGATCCCCAATTGCGTGTCGACTACTCCCGCATGAAAGAGATTCTCTTTGGCAAAGAACCCTTTACCAGTCACCGTGAGGATTTTAATGTCTATGGAGTGTTGGCCGACGTGGATGCCGAGTTCAATACCTTCGGCATCGATCGATACCTGATGACTTTTAGCCTGTGGAAGTTGCATGATGCTTTGGGTACAACGCCCTGCGACTATATCATTGTGATGGTGAACAGTGAGATGTATGGCGGCGGTGCTATCTACAATTTTTATGCTGTGACATCGATGCATAAAATGGCGGAGTATGTGCTGCCTCACGAGTTTGGCCATTCGTTTGGCGGCCTGGCCGACGAATATGTGGACGAGGAGTTGGCGTATAGTGATTTGCATATCAATGATTTCGAGCCCTTGGAACCCAATATCACGAATCTCAAGGATTTTGATCATAAGTGGAAATCGATGCTTCCCAAGGGAACGCCTGTACCCACGCCCAACAACAACGATGTGCCGAAATCCGAGTGTGGCCCATTGGGAGTTTATGAGGGGGCCGGTTATTCGGCGAGAGGCCTCTATCGTCCGACGATGCACTGTATGATGCGCGACTATGCGCCTTTCTGTCCCGTGTGTGTGAAACGGTTGGAAGAGGTTTTTGAATTGTATACAAAGTAGTTAGAGTAATTTGAGTCAGATGCGACGGTTGGTTTATGTTTTCTTTTTGGCGGTGATACCATGGTTCTCAATCTCTTGTGAGAAGGAGAGTTTCAAGGTCGACGATGGCGGTGTGAAACTGGAGTTCTCGACCGACACGTTGACATTTGATACGGTCTTCACTACTGTCGGCACGACAACACGTATTGTGACAATTTACAATCGTTCTTCCGACAATCTGAAACTCAGTACCGTGACACTCTCCGGAGGTGTGGCGAGCCATTTCCGTATGAATGTCGACGGTGATACGTCACTGGTGGCGCATGACATAGAAATCGAGGCTGGCGATAGCATCTTTATCTTTGTACAGGCGAATATCAATCCCACCGACGCTACAATGCCTTTTGTGGTGGAGGATGCCATTGTCTTCAGTAACGGCCAGCGGGTGGCGCTGACGGCGTGGGGACGCAATGCGATATATCACAGGATTTTGCCTTCCGATTCCACATGGTTCACTGTCATTGATTGTGAAAACTGGAATCATACGCTACCGCATGTCTTTATAGACCCTGCTGCGGTGCTCGATGGTCACACGCTGACGCTGCGCAATGGCGACGAGCTTTATTTCTACGATGATGCGATGCTGATTATCGACTCCAATGCCCACCTGCGGGTGCAGGGGACTGAGGATGCTCCCGTATTGTTCACCTCCATGCGCCACGATGGGTGGTATGATTACCTCCCGGGGCAGTGGCAGACGATATGGTTCTACAACTACAGCATCGGCAATGTGATTGATCACGCTGTGATTGAGAACGGTACGTGTGGGTTGCGGTGCTACCCTGGTTCGCAACTGACAGTTAGCAATACTGTGATTCGCAATATGAGCGACTGTGGCATTGTAGGACAAGCCGCCACCATCACTGGCCGCAACTTGTTGGTATACGATTGTTTGGCTGACGTTACCGTGCTTCGGGGCGGAAGTTATGATTTTCGCAACTGTACCTTCGCCAATTATTGGAGTTACTCGGCTCGCCAGATTGAAGGCATTGTGCTGAGCAACAATGAGATTAGAGGAGAGGAGGTGCTGGGTGGAGATTTGCTGAAGGCCGACTTCCGTGACTGTATCATTTGGGGTACCTATCAAAAAGAGTTTCTGTTGAGCGAATTGGAAGGTTTTACGATGAACTATAACCTGAACCTGCATAGTATTGTGAAGGGTGGGGAGTGGAGCGAAGACCCACTTTTTACCGACCCTCGAGAGGATGACTATACGTTGCAGGAAGAATCACCAGCCATTGGGATTGGCTATCAATTTGAAAATTAGTAAATTTATGTACGAATACTTTGAAGGAAGATTGGCATCGTTGGAACCTACACAGGCCGTAATAGACTGCGGTGGTGTGGGGTATCTGTTGGAGATTACGCTGAATACCTATGAGTCTTTGCGCAGGATGGGGGAGGAGAGAGTGAAACTCTATGCCCACTTGGCAGTCCGCGAGGATGCACACCAACTCTATGGTTTTTATGATATGGCGGAGCGTGAAATGTTCCGCATCCTTGTGGGCGTGAATGGTGTGGGCAATCAGACGGCGAGAGTGATGCTCTCGTCGCTCACTGTCGACGAGTTGCGCCAGGCTATCCAAACTCAAGATGTGAAGCGCGTGCAGCGTGTCAAGGGCATTGGCGCTAAGACAGCCCAACGTATCGTGTTGGAGCTTGCCGACAAGGTGGGGACGGTGAATGGAATGGGCAAGATGGAAGGCAGTGAGCGAAACCAAGCACGTGACGAGGCTATGACGGCGTTGACGATGCTGGGGTTTGCAAAGCCTGCCGTGGAGAAACTGCTGATGTCGGGTGACTGGAGGAATTCCGACGGTACTGCGATGTCGGTGGAGGAAATCATCAAGGAAGGTTTGAAACGTCTATAGCCCAATTTTTAGAATTTTTATTATATTTATATGCTCGACAATACAATAATTGTCGAGGCAATGCGTTTATGTAAGGTTAAAAATGAAAAGTTGAAAGCTGAAAGTTGAGAAAGCTGAGCCGTCATATACTCCTTCTGGCATTTTTGTTGTGCGTGCGTGCGGTGGTGTGTGCGCAGAACGATTCTGTCGATTTCCGTCAGATGGGAAGCGGCTACATGCCTGCTGGGGTAAGGGATACGGTGGTCTATGATGCAGAGCATGGCGACTATGTGAAAGTGAGAATGGTGGGAGGTGTGGAGATCGGTCGCGAATATATGTCTTTCGAGGACTACGAGGACTGGAAGATGGAGCAGTTGATGCGTGACTACTGGGATGAGAAACGAGGCGGTTCGGTACTTGACAACACTGGCGGCGGCCTTCTAAGCAAGATTCCGGGATTTAATCAAATCAGTCAGAAGCTGGAGGCATTGATGGGTAAGCCCGAAATTAAGATTACCCCCAGCGGGAGCGCAGAGCTGACGTTTCAGATTGTGAACAACTACCGTGATGACCCACAGAGAGATGCCAGTGAACGTAGTGTAACGACCTTCGATTTCGACGAGAATCTACAAATCAACCTCAATGCCAAGATTGGTGACCTGATAAGTTTCGATATCAACCACAACACCAATGCCACCTTCGATTTCGAGAACCAGTTGAAGCTGAAGTATGAGGGAAAGGAAGATGATATTCTGCAACTTTTTGAGGCGGCAGACATCTCTTTCCCGCTGAACACTACGCTCATCAAAGGCAGTCAGCAGCTGTTTGGTTTCCATACAAAACTGAAGTTCGGCAAGTTGTCTATTGATGCCGTGGTGAGCGAAAAGGAGACGAGTACGGAGAATATGCAGGTGAAGGGCGGTGCGAGTAGTCATGAGTTTGAAATCAGGGCTGATGAATATGAGGAAAATCGCCACTATTTCATTTCGCAGTATTTCTACGATAATTATAACAAGTCACTGAGTACGTTGCCCGTGGTAAATTCGAATATCAAGATTCTGCGTGTAGAGGTGTGGCGTACCAATGTGGGTGCTGCGGTGACGCAAAACCGTAACATCTTGGCCTTGACCGATCTCGGTGAGGGTGTCCCGTCGAATTCACGTGTGCATGGCAGCGGCCCACAGTTTCCGCAAAATAACGCCAACGACCTATTGACGCTGGTGAATCCCTCGAGTGTACGAAGCATCAATTCGGTGACAAGTTACATGCAGGGCCTTGGAATGACATCAGGCGAGGACTATGAAAAGGTGGAAAGTGCTCGATTGTTGCCTTCCAACGAATATACCTTCAACCGCGAACTTGGTTTTATTACGTTGAACCAGCCTTTGAGTAATGACCAGGTGTTGGCTGTGGCTTTCCAATACCAGGTGGTGGGAGACACCAATGTCTATCAAGTGGGCGAGTTGACGACCGACGGTGTGAATGACCCGAATACCCTCATTGTGAAACTGCTGAAGAGTACAGCCGTGAATACCCATGGTCCACTCTGGAAGCTGATGATGAAAAATGTCTATTTTCTGAGGAGCAGTCAATTGAGTCGTGAAAACTTCAGACTTAACGTGCTATATGAGAGTGAGCAAGGTGGTGTAGGAGTGGGATATTTCACGGAAGGTCCGAAGCAGGGTATTCCTCTGATTGAACTCTTTGGAATGGACCGTATGGATGCCGGCCAAAGCTACTACTATGCCGATGGAGTGTTCGATTGGTTTGACTCAGCGGCTTTCAAGGCTGGATTGATTCAGGCTTCGACGGGACGTATCTTTTTCCCCTATGTGGAGCCATTCGGCAAAGATCTTAGGGCATTGTTGCAAGATGAAGAGATGGCCAACCGATATTGCTACGACTCCCTCTACACGATGACACAGGCTTTGGCACGGCAGTATGCCGAGCGAAACCGATTCTACCTGGAAGGCTACTATACCAGTACTGTCAGTGGGGAAATATCGTTAGGATACAGTGTGACACAAGGAAGTGTGACGGTGACGGCTGGCGGTGTCCCGTTGATAGAGAATGTGGATTATACGGTGGATTATACTATGGGAACGGTGCGTATTATCAATGAGAGTATCCTTTCGTCAGGGACACCCATCAGCGTCAGTTCCGAGAACAACTCGTTCAGCATGACCACCAAGCGTATGCTGGGTTTGCACTTGAACTATGAGGTGCAGCCTGATTTTAACATCGGTGCCACGTTTATGAATCTGCACGAGAAACCGATGACACAAAAGAACAACTTTGGTGATGAGCCGACAAACAATAGTATCTGGGGACTGGATGTGAACTATCGTAGCGAAGTGCCTCTGATTACCAAGTTGGTGGATATGATTCCCGGTATTGAGACCAAGGCCCCGTCAAACCTCAGTCTTACGGCAGAGTTCGCTCATTTTATTCCCGGAATGAGTAGCACCGGTTCTGCAGAGGGAAGCGTTAGCTATGTTGACGATTTCGAGGGTGCCGAAAGCAGTATTAATCTTACGTCGGTGAACTCATGGTTCCTTGCGAGTACGCCGCAGGACTATAGGTCGTCGGTGGCTATGTTCCCGGAGACGGCTCCGGGGAGCGGACTCAGCTATGGCAAGAACCGCGCCAAGTTGGCTTGGTACCGCATCAGTAATGACTTCTATCAGACAAGTACACGACCCAGCAATATTTCCCTCGATGATTTGTCGAAACCCTATGCGAGACGAATCTATGAACAGGAGGTGTTCCCCAACAAGGACCGAGTGGCGGGACAGCCGACCTATGTCTATGAGTTGAATCTGGCCTATTATCCTTCCGAGAAGGGACCGTATAACTATGACGTGAATCCTACGGCTTTCAGCGCTGGTATTACCGACAGCGGCCTGCTGGTCAATCCAGCCAGTCGTTGGGGTGGTATCATGCGCAAACTGGATTATACCGATTTTGAAACCCAAAACATTGAGACCATTGAGTTCTGGCTGATGGACCCCTTTATTGAGAATCCTAATCACCATGGAGGTAAACTCTATTTCAACCTCGGTGATATCAGCGAGGATATTCTTCGCGATGGTCGCAAATCTTTCGAGAATGGTTTGCCGACAAGTGCTACTGTGGTTAATGTGGACACCACTATTTGGGGGCGTGTGCCTACCACACAGCCTATTGTCAATGCTTTTGACAACGACGCGGAGAGTCGCATGTATCAGGATGTGGGATATGACGGACTGGGATCCACCCATGGCCTAGACGATGAGCAAACTTTCTTCCAAAACTATTTGAATGAGATTGCCAATCGTTATGGCACTGCCTCAGAGGCTTACCAAAAGGCTTCTGAAGACCCGTCGGGCGACGATTTCCGTTATTTCCGCAGTTCGTATTACGACAACAATGACGTAAAGATTAACGACCGCTATAAACTCTACAATAACCCGGAAGGCAACTCGCCCGTGGACGATGATACCGATGAGGAGTATATGACCAGCGCCAGTGCCTACCCCAATGTTGAAGATATCAATAAGGACAATACCCTCAGTGAGGCTGAGAACTATTACCAATATGTTATTGATCTCAGGCCAGACAAGATGGTGGTTGGAGAGAATTACATCGTTGATATCCAGGAGGCTCATAATATCCAACTGGCTAATGGTGAGTCGGCTAACTGCAGATGGTATCAGTTCAGGATTCCCATTCGTGAGCCAGACGCCAAGGTGGGTAACATCAATGGATACCAGTCCATCCGCTTCATGAGGATGTTCCTTAATCAGTTCGATGAACCTGTCATTTTGCGTTTTGCCACCCTCGATCTTGTCTATTCTACCTGGCGCAAATACACTGAAGATCTGTTGCAGCCGGGAGACTATACTACAGGTACCAGCGAAGAGACTAGTTTCAATATTTCGACGGTTAATATTGAGGAAAATGGCAGTCGTCAGCCGGTTCCTTATGTGTTGCCCCCGGGAATCGAGCGTGAAGAATGGTACTCCAGTGGCAACAGCTATACCCAGCTCAACGAGCAATCCCTATCACTCAGTGTCGATGGATTGGCCAGTGGCGATGCGCGTGCTGTATATCGCTCAACGGCTTACGACCTGCGTCAATACGGACACCTGAAGATGTTTGTCCATGCCGAGCAGATGTACGCCACCGACCAGATGAATGACGATGACTTAGTGCTCTTTGTCCGTCTAGGTACCGACTACACAAACAACTACTACGAATATGAGTTGCCTTTGAAACTTACCCCCTGGTTTACTCCCTCTGATGACCCATATACCATTTGGCCACAAGATAATCATGTAGATATCGACCTGCAACGTTTGCCCGAAATCAAGACCAATCGTAATAGAAAAATCCGTCATAATGAATCGGGTTATTCTCCGACGTTGCTCTATTCTGAGATTGTAGACGGACGAAAATACACTGTCCTAGGTACACCTAATCTTGGTAAGGTCAAAGTTATCATGATTGGCGTGCGTAATCCTAAGAAGGAAAGTCTGACGGATGGAAATAATATGTTGCCAAAATCGGCCATTGTGTGGGTTAATGAGTTGCGTTTGACTGATTATATCAACAAAGGAGGCTGGGCGGCAATGGCTTTGGCAAGGACGAATTTGGCTGACTTGGGAAATCTGTCGCTTTATGGCTCTTACACTACGGCACATTTTGGTAACCTTGAAGACCCATTGGTTAAGGAGGAGTTGGTGAACACCTTTACATTCCAGACCACCTTTGATGTCGAGTTGAGCAAATTCCTGCCGGAAGAATGGGGACTGCACATACCGTTTTATATTGACTATAGCCGTGAAATCGGCAGTCCTGAGTATAATCCCTATAATCCCGATGTCCTGTTATACGATGACCTCGACGCCTTTGCCACGAAGGCAGAAAAGGACAGTGTGAAGCAGATGACTCAGCGTCGCAAAAGCACAACGAATATCACACTGGCCAATGTGAGGAAAGACAGGGTTGGAAAAGATAGCCAGAAGCAGCATATTTACGACATCGAGAACTTCTCTTTCTCCTATGCCTATAGTGGGGAACGGTCGAGCGATGAAGAAATTGAATACTACAAAAAGAATCAGCATCGAGGGGGCTTTACCTATTCCTATAGTCCAAAAGCTGAGCCCGTAAAGCCCTTCGATAAGGTGAAACTCTTCAGGGCGAAGGGATGGAAGATTATTAAAGAGTTCAACTTCTATTATTTGCCTAAGAATCTGAGTTTCTCTACCGAAATCTACCGAGATTATGAGGAGTCGCTGCTACGTAATAAAAGTGCGGCAATGGTAATTATCAAGCCCACCTACTTTAAGCAGTTTACATGGCAGCGTAATTATGGTTTGCAGTATGACCTGATGCGCACGCTGCGCATCCAGTATTCGGCCAATGCTAATGCCCGTATTGAGGAGCCCGTGGGGCGGATGACATCTTCGTCGGTAGACTCCATATGGCAGTCAATAGCTCATGGTGGCACGATGCAGAACTTCCAGCAATCTGTGAATGTTACCTATGACTTGCCTATCAATAAACTGCCTTATCTCGATTTTCTGCGGGCCCCTATCACTTACCGTACCAACTATGTCTATCAGGGAACCACACAAGCATTGCAATCCCTAGGTGCTACCCTGCAAGGCTCGTCGACCATTCAGATTACAGCCAATGCCAATTTGCAGAATTTCTATAATAAGTTTAAACTGTTGAAGGATGCCAATGCACCGAAATCTCCCACAAAGAAACCTCAAGTCAAGAATGGTAGAAACCAATCGAAGATGAGTGCCAAAGACTCGACGGCTATGGCCGATAGCCTGCGTCATGAGCATTTCAAGGAAATGCTTAAGAATGTAGGATATTTTGGTCTTCGTCTTGTGACTTGTGTGAAAGACATGAATATCCAATATAACATTACTAATGGTTCACGTTTGCCAGGTTATATGGGAGAACCTAAGTTTATTGGCCTTGACCCACGGACCTATTGGAGTCCCGGATTGGGATATGTCCTGGGCTATGATATGGATATCGCAGAAACTCTGCTGAGTCACGACCTGCTGTCGACCGATACCCTCTTCAACTCGCCCCACGAGATGACCACTAACAAGACTCTTTCGATGCAAGCCAATGTAGAGCCTATCCGTGACTTCAAGATAGCATTGACGGCCACACAGAATTACACCAGCCGAGAGGAGTACTACTACAAATACCTTACCAATCTCGGACATATTGAAGGCCCGATGTCTGCTCGTATGACGGGTTCTTATACCACTACTACTTGGAGTTTTCTTACAGCATTCTCCAATGCTGACGACCTCTTCTCCCAGTTCTTGGAGAACCGTTCTATCGTTGCTGCGCGATTGGCGGAAGCCAATTCCGACCCGTATTGTGACCAAATGGTCCTTGACACGATGAATGGTAACTATTATCCTGCGGGTTACAGCGCCAACTCGCAGACGGTATTGCTCACCTCCTTCCTGGCCACCTATCTGGGAGGTGACCCCGCTGTCCAGAGTTTCTCGCCGTTCCAGCGTTTCCCGTTGCCAAACTGGAATATCAACTATAATGGCCTGAATAAAATCCAGTTCCTTAAGAAGTGGTTTACTAATATCACCCTCTCACATCGTTATGCGTCGACCTATAGTATTGGCAATTTCTATTCTGATGCCGCCATCTCGGGGATAGACGACTACGACTATGGCAGTGAGACGGTGCTTAATAGTACGGGTGACTATGTGCCGCCGGTAAGTATGGAAGGAGTGCAGATTACGGAGCAGTTTAATCCCCTTTTCCGCATCTCGGTTAACATGGTCAACAGCTTCCAGTTCAACTTCTCTCTTCAGCGCAATCGCTCGTTGATGCTTTCCTTCGCCAACAATCAGCTCACTGAAACGACACGCAAAGGGTTTACCATTGGTGCCGGCTATCGTTTCAAGGATATCGCTTTCAATGTCAAGTTTGCCGACAAGACTCATAAGCTCAAGAGCGATATTGTTGTGCAGCTCAATCTCACCTACAACAGCAACATGACTAACATCCGTAAGATAAATCAGAATATTAGTCAAATATCATCGGGAAGTTCTGTGTGGATGGTGGAACTCAGTGGTGAATATGCCCTCACACAAACGCTCACATTAAAGGCATTCTTCCAAACCAATATTAATACGCCATACATTTCTAATTCCTATCCCAACTCGACAACAAAAGGCGGTTTAACTATCAGATTCTCATTCTAGAAATGAAAAAGTAAAATTGAAGTGAAGCAGAAAGACAGGTTTAAAAATTTTGACGACGAAGTACGCGAATTGGTGCTTTCCTTTGAGAATACGATTCTCAAAGGGAAAAGCCAGTTTTTCGATGTCGACGAGATGGAAATCATCATAGATTACTATTTTGAAGTCAATGACAAGGTTCCATTAGAACGTGCCGTGGAGTATGCCGAGGAACTCTATCCCAACAGTACTACTATTCGTCTGCGTCGTGCTCATCTTTTGATGTCTCACGAGCAGTATCCCCAAGCTCTCGAAGTGCTTAACAAGATGCGTCAGGCAGAACCCGACAATACTGACGTGGCCTATTCGCTTGGTGTGGCAAATGGTGCCGTGGGAGACTCTCAGAAAGCTATCGCCTATTTCAAAGAGGCCGCTACCGACGGATGGATGCTTGGACGTGTCTATTCCAATATGGCAGAGGAATACTACAAACTCAAGGATTACGATGCCGCCATCAACTGCTACCGGAAGGCGATGGAAAGTGATTCTTGCGATGATATTACCATCTACAACTACTATGATGTGTGCTACTCGGCAGGCCGCATCGAGCAGGCTGCCGACTACCTGAGTGGCTATGTGAAGAAAAATCCCTACAATAAGGAGGCTTGGTACTGCTTGGGTTGTGCCTATCGTGACCTCACGCTCTATGAAAAAGCTGTCGATGCCTTTGAATATGCCATAGCTATCGACAAGAGTTATGTCGACGCCTATGTTGCCCTTTCGCAGACACAGGATCTTATGGGTAACACCGCTGAGGCGGTGACTACCATGCTGCGTGTCCTTGACTATTGTGACGACCGTGCCAAAATCTACCGAACCATAGGCTCTCTCTATGCCCGCGAAGCCAACTACGATACCGCTATGGCTTATTTTAAGAAGGCTGTTGACGACAATCCGGCCGATGCCGAGTCTTATGCCGCTATGGCCCTCTGCTATCTCGAGCTTGGCGACACCTCTACGGCGGTTTCCAAGGTCAACCGGGCGCTGATGCTCGACGAGGATAGCCCCGTGGATCCCAACGACGGGCGTGATCCTCACGATGCCCCGGGCAGTCCCGATGTGCTTTGTGCCGCCGCTATGGTCTACGATGCCATTGGGGAATTCTACAAGGCGTCCGAATACTTCGAGCAGATGATTGCTACGGGAATCTTTGCTGAGCACCAGTGCCAACTCTACACTCAGTTTCTTTTTAACCATCAGGTGTACGATATCCTGATTCAGTTTGCCGAAGAATCCCTCGAGGTCTATCCCCATAGCTCTTTCTACTGTACCTATCTTGCTGCAGCTTATTTCTACACTAACCGTTACAACAAGGCTCGAAAGATGTTGCCTGATGTGTCGCCGGCACTTCTTTCCGAACTCTGCCCTGAACTGATTATGCACCCTCTGCTGGGTCCTCTTGTTCCTGCTGATCCTTACAATAATAAGTAATTAAGACATTTTAGGCAATATGAAAAGATTTATACCGATAATGATGCTATTGGCGATGGTTTACGTTGCCCATCCTGTATTAGCTCAGGAGGAAGTGGGAGTGGCAGAGGCTGTCCGTGGTGATACTGCCTCCTCTGGCTTTGTGGCTAAGGCGCTCCATTGGTATGACGCCCACATGAATTATTGGGCCGTCGGAGGCCTCATGGCCATCGAGAGTTCCTTTGTGCCTTTCCCCTCCGAAGTGGTTATCCCGCCGGCTGTCTATGTGGCGGCGAACCCCGAAGGAAAGAGTGGCATGAAGATATGGCTTGTGGTCCTGTTCGGAACCCTGGGTGCACTTCTGGGAGCCCTCATCAACTATTTTCTCTCGCGCTGGCTTGGACGCCCCATCATCTATGCTTTTGTGGACAGTAAGTGGGGCCATATGCTACGTCTTTCGGGAGAAAAAATGGAGCGGGCGGAGAAATATTTCAATGATCACGGTGTGATGTCCACTCTTATTGGACGACTCATTCCTGTCATCCGACAGCTCATCTCCATCCCTGCGGGTCTCAGCAAGATGAACCTCTGGGCCTTCTCCCTTTACACCACCCTTGGGGCTCTTGTATGGAACTGTGTCCTTGCCCTCCTTGGCTGGTTGGCCTATCAGGCTGCAGACCCGTCGGTTATTGAACGCTACAGTAGCCTCCTCAGCTACACTATTATTGCCCTCTTCCTTGCCGCCATTGCATTCTTTGTTATCCGCTACATCATCAAAAAACGCAAAAGATGAACCTTCGAAGCCAGTTTCCGATTCTTGATACCCAAGTGCATGGGCATGCTTTGGTGTACCTCGACAATGCCGCTACTACGCAAAAGCCTCAGCGCGTCATTGAGGCCCTTGACGGTTACTATCGAACGCTCAACAGCAACATCCACCGTGGTGCTCACCACCTTGCTGCTGCCGCTACTGAGCGCTATGAGATTGTGCGCCGTCAGGTGCAGCAGTTCATCAACGCCCGTCACCATCATGAGATAGTCTTCACCCGCGGCACTACCGAAAGTATCAATCTTGTGGCCTCCTCGTTCAGCCGTCGCTATTTCACTGGTGAAGATGAGGTCATTGTCTCAGGGATGGAACACCATTCCGACATCGTTCCCTGGCAGCTCGCCGGCGCCACGTTGCGCCCTATCCCTTTCAGCGATGAAGGCGTCCTCGACCTCGAAGTCTACGAACGCCTCTTCACACCCAATACCCGCATTGTGGCTGTCAACCATGTTTCCAATACCCTTGGCACCATCAACCCCATCAAGCAAATCATTGATATTGCCCACAGTCACGGTGTCCCCGTGCTCATCGATGGCGCACAGGCTATCTCGCATCTCAAGGTCGACGTGCAGTCTCTCGGCAGTGACTTCTATTGTTTCTCGGGTCATAAGATGTATGGCCCCATGGGCGTTGGCGTTATGTATGGCCGTGAGGAGATTCTGAACGAATTGCCTCCCTATCAGGGTGGGGGAGAGATGATAGAGAGTGTTACCTTCGAGCGCACCACATACAACCAGTTGCCTTTCAAGTTTGAGGCCGGTACACCCTCGGTAGGTGATGTCATAGGCTTAGGCGAGGCCATTAGTTTCATGCAGGAAGTGGGGGTCGATGCTATCGCTGCTCATGAGGATGAGTTGTTGCGTTATGCCACCTCGTCGCTCTCGCAACTCCCTGGCATCCGCTTTTTTGGCACTGCGCCGCAGAAGACCTCCGTGCTTTCTTTCCTTCTCGGTGATGCCCATCCCTATGATGTCGGCACCCTCCTCGACCAGCTCGGCATCGCCGTACGCACAGGTCACCACTGCACCCAGCCCATCATGGACCGCTACGGAATCCCCGGCACCGTCCGTGCCTCATTTGCGGTCTATAACACCAAGGAAGAGGTAGATGGCCTTTATAAGGCGCTGAAGAGGATAATGCCGATGCTGATGTCTTAACTTCAGTCTCCTTAACGCCTAAATTATGTTGAAGTCATTACATATTGAGAACTATGCGCTGATTCGCGAGAGCGACATCGCCTTTGGCGAGGGCTTTGTAGCCATCACGGGCGAGACGGGAGCCGGTAAGAGTATTCTCCTCGGAGCCCTTGGTCTGCTGTTGGGCCAGCGGGCCGACACCGCTGTTCTGGCCGACAAGGAGCGTAAGTGTGTCGTTGAGGCGCGCTTCGATGTGGCAGGCCTTGGCTTGCAGCCGCTTTTCGAGGAGGCAGATGTCGACTACGACGACCTCCTCATCCTCCGTCGCGAGATACTGCCCTCTGCCAAGAGCCGTGCTTTCGCCAACGACACCCCCGTGCAGTTGCCGTTCCTCAAGACCTTGGCGCCGCGCATCATCGACATACATTCACAGCACCAGAATCTTCTCTTCGCCGAGAGCGCTTTCCGCCTCGAGCTCCTCGATACCCTTGCTGACGACGCCACACGAAAGAGCTATTGTGATACTTACCGTGCCTATACCGCCCTCAAGCGACAGCTGGAGGAACTTACGGCTACCGAAGCACAAAACCGGAAGGAGCAGGATTTCTGCCAGTTCCAGTTCGACGAACTCTCCGAGGCACGCCTCGTAGATGGCGAGCAGGAGACGTTGGAGCGGGAACTGCAGTTGCTCTCTCATGCCGAGGCCGTGCGTGAAGGATTGACCGAGGCCTCGGCCATGATGGACGACGACAGCGGCCAGGCGGCGCTCTCGCGTCTGAGACAGGCCAAGACGGCGCTCTCCCACATTGCCTCCTATCATCCTGAGGCTGAGGCTTTGCTTTCCCGCCTCGACTCTTCGCTCATCGAACTCGATGATATATACAATGAGCTTCAGTCCGCCACCGATGGCCTCACCTATAGCCCTGAACGGCAGCAGCAGGTCGACGAGCGTTTGGCGCTCCTCTACCGGCTGGAGAAAAAACATGGCGTTAGTACTGTGGCGGAACTCATAGCGCTGCGCGAGGAACTCGACCGCAAGCTACAATCCATTGCCACCCTCGACGACCGTATCCAGCAGCTCATGGAGCAGGTCGATAAGGCCTACACCGCCCTACAGGCTGCCGCCGATGCCCTTACCGCTTCGCGTGTCAAAGCAGGCAAAGTGCTGTCGAAAAATATACTGCCGACCCTCCACGAACTTGGTATGCCAGAAGCCCGCTTCTGTGTCGAATGCACCCCTTCGGCGTCCTATGGCGCCAGCGGACACGACAGCGTCAGCTTCCTTTTCAATGCCAACCGTGGTGGTGAACTGCGCGACTTGGCCAAGGTGGCCTCCGGCGGCGAGATGTCGCGTGTGATGCTGGCCGTCAAGAGCATGCTCACCTCACGCCGCCTGTTACCCACCATCCTCTTCGATGAGGTTGATACCGGCGTCAGCGGCGACATCAGTGTCGCTGTGGGTAAGATTATGTGCCGCATGGCGGAGAAGATGCAGGTCGTCGCCATCACCCACCTCCCGCAGATTGCCGCCCGTGCCCATCAGCACCTGAAAGTTTACAAAGAATCCGATGCCGACCGTACGGTGTCGCATATCCGCGAGCTGGCCTTGGCCGACCGTGTCACCGAGGTCGCCGTCATGCTCTCTTCCGACCCTCCCACACCCGCTGCCCTCCAAACCGCCAAGGAGCTAATGTCTTAATTTCTGGAAATGAAATACTACCTCGTCGGATACATGTACTGTGGCAAGTCCACCTTCGGCCGCCGGCTGGCGGAGGAGAAGGGCATGGACTACCTCGATCTCGACCGTGCCTTCGAGGAACGTTACCACTACACGGTACCGCGCTTTTTCACCGCCTTCGGCGAAGAGGCCTTCCGTAAGCTTGAGGTCTCCGTGCTGCGGTCTACCGCCGACCTCGACAATGTCGTCATCGCCACGGGTGGCGGCACCCCCTGCTATAGCGGCAATATGGACTTCATCCTGGAGCACGGCACCGCCATCTATCTGCAGATGACTGTCGATGCCCTTGTCGAGCGTGCCCTCCATAGCCGCAACCCGCGCCCCCTCATGCGCGGCCTCTCCCCCGACGCCCTTCGCCAGAAGATAGCTTCCCAGCTAAAAGAAAGGGAGCCTTTCTATCTGAAGGCTCCCATAATCTTGGATGGTGTTAATCCTAGGATTCCCTAGTACTCAAACGCGCTTCCTCCCAGGAACTCGCGCATGATGGAGTTATATGGGATGAATTTGTCGTCTATCGGCAGTAGCAACTCGGAGAAGTCGAGCAGCTGGCGGGCGATAGAATACTCTTCGCTGTCCTCGGGCACCTGCTTCATCAGCGGTTCGGCATAGCGCTTCAGCACGCCCAGCTCGTAGAGCAACGCTGAGTTGAACATCACGTTGGCATTCTCCTGGTAGGGGAAGATGTGTTTCCGTTCGCCCCTCACCACCTCGGGCCACCGCCGCAGGGTCTCGTAGGCATTCCAGCCGCGGAAGTTGTTGTCTCTCACGATGCGGCGCACCAGCCGATTGTCGGTACCGTGAATGATATTCTGGTCGTCGATGGATATTTGCGTGAGGGCGCTGACGTAGACCTTGAACTTTAGCCCATCCTCAATCTCTGCCGTGAGTTTGGGATTCAGGGCGTGGATACCCTCGACCACGAGAAGGCTGCGTGGCCCTAGTTTCAGCGTCTTGCCGCCGAAGTAAGGCTCGCCTTTCTTGAAGTCGAACGTGGGTATCTGCACCTCCTCGCCACGGAAGAGGCGGTTGAGGTGGTCGTTGAGCAGCGGGATGTCGAGGGCGTCGATGCTCTCGAAATCATACTCACCGTTGGGCAGCTTGGGCGTGCGTTCGCGTCCGAGGAAGTAGTCGTCCAGCGACAGCTGGTTGACATTGTAGCCCAACACGCTCAGTTGTACGCTCAAGCGACGGCATGAGGTCGTCTTGCCACTGCTCGACGGCCCCGCCAGCAGCACCATCTTGGCGCCGCTCTGGCGCACCTGGTCGGCAATCTCGGCATACTTCTTCTCATGCAGTGCTTCGGCTAGCAGGATGAGATCCTGACCACCGCCGTTGAAGACAATGCGGTTGTAGTCCGAGATGGTTTCCATGTGCATCAGCTCGGTCCAGTGGTAGTGTTCGCGGAAGATGGAGAAGAGCTTGGGTGTCTCGGTGTAGAGCGACAGCTTGTCGGGATGCTCGGGGTCAGCGCACTGTAGCATGTAGCCGTCGTCGCCATATTGGCGAAAGTCCCAGGTTGTCAGACAGCCTGTGCTGGGCGCCAGCTTGCCGTTGATTTTGTGGACGGTGTCGCCCAAGAAGTTCATCTCGATATAGAGCTGCTTGAGGTGCTCCAGGATATAGAACGTCTTCGGCATGTTGAGTGGGCGGATGAGCTCTTTGGCATCTGTCAGCAGCATGGTCTTGGCGACGAAGGGCATGTCGGCTTCTTGCAACGCAATCATGCGCTCGCGCACCGTGCGGCACACCTCGTCGTTCGGAGGCAACTCGCCTTCGATGCGGCAGTAGAAGCCGTTCTGTAGCGAGTGGTCGATGCTCATCCGAGCCTGGGGGTAGCAGTCGCGCACGGCTTTGTAGAGCATCATCTGCAATGCGTTGCGGTACATGCGGAACCCTTGGCGGTTCGTGATGTCGAGCAACTGGATGGTCTTAGGGTTGTAGATGCGGTACTGCAGGGGCTTCACGGTGTTGTTCACCAAGGCTCCTAGGACCGGCCACGGCGCTTTGCCGTCCTCCTGAGTCTTCCGCTTCACATATTCTTCCGCCAGCTGCGCCAGGGGCGTCCCCTGGTCAATCAGCATTCTTTCGCCGGTATTGGCCAATACGATTTCGACTTGGGTCATTGGTTTTTCTTGTTAATGTCCCGCAGGGACAAGGGAATCCAGGCAGGGGTTTTAACCCCTGTATATAATGGTGAGTGATTCGCGTCCCATAGGGACGCAGGAATTGTCAGTCATCGAAGACATATCTCTCGTCATAGGTGATTCCGTATCCTTGCAGTATTTTTAAATATTCCTCTTTAAAAGTGTGTACTCTGTGGTGTTCCTCCTGGTTCCTAATATACTTGGTAGTGGGTTCTATTAGCGATGGACTGACCGAAAAGGCGCCATATCCTTCTTGCCAAGCGAAATGGGAATAGGCTGGGTCAATGGTTTTTATCCATGTACTGCTCCTGGCTTTTATTGTTTTAACCATTTCAGACATGGAGAGGGTTTTAGGAAGTGTCAGGAGAATGTGTACATGGTCGTTTACACCGCCAATGGCAATGGCCGAACCTCCCATCGACCGGACAATGCCACCGATATATTCGTGAATGCGGGAAATATCGTTGTGACGGATAGTTGGTCCGTTGTGTTTGATGTGGAATGTCAGGTGGATATCGAGTTTTGTTAGGGTGTTTGCCATTGGGGTTTGTAGGTGTTTGTGTCCTGCACCCCTAGCGGGGCGCAGGTATGTGTGGTTCCGTTTGAACAGGGGTTAAAACCCCTGCCTGGGGCCCGACGCCCCATCAGGGGCGTCAGCTGGCCATCGTCTCCTCAATCTCCTTGACGGTCTTGGGGATGGGTTTGCCAAGAACGCGGCAGCCGGTCTCCGTCACCAGGATGTCGTCCTCGATGCGGATGCCGCCGAAGTCTTTCCATTTCTCCAGCTCGTCGAAGTTGATGAAGTCCTTGTTGGTCCCTTCGGCATTCCATTTGTCTATCAGTGCCGGGATGAAGTAGCATCCGGGCTCGTCGGTGATGACGAAGCCGGGCTGCAGTCTCCGGCCGCAGCGCAGGCTCCCCAGGCCGAACTGCTCGCTGGGGCGTGTCTCGTCGTCGTAGCCCACGTTAATCTGGCCGTAGTTCTCCATGTCGTGCACGTCGAGGCCCATCATGTGGCCCAGGCCGTGGGGCATCAGGAGGCTGTGGGCACCGTTGGCCACGATGTCGTCCACCGAGCCCTTGAGGATGCCGAGGCCTTTGTAGCCCTCTGCCAGCTTGCGGCTCGCGGCGGTATGCACCTCCTTGTAGGTGATGCCGGGACGGGTGACGCGGATGGCCTCCATATTGGCGTTGAGCACAATCTCGTAGATAGCCTTCTGGCGCTCGTCGAAGCGGCCGCCCACGGGGACGGTGCGAGTGATGTCGCTGCAGTAGTTCATGGCGGTCTCGCAGCCGGCGTCCATCACCAGCATGCGGCCCACCTCCAGCTTGTTGTTATGGCCGTGGTTGTGGAGTGTCTCGCCGTGGACCGTCATGATGATGGGGAAGCTCACAGGGCCGTTGCCCTTCCAGGCTTCGCCCTCCATGAATCCCGCCAGCTCGTACTCATAGCGGCCCGGCATGGCCAGCTTCATGGCACCCACGTGCATGTTGTAGGCCGTGGCGATGGCTTTCTCTATCTCTTCAATCTCCTCGGCGCTCTTGATGCTGCGCTGCTTCACGCAGGCCAGGATGAGCTCCATGGAGGCGTGGCGGTTCACCGAGCCCAGCACCAGGCCCAGCCACTCGCTGAGGTCAGCGCGTATGTCGGCGCGGTAGGGCGGCAGGTAGTGGGGCAGGGCAGAGGTGGGACGCTTGCCGTCGAGGAATTTGCGCAGATCCTTCATCGAGCCGCTGTTCTCCACGCCCACGCTCGCCGCCAACTCCTTGACGCTGGGCAGCGGGCCTGTCCAGATGATGTCGTCGATGTCGTAGTCGTTGGCGAAGAGGTAGTCCTTGCCCGTCTCGCAGTCGAGCACACCCACGAGGTCCTCCCGCTGGAGGCCGAAGAAGTAGAGGAACGTGCTGTCCTGGCGGAACCAGTAGGTGTTGTCCTTGTAGTTGCAGGGGGCTTCGTGGTTGCCCGGAAGGATGATGATGCCGTGGCCTACGTCCTTGCGCAGCTGCTCGCGGCGGGCGATATAAGTCTCTTTCTTGAACATGATGTTATTTGTTTTATGGATTTCTATTTTTGGATGCTATCAACAAAACGTCGGGAGGGAAGAATTATTGTGCCGCCACTTTTTTTTGTTTCTTTTCATTGTGGATGAGTGGGTTGTGTGAATGGCGAAAAAAACTTTTGGTCAATCAAAAAAAAAATGTACTTTTGCAGAGTAAAAGTATCATGTGCTTATCATGATTTGACACATTATTTAATAGAGTATCAATAAAATAAGGTAAATAAATAAAAAAATAAAAAATCATAAAATATATGAGAAAGAGTTTACACTTTTGGGCTTTGGCAGTGGCAATGTTCCTGCCTATGTTTGCAACCGCGCAAACCCACTCTCTGACCGTCGCCGACGGAACCGATGAGAATTTGCGCATCCCGGTCTATGGCTATTATGCCGAGCAGGCGCAGCAGTGTCAGATTGTTTATTCTGCCGCTATGATCGAGGCCGCCGTCGAAGACTATGCTATGACTGGTGGCAGCATCAATTCGATGACTTTCTACCTGGGAACCCAGGCCACGAATCACTGGGATGCTGTTTTCGAGGTGAGACTGATGTCTGTGCCCGGCACCACCATCAGCGGCTTTGCCAATACCTCTGGCAGCTTGGCTACGCTGGTCTTTGTCGACACCCTCGACGGTACCCAGCCCACCATGACCGTCAACTTCTCCACGCCCTACACCTATAATGGTGGCAACCTCCTGGTGGAATTCAAGAGCATTAACCCAGGTGAATATTATACCGCCTCCTTCACCGGTCTCGCCACCGAGCACACCACCGCGTGGGCCGCTACCGCCAATGGCTCGGGCAGCGGATTCAATTTCATCCCGAAGACCACCTTCTCCTTCACCGGCGGCACCGCCGTCACCTGCCCCTCGGTCTCGAATCTGGCCATCAGCGATGTTACCTCCAACTCCATGACCCTCAGCTGGACTGCCTCCAGCATCACCGGCACCACCTATAGCGTCTATGACGCCAGCGACACCACCCTTGTGGCCTCCGGCATCACCGGCAACAGCTACACTGCGACCGGCCTTACCCCCAATACCCTCTACGAGTTCATCGTCGAGGCCAACTGCCCCACGGGTTCCTCGCTGTGGCGCACCATAGGTACCCACACCGAATGCGCCGTATTCTCGCTGCCCTACAGTACTGGCTTCGAGGATATGACCCCTTCCGTGGCCCCGCGTTGCTGGGAGGTGCTGGGTGGCGAATGCATCGTCCACGAGAATACCAACTATGCCTATAGAGGCGACCAGTTCCTCGATTTCCGCGGCTCGACCGATAACATCATGGTCATGCCCCCGGTTGATGAACCCCTCAGCGGCAAGCAGGTACGTTTCTGGACACGTCCCGAGAATTACTACACCTATTGCGGTTCCCTCTCTGTGGGTTACATCACCGACCTCACCGACCTCACCACCTTTGTGCCCCTCGAGACCTATTCCTACACTCTGTGGGAGGGCTTCGGCACCGAATACTACGAGGAGATTGTCGAGTTTGGCAATAATGTCCCCGCCAACGCCCGCGTGGCCTTCCGCCATAACCCCACCAACAGTTATTATTATTGGTATGTCGACGATGTGGTTCTCGAAGTGCAGCCCACCTGCTCACGCCCCTTCAACTTCCACATGGTCTCGGCCACCGACACCAGTTTGACCCTTGCCTGGAGCGATACCGTCCATACAGGTATCACCTATACCCTCCGCGACTACTATGACTCCACCATCCTGGCCTCCGGCATCACCGGCACCACCTACACCCTCACCGGTCTCACCCCCAACACCCTCTACTCCATCTCTCTCGCCGCCAACTGCACCCCCACCGACGAGTCGCTCTGGACTACCATCGACGTGCGGACCGAGTGCGGCATCCTGCAGGTGCCCTACTTCACCGACTTCGAGGAGATGAATATTGGCAGCCATCCTTTCTGTTGGGAGCACCTCAACCACTTGAGCAGCATGGCCAACGTCTGCCAGGTGGCAGGCTATGGTGAGCAGAAGGGTCTCAAGTTCAACTATAGTATCTCCCAGGGCAATGTCATCGCCCTGCCCGAGTTCAATACCCCCGTCAGTCAGCTCCGCATGCGTTTCGAGCACAAATCCGAGTCCATGGAAGCCAACTACTGCGGCAACCTCGAGGTGGGCTACCTCACCGATGCCACTGATGCCAACTCCTTCGTGGCCATCGCTACCCTCGACCGCACCACCGAGATGACTCGCGCCATCGTTAACTTCGAGACGGCACCCGACACCGTCCGCATGGCTCTCCGCCATGTGGCCTCCGGCCTCAACTGGTATTGGATTGTCGACGACGTCCATGTGGAACCCATCCCCACTTGCCGCGACATCACGAGCCTGGAACTTGAGGGCGTCACCTCCGACGGCGTCACCGTCCAGTGGAACTACACCCATGCCGCCAACTACCTCATCGAGGCCCGCCAGGGCGACAGCGTCGTCAGCTCCGTGCTGGTAGGCAGCGACAGCATCGGCACCATCACCGGCCTCACTCTCAACGAGAACTACGACATCTATGTCCGCGGCATCTGTGGCAATGACTCCTCCTTCTGGAGCGAGCCCCTCGCGGTCCATGTGGGCTACTGCGCCCCCGCCCCCGGCACCGTCGACGGACAGGGCATCATCAACGTTACCTACGGCTATGACGAGGTGGTCAACAACAGCAACCATCCCCTCCACGCTCCCTACTATGGCGACTACTCCGACTCCGTCGGTGACCTGCCCCTCTCCATGCCTGTCGACGTGGCCATCACCTTCAACACTGGCTTCACCTACGGCACCATCATCTGGATTGACTTCAACAACGACTACGACTTCGAGGACAATGAGATTGTCTACACCGGCATGAGCGACAACGCCGCTCCCACCACCCTTCACGCCACCTTCACTCTCAACGACTCCATTGCCACGGGCTACTACCGCATGCGCATCGGTGCCGCCGACCTTGACTACGACAGCTATATCACCACCGGCTCCGGCTACCACGACCCCTGCAATCTCAGCCATTACAATGTATATATGGACTACACCGTCCATGTCGTCCCCGCCCCGCCGTGCATCCCCGTTAGCAATGTCACCGTCAGCGACATCACCGCCACCGGCGCCACCCTCTCTTGGGAACATTTCGGCACCGCCACCTTCACCATTTATAACGGCACCACCGTCGTTGCCTCCGGCATCGACAGCACCCACTTCACCCTCACCGGCCTCACCCCCGCAACCTACTATGCGCTGAACATCCAGGCCAACTGCCCCGCTGGCGATGATGCCATGCTGGTGCCCGTCTCCTTCGCCACCCTCTGCGACGGTAACCTGTCGCTGCCCTTCCTCGAGGGCTTTGGCCCCGAGAGCGCTACCCGCGGCTGCTGGGAAATCTCGTCCAACAATGCTGAAAATGCCTGGGAGACCTCCTATGGCATGAACTACGTCGAGAACGAAGGCAACTATTTGCTGCGCTTCAGCTCCTACAACGAAACCGCTGGCGACTACACCCAGTATGCCTACTCGCCCGTCTTCAATGCTGCCGGCGCCGACGCTGTGCGTATCCGCATCCGCTACTCCACCTATACCACTAGCGACAACCTCTACTTCGGCTATGTCAACGCCACTGGCACCGTGTGGGATGAGACCCCCTATTTCACCACCGGCACCAATGATATGGCCATCTTCGAGGCCTATGTCCCCAACACCGCCCACCAGATTGTCATCCGCTATTTTGGCGACTATAAGTACTTTGCTTTCGTTGACAGCGTCGAGGTGACTGCCGCCGTCGTCAACGATGTGACCCTCGAGAGCGCCGACCCCGCCATGGGCGACGTCTATCCTGAGGGCACCACCCTCGTCCCCGTGGGCGGCAGCTTCACCGCCACAGCAGTCCCCGCTGAGGACTACCACTTCCTCGCCTGGATGAACGGCACCACCGTCGTCTCCACCGAGAATCCCTACACCTTCGTCCCCACGGCCGACATCACCCTCACCGCCGCCTTCGAGCACAACGTTATGTACTACACCGTCAGCGTCTCCTGCGACACCAATAAGGGCACCGTCGACGGCACCGGCACCTTCGAGGAAGGCACCGAGGTTACCCTCACCGTCAACCCCAAGGAGGGCTACGCCTTCGCCGGATGGCTCGAGGGTTCCGACCTCATCGAGGAGAACCCCCTCACCTTCACCCTCACCGCCGACCGCTCCCTCGTCGTGGTCTTCCGCACCGCCGGCATCGACGACGTTGAAGGCAGCTCCCTCGCCCTCTACCCCAACCCCGCCACCACCAGCGTCACCCTCGAGGGCCTCGCCAACGGCAGCCGTGTCACCCTCCTCAGCCTCAACGGCCGTGAGTGTGGCCAGTGGACCGCAGTCGACGGCAAGCTCTCCCTCGACCTC
This sequence comes from uncultured Bacteroidales bacterium, assembly GCA_900316235.1. Classification (GTDB taxonomy): domain Bacteria; phylum Bacteroidota; class Bacteroidia; order Bacteroidales; family P3; genus Colimorpha. The sequence continues at coordinate 112,640 of ONCC01000010.1, forward strand.
TCGGCCCTCGCCAAAGGCGCCTACTTCGTACGCGTGGTTAGCAACAACAACACGGCGGTCAGAAAACTGATTGTCAAATAATACATGTGCTTGATATTTCAGGAGGAAGGCTCCCGCATGGGAGCCTTCCTCTCTTTTTGCCCCATCCAACCTGGGCCCCTCTATATAATATATGTATTATTTATATATACACCCTTTGTCGGCATCGCCCGCCCCGCCCCTCCCTCCCTTCCTGAAATTAACTTAAAAACTGTTAAAAAACAGTGTAAAACCACCCCAAAACAGCCAAAAATTGGCTTTTGGCTAACTAACTGATAACCACCTACCAACTCCCTACCAACTCCTAACCAACTCCTACCACGGTAGGTGTTGGTAGGTCGTTGGTAGGGGGAGGGTAGGAGTTAAATTTTTTGTCGGAATAAAAAAAAAGTGTATCTTTGCAGAAATATAGAGTGCATGGAAAAGGCACCTGTATCGTTGTAAGGCATTTTGAGTCAAGATGATGAATGCCTGCTTTGATGCAACGGGAAAGTGCCGTGAGGAGGGAAAAACAACAGAAAACAACATTAATTCATTTTTTATTAACCAAAAACAAAACATCATGCAAAAGTTTTTACGTACTTTGATGCTTGCGGCACTCATGCTGCCGTTCGCATCGCAGGCGCAGGAAACGCTGACAGTGCACGACGGGACCACGACGAACAATGTGGTTCCCGCCTACATCCACTACTTCGATGATTTCACTCGGAGTCAGTTTGTCATTCCCGCCGCCGATTTGACGGCGATGAGTGGTGCCACCATCAGCGAGATGAAGTTCTACACCACTGCCAGCAATGTACCCTACACCACGGTGAGCACCGTGAATGTGTACATGAAGGAGGTGAGCTACACCACCATGACCGCTCTCGAGCCCAACACCGGCGCCGAGATGGTTTACACCGGCACGCTTGAAGTCGTGACCGCCGGTTCGGGTGGCGAGATGACCATTACTCTGGCCTCTCCCTACACCTATCAGGGCGGCAACCTGTTGATTGGCATCGAGAACACCACCGATGCCGGCTACAAGAACATCTACTTCTATGGCGAGACCGTCACTGGCGCTTCCTGGGGTGGCTACAATAGCACCAGCTTGGATCTCGTGACAGGCTCTGCCCGCAACTTTATTCCCAAGACCACCTTCACCTATCAGGCTGGCCAGATCACCTGCAAAGGCGTCAAAGACCTTGCCATCGACACTGCTACCAGCAACAGCATGACCCTCAGTTGGATTGATACCAACAACGCTGCTGGTACCACCTACAACCTCTACACTGTCACTGCTACCGACACCACTCCCATCGTGGGAGCCACCGGCCTCACCGCTATGACCTACACCGTCACCGGCCTCGATGCCAACACTCGCTACACCTTCGGTGTGGAGGCTAACTGCGGCGCCGAGGATGGTCTCTCTTCCCTGCGCACCGTCTCTGGCCGCACCGCCTGCGGTGCCGTCAACCTGCCCTACAGCACCGGCTTCGAATCCGCCGACCTCCCGAGCGGCAGCAGCGTCCTGCCTTACTGCTGGGCTCGCTACAACAGCGCCAACGCTGCCCAGCCCTATGCTGGCACTAGCACAACCTACGCTCATGGAGGTTCCAACTATCTCAACTTTTACATGGGTAATTTGAGCAGCAATGCCGACACTGTCATTGCCATTCTGCCCCAGGTGAATGTCACCACCTATCCCATGAACAACAACGAGCTCCGCTTCTGGGCCCGCACCGCCAGCGCCTCCACCTCCATCGCCCTCCAGATTGGTACCCTGACCGACCCCGAGGATCCCACGACCTTCGTCCTCGACCAGGAGATTACCGTCAGCGGCAACACCTACATGGAGTATGAGGCCCTGCTGGGCGTCAACAGCACCGGCGCCTATCCCGCCATCCGTGCCTTCAAGCCCGAGAGCTCTGTGACCGTCTACATCGACGACCTCTTTGTCGAGGTGCGTCCTTCCTGCCTCAAGCCCCTTGTCACCGTCACCCCCGCCAGCAGCAGCGTCAACCTGAGCTGGGAGGATGCCAACACCGGCGCCACCTATAGCGTCATCAAGGTCCAGGGCACCGACAGCACCTACACCACCACCACCGAGAGCTCGTATCTCTTCGAGGAACTCCCCGAGAACACCAACTTCACCTTCATCGTCCGCGCCCTCTGCTCGGCTACCGACAGTTCGCGTGCCGCCACATTCGCCACCCGCACCCTGCGCTCTGGCCACAAGATGACTGCCTTCAACCTCACTGGTACCGGCAAGCGCGACAATGTGGTTGTCGACACCGTGGCTGAGCCCTACACGCTCACCGCCCCCGTGTGGTACACCGACAACCTGAGCACTGGCTACACCTTCAGCTGGACCGTCTCCACCAGCGCCGGTGTCTATATCGACACCACCGGCGACGGCAGCTACACCTGCAAGGTGACCACCACCACCATCAAGAACTACCTCCAGATGAATGTCCCCATCGTGCTGCGCGTCAAGGCTGAGGACCAGGCCCTCTACACCGACTACACGCTGACCCTCGTCACCGAGGACTGCGTCAAGGACCGCAACCTGGCTCTCGCTCCCGAGCGTATCCGTTACACCGCCACCTGGGACAACCCCGACAGCATGGTGATCACCCACTACTTTGTCAACAGCGACACCCGCCTCACCGCCGAGGAGCTGGGCGGTGTCAACCCTGTCATTGTCAACAATGCCCACCAGGTCACCGTCGAGGGCCTGAACCGCGCCACCAAGTACTATGCCTACCTGAAGGCCGCCTGCGACACTGTCTGGATTGAGGACAGCGTCACTACCCAGGATCTCGGTGCCTGCGAGGATATCGTTATCGGTAACGAGAGCAGCACTGCCAGTGGTTATTACTACCCGGTCAACCCCTACTATGGAAACTCCCTCTCCGAGACCATCCTCGATGCTGAAGAACTTGGCGGTGCCAAGACTTTCACCACCATTAGTTACTACTTCCACGCTACCACGGCTCCGTCTACCAAGACAGATGTCACCATTTACATCCAGCCCACTCAGAAGAGCGTCTTTACTTCGAACAGCGACATCGAGCTTCTCAACAGCGAGACCGCTGTCCAGGTCTTCTCTGGTAGCTTCGCCGACTTTGCCCAGGGTTGGAACGAGCTCACCCTCACCACTCCCTATGACTATGACGGTCTCAGCAACCTGATGATTATCGTCGATGACAACAGTGATGCCGATGGTTCTTCTTCTTCGAAGTTCCGTACCTCTACCTGCACGGGCTACAAGACCCTGTATTGGTATAGCGATTCCCAGAATCCCGATCCTTCCAATCCTTCTGCCTACACTGGTAACAAGGGTTATGCCCAGAGCCGCGTTGTGATGAGCTTGGGCTACTGCCTGCCCGCCAATGCCTGCCCCGATGTGACTGGCATCGCTGTCGACAGCCTGACCAACACCTCCGCCCTTATCGAGTGGACCGCCTCGGATGCCGACTACTGCGTGGGTAACCAGATTATCGTCAGCCCCACCGAGCTCGACTCGGCCGCCTTGGCTACCGCCACCGGTGCCATCTCTCTCGCTGCCGATGCCGTCAGCTACAATGCTACCGGCCTCACCCCCGACCACGACTACTACGTCTACGTCAAGGCCCTCTGCAACGGCGAGGCTCACCCCGAAGGTACCTCCGGCTGGGCTTCCTACCAGTTCCGCACCTATCCCAATGTCCGCACTCCTGAAGTCGTGACGGCCACGTTTATGGGTAAGCACCTTGCCTTCTTCGGTCTGCAGAACACTGGCAGCGAACTTGGCCAGCCCACCAATTTCAGCTACTATTACAGCACCACCGAACTCGACGCTGACGCCCTGGCCACCATCACTCCGATGGTCACCGGCATCGACACCCTCCTCTTCTTCGTCGACAGCCTCGAGTCCGCTACCACCTATTACTTCTACTTCCGCAACGAGATGAATGGTGAGGTCTCTCCCTGGACCGCTCCCGCCGTTGTGACTATGCCCCCGGCCATGCCCGCCGTTGTTGACCTGACTGTCACTGATGCCTCCTACAATGCCATGACCGCCACCTGGGCTCCCAATATCGCCCAGTTTGCCAACGAGACCGCCTGGCGTGCCGCCATTGTCCAGCATGGCCAGCAGCCCGCTGACGACGACTGGCAGACCGTCACCTCCACCTATGAAATGTACGGCGGCCTCTCCTATGGCGCTTACAACATCTTCATCGGTCTGACTCCCGACACGGCTTACGACATCTATGTCGCCGCCTACGACGTTGAGAGCGGCGCCACCAGCGACACCGTCATCCTCGACAGCGTCCGTACCGCCAAGTTCCCCGGCAACGGCATCATCGTGGCCGACAGCACCGCTACCAATGATTATGTGATGCTCCGTTCGCGATATCAAGATACCGACCATCGTTCACAGGTTATCTATCCTGCCAGTATGCTTACCGCACTTCAGGGTAAAACGATGACCGCTATGAGATTCTATTCGAATTATGTTTCTTCGATTCGTGATGGATACGGCGATTGGACTGAGAATAACTTCGTTTTAAAACTTGCCGTGACCGCCAATGAGAATCTTGCTTCCGCATGGGATGCCACGGAAGGCGACACCGTCTTTGACGGCAGCATCTCCACTGTTGTTGAGGACGGACAGTTGGTGTTCGAATTCGACACACCCTTCCAGTACAATGGAGGTAACCTCCTTGTTGAGTTGCTTTATGACGACTCTTTCGGTAACAGATACACGGGTGGCTCCTTCTATGGCATGACAGCCGATAATGCCAGCCGCTATGCCAATGGTTCTAATGCTTTGGCTACTGCTACAGGTACTGTGCAGAACTTCCTGCCCAAGGTCATGATCGACTATGAGGGCGAGAGTACTTGCCTGCCCGTGAACACTGTCTATGCCAATGATGTCACCGACCACAACGCCAACATGATATGGTATCCCGGCTACGAGGAGACCGCTTGGGAGTATGCCGTCAGCACCAGCGACAGCCTGACCGCTGCCGACCTTGAGGACGCTGCCCTGCCCACGACGACCAACAACGTCATCCTCACCGGCCTGGTCCGCGACACCAACTATACCTTCTATATCCGTCCTGTCTGCTCCGAGACCGAGACCGGTTCCTGGACCAGCTGGACCTTCCCGACTCCTTATGTCGACTACTTCTATAATGTCATCGCCGAGGTCAATGACGAAGAGATGGGTATGGTCGAAAGCCTGATCGAGGTCCTCGAAGGCACCGACACCATCCTTGTGGCCGAGGCCAACCCCGGCTACCACTTCGTCAACTGGACCATGGGCAACGCTATCCTTGGTACCGAGGACACCCTCGAAATCACTGTTGACAGCAATATGACCATCATGGCCAACTTCGCCTCCGACACCTTCCACGTCACCTTCGCCGTGAACGATGCCACCATGGGTACTATCAGCCCTGCCGGTGTTCAGGCATATGTGATGAACGATCCTGTCACCATCACCGCCACTCCCAACATGGGCTACCACCTGGTGGGTTGGAACCTCACGTTCCCCGACCTGAGTGACACCACCCTCGTCACCGACGTTTTGACCTACGAGGACACCATCAACTACATGTGGGATGGCGTCACCTTCACTGCTATCTTCGAGGTTAACGACAGCATCACCATGACCTTTGGCGTCAACTATGCCGAAGCCGGTAGCATCACTCCCGCTGGTGAGCAGCACTTTGTCGAGGGCACCATCATGACCTTCACCGCCACTCCCAATGCCGGTTACCACCTGGCTGGTTGGATGCTTATTGACGACGGTCAGGATACCCTGATCACCGAGGGTCTTGAACTCACCATCTCCGACACTGTTGTGTCCTTCATGGATTCTTCCGCCATCTATGCTGTCTTCGCCAAGGATGCTCCTCTGCCTGTCGAGGCTACCATCGCCGCCGATGCCATCGACTACAAGGTGGGTACCGGTAGCAACGAGGCCGTTATCGCCGTCAACTGGGCTAACGCCGCCTTCGCATGGGCCGTTAAGTTCAATGGCAGCATCACTGTCAAGGACGCTATGGATACCATCGCCGCCTACGACAGCCGCTTCAACTACTCTACCGACACCTATGGCTACCTCGCCGACATCACCTTCGCCGAGGATGAAATCAGCCTGAGTGGCGATTCCATGAGCTACTGGCAGAGCAACAACGGTATGGACATGGGTCTCGCTCAGACCCTCACCAACGGCTCCTTCGAGAAATGGGCTCAGCCCGTGGCCGGTGTCTGGGTCAGCAGCTTCCCCTATTATGATCCCACTCCCGTTTATGGCGGTCTCGGGTGGATTGATAGCTACGTCTACGACATGGACATCCTCCCGATGTGGGCTCCTGTTCCCGACAGCATCACTATGACCTTCGCCGTGAACGATCCTAACATGGGTAGCATCACCCCGAACGGTGTTCAGGTTTTTGCTATTGGCGAGACCGTCGCTATCACCGCTACCCCCAACGCGGGCTACCACCTTGTCTCCTGGCACCTGGTAATCCCGATGCTTGATGTCGACACCACCGTTGACGCTGAATCCGAAATGTCGCACCCCGACACCGTCAGCATGTTCCTCGATGGTGCCGTCTTCACCGCCAACTTCGAGGCCAACCCCGTGGGTACCTACACTGTTGCCGTCAACGTGAACGATCCCACTATGGGTCATGTCGATGGTGTTCCCACTGGCGCTGTTACTGAAGGCACCCAGGTGACCCTCCGCGCTGTTGCCAACCAGGGCTATGTCTTCGACGGCTGGAGCGATGGCGTGACCACCGCTGAGCGCACTATCACCGTGACCGAGGATATTGTCCTCACCGCCAACTTCAAGCGCGATCCTAGCGGTATCGACAATGTCGAGGGTATCGACGCCCTGATCTACAGCACCAACAACCGCATCGTTGTCAAGGGCGCTGAGAACATGAATGTCTATGTCTACGATGTCAACGGCCGCTGCGTGAGCAAGCAGGCTAATGCTCCCGAGACCATCGAGTTCACCATGCAGAGCGCTGGTGTCTACCTGGTCAAGGTCGGCAAGGCTCCTGCCAAGCGCGTCGTCGTGGTTCGCTAACCTCGCATAACGCTACAACACAAAAAGGGCTCCCACAGGGGAGCCCTTTTTGTGTATAATAAATATTTTTGTAATACAATAATTTATCTCCTTTGTCGTTATATATAAACCCAATTTTAAAATCAACATATATCATGACACAAGAAAAGCTCAAATTCAACCCCAACCCGCTGGTGACCTTCCTGCAGAAACCCATGAAGGAGTTCACTAAGGCCGATATCCTCAAGGTCATCGAGGAATTCCAAATCGAGATGATCAACTTCCGCTACATGGCGGACGACGGCAAGCTCCATACGCTGAACTTCGTCATCCAGAGCCTCGAACATGCCGACGAGGTGCTCACCAGTGGCGAGCGTGTCGACGGCTCCAGCCTCTTCCCCTACATCGAGGCCGGCAACAGCGACCTCTACGTCATCCCGCGCTTCCGCACGGCCTTCCTCGACCCCTTCACCGAGGTGCCTACCCTCGACCTCCTCTGCTCCTTCTACACCAAAGACGGCGACCCCTTCGCCCTGGCACCCGAATATACGCTCCAGAAGGCCGGCCGCGCCTTCCGCGAGGCTACGGGTGGCATGGAGTTCGAGGTGATGGGCGAACTGGAATACTACGCCATCGCCCCCCTCGACCCGGAGTATATGCCCGAGGACCAGCACGGATACCACGTGTCGATGCCCTACTGCAAGTTTGAGGAGTTCCGCACCGAGGCCATGCGTATGATTGCCGCCGCCGGTGGCGAAATCAAGTACGGCCACAGCGAGGTGGGTAACTTCACCAATGGCGACCTGATGTACGAGCAGAACGAGATTGAGTTCCTGCCCACACATCTCGAGGATGCCGCTGACCAGCTGGTCATCGCCAAATGGATGATGCGCGAGCTGGGATACAAATACGGCATCACCATCACCTTCGCCCCGAAGATTACCGTCGGCAAAGCCGGTAGCGGCATGCATGTCCACACCCGCGTGAGCAAGGACGGCAAGAATATGTACGTCGGTGAGAACGGCCTGAGTGACGTGGCCCTGACCACCATGGCCGGCATCCTCTCGCTGGCAGGCTCCCTGACGGCCTTCGGCAACACCAACCCCACCTCCTACTTCCGCCTGGTGCCCCATCAGGAGGCTCCCACGAATATCTGCTGGGGTGACCGCAACCGCAGCGCCATGGTGCGTGTGCCGCTGGGCTGGAACAAAGGTAGCGGCAATATGATGGCCCACGCCAACCCCCTCGAGAAGAACGACCCCGTGGATTTCAGCCGCAAGCAGACCATCGAATTGCGCACCCCCGACGGCAGCGCCAACGTCTACCTGCTGCTGGCCGGTATGGCTGTCGCCGCCCGTCACGGCTTCGAGATGGACAACGCCATCCAGTATGCCAAGGACCGCTACGTCAGCGTCAACATCTTCGAGCATGAGGATGTGCTGGCCAAACTCGACGTGTTGCCCGACAGCTGCGCCGCCAGTGCCGACCTCCTGGAGCGCGACCGTGCCCTCTACGAGCAGGACGGCATCTTCGCCCCGCAGCTCATCGACGGCATCCTCAAGCAACTCCGCGCCTTCAATGACCGCACTCTCCGCGCCGATATCGGTCACGATGCCCAGAAGACCCTGGAACTCGTCAAGACGTTTATCCACTGCGGATAATGAATAGAGTGGTTTTATTAATCGGCGGCAACCAGGGCGACCGGGCGTTGCTGATTGACCAGGCGACAGAGCTGATACGCGAGCGTATCGGCTCTGTCGTTGCTCTTTCGGGGATTTATGAGACCGAACCCTGGGGAGAGTTTGACGACGTCCGCCCGCAGAGTTTTTTTAACCGCGGGCTGGTAGTGGAGACCACGCTGTCGCCCTGGCAGGTGCTGCGCACGGCGCTCGCGATAGAAAAAGACCTCGGCCGGCAACGCCCCCACCTTTCACCTAGAAAATACCACTCCCGCCCCATGGACATCGACCTCATCTTCTACGATGACCTCGTTGTCGACACCCCCGAACTTACACTCCCGCACCCGCGCATGCACCTTCGCCGCTTCGTCCTCGAACCCCTGGCGGAAATCATTCCCGACTACCGCCACCCCGTGACGGGGAAAACCAGTCGTCAATTATGCGATACGTTGGCACGATAATATTATTTTTATTGTTTCCACTGATGGGGTGGGCGCAGAACGCCACGGTCAGCGGAACCATCACGGACTCGCGGACGGGGGAGACGCTCATTGGGGCTACGGTGGTGGACACGCGGAGCGGCAAGGGGACTGTTACCAATGTCTTCGGCCACTACTCCCTCACGCTGAAGCGTGACTCCGTGAACCTCAAGGTATCCTATGTGGGCTACGAGCCGCAGTTCTTCACCTTCAGGCTCGAGAAGAACCGCGACCTCAGTGTCGCCCTCGCGGCCAGCGTCACCCTCGACGAGGTGACCATCACCGCTGAGAGGGTGGGAGACGTGAAGTCGTCGCAGATGAGTGCCAATGTGATGACTGTGGAGAAGATTAAATCGGTGCCTGTAATGTTCGGCGAGGCCGACCTCATCAAGGCCTTGCAGCTGATGCCCGGCGTGCAGAGCGGCAGCGAGGGCAACAGCGGCATGTATGTCCGTGGTGGCGGTCCCGACGAGAACCTCTTCCTCCTCGACGGCGTGCCCCTCTACAATGTCACCCACATGGGAGGTTTCTTCTCGGCCTTCAACACCGATGCCGTGAAGAACGTGACGCTCTACAAGGGGAGTTTCCCCGCCCGCTTCGGCGGCAGGCTCAGCGCCGTCCTCGACGTTACGCAGAACAACGGCAACGACCGCGAGCTCCACGGTAACTTCTCCGTGGGTCTTATCTCGGCCAAGTTCAACCTCGAAGGGCCGTTGGTCAAGGAGCGGACCACCTTCAGCCTCTCCTTCCGCCGCACCTATGCCGAGCTCTTCATCATCCCCGCCATCATGTGGCTCAACGACATGACCAGCGAAGAGACCCAGAGCCCCACCGTGGCGCAGAATGCCAAATTTGACGCGGGCTATTGGTTTTATGACCTTAACGCCAAGGTGACGCACAAGTTCAATGACAAGAGTCGCCTCTACGCCTCTTTCTTCGCCGGCGACGACAAGATCCACGGCAAGGTGCACACCGTCACCTCCCTCGACGAGGACATCAATCTGGGTTTCGCCAACAAGTGGGGCAACCTGGTGGGTGCGCTGCGGTGGAACTATGAGCTGACCCCCAGGCTCTTCCTTAATCTCGCCGCTAACTACACGCAGTATTACAACAACATTGTTGGTTCGGTGGAGAAGATGGCCACGCCCAATGACGCCAACACGTCGACCATCGAGGGCGACTACAACTCGGGCATCAAGGAGGCTACGTTGAGGGCCGACTTCGACCTTACGCCCAATCCCGAGCACCTGGTGAAATTCGGCGCCGCCGCCACACGCCACTGGTTCACCCCCGAGGTGGCCAGCGCCAGCATCAACTATTTCGACTCCATCCAGATGAACAAGCCCTTGCATGTGGACTCGAGCATCTTCAGTGGCACGGTGCCCGCCAACGAGTTCGCCCTCTATGGCGAGGACGACTGGAGTATCACGGAAACTGTGAAGCTCAACTACGGTCTGCACCTCAGCGCCTTCAATGTCAGTGGCAAACTCTACAAGTCCATCCAGCCGCGCCTCTCGGGGCGTGTGATGCTCAGCGACGACCTCTCTGTCAAGGTGGGCTATGCCCGCATGACGCAGTATGTGCACCTGCTGAGCACCACCAGCGTCACGCTGCCCACCGACCTCTGGGTGCCCGTCACCGAGAAAGTGGAGCCCATGACCAGCGACCAGGTGGCCGCCGGCGTGAGCTATAGCCGCAGCGGCATCGCCGACTTCAGCATCGAGGCCTACTACAAGAAGATGGACAACCTCATCGAGTACAAGGACGGAGCTACTTTCTTCGGCAGCAGCGAGCACTGGGAGAACCTGGTCTACAGCGGCCGTGGCTGGAGCTACGGCGTGGAGTTCCTCATCCAGCGCGAGTTCGGCGACCTCACGGGATGGATTGGCTACACCTGGAGCCGTTCGATGCGTCAGTTCGACCGCCCGGGGCAGGTTATCAACGGAGGAGAGCCCTTCCCCGCCAAGTACGACCGGAGGCACGACCTGAGCATCGTCCTCAACTATCGCCTCAGCGACCGTGTCGACATCAGTGCCACATGGGTCTTCTCCACGGGCAATGCCGCCTCGTTGGCCATGCAGACCTATCCCGTGGCCGCCGAGGACCCCGACGACTATGACGAGGATGCCGTAAGGCCCACCGGTAGCGTCAACGTCATCGAGGGCCGTAACAACTACCGCATGCCCAACTACCATCGCCTCGACCTCGGCGCCAACTTCCACCGCAAGTTCAAACGCGCCCGCCGCACCATCAGCGTCAGTATATATAATGTATATAACCGACAGAACCCCTATATGCTCTACCGCTCGCGCAACGACCACTACCGCAACTACCCCATGGCGCTGGTGCAGCTGAGCGTCTTCCCCATACTGCCGAGTGTGGGGTATACGCTGTATTTTTAGTTTTTCAGAGTAATTGGAATAATCAGAGTAATCGGATGAAAACAAAACTCATATACATATTGGCGATGGTTGGCCTTCTCACGGGTTGCGAGAAGGTGCTTGACATTGACGAGCCGAGCGACCGCCAGCTGGTGGTCAACGCGGTGCCGCAGGCCGACAAGCGAGCCTTTGTCTATTTCGCCTCCACACGCTTTTTCCTCGACCCCTCCAACAACCAGCCCCTCGACGGTGCCACGATGACCCTATACGTCAACGGCACTCCCTATATGCCCGATTCTGTGGCCAACTGCAAGTATTTCTTCCCCTATACTTATGTCGAGGGCGACAGCCTTGAACTCTTCGCCAGCACCGACGACCGCCAGGCTCACGCCAAGACCTATGTGCCCCTCATCCCCACATTCACGAACGTCAAACTCTACGACCAGTCGGTGGGCCATACCCTTCGCTATTATTTGGCATATTTTGATTTTCAGGACCATGCGGGCATCGATGAATACTACAACCTACGTGTCATGGTACGCGACAGCGGTATCCGATTCAACGAATGGACCCAGAACTACGACACTGTGGATACCACCCACGCCACCTATTTCATGCTGCGTGACAACCCTGAAATCAAGGGTGACGCCTCCTACAGCAGCCCCATGCTGGGCTACCTGTATACACGTAATTTTTTTAACGACAGTGAGATTGATGGACAGAACTACCACACGGAAATCAGTATCCTCCACCTCATTGACACCAACGAGGTGCAGCCCTTCAAGCACGAATACACGGTGACCCTGGAGTCTGTTACCTACGCGCGCCTCCGCTACCTGATTGATGTAGCGCGACAAGGAGGGGGTAGCACCAGCTTCTTCGTCGAGCAGGGAGCCGTGCGCGGTAACGTCGAGGGGGCCTTGGGCATTTTCGCCGGCTCTGCCAAGAGTGAGGTTACCTTTTGGCCCGACACCCTGTCGCCCGCCCCGATAGGCACTGCCTTGCCCTCTTCCTCCGTCCCAGCACAAAAAATCAATGTCAGTTCAACGATGCCGCATCGTTAAACTATCGTTGAACTATCGTCGAACTATCGTTGAAATGGGTTACCGGGCGTGAACTTTTTGCATGGGAAAAGATTTTTTTTGTCAGTTTCAAAAATGTTCGTATCTTTGCAGTCCGAAATATGGGGTAGGAATGCCCTATAAATGAGTGAAAGTAATTAAAAAACAAACAATTAGAAAATGTACGCAATCGTAGAAATCGCAGGTAAGCAATTCAAGGTCGCCCAAGATCAGAAGATTTTCGTCAACCGTCTGAAGAACGACGAGGGTAGCGAAGTGTCTTTTGACACCGTGATGCTTAAAGACAATGATGGCAAGGTTGAAGTGGGCAAACCTTACATTGCAGGTGCTAATGTCAAGGCCACCGTCCTCCGCCACCTCAAGGGCGATAAGGTTCTGGTGTTCAAGAAAATCCGTCGCAAAGGCTATCAGAAAATGAACGGCCACCGTGACTATCTGACCCAGATCAAGATCGATAGCATCAAATAAGTAAAGGTTAAAGTTTAACGGTTAACGGTTAAAGATTTAACTAAAGTAGTAAACAAGTAAAAAACAGAAAGCAATATGGCACACAAAAAAGGTGTTGGTAGTTCCAGTAACGGTCGCGAATCCGAAAGCAAACGCTTAGGCGTTAAGATTTTTGGTGGTCAGAAGTGCATCGCCGGCAACATCATCGTCCGCCAGCGCGGTACCGCCCACAACCCCGGCCAGAATGTCGGCATGGGCAGAGATCACACGTTGTATGCCCTCATCGACGGCGTGGTGAAGTTCCACAAAGGCCGCGAGGACCGCTCGTTCGTCTCCGTTGTTCCCGCAGAATAAGTGTAAGTATTTTTTTTCATAATTTTGCGATGGCCCTGCTCTCTCCTAGAGCAGGGCTTTTTTAATCCATCTGGACGCGGATGCTCTCGCCGTGAATCTTCTCGAGGAGTTCTTCGATGAAGTCGGTGCTGAGTCCTAGTTCGGTGGCCACCTGCAGGCGGTCTTTCATTACCTCTTCCCAGCGTTTGGCTTGGTAGACGGAGAGGTTTTGCTCTTTCTTGATATGTGATATTTGCCGTGAGAGATTCATGCGACGGCTGAGGAGGCTGAGAAGCTCGTGGTCGATGTCGTCAATCTGCTTGCGTAGGGGCTCCAGAGTGGCGGGGTTTCCATTGCCGGAGGTGTAGGGGAGGGTGGAGAGCAGTGTGGATAACTCGTCGGGCGTGAGTTGCTGACCGCCATCCGTGAAGGCGTCGGCAGGGGAGGAGTGTACCTCAATCATCAGTCCGTCGCAGTCGAGTTGTACGGCCGCCAGCGCCAGGGAGGTCACAAGACGGCTGTCACCGCCGATATGGCTAGGGTCGCAGAGAATGGGGATGTCGGGTCGCTGGCGGCGGAATTCCAAGGCCACCTCCCAGAGGGGGTCGTTGCGGTAAGCCTGCTGGTCATTGCGCCAGTGGTAGACGCTGAAGCCGCGATGGACGGCGGCGATATGGTCGATACCGGCCTGCTGCAGACGCTCGATGGCACCAATCCACAGTTTTAAATCGGGACTCACGGGATTCTTTACCATCACCTGCATGTTGCTGCCACGCAGCGCCGCGCAGACTTCCTCCACCATGAAGGGGTTGGCGGTGGTGCGGGCACCAAGCCAGACGGTCTGGATGCCATATTGCTGGCAGAGTGCCACATGCTCGGGGCGTGCCACCTCGCAGCAGAAGCGCACGGGACTGCCGTCGGCCATGCGCAAGGGGCTGTCGCTGATTTCTTTCATCCACCGAAGGGCGGGTTCGCCGAGTCCTTCGAAGCCTCCAGGGCGGGTGCGCGGCTTCCATACGCCGCCGCGGATCATCCGCACACGCGGCATGCGGCACAAGGCCTCGCTGACGGTCAGCAGCTGCTCGCGGCTCTCCACGCTGCAAGGACCTGCGATGATAAAGGGTCTGTCGTTTCGTTCCATAAAATGATTTGCAAAAGTACACAATTTTTTTGACATGGCAGCGTTATTATTGCATGAAAATTAAATATCTCAAACTGAAGAACTGGCTGCTCGTCACCGTGATGGGCGCTTTTGGCCTGTCGGCCTGCCATTGCCACAAGGAGGCGACGAAAGTTGAACCCGAGGAGGCTCCGGAGGTGAAGCCCCGCGAGGAGATACGCCTGATGTATGGCGTGCCGACCATGAATTTCATGATTCGCGGGCAGGTGAAGGATGCTGACGGACGCCCCGTGAAGGATATCCGCGTCAATATGCTGGAACGCAATATGGAGGTGAAGGACGGCGAGCTGCAGGGCGACCCCGAGCGTGTGAAGGAATGGCTCGAGCAGAGCGCTGTGAAGACCGACAAGAACGGCAATTTCGTTATCAGCAACAGCGGCATTCCACAGGAAGAGGTGAAACTGATGGTGCGCGACGTCGACGGCTCTGAGAACGGCGAGTACAAGAACCAGGTGCTTGAGATGAAGGTGCAGCAAGCCGACGTGGACCGCACCGGCGCCGGCGGCTGGAACCAGGGCACCTACAACAAGGAAGTAGAGATAAAACTGGAAGGAAAATAGGAATTCCTAGGATATCCTAGGAGAGCCTAGGAACTCTTAGCAAATCATGAGCCTTTCCCTCAAGCAACGTATTGGTCTTGAACTGCAACGCAGCCTTCGCCATAATACAGCCCAGCTGCATCCGTTGCGGACGCTCTTTTGGGAGTGCACGCTGCGGTGCAACATGAGTTGCCGGCACTGTGGGAGCGACTGCAAAGTGGCTCCGGCGGTGAAGGATATGCCAGCGGCGGATTTCTTGAGGGTTATCGATTCTATCACACCTCATGTGGACACGCATAAGGTGTTTATTATTTTTACCGGTGGCGAGGCCCTGCTGCGCGACGACCTCGAGGAAGTGGGCCTCGAACTTTACCGCCGTGAGTACCCCTGGGGACTGGTGACCAATGGATTCCTCCTCGATGAAAAACGGCTGGAGTCGCTGATGGCCAGCGGCATGCACTCCATCACCGTCAGCCTCGACGGCTTCGAGGAACAGCACAACTGGATTCGCCGCCACCCGCAGTCGTTCGAGAAGGCGGTGGAGGCCATCAAGTTGCTCGCCCAGCAGAAGGATGTCCTGTGGGATGTGGTTACCTGCGTCAATCCCCGAAGTTATCCCCACTTGCAGGAGTTTAAGGAGTTTCTGGTTTTGTTGGGTGTCCCGGCCTGGCGCCTCTTCAGCATCTTCCCTATGGGGCGCGCTGCCCACGACCCGGAGCTGCAGCTGAGCGACGAGCAGTTCCACGGCATATTGGACTTTATTGAAGGTGAAAGGTCAAAAGTGAAAGGTGAAAGATTGATAGAGGTCAGTTACGCTTGCGAAGGCTTCCTCGGCCCTTACGAGCAGCGCGTCCGCGATAATTTCTTCTACTGCCGTAGCGGCGTGGAGGTGGCCTCGATACGTTGCGACGGTGCCATCAGCGGCTGTACCTCCGTCCGCAGCCACATGGACCAGGGCAACATCTACCGCGACGACTTCTGGGACGTCTGGCAGAACCGTTTCCAGGTGATGCGCAATCGAAGCTGGGCCAGGAAGGGCCAGTGTAAAGACTGCAAGGTGTGGCGCTACTGCGAAGGCTCCGGACTCCACCTTTACGATGATGACGGCAATCTGCTGGTCTGCCACTACCACCGCCTGGGAAGCCATCCCCAATAATGGGTATTTTCATTTTTTCTTTTTGCCGTTGCCGAAAAAAGTCGTATCTTTGCAACCGCAAATGTGGATAGATTTGTAATGATTGCAACCACTTGAAAAAATGCTAAAGCGTTAATTCATGGCGACTTCAGTACAATCTTTTCACTGTTAAAACAAAGTATTAACAGTTAAAAGTAATGTAATTATGAGTTATTTCTTCACTTCTGAAAGTGTTTCCGAGGGCCATCCCGACAAGGTGGCCGACCAAATCAGCGATGCGCTGCTCGACGAATTCCTCCGCCGCGACCCCGAGAGTCATGTGGCCTGCGAGACGCTGGTGACCACAGGTCTCGCCGTGGTGAGCGGTGAGGTGACCTGCAACGGATGGGTCGACATCCAGGAGACCGTACGCGACGTCATCAAGGAGATAGGCTACACCAAGGGCGAGTACAAGTTTGAGTCCGAGTCCTGCGCCGTCCTCTCCACCATCCACGGCCAGAGTGGCGACATTAATCAAGGTGTCAGCCGCAAAAAGGAGGAGGAACAAGGGGCCGGTGACCAGGGCATGATGTTTGGCTACGCCTGCAACGAGACGCGCGAGTATATGCCGCTGCCCATCACTTTGGCCCATATCCTTCTGCAGGAGCTCACCAAGATACGCAAGGAGGGCAAGGTGATGACCTACCTGCGTCCCGATGCCAAAAGCCAGATTACCATTGAATATAGCGATGATAATCGTCCGTTGCGTGTCGATACCATCGTCCTTTCCACTCAGCACGACGAGTTCGACAGTGAGCGTCGCATGCTCAAGCAAATCGAGAAAGATGTCCGTGAGATTTTGATACCTCGTGTGCTCAAGCGCATCAATGCCAAGAACCGCGCCCTCTTTGCCAAGAAGGACTATAAGCTGTATGTCAACCCCACGGGCAAGTTCGTTATCGGAGGCCCCCACGGCGACACGGGACTCACGGGTCGCAAGATTATCGTCGATACCTACGGCGGGCGTGGTGCTCACGGCGGCGGCGCCTTCAGTGGAAAGGACCCCTCGAAGGTCGACCGCTCGGCGGCCTATGCCACGCGTCATATTGCCAAGAACATGGTGGCCGCGGGACTCTGCGACGAGGTACTCGTGCAGGTGGCCTACGCCATCGGCGTGGCCGAGCCTGTAGGTTTCTATGTCAATACTTACGGTACCGCCAAGGTGAAACTCACTGACGGCGAGATAGCCAAGCGAGTAGAGAAACTCTTCGACCTGCGGCCCTACGCCATTACACAACGTTTTGGCTTGAAGAACCCCATCTATCGCCGTACCGCCGCCTATGGCCACATGGGTCGCGACCCCAAGGAGGAGACCGTCATTCTCTACGACGCTGAAGGCCGTGAGCACAAGAAGAAAGTCCAGTTCTTCGGCTGGGAAAAACTCGACATGGTGGAGGCAATAAAGAAGGAATTTAAACTGAAATGTCTATGACAAAACTTAGTGTGAATATCAATAAGGTGGCCACCATCCGCAATGCGCGCGGCGGCAACACCCCTGATGTGTTAAAGTTCGCACAGGATTGCGAACGTTTCGGAGCCCAGGGCATCACGGTGCATCCGCGTCCCGACGAGCGCCATATCCGCTATGCCGACGCATTGGCGATCAAGCCGCTTATAGGCGTGGAGTATAATATCGAGGGCAACCCGAAGGGCATTTCTAAGAGCAAGCCCTATGGTTTCATCGACCTGGTGAAGGAAATCCGTCCCGCTCAGGTGACGCTGGTGCCGGATGCCGAAGGAGTGCTGACCAGCAATGCCGGCTGGGACACCGTCAAGAACCAGGGCTACCTCTGCGATGTGGTCAAGGAATTCAAGGCCTGCGGCATTCGCGTGAGCATCTTTATCGACGCCAATCCGCAGATGATTGAGATGGCCGCCAAGACCGGCACCGACCGTGTGGAACTCTACACCGAGAGCTATGCCAGCCGCTATGCTGCCGGCCGCGAGGCTGCTATTGCCCCCTTTGTGGAGGCTGCCAAGGTGGCCCGCGACTGCGGCCTCGGCCTCAATGCCGGACACGACCTCAGTTTAGAAAACCTCGCCTACTTCCACCAGCAGATCCCTTGGTGCGACGAGGTGAGTATTGGTCACGCCCTCATCTCAGATGCCCTCTACCTCGGCATCGAAGAGACCATCCACCGTTATCTGGATTGCCTAAAATGAAACGCCTCGTCATCGTACTGCTGCTGGCCTTCGTGTTGACGGCTGTAGCGCAAGAGAATCAGATTAACCTCGGCCTGATTCCCACGCCGCAGAAGGTGGTCATGGGTACGGATGTAGCCGATATGAGCAAGGCGAAGGTCATCGAGAAGCAGGTCGACACGCTGTCCGTGGAGGCTAACCTTGACCAGGCTTATCAGATTGTCATCAAGAAGAAGAAGGTGACTATCCGCTATGTCGACGAGCAGGGTTTGCGTAACGCACGCCTGACATTCGACCAGTTGGTGAGACTTTACGGCGATAGCGTTCCCTGCTGCATTATCACCGACTGGCCGGCCTACCGCTATCGCGGCTGGATGGACGACATCAGCCGCGGGCCTGTGCCGCACGAGACCTATAGGAAGAAGCAGTACGAAATACTGCATGCGCTGAAGTACAACTTTTCCAACTACTACACTGAGCATACGCTTTACCAAAAGGAGTTTCCCGACTTGGCACCCGCTTACGCTGCCGAGTGCAAGCCGCACCCCGATGAAGTGATAAACCTTCAGCTTTTCGCCCATGCTGAGAAGACGTTACGGGTGCCGTTCTATCAATATATGATGGACAGCAAGGCCAACTTCAATCCCGACAATGAATCTACCTACGACTTCTTGCTTAAGCGTATCGCTGGAGCCTTCGAACGTTATCCCAACTCGCCCTTTTTCATCATTAACTGTGACGAAACAGAACAACTGGGTACAGGCCGCGCCAAACGGCTTGTGGATTCGTTGGGTGCCGACCAGGTGTATGTCAATCACATCAACCGTTGTTACGATATCATTAAAAACCTTTCACCTTTCACCTCTCACCTTTTACCTCGTGTTGTCATGTGGGGCGACATTGTGGCGAAGAATCCAGAGATGATGCAGCAGCTGCCGAAGGATATGACCTACATCATGTGGGCCTACGAGCCGCTGGACAGCTACGACCACCTGATACGACCCTTCAAGGAGAACGGCACGCCTTTCTGGGTGGCGCCATCGCTCTCGCACAGCAGCAACATGATTCCCAACCCCTACCGCTATATGAAGAACATCGCCAACCTGGCGAGGGACGGCTGGCGCAACGGTGCCGAGGGCTTGATGAACACCTGTTGGGACGACAACGGCGAAGCCCTTTTCGACAACTGCTGGCACGGCCTCTTCTGGAGCGCTGAGATGGCCTGGAACCCCATCAAGACAGATGACCCCGAGGAGTTTGCCCGTCGTGAAAAGCAGTTCAACGAGAACTTCGAGAGGCTGTTCTACAGCCGTTATAACACACTCCTCAGTCAGCCGCAAGCGACTGCCAGCTCCCCTAACTTAGGGGAGCAGCCAGATGGCGGCAGCAACTCCTCCTCTAAGTTAGAGAGGGTGCCCGAAGGGCGGGGGCGTGTGTCAGAACTCTACGAAGTAGGTGCTCTCGAAAGTAACCCTGATGTGGCCGACTGGTACACCTCGGCGGCGCTGATGGAGCCGCTGTTGAACTTCAACCCTGACAATATATCGGACGCCATGAGCGACCGCTGCGACAGGGTGATAAAGAAGGTGATGGAGCTGGATAAAGAGATTGACTCGGCCGCTAACCCTCATGCCCACTATGCACTGATGCGCATAAGGCAGACGGTGTTCAAGTCGATTCTACGGAAGATGATATACCACCAGCTGGAGGGCAAGGATGCGTCCATGAAGGAAAGACTAAAGATGATGAAGGGGCAGTACTGGCTATTCCTCACCGACCTCAAGCGCGAGTATCTCCGTCTCTGGGACCAGGAAAACGGCGACTATGAGCGCTATATAATATTGAATAGATATGACGACCTGGCCCGCGAGGTGCTGGAGCTCGACCGCCACGTCTTCATGGAGGTTCTTCCTCCGAATAATCAGAGTATTCCGAATACTCCGAGTACTCCGATGGTACAACTCCGTGCTCTCTATAATGACCGCCCCATCTATTACACCCTTGACGGTTCCGAACCAACAGTTTCTTCCTTCAAGTATACGGCTCCATTCCCCTTGGAGCGCTCTGCTACCATCCGCGCCATATCATATAATGTATATGGCGAAGGCGTCATCAGCGAGCAGTACCTCCTCTCGCACCTCGCCATGGGTGCCAAGATAACACTCAACACCCCATACTCCACCTATAAGTCCATTTATTCAGGTGGAGGTGACAACGCCCTTATTGACGGCCAGCTCGGCTCCAACACCACCTACGCCGACGGTCACTGGCAAGGCTACTGGGGAGACAGCATCGACGCCGTGATAGAACTTTCACCTTTCACCTCTCACCTTTCACCTCGCGAAATCTCCATGCGCTTTATGCAAAACACTTTCGACTGGATACTGGCGCCGACACAGATAAAGGTCTACGCCTCCAGTGATGGCAAGGAGTGGACTCTGGTGGCCGACAAGCACTTCGATATGGATCCCCGCGAGACCGGCATGCGCCTGAAGCAGTATGTCGTGGAATTCAGTTCCACGAAGACCCGCTACCTCCGCGTCGTGGTACCCAACCCCGGGCCGCTGCCCTCGTGGCACCCTGCCCCGGGCCAGCCGAGCTATCTCTTTACAGACGAAATTATCATAAAATAATTCCTTCTATACGATAGATGCTAAATACCTATTAATCACCTATCAAATCCTAACCAACTCCTACCATGGTAGGAGTTGATAGGGTGTTGGTAAAGTTATAATCTTTAAGAGATGTTATCTTGTTACCTCGATGACACCGTTGCGCTTGACGACACCAAAGTTGTTTTTGGCGAGGAAGCGGAAGTAGTAGGTGCCGTCGGGGGAGTGGGTGTCTTCGGGGTCCCAGAAGTCGGAGTGTTTGGAGATATTCTTCGCATGGTAGACGAGGGCGCCCCAGCGGTCGTAAATCCATAGTTCGTTCATGGAGTATTCGCCCATCTCAAGCAGGTTGACAACCTCCCAGCGGTCGTTGATTCCGTCACCGTTGGGGGTGACGGAGTTGGGGAACTGGAGGTAGGTGTTGACAATGCGGACGGGGATGGTGGCCGTATCGGTACAGACGATGGTGTCAATAAGCATTGTCTTGGGGTCCAATGTGAAGGTGTGAGGCTGGTAGGAGATGAGTGAGACGGGGTAGTCGCCGGTGTCGGAATTGACCTCCCAGGAATAGAATGGGTTAACGGCGACGGAGGAATCGAAGGAGCTGGCGCTTGGGTCGAGAGGGAAGAGCCAGAGATAGGTACAGGTATCGGGGAGGGTGGTGTTATAGAATTGCACCTCAGGGTTATGGATGGATAGGTGGTCGGGAGAGAAGAAGAAGGCGGACTTAGGGGAGGGGAAGACCCATAGCAGGGAGTCATTGCGCATGGTGTCGCGGCAACCTTCAGGACTGATGGTTATGAGTTGGAAGGCAAAGAGACCAGTGGTGTCGAGGAGAGGGTGGAAGAGTTGTTGCTCAGAGGAGAATGTGTGGCTGGAGTCGTCGACATTCCAGACAGTCCAATAGGAAGAACTGGCGATGGAAGTATCATGGAACCAGATGGGTTGAGGGTTGCAACCGAGGAGGAAAGTATCGGCAGGGAACCAGAGGGTGGAGTCGGTACTGATGACTGGTGGAGCAGGGAATAGCGGGTTGGAGGGATAGAGGGTGACGTGGACGAGGGAGTCGCAGTTGTGGATGGTGAGGTGAGGACTGAGGAACGCAATAGGTCCGCCGTAGTCGACACCTTCATATATATAGGGTTGATGGGGACAGATGACAATGCTGTCGTCGAGTTCGTAGGAGTAGTTCACCATAAGTGATAGTCGCAGGGTGCTGTCGCAAAGAACATTGTTGAGTCCAACGAGAGCCGTAATGCTGTCGGCAGAGGCGAAATAGGTGTTGCCGTGCCATTGAATGCTGTCACACACTGTGGCGGTAGTATCTTCGATAGAGGTGGGACGTACTGTCAAGTATAACACATTGATGCTGTCGCAAGTGCTAGCCGGAATGGGAACAGCGTGGTAGTAGGTGCCGGGGTCGGTATAGGTGTTGGTGTAATATGTAAACGACTGATTGTCGCATATCGAAGCCATGGTGGTGTCGGATGGAGCCATTCCCGGTGGTAGGTCGAGGACGAGAGACATGACAGTTGTATCTTGACAGGCATCGAAGGCGATACCAGAGATGAGACGTACGGTGTAGGTGCCTGGGAGAGTGTAGATAGCGTAGCCGTTGATGCTGGTTGAGGTGGTTCCGTTGCCGAAGTCCCAATAGGAGGTTTCGCAGGTTTCGCCTGCCAGGAGAGTGATGCCATCGTTGGAGATGCCGCTGGTGTTGGTGAAGGTGACGTAGAACACGCAACTGTCAATAACTACTGATGTGTCGAAAGAGGCCATTGGGTAGCGGGTGCCACCGTAGGCGCTTATGAGGAAGTGACAACTGGGGTTGTCTAGTTTGGATACGTCGCAGTAGTAGGTAATGTCTTGACTGGGAATGGTGATGCTTTGGGAGGTGCTGATGGTAGTGGGAGACTGCGAGGTGTACCAGCGGTAGTGGAATCCCTCTGGGGCGCTGAGTGTATTGCTGTCAACATCGCCACATGAAATTGTGTTCATGTTTTTGCGCATGCATTCTAGGGTGAAGTAGGCGTAGCCATAGTGGGAACCCTCATTGCAGTCATAGGTTGTCAGTCGGAAGTAGACTTGCTGTCCGTGGTGGCTGCTGAGGTCGACTCCGACAGCCGTCCAGTCTTTCCACAAGACACCGTCGTCGGCCGAATGCCAGCCGAGATTCTGGTCGGCGATGAAGTCGGCGGAGGTGCAGGCGGAATCTATGATATTATAGTTGGTGTCGAGGAGTTCCATGCGGAAACGGGGTTGGTCTTCAGCGGCATGCTGGGGGTCTTGAAGGACCGCGGCGTAGCGCATTAGCAGTAATTCAAAGGAGTTGGTGTCGACGAGAAGACTATAGATTACTCCCTCTGCTTCAGGAGTATAATAGTTTGTGCTCCAGTTACCGAGTCGTACACTAGAGGTGTAGCCTTCGGGGATGGTGCGCAGCTGGTTGCCGGTGCGGGGATCGCGTTGTGCGGTGTCATAGCAGACGGTGTGGCGGCTGTCGGGATGCAGGGAACCATAGTTGATGGCACCGGCCTGTGAGTAGGGATTACGGTAGCTGCCGGAGTAGAAAACAGCCTGTGGCGATGCCAAGTCGGTAGGATTGATACAGCCGGTGCCAGGTGCAGGAGTTACTACTGAAAGGCTGTCGGTATAGTTGGTCGAGCAATATCCTGTATCTGAACTTCCGCAAATGCTGTTGAAGCGGAAAGTGTAGTAGTGAAGCATATCAAGCGGCTCGATATGTAGAGGAGGAGTAACATCCGTATAGGTATTGGTCACTACGCCGTCATCCTCCATCGTAACGGTGATGTTGGGATTTCCACGATGGCTCCAGGTGAGGTCGATACTGCTGTTGGTGAGGCGCAGAACCGTGAAATCGAAGGCGGCGCAGTTGGTGACATAGATGTCATCGACATA
Organism: uncultured Bacteroidales bacterium; assembly: GCA_900316235.1. Taxonomy (GTDB): domain Bacteria; phylum Bacteroidota; class Bacteroidia; order Bacteroidales; family P3; genus Colimorpha. The sequence goes on from ONCC01000010.1 coordinate 136,697, forward strand.
GATGTTGCGCCCGCCGGCCTGACGGTTGCTGCGTGCGCGCAAGGCAATGAAATGGGACTCTGTCGGGGCGTGGCTGAATTCCACCATTCCGTGCTGCCACACGCCAACCTCCATGGGCGCCAGAGTGCGAACAGGGTAGAATGTCGACATGTCTGATGGGTCGCTCATCACACCTACCACCAGGCGGTCGGAAAGATCCTCCACACGATACCATAGACTGAGCGCTACTTTCTCTATGGAGTCTACATTGATGTCGGGAGTGATGAGGTAGGAATTGGATGCAACGGGCATAACAACGCTGTTGCTTCCCGAATGAGGCACATCGCTCGAAACGCCAATATCGATATTTCGCCGTTGCCAGTTGCGAGGAATCTGGGTGGAGGCTATCGTATCGAAGTCTGTGCAAGTGGGAAGTTCCATCGGGGCTGCCAGTGTGGTTACCTGTTGCCTGGGAACGCAAGTATTGCTTAAGCTATCGCAGCGGAAATAGAAATCGTAGCGTGTCTCGGGATCGAGGGTGAGGATGATAGGTACCGAGTCAATCCGCATGATGGTATTGTCAGAGTGTCCCTGTCCTTGGTTGCTATGGCCATATTCTACATAGAACGGCACGCTCTTTCCGTTAATCTTTACTCTGTTCCATCGGTATAAAGAGGCCGTTGCACTCATTGCACCGGGACAACTCTCAAGATACACCTCATGGAGGTCAAACCACTGTCCGTTGGGGGTGTAAGGGTGGTGAAACGCCACCCAGCGGCCATCTCCATTATAATGAGTGAAGTCCACAAAACTCGATTGAAGGCTGTCATCACCCAGGGTATATACCAATGTGTCTAGTGGCATGAAGGTTGAAGTGTCGTATGCATCGACCATCACACCCACCACCAGCGAGTCGAATTGTGATCCCGCATCGTAGCGTAGTTTCATACCAAGATTCTTCAAAGAGTCGATATTGGGTTCGTGCAGCACGGACCAACTGGACGACTGTCCGTGGAATCGGGAATGGTCTCCTTTTATTGTCGCATGGTAATCGCCATAGTAACTATGGCGATTATCAACGCCGGGGTGCCCGTAAGCTTGGTATGAGAATGCCCGGTCGGTTCCATTACCGCAATAGGGAAGGTTATGGGAACCGGCAAGATAGTATTGCTTGTCTCTCTCACAGGTAAAGCCTGCTGAGTCGGTTTGGTAGATATGAACATAGTCGTTGTTGGTGATGTTGGTGTCGTGGATATAGAACGCTGAGGTATCGACATAGAACATAGTGTCGCCTGTTCCCCATGAACTGCGGTAGTGCAGCCAGTAGACCCCTGGATAATCAGTGGTTATCTTGAAATGACGGTGGGCAATCAGAGACACTTTGGCTAAAGGATAGCCGTATAGGTGTAAATTCCAAATTCGCATATCGGCACGTGTGCGGATAGCTACTCGTTTGTCGGTATAACCCGACAATTCTACCTCCGGCTGTTGCCAGTCGTTGTTGCTTGATGTCCATAGTGGGATGAACGATGCTGTGTCAGTGGCATTGTTCATTACACCTATTTGCACTGCTCCAGGAGTCCATGTGTAGAAGTATCCGTGTAGAGAAAGGACCGAGTCGACGGCTAACTGAGGCAGTACAGCATACATCCAGCGGTTGTAGTAGGGTTGTATTTGGAGAGAAGGTCCCCAGGTGTCAAGTCGCACTTGATCGTTGTTATCATTCTTGATGAAAGTCCATGTTGGCGGCACGCTAAGGCTTCCCCCAGTACCTACATCGAAATCCTCGCAGTAGGGGAGGGGAATGAGTCCGCCGGTACGTACACTGATGGTAGGACGGCACTCCTGCTGCTCATAGGGACAATACCATGAAAGATCGTACCGCACGTCCATGTGCAGTCCGCTGATTCGGTAAGGGTTACTTTCTACATATATGACTCGCTGGTCTGTCCCTGCACTATCGGTAAGGGTTAGGTAATAGTTCGTTACCTGGTCGTTGTCAAGGGTACAAGTTATACTATTGCCGTCGACAGTAAAATGCACAATAGGACACCCAGTAATCTCCACCTCGTCGAGGTCGGTTATCCCTGTGCCAGTGAGGAATGTTAGTCGTACTGAGTCAGTCGTGGTGGAAGGCAGTCTTAACATGTAAGTTTGCCAGTCGGTGTTGAGAACAAACGTGTCAATAGGTGTAAAGTAGGCAATTTGTGGACCGAAGTGGGTTGAGTCGGTTGAAATGCTGTCTGCAGGGATACTCCCCAACAGTAAGGTGTCGCCGACGATACTGCTACGGGCACGGAATGAGAAACTCTGATTGGTTACACTCACCATTGGATGCATTGCAACAGCCCCGTTGGGTTGCAGTTGCAGATAATCGCCATCGGTGATAAGCGTCGTACTGTTAGCCGCCCAGTGGTAGGGCAATTCATAGCTCAATTCGTAGCTGAAAGGGAAACAGTTTCCGTAACCACTGCCGTAGCTGCTAGTGATGAAATAGCCTGCATACGAGTTGCATCCCTCGTCCAAGGGTTGTACATAGCAATGATACAATGTGCCGGTATCAAGGTTGCCGAAACCAAAACCGTGTATATTGGACAATGATATTGTGTCGATGAGGCTTTGCCCGCCGCCGAGAAGAGTGATTATGACACTGTCGGCGCCACCATCTAAAGATGTTAAGTTGAAACCCAATGTGTCAAAGCTAGTGTAGGTATTCTGGAGCGTGCTGTAATAATGGTGCTGTAATTGGATCTCGTCGATATAACAATTGTAGTAAGAATATTCGTAAGGGTGCTGATAAACTAGTACTAGGCGCTGGTTGAAGAGTGTGTCGCTGGGACGGAGTGCGTAGTTGTAATGACGACGTTGGTTGTGGGCGTTGATATGGATTGTGTCAAGCACTTGGAAGTGCTCATATGGCCATTCGTTGTTTTCGGGAACAACACCGACAATGATAGTCGAACGGGGCGCTTGGTCAAAGATATAGAAACTGAGTACTGTATTGCTATCAACCTCCACGTCTGGCAACATGGCCATAGAGTAGTAATCCCAGTTGAATCCCCAGGAAGACATATTCATTGCCTGCCCAGCGTCTCCGTAGAAGAGATGGCCAGAGAATTCAGGACGGCCGTTTAGCTCCCGTAGTCGTCTCCAATCTCCTGAGCCTTCATACCACGCGTTGTTGTCCAATAGATTGAAGTTTTCACAATAAGGAAGAGGGTAGTCTTGCATGGCTGTTCGGCGCGTATAACGCATATCCTCACATGGAGTCTGACAGGGACGGTAGATGAAGAAATCATACTCCGTATTGGGAGTGAGGTTACGAATGGTGCCGTGAGAAGTGTTGTAGAAAGTGTCGATGACTCCTGTACCAAGTGCGAAGTCGCGTGGGCCATATTGTACGAGTACAGAACTATAGGCTTGCGCCCATGAAAACTCCATTGTTGTTCCACGTCGGTGCAGGACTACAGCCTCCTCCAATGCACAGTTGGAGCAGCTCACCGAGTGGATATTAAATTCAATATACCACCCAGGATTCTTGAAACGCAAAGCAATATGGCGACCAGTCGATGCAACGGGCACTGTGGCTGTCATTGTATGTCGGCCACCGTCGGCATAAGCGGTATCAAGCGGAACGAAGGTTGACGGGTCGTCGGGGTGCACCATGGTACCCAGGATAATCATGGCCCCATTGTTGTATCCACTGAAAGTGACTGCTACCTGTTTGCCAGCCAACCCTAGCAGGCGTTCGCTGGCCATAATGGCGTCGGCACCGCTACAGCCATCACGCACATATATGCAGCGGTTGCCTTTTGTGAAGTTGATGCCACAGGCATTTTGTATCACGGTGTATGTCCATTCACTAGGTAGATCCACACTTTGGCTGAAGTTGGAACAATATCCGTCGGCCGCTGTCGGCATGACGGCGGTGCGGGCTGTGGTGCTGCGGCTGATGCTAAGGGTCCCGGAACAGGTGGGGTAGACGGTGAAGATGTAGCGTGTGTCGGCTGTTAAACCAGAGATGTGGAGTGGCGAGGTGGCATTGGTAATGTTGAGTGTATCGGCTACAGCTCCTTCCCGGCGCACTCCTACGTTACAGGTGGGATTCCCGTAGGTGCTCCATAAAAGGTCTAATTGATCATATTCCACGTGTATGGTGCGGACAGAGTCAACTCCGCAATTCTCTATCCCCATATCGTCGATATAAAGGCGACTCGCTATATAGCTCTGTTGTGATTGTTGCATGCGGAGGGCAAGACGTCGCCCGTCGGACGGGGAATTCCATGTAATGCGGTATTCTTGCCATTCCGAAGTATTGTAGATATACAACCCTTGGGAAACGGTGAATCCATATTGGTTGTATTCGGTGCCGGCACTGTCGCAGGTGCCAAATTCCACATAGATACCACTATGGCTGGCACGTAGCAGGAGTCTCACTGTGTGCGACCCCACACCTTCCAAAGGAGGTGTCGCAACGATACCGAAGTGACCTGCACTTTCTGTTTTTCCGCAACTCAGCAGTAGTGAGCGTGATCCGCTACTATGTTGTGTTGAAACAACTTGAGGCAAGTAGTCTTCATCGTCGAAGTTGACAACCTGTAACCAGCAACTTGGGAAACTACCTTCTGCCATTCCCTCGAAACCTTCACTGTAGGGTAGGGATGCGTTGCCGCAGGCTGTGCGTACATAGAGTCGGTCGGCACAGCAACGATTGCTCTCTGCTGTAGCATCCACAACTGTGATATTGTATGTGGTACTTGGATTGAGATTGTTGATGGTATAGCTGTTGGTGGTGATATTACGGAAGGTTTGGTCTCCGCAGACAACTGTGAAGGGCCCCGCAGAATTTGGGGCTGTCCATGAAAGTGTAATGCTGGTTGGAGAAACACTAAGAGTGTCGAGTTCACTGACAGGGTTGGCACAGGCTGCGCTGATACCTGTTACATTCCAAGAGAGTTCAAACCCACTGCTGACAACAGAGCCGTCAGTGTGAAATCGGATGATGATTTGACCTGTGGTAGAACTGACATTGACGGAATCAGATCCGCCGACTTCGTCGACAAGGGTGGTAGTGCCGTCCTGGATGGTTAGCCTGTCGCAGCATGATTCGGTGAAATAGGTACCAGAGAGGTTGATGGTTAGCCCTGCAGATGCGCGAATTATTATATAGCCGTCAAAGTTGTTGGCGTAATCGGCAGTCGGACCACCATCGTCGTAGATAATGCCAGAGGGATTCTCGCAAGCATCAATCTCTATTGTTTGAGCGTTCTGCATGACGAAAATCTGTGCATTTACTGCATTCCCAACCAGCAGGATACCAGAGAGAATTAATCGCCTTATTGTTGTATATAGTTTCATTATTTGTTTTTTTTCTTTTGGTTGTTTTCTCGATGATTATTTATAAATCATAGCCACTGAGATTCGCGAGAATATAATCTAATTCTATGTAAGTTAATCATATACTCTATTTTTTCTATAAATAATCCATTCTGCAAATATACTTTTTTTTCGCAATATATAAATAGTATTCATAAAAAAAATGTTAAAGTTATAGTTCGATTTGGTTTTTGCCCACACCCTCATACCCATCTTTGCCCTATCATCTCCCTACCAACACCCTACCAACTCCTACCGCGGTAGGAGTTGGTAGGGTGTTGGTAGGTGATTCATAGGCATTTATGGACTACCATACAGTAACTCTTTGTATTGTTGTTATCTTATTGATAATCAACAAATAGTTTATTTTTTGACTCTTTTTTTGACTTTTGGTGTCAAATGGAGCGAAATTTGACCGAATCTGACCCATTCCGGGATACTTTTGGGGAGTTTTTTTGGGGCCGGATAAATTTTTTTTCTTTGATACTACTGTTGATTATAAGCACTTTACATCTGTTCAAGTAATTTTTTTGAAAAAATATTTTGGTAGTTTGGAAAATGGTTGTATC
>ONCC01000021.1 GCA_900316235.1 uncultured Bacteroidales bacterium
GGTTGTATTCATACTCGGATGGCCACCATTTGATGTATTTTTCTCCGATGCAGCCATATAGGGTGTATTCTGTATAGGTTTGGAATGCGTTGCCTCGGGCGGTGGAATTCTTACCGATCACCACTACGTTTCCTGTGTAATGCCCTTCCTCAATGCAGGATGACATAAACAAGCAGGCCGCAACTACCAACAGTTTCTTCATGCTGCGTCCTCCTTCCGTTCGCCCTTGGGGCATGACTGGCGGCTGTTGCAGCTTTCTTCGTCGCATTTGCAGCATGGAATACCCTTGCTGCAGCACGGATAATTCACCAGGGTGCAGTCCGGGCAGAATGCCGTTTCCTTTCGCTGGTCCTTCGGCGATGCTTCGGCGGTGTCCGTCACCTCCTGCATCAGCTTCCCGCCCAGTTCCAGCGCCCTGCGCCTTATCTGCTCGGCAGCGTAGCCGCCGGTGGCGAATGTCAGCGCGTTGTACACCGTCTTCTCGCTCACCGGGAATTCCTTCATCAGCTCCACCCTTATCTCGGTGGTCACTTTGATCATCTTTTCTGCGTCCATAATTTATTTTTCCAATTCAGAAATATTTACTACTTTTGTAAAAATTACGGTGCAAAGATATATGAAATTTCATAACTGACAAAATAAAATTTCATAAAATTATGGCAAAAATTAAAGATAGAACATTGGAGTATTTGAAAGTCAGCGGAATAACAAAGCAAGATTTTTGTGAAAAAACTGGCATTTCGTACTCAAATATGGTCGGAAAGTCGCTGCAAAGTGAGCTTGGTGGTGACCAAATCTATGAAATTTTACAGAAATTTCCCGACCTAAATTCCGATTGGCTGCTCCTCGGTAGGGGTGAAATGTTGCGCTCCGCAACCCAGTCGGTGGGCAACATCACCCACTCGACAGCCGTAGGTGTGAATGTCAACGGCAATGACATAAACATCTCCTACGACCCACTACTACCCACGGTCGAAAGTTTGAGCGATTCTGTGGCCAAATTAACCGCCCAGAACGCCCAATTGCTGGGAGAGCTTTCGAGGCTCATATCCATAGTGGAGAAAAAAGCCCTCTGAGAGGGCCTGAAAAACGCGTTAGGGATGGCAGCACGTTACCGCAGGTTAAGGCGTACAGCCCGGCGCCCTGCTCGCCTCATCCGTAAGGCGACCACGGCGCAACGCCCTTATTAATAATGTAATAATTGGGGTGCAACCGTGCCAAATCCGTGCCAAAAAAGCAAGATTTTCGACAAAATCAAAAATGCAATGCCCACAATAATAACCACATAACCCACCACCCAACCGGCACCCACCATCGCGGGTTCGAGTCCCGTTTGTCGCTCAAATATTGATAATAAGTCAATTAAGAGTGAATTTATAAAAATGGGTGTGACAGATGTGTGTCACACGAATTTTTCTTGGTGAGCCGGTTAGGTTTTTCGCCAAGAAAAAAAATGTCCTCAGTAGCAGCTCAAATTAAAATGTTTTTACCGGCAATTTTGAAGGAGTCCTCCTCGATGGGCTTCTATGCCGAGTATTATATATATGATTCTATTAAAGAAGATATGGTGAGAAAGCGCACCAGGTTGTCTTCTGTCGTAAACCGTTATCGTACCGTCAGGGAGCGCAGGATTGCTGCTCAGGAGTTGGTGGAAGAGATAAACCGAAAGCTGGCAGGTGGATGGTCGCCACTCCATCAGACCGAGGACAGCAGACTTTACACCCCCATTGCCGACCTTTGCAATAAATTTGTGGCTGCAAAAGAGCGGGAAGGTGTGAGACCTACCACGCTCACCAATTACAGAAGTTACACTGGTCTTTTTCTCCGCTGGTGTGAGGACACTGGCCGTTCGAGGAAGTGCAGCGGTACCTTTCTCCGTGTCGATGCTGTGCAGTATATGGATAGTGTATTGGAGAAGGGCAACGGAAACCGTCACTACAACAATACCGTGAAAGCCTTGCGCTGCTTTTGGCAGTGGTCTTATGAGCATTGCTATTGCCGCGAGAACCCCTTTGCCGGATTGAAACTTTTGCCCAAGACGGCAAAAAAGAGAATCCTTGTGGATCCTGTTTCGCGGCAGCGTGTTTCTGATTACTTCGAGAGAGAGAAACCGCAGATGCTCCTTGTCTGTCAGCTTGTTTACTCTTCGGCCATACGACCGAAGGAGATAAGCAACATCCAGTTGAAGCATATCGACCTGGACCGTCATTATATATTGATAGAAGCCGAGAATGCCAAGAATGGGAAGGCTCGTTGTGCCACCATCACACGAGAGATAGAGAAATACCTTGTGCCTTTGGTTGAGAAGTATAAGAATGGCGATTTTTACCTCTTTGGTACCGGGAAGCAGATGCTGCCGTCTGTCGGTCCGGCCAGGCGTAATTATTTCACCAAGTGTTGGGATAAGATGAGACGTGACTTGTTGCTGCCTGAGGAGATGCAGCTTTACAGCCTCCGAGATACTGGGTTGACGGATTTGCTCCACGCAGGAGTTGACCAGCTGACCGTCCAGCACCACGCCGACCACAGTTCCTTGGCCATACAGAACATCTACACCGACCACTACGACCCCATGGTGTCGGCTGCTATCTGGGAGAGGGCGCCGAGGTTTTGAAGGGCGTCGTCGATGGTGTCGGTGGCGGCCTTGATGCGCAGGAGGTGGACTTGCGCCTTGGGGATGTCGCAATACTCAACGAAGCATGACTCTACGACTTCGCGCACCTTGCGGCTGTTGCTCTTGATGAAATTTGTGGCATCCATTGTTGATTGTCAGTTATTCGTAGTGGCGACGTGCGCACTCGATTGTCGCCAGCACGCGGTCGGACTTGCCAAATTCATAACTGACCTTGGTGGGGATGTAGCGGCGATTTTTGACCATAATCCAGCGGGTTTCTGTAGCACCTCTGCCTGTCTGCGGCAGCTGCATATTATATACCTTCCAGAATATATCCACGGGAAGCTTTGCACTGAACCGGTAGTTTTCCTGTTCTGCCTTGAACTCATAGAAACGGCGCAGCCATTTCTCTCCCACACTGTTGTGACCCGTGGCGGCGAGGGTGAGGTAGTTATCGCTTACATTGCCATACTTGTCGTAGCAGGTTGGGTTGGCATCCTCTATTCTGTAGGTTCCTAATTGTATATTGGATATTAGCACCCCACGTCGGCCTTTATACTGTTGGAGAATCATATCGAACTCCCCTGTGTAGTCGTCGTCCATCAGTTTCGAGTTGCCACTGTTTTCAATGTCGCAGAAGTATTTGGCCACCTGTTCGGTGTCGACAACCTTCATGTTCGGCACCTGAATCTCGGTCTCAATCTCCTCGGTCCCGTCTCCGTCGTTGCCGATGGTGAGGGTGGCATCGTTTCCGGCATTGGTCTCCCATGTGTACTTCTTGGTTTTCTCGTCCTGAGTGGCGATGTTGTAGGCGTTCTCGTTGCGGACGAACACCGACATGCGCTTCTTGGATCGTGCAGCGGTGAGGTCGCTGCGTTTCATGACAGGCTCCATGAGGAAGTCTTCGGCGGTGCCTTTTTTGCCGAGAACGGTGGCGGCGGTGATTTTGTACTGTGTCGGGTCGTAGGCCATACGCTCGCTGTTGGTGACGTATGGAGTGATGTCGACGGCACCGGCATCGAACACGTCGTTGAGGAAGGAGAGCTGCACAGTCTTATGGAACGGGTTGATGTAGAGCGAGAGGCCAAAGAACTTGCATATCTTTTTGATGAAGTCGCCATTGGTGACATTGGGGACGTGCTGTTTCCATCGGAGCATGGTGTCGAAGACGTTCATCAGAGTGTTGGTGTTGTTCAGGTCTGTCTTCTCTAATGTTTCCTCGTATTCAAGGAATTCAAGCTGTGCTTCCTTGGGAATCCAAACGGGAACAGAACCTATACCATTAACACCCATTGTGGCGTTGGGTGTAGCGTTCCAGTTACCAGTCCATTGTGTGTGTTTTGTGGATTTTACCTTCGCTTTTACCAATCGGATGCAGAATGGATTTGTGGAGTTGCCCATTTGGAAGAAACGTGTGGCCAAGAAGTTGCCCTCTATGTCATAAAGTTGCTCTGGGTCGTCATAGTTTGCCCCGCTGTTATCGTGTGAAGGCGTGAGTTGTATAAGAGTTTCTTTGGCTTCGAGGTTGTAAAGGTAATCGGCATTGTTGACGAGATTTCCGAAGTTATCAATGCCATAAAATCTTCCATTATCCTCAAATCTCATTTTTATAGAAACGGCACTTCCTCCCCATGCTGGATAGCCTGCTGCCGCTGCTGCGTCCCGAAGGTTGGAGAAATACGGCCATCCACCGTAGCGGAAATCCTTTGCACCGGATATGCTGCTCACACAGCATCTGGTATAAGGGAAGCCGGAAGAAATTTGCGTGTCGGATGGAGCTGCCCACAGGAAGAACACCTCGTCCACATATTCATATATGGAAGAGGTTACTTGCTCATGCGTCAAGGAGTCAACATCGGCTCTAATGCCGAAGTTAAAAGTGGCTGCCGAGCCACCGTGCTTGAAAGAGTTGTATGTTACCTCGTTGACACCCACATCGAGTGTGTATTGGGGTGCGTTGGTTATGTCCTGCCCAACGGCTCCTCCTGTCAGGTAAAGATACTCGTCGCGCCCGAACTGTGTCATGTCGCCGTCCATGGCGTTCATGCTCTGGAGGAAGAGGTTTTTGATTTGGGCGTTGGGTAGGAAGTCGCCGGTGACACGGTAGCCTGCGTTGGCGAAGACCTGCTGCACGAGCCAGTCCAACCGGATGGCGGGACAGAAACAGTAGCCGTTCAACTTGTCGGTGTTGTTTCCGAGGGTGTTGAACAGTCTCATTCCATTATCTACGTTGTCTGCGCTGTTGGCTACATGCTCGGTGTCGAAAAGTCCGAGCCCCTTGTAGGTGAACAGCCGGTTGACGAACTTGGCCCAGTTTTTCTCGTCGTGTCCGTTGGGGAGGGTGCTCCACTGGTTCTGATGGTAGCCATACGCCTCGTTGTTCTTATAAAACTTCTCGCAGCAGAAGAGGAAGAACTTGTAGATGGAGTTGGCGTCGAGGGAGCCGGTGAGGAAGTTGTACCAGTTGGTACGGTGCTGCTCCAGGCTGTCGGTGGGCTGGGAGATAACCACATCGTCGCCGTAGTCGTTCTCTTTGAGCTTGCGGCTGCCGAACTCCTCACCCAGTCCGTCGAGGACCACACCGCAGGAGATGGTCTTCTCGTCGACGACGCTCTGCACGAAGAGATAGCCATTGCTCACCACCACACCGGCAAAGGAAATTTCACATCGGTAGCGCTTGTGGTTGCTGATGTTGATGTAGTGGGCTTGGTTGAGGGCGCGGGCGTTGGGATTGGCCGGGAGGTCGAAAGTCCAAATGACATCGGAGGTGATGTTGTCGATGTCGAAGCTGTTGTTGTGCTGTTCGAGGACGAGGGAGGTGTCCTTGGGGATATAGAGCGGGGTGCCGCCGACTTTGATGGTGATCATGATGCGAGAGATTTAATCAACAGTATAAGTTCCACTTGTGGGTGTATGTCGTCGCGTCGTTTGTCGTAGCTGCTGGCGAAGTAGATGCCTGTGCCTCCGGCAATGGCGCGGGGGCAGATGGCGCCCAGCTGGTTGTCGTAGGGGAAGGTGAGATTGAACTGCGACAGTAGAGATTTCAACAGGCGGCGTAGAGTTTTCAACTGCTTGTCGCCAATCATCTCGTAGGCCTTGCCGCAGTCGCATATCTCGTAGCCACAGCGCACGGGATCGGCTCCCTCGATAGGCACGAAGCGGCCGTCTTGGTCGGGCGCTGCAGGCCACCAGCGGCCATCACGCAGCACGACGCGGCGGGCGTTCTCCAAGGCGATAACATTGTTGTCGCCCTGGCCGCCGTGCACCTCGCCGTCGCGGTCGATGATGAAGCCGGGGAAGTCGCGCTGCCAATCCTCGCTGAAGAGGTAGTCGGTAACGTCGGGGTAGTAGCCTGTGGCCACAATCTTAATTTGTTTTGCGTTCATGGCGTTTCCTTTCTTTTTCCTCCCGCACCATCCTGTCGAGCTGGAAGAGCACCGATGGCACGGGCAGTTTCAAATATTTCTCCTCCTCGAAGAAGTTGTCGCCCATCACGTTGCGGATGAGTGAGCCGAGGTTGGTGCCGCCGCCCTTGCTATTGCCACCGGCAGGGGTGAAGAGGCGTTTGAAGCGGCGGGTCAGCTGGTGGCGCAGCAGCTTGTAGTTGAGGGCCACGGCGGCGAGGGTGTCGGTGCCGAGGGCCTGCATGGCTGCCAGACGACTCTCGCTGTCCCACTTATTGAACTCCACGCGCGGGTCGCTGTGGCGGTCCCAATTAGGCTTGATGGGTCGGTACATGACGGCGGCCACGATGTCCCAGCGACCTGCGTTTGCCTGACTGTCGGCGATAGTCCACTCCTCCCACGTTACATCCGAGAAGTCGTCGGCAAAGCCGTGGCACTCGGTACTGTCGGCGAGGGTTACGAAGGGCAGGGCGGTGGTGGTGTAGCTGTCGAGGTCGAGCATCCAATGTATGGTCTCTTCGAGGAAGTACCAATCGGCCACGGTGAGGTTGACGGCCACCACGTCGGGGATGTCGAGGATGCGGCGCACGGTGTCGGGGTCGATAAGCTCGGTGTCGCCCGCGACGCAACCAGCGAAGATGGCGAACTGTCTGGGGGTGATGTCGGCCCAGCGGTCGGGCACCTGGCAGGCGTACATCTTGCCCGCCACCTTGAACTCAACTGTCTGCATCGGTTGTTTCCTCCGTTTCTGTTGCTTCTTCTGGTTCGGGTTCCGGCTCGGGGAGCCAGGCGTTGTCGCTGTAGATGCAAATGTTGGGGTCGGTTAGCGTCAGGTTGATGCGGTAGCCGACATATTTGTTTGCCTCGTTGGCGTTGTATTCGCCTGTTATGCTCTCGATGTCGATGGTACGGAAGGGCTTTTCGCTGTCGGGGTCTTTGATCATGCGGCCAAGCACCTCTTCGGCTATCTTCTCGCAGTTGGAAACCTTGAGCACCATCTCGTTGACGTCGCCTGCCTGGTCGTAGCTGTCAACGATTGAGAAGGAGGTAACGCGGCGCTTGCTGACGTTGCTCTTTCCTCCCTCGTAGTTCACCTCGCTGTACTCGGCCACCATGGCGGGGAAGTTGACCTCGGAGCGCAGGTTGGCCCAGAAGTCGGGCAGGTCGCCGAAGAAATAGTGGCGCTCCTCCGGCGTGTCCTGAATCTCACGGTGCAGCCGTGCCAGGTGGCCCATGTAGAGCTTGAAGTCGATGAGAAAGTTTGTCATAACACGGTGAAGGTTTTGTGGTGGTCGTTGTCGAGGAGGTCGTCGGCGTGTTCGCTCTCGGATGGGCCGAGTGCTTCAATTTCGGGGTAGGTGTCGCGGTGCTGCTTGCAGTAGGTAACCACTTGGCCGATGTAGCGTTCTGCCGCGTCGCGGTGGCGCTTGGCGAAAGCCAATATCTGCTGTTCGGGTGCCTGCTGGCGTGCAGCGCCGTCGTTGCTCTGCTCGGCCACGATGACGAGGCCGTTGGCGGTGGCCTGCAGGTTGAGGAAGGGAATGGCGACGGCCATACTCCAATGAGCCACGAAGCCCTGAATGCCGTGCATCAGCGGAGCGATGCGTGCGGATGTCGGGTCGGACTTGACGGCTGCCAGCAGCGTGTCGCCGAGGCGATAGGGCAGCTCCATGGTGTCGGTGGCCTCTATCACGTCGCGCAGCTTGGCGAACACGGTGAAGTCGTGGCCGATAGCCACGAAACGCTCAAAGTCGGCCATGCTGTGTATCATCGAGTCCTGCCGCTCGGTGTAGTAGGGCGACTGCTGGAACTCGGTGAGGGCTTGTACGTTGGTGGTGCAGAACTCCAGCGTCTTATTCAGCCACTCGTAGCCTTGCCGCTGGAGGCTGTTACGCAGGGCGTCGCTCTGGTAGCGGTAGAGGCGGTGTTCGCCCTCCTGGTTGTCGGCCATGCCATTGTCGGTCATAAAGGCCTGCAACTGGTCGAAACTGTCCCAGAGGGCCATGCGTACCACAGTCATCTGAATGTGGGCCACAAGCTCGTCGAGAGTTGCGTCGGCCTCTGTGTGGGCGGCGTAGTAGGTCGCCGCACGGTCGAAGAGAGGCTGACCGAGGTAAGGCAGCAGGCGCAGCTGCTCGGCGGTGGCGATGGCGGGTGCCATAGTCTTGAACGAGGTCTGCACACCCACGGGGATGCAGCGCTTGAACTCGGCGGCGCCGTCTTGGTTGTTTGCCGCCTTGAAGAATTTTGGGTCGTTTATCATGTCGTGATTTCCTCCTTGGCTTGGCCCGTGTTAAGGGTGGTTAATATCGTTTCTTTGTACTTGAGCACCAAATTGTCGCTGTGGCCGTTGTACTCGAGCATCATCTTGACCGGGAAGAGAACCTGCTGCTTCTCGATGTAGGTGGTGATGATGCTGACGAGGAAGCTCTCGCGGATGTCGGAGCCGCTGCCGGCATTGCCAGCGTAGGCGCCGCCGGGCATACCTGCACCAAAGACGCTGGGGTTGATCATCAGCGAGAAGAGTATCTCGCTGTTGGCGGCCGCCGAGGTGGAGAGGCGCTCCTTGGCGTCAATCTCATTCTCCAAACGGTCAATCTTCCAGCCCTCGCCCTTGCCGTTGATGCCTGCCTCGTAGGTGGAGATGAAAGCCTTGCTGACGTTCTCCTCGCCGCACAAGTCCTCTTCCATCTTCTTCATCCAGTCTTGTATCTTCTTCTTGCGTTCCTCCTTGTTGGAGTTGTCGCCCTTGGGAAACTTCTCGTTCCAGAAGGTCTTGGGAACTTGGATGTGCCACATGAGCGACATGGCGTTGGCGTAGCTCTTGGCGAGGAACTTGGGTATCTTGTTGGCGATGTCGATCCAGCCGCTGCGCAACGCGGCGTCCCAATCGGGAATGCCGTAGTAGTCGTTATTGCTGTAGTAGTTCTTGATGCGCGGGAAGGCCACCGGCTGCCCTTTCAGCTTGCCTGCCAGCTTCATGCGCTGCAGGTCGGTGAAGGGGTCGTACTCGTCGAGCATGGGAAACACCTCGCTGTCCTGGTCGGTCGGCATCTGCTCGTCGAAATTTGGGAAGGCCAGCAGCCAGCGCTTGTCTTTGCTCACGCGGCAATGGCGGGCGTTATAGACAATGACGTTGACAATCTTCGAGGCGTCGCGGTTGAAATACAGCACGGGGAAACAGTTGCCAAACTTGAAGAGGTCGCGGAAAGCGCTGCTGGCGTAGTTGATGAACTGCCAGGAGCGGAAATACTTTTGCACCTCCTCGTCGCGGCAGGGTATGAGGCGCTGGTCGCCGTTGTCGTCGTAACCTGCCACGTCCATAGGCACCACGCCCTGCCCGAAGGAGGTGCGGGCCTTGAAGCCTATGCCGGTGGAGAGTACACCCGTGCTGCCGATGGTACGCACTGCCTCGTCGGGGTAGCGGTTGCCGGGGCCCCAGCTCACGAAGTCGCGCTCCTTGACGGTGAAGGTCTCCTTGGGCTTTTCGGGCACCGGCTCGGTGTTCTTGGTGAAGCCGTACACGCCTTTGCCACAGAACATCATGGGGTCGCCATCATTGTTGAATAGTATATCCATGTTACTTTATGATTAGCCAGATGATTAACAGTTGAACAGCTTGGCCGAGAAGGCCGCCGAGAAGTGTGGCCGCGAAGTCGAGCCAGTCCCACTTGCCGCCCCACTGCCTATCCTTGAACTCCATGCCGCCGGCACAGCCGAGGGCACAGAGAAAGGTGAGCAGCAGGCCGAGGATGAAGCCACCGACGAGGTACTTCGGGCGGTTGCTCTCGAGGAGCCAGCAATTACTTGTTTTCTTCATTGCGCAAGTATCGTTTTAGCTTGAAGTTGAAGTAGCTGTCGAGGCCGAGCAGGCTGCCTGCCACCAGGAAGATTTCGCCTGCGGCGCCTAACGCCGAGCCTGATATTTCGCCTTGAGGCGGGATGAAGAGCGCCACGAAGAGCATGGCGACACCGGCGAGGGCCATCACTGTGCCGAGCCAGAACTTTCTTTTGTCTACCTTTTCCATTCTTTGGGTTGTTTATCTATTGCAAAAATACTTTCTATATATATTGTATAGAGGGACAGATTAGCCGAGGGAAGCGCGGTTGCGGAGGAAGTCCTCGTTTTTGTCGAAGTCGGTCTGCGTCTGGCGGCTGATGTAGGCTTGGCGGTTCTTCGGGTCTTCGAGATACTTGGCCAAGTCCTTCATTACCTTGAGCATGTCGTCGCCCTTGGAGGCGGTGAAGCGGTCGCTGCTGCCTGTGGAGCGGCGGCCGAGTTCGCGGGCGGCCTGCATGACGACCGGCATATTGAGCTGGTCCATCTGCAAGGCGCGGCGGTTGCCACGCTGGTAGGCTTCGAGTGCCTGGATCATGGGAGCCGTGGTGGGGTCGGTCAGCAGACTGTTGCTGGCTATCCACTCGCGTCCTTGCTCACCGACACGATAGAGTCGCTCGCTCTCCACATAGCCACCCTTGGCGCGGGGTTCCGGCTGGCTGGCAATGGCGGCAATCTGTGTAGCCATCTCGGCGGCAAGCAGGGCGCTCATGGCTATCTTGTAGGCCGTGGTGCCCTCGCCTGCCCACAGCTTGGTGGCGGCGACGGCGGCATTGATGACGGCCTCGCTGTAGCCGTAGGCCTTCTGTCGGCGCCAATCTTCCAGTTCTGCCTCGTGGGCCTTATCTCTATATTCGGTCTCAAGTTCCTCTTTTCGCTTGTCGTAGTTCTCCTGGCTGATAAGTCCCTGCTCCAGCTGGTCGTCGAGCATCTTTATTTCCTCGTCCTTCTGGTCTTCGAGTTCCTGAAGGTGCTGCTGCGAGATGTTGGAGAGGATGGAGTTGATGTTGGAGAAAATAGAGAGAGCCTTGCTGCCAAACTCTTCCACAGCATCTGCCCACTTGTTGAGGGTGACATTGACGGCTTTTGTCTTGGCGAGTTTCTCTGCCTCCTTGCGTACATCTTCGACGGCTTTCTTCTGCTTCTCCAGTTCCTCGGTAGCCTTGCGGTGTTTCTCTGCCTCCTCGTCGCTGCCGTTCGCCGTGGCGACACGTTCCATCTCCTTCTCGGCCTCAATGGCATCGTCGAGGGCTTGGGTGTATTTCTCTATCTCCTCCTGCACCTTGGCGAGAGCCTTTGCGCGGTTCTCGGCATAGGAGAAGGAGTTCATCTGCTGCTCTTGCTTCTGGAAGGGATTCTTGACCGTCGGGGCAATCTCGGCGAAGACGGCACCCACCATCAGGGAGCGCAACTCCTTGAAGCGGGCAATCTGCGCGTCGATGTTGGCCAGTTGTTCCTTGCTCTTATCGTCGTCCTTGGCGGCGAGAATCTCGCGGTCGACAGTTAGCTGTGCGATGGTGGCGTCCACGTCGCGGAACTTCTGGTTGAGTTCCTCGGTGGCTTTCTTCACCTTGTCGAGTTCGGTCTTGCCCTGCTTGGCGGTAGACTTGGCCAGCTTGTCGATTTCCTTGTTGGTCTTGGCGATGTACTCGTCAATCTTGGTGCGCTTCCATGCCTCGGTGGCTGCTTCGAGGTCGGAGAGCATCTTGGCGGCCTCGGGGTGAGCGGATTTGTCGATGGCTTCGATGTCGGTGCGCATCTTCTGAGTGGCTGCGTCGATTTCGGCACCAATGGCCTCGATGCCGGAGAGCGTCCGAGCATTGATTTTGCTCATTGCCTGGTCGTAGGCGTTTGAGAAGCGCTCCCAAGCGGCCTCTGCTTTTGCTTGAGCTTTTTCTTGTTTCTCTCTGGCTTTACGTTGTGCTTCTGTCTCTACTGTCAAATTATTCGTCTCGTCCAAAAGAATATTAGTCGTTTCTGTTGTTGTAGTAACAGACGAATTTACATCATCGACAACGCCTTTCACCTCACGCATCAGTCCTTTATACTTCTCGGACAATGCGTTGACCTGTGACTGTCGTATTTGAATATTGTTAAAAAATTGTATAACTTCCTGTATGTCTGGCAAATCATAGGCATTTTTCCTTTGCCCCTCAATGTGCATGCCGGAGTATTGTTTGAGAGTCTGGACCAATTCACGATAAGCTGCGGCGCCATCCTGCAACTTTCCGTCCATGAGTTCTTGTGCCAGCTCCTGAACCCTTCTTCTAATCACACCTTGAACCTCGGCGGTTGCATTCTCGAATCCGGTGATATGGTCGAGAATGTCGTCGGTATTTTCCTCAACAGACTCTCCGAGATTACCCATCTCTTCTGCAATCTTCTCTGTAAACACCCTGTTATAGGCGGCATTCATAGCGGCCTGAGAGAGGTCTTTGTAGGCTTTTTCCAAATCTTTCAATTTACCCTTCTCGTCAAGATGCTGTGCGATAAGACCAGGATATTCGCTCTTTATTTTTTGCAATGCAATCCTATATTCGTCAGAACCTTCTTTGGCGTTCCTTAAGGCATTGAATAGCACATCGACATGAGATTTGGCTTCATAGGCAGCACGGCCAGCTTCCTTCATTGCCTGTCCGAGTTTTACCTTCTCACTGTTCTTCCATATATTATATACAGCTGTGCCGATACTTGTCAAGGCGGTAATGATGAGTCCCCAGGGGGTAGAAGCAAACGCAGCCTTGCTCGCCTTTATGGCGTTGGCGTGTGCTGTCTCGGCAATAGCGGCCTGTTCGTTGACTGCTATTTCGGCCTGGTACACCTTGTTTTTGGTGATGGTGGCCAACTTCTGCACCTCAATGAGTTTTGAATCTTGCTGTCGCGCAAGGTTCTCTTGTTCAATAGAGAGGGTGTTTTGAAGATTTTTCAGTCTTTCTTTCTCTTTTGCGGCAATCAGTTTGGCTTCCTTGGCGGCCTGCACGTCCATCTGGTGGGCTTGCAACTTCTCAATGCCGAGCAGCGACTTAATACTGCCCTGCAACTTACCGCTGGCGACAAAAGCCAATGTCTTCACGCGCACCCAGTTAGCCATTAAGGCTATGAGACCGGGGAGGATGGCTTTATTCTCCTTGACGAGTTGAACGAAGCCCGCCACGCCCTTCATCAGCACCGTGCCGGTCCGCTGCAAGTGGATGAGCACGGGATAAAGCTCGTTGCCGAGTTCGATGCGCATATCTTCAAAGCGCTTCTTGGCTTTCTCTGCTTGCGCTTGCATAGTGTTGTTCTTGACATTGAACTCGTTGATGACGCTGTTGCCGGTGGTCAACTCGCGGTTGGCGATAGCCTGTGCTTCGGCCACTTTGTCGAGGCTGGAGGCCATAGCCGACACGGCGGCGGCGGCACGTTGTCCGTCGAGGCCCATGTCTTTGAAGAGCGGCATCAACTCGGTATATCCGCCCATCTTGTTGAAGCCATCCAACACCCTGATAATGGCGCCGTTCATGTCGGTCTCCAACATGTGCTGGAACTCCTGAAGAGGTACGCCGGCAGCCTTGACGAACTGCTCCGGGCGTTTAATCATCTCGCCGATGAGACGCTGGAAAGCGGTGGCCGACATTTCGAGCTTCTGCATGTCTTGGTCGAGGGCAGAGGCGAAGCCGAGTATCTGGTCGGCCGACAGTCCGGCCTGCGTAGCCACACCACCCAAGCGGCCGAGGAACTCCACAAGATACTGCTCGTTGGCCGTAGAGGACTGCCCCAACATGTTGACTGCGGAGCCAATCTTGAGCATCTGCGCCTCGATGTCGCCCGCCGAGTCGGCGAGTTGCTTGGTGCTCTTGGCATAGACACCCGACAGTTTGCCGATGGTGACCATGGCACCCTCGCCCAGCACGTCGCCGAGGGCGATGTTGATTTTATCGGCAGCGGACACGAAGCCCTTGATGGCCTCCTCGCTGCTGATACCCAATTTGCCAGCCTCATAGGCCAGCTGGTTGAGTTGTTCGCGGCTGGTGCGGGTGTCCATCTTCGAGAAGACCTCATTGAGCTTCTCCACCTGGTCGTGAGTGAGGCCGGTGGTCTTCATAACGTCAGCGTAGACATCATCCAGTTCGGCGGCAGTCTTGGCGAGGTCTTTGAGTTTGCCGATGCCGAGATCAACCATCTGGAAGGCTGAGTTGAGACCCGTGACCACATTGGCGAACTCGGCCACCTTGGTCGTGGTGCTCTTCCACTCGTTGCCGAGGCCTTTCACCTCGCGGCGCTGTGATTCAATTACGCTGTTTATCTCGCGGATCTTCTTCGTGGTGCGGATGTATTCCTCGCTGCCGATGGTCATGTTTTTTTGCTGCGCTTTCAGCTTGCGCATCTCGGCTTCGAGCGATGCGAGGGTGCTTTTCACCTCCTTTCCGTCGATGTATATCGTAACCTTCCTGTTGAGTGTCTTGGCCATATATTACCTATTATTTATATGGCAAAAATACACCCTTGCGTGCGCACTCGTGGGGACAGCCATTGGGCTATGTTGAATATTATTCTATGCCGCCAGCCATCCCTTCCTCATATCGGCATCATACTCTATCAACTCGGCGAACTCACCCTCACCGAACATCGACCGCCGCAGGTTGTAACTTGCTGTGTGGCTCATTATGCCAAGGTAACTGTTTACCGACCTCAACGCGGCCTCACGGTTGCGCAAATCTACCTGCTGCAATTTCTTTTGCATTCGCTCCAACGTTCTGTTCGACACATACTCCCTATACGGTTTGACAAATGTACCAAGAAACTCCACACCTTTATGCACCTCCTGTATATGTATCTTACCTTGGTGCAGTTCCAACCCCAACTCATCCCATAAAAAATCCCTCACTTTCGGCACTTGTGCCAGCAGCCAATCCTTATCAGGGTCTATCATTGCAGAGTCGTCAACATAACGCCCGTAATGACGGCAAAACAGCATACGCTTTACATATTGGTCGAATAAATTAAGATATACATTTGAAAACAACTGCGATGTAAGATTTCCGATAGGTAACGCCAACCCTTTCTTGACAAAACGCATACACTTGGCAGGGTCTAAACCTTCCCAGTCCGACGGGTCGCCCACAATAATGCAGTTCTCCATTGGGTCGAGCATCACTATCTGCTCCGTCAGCCACAACAAGAAGTCAAAGTCTCGCACCTCCGCCCACGTTGTCTGCTCAGTCAGCAACACCCCCGACGGCAGCGGCACATCGTTCGTCAACCCAACTCTATGCACACTCATCTTTTTCAACGACTCGGTGGCAATCTTCAGCAGCCGTGCCCTGTCGATGTGCATAAAGTACCCCCGAATGTCAAGGCTCATTGTATAACACTCTTCCTGCCAATTGAGCGACGCCTGCCGTATATGGTGCCGCAAACGCTCCACGCCATACAACGTACCTCGGCCCACAATGCAGCTGTAGGTATCGGCAATAAACGTCCGCTCGAATATCTGATGTGTGTAGCGGAAATAGAGATGGTGCACCACCCTGTCGCGGAACATCGCGGCAAAGACCTCGCGCTTTTTCGGATAACTCACAATAAAACATTTGCTCGGCAAGGCTTTATATGTCCTACCGAGCAATTCATCGCACAATACGTTGAGGTTTTCCGCAAGGTGTTCCTCAAACTTTTTTACATACGACATCTTGTGCTTCCCACGGGCCGCATCCTCGAAGGCCACATAGAGGTCGTATAGCAGTTGTGCGCGGGTTAGCTTGTAAGGCGTGGAAATAAGAAGGTCTGCATTTTCAAGCATTTGTCTTTATGGAAACTGATAAGTGCTGCACCGCCCTGACAGCGAAACCGTTGTACCGATTGTTGTTGTTCTGCGGGTTCACTCCACCACTGTTGAAGTTCAGGTTCCGAGCGTTGCGGGACGAGTTGAATGACGACGACCAGTAGTTGCCATTGCTACCGCGGTTGTTCCACGACGACCCATTGCCGTTGCCGGAAGCCGAGAAGAGCTCACACGCAAACACCTGAAATCATATAGGGCATAGGTGTACTTTTCTTGGGTCGGTTGCCACCTGCTACGATCACCACGGAAGAACCGGCGGAGCCCCCGCGCGTCTTTTCTTTTTCCCACACCCGACGGGTGCAGGACGGACAACCTATGAACTTGTCTTTCCCCTGACATCTCTCTACAGCACCTTCTTGTTGTCATTCCACACTATAATATGGCAGTTATCTGGTTTTTGAGCGACGAGATGAACGCTATATTTTCCACGGCGGTACGCTCCGCCAAAGGGTAGGCCATTATCTGCGCGAGAATGCCCGCACCCATCGGCCTCGCCACGGCTATAGGCCCTGGTGCCGCACTTGGCTTCTCTTTCTTTGGCTTCTGTACCTTTATATCGTAGTTTTCTTTCCATTTCTCCACTGCCTCTTTCAGTCGCTCGAAGGTTACCTCCGAACCGTCTGTTGGCGTTGGCAGCGCAATGGTGATTACTACGTGCTTGTCATCGACACTCTCGAATGTATCTCGCTCGGGAATATACTTCTCTACCGACTTAACTGGAAACCCTACGAAACAATAGGTAGCATCCTCTACATCCGTCCTCCGCATCCGCGTGACGTGTAGCGGCTTGCGGTCTTTGGTCGTCATCCGCACTTTTTCGTTATAGGTGACAACAGATATTAACCACGCACTCCATTCGTAGGCACGCCAAAAATCACCCATCTTGTATAGGTGTATTTTGTTCCATTCGGCAGGATTCTCTCTATCCCATTCCTGCTTGAAAACATCTACCAAATTTGCCATTTTCCTTAATCTTTACAATTCCCCAGAGAAGGGGATGCACCTTGGTGGCCGCTGGTGCGGCCTTGTCGGTGCATCCCTTTTTCGGTGGGGGAAAAGACTCAGCTCTGCACCGCCCTGACAGCGAAACCGCCGTACCGACTGTTGTCGCCCTGCGGGCTCACTCCACCACTGTAGAAGTACAGGTCCCGAGCGAGGCGGGACGAGTAGAATGACGACGACCAGTAGCTGCCATTGCTACCGCGGCTGCCCCACGACGACCCACTGCCGAAGCCGGAAGCCGAGAAGAAGAGGCGGTTGCCGTTGGTCTTGCTCTGGAGGTAGAGACCCACGATTCCGTTCACGGTCACTCGCTTGTCGGTTGTCGCAGCGGGTATTTCGGTGCCTGTGGCATCAATGTAGATACTGCCGGCAAACAACTCTGCAAATTCGGCCGTTGTCGGCATACGCCAGGGCGAACCGAGGTTGGCGCGGGCAGCGTCGAACTCCTCGCCAACGGGAATGTCGCCCGCGAGGGTGTTGCCCTTGGTGTTGCCATAGGGCTGGCCATCGTACCACGGCTCGGCAGCGTTCACACTGCCCCAGTTGTAGACACCGGCGAAGGAGTTGTTCTTCGGGTTGTGGCCGTCGATGTTGCCCCAGCTGAAGAAGCTCTTGTCGTAGGTGAACGGCGTATCGCAGAAGCCGCCAGGCTTGGTGAGGTCGAGGTCGCGGGCAGCCCACTTCACGCCGCTGGTCAAGCCCATATCCACCACCAGCTCGGAGGGGTCAAACGAGGCATCGGGGCAGAACATATCGACAATGTTCCAAGCGGCACCGTCGTAGGCCAGCGTGGCATAAGTCTGTGCCTTGACAACACCGGCGGGCAGGTTCTGGCCGAGGATGCGGATAGGCTTGGCACCCGTTCCGCTCACGTTGAGGGTGTTTAGGGTGGTGTTGATGGGAGTGGTAAAGAGGACGTGTACAATGCCGCCCTGCAACAGCAGGAAGTGCTGGATGTAGACGGTCTTATCCTTTTCGTAGGTGCCATTGATGCAGACACCGTAGCCCTGGCTGATGGAGCCGGTGCAGTGGTGCAGGTCGTTGATGATAGGCAGCGAGGTACGCAGGTTGTCGGGGACATTCTGCGCATAGTCGAGCACCACGTCGGCAGTGCCAGTGGCACCCTTGAGGATGATGAGGCCCCAGTCCTCGCAGGCGAAGGTACTGCTCACGGCGGCAGTGCCCGTCACCTCCGCGGCCAGCTCGTACTTCACATAGTCGGTCGTGGCCTCGGCGTTGCTGTCGGTGTAGCTCACCTTGGTGCCGTCAACGGTCAGGCCGATATTGGCGGTCTCGAACTGTGCGGCACCTCCAGCCTTCATCGCGCTGATGTCGGCCTCGTGCAGATACTGGCCCGTGGGCTCGCCCTCTTCCTCGATAGCGGTGTTGGTCCAAGCGGGCTGTACACGGTCGAGGCGGCGCGTCCAGGTGATTTGGTTCTCGCCGGTGCGCTCGATGCGGTCGGCCACAGCACCGATGACGAGCATCTTGTCGTAGGCGTGCAGGGCGTGGATGCCAGCGGCCATATCGACCACAGCTCCGGCATCGGCTTCGTCGGCCACGCTGATGTAGTCGTCATAGCGACGGCTCCAGCCAATGTGGGCGCAGACGCTCGCACGGTCGATACCGCTGACGATGAGGTAACCGGCTCCGCTGGTGGTGTAGTGACGGCGACCGTTCTTGTCGGTGTAGGTGGCGGCAACGCCATCGGTGACGCTGGTGGGCACACCGCTTGCCAACGGCTTGAAATAGACCGTCGGCGTGAGGTTGGCGTGGTCGCTGCCCGTAAACAGCACACCGTTGTTCTGCAACGCTGTACCGATGCTCTGCTCCGTGGCGATGAGGTGCGGCACCTCAAAATACCAGCCAGTGCCCACGGCGGTGGCGCGACGCAGCAGGTTGAAGCCCGTGCTGATGAGTTGCGAGGCGAAAAAGTCCGTGGTCGGCACCACGCTCTTCAGGTTGGCGGGCAGCGAGCTGTCGATGCTGATGTCGCCGCCGGTGGTCTCCACATATGAGGACTGAACGTAGTCGCGGCTCATGGATTCGCCCTCCCAACTCTCCAAGTTTTTTGCAAGCTTGGCCACGACGACGCCTTCTTCAATCTTCTGGCGCAGTTCGTTGTTCTCGATTTCGAGGCTGTACTCCTCCACCTTGGTGGCGTCCCATGCGGCGTTGGCCTCCAGCTCTTCGGTGAAGCGGTAGGTCTGGCCATCCTTCACCACCTTGTCGCCAACGGCGAAAGTGGGGTGCGTGTCGCTCCACATGGGGATGCCGGTCTGACCGCTCACGGCGGCGTCGATTTCTTTCAGGATTTCCTGCCCTTGAAAGTTGATTGTTTCGTTGGTATCAATGCGATAACCAAACAGGTGCACTTGGTTCAGTGCGCGATTGCCGCTGGGCATAGTGGCAAGATCGCTACCCGGTACAATTTCAATTTCACTCATGAGTTTGTTATTTTTTTGGGTGTTATTTAAAAATTTTCAGTCCAATAGCGCGACCGTCCTCGGTGCCGAGCACACGGCCGTTGCCCCCCACCCCGAGGAGGTAGGCGATGCGGAAACGCTCGACGCCGTTCACCGGGTCGTCGGGGTCCCATCCGTAGTAGAACACCCTCGGACGGGCACAGTTATACTCGAATGTCAGTCGGCCGCCGTTGGCGTCGGTCACGGCCTTGCCGCTGGAGGCTTCGGTGCCGTCGATGAGGCGGCAGCCACGGTTGAGGTCGCCCAGCATGTGCCACGACCCTGCGCTGGTCATCACCAGCAGCATAAACTCGGTGTTGAGCGCCCAAGCCATATAGCCGAGCAGCTTGGCCTTGAAGCCCGGGTGGAAAATCTCCACCATGGCGTGAAGCGACCGGCTGCCCTTCTGCCCCTGCGGCTCATACTTCAACTCGCCCAGCTCGTCGGAGCAGTAAATCTCGGCGAACTCGCGGGCGGGTTTCACCGTCACGGCCTGCTGCCCCATCAGCGGGCTGCCGATGATGACAGCCTCGCTGTAGGTGGCGGGCACCTGGGCGGCCAGCGCGTTGATGCTCTCCACATGCTTGCGCGGAATAAAGAGCAGGCGTTGGATGCCCGGCATAAACACCTGGCACTCCGGCACCGGCTCGGTGATATTTCCTCTGATGTTATTGCAGTTCATATATTTGTATGTTTAATAGTTTACATCCAAAGCGCCGATGTCCTTCATCTTCTCGTACATATCCGGCGAGAACCCCCTCAAGGCCTCGAGAATGTCATTCGTCTTCACACGGCTTTCCTTCAAGTCAGCCGAGATAGAGGTCTTGTCTCCCACGTCGCCCATCTTGTTTTCCAGCGAGAGGGTGCGGCTGGAGAGGCCCTGCGTCGAGCCGGTGCCGTTGACGGTATTCTCCAGTGATGTGATACGGTTCACAGCCCCGCTGACACTCTGAGCACTCTGCGAAGCCTCCGTAGCCTTGTTGCTCGCCGTGGTAGCGCTGTTGGCAGCCGCCGTGGCCGAGTTTCCCGCCTGTATCACCTTTGAGGTCATCTCCGTGTTGAGGGTGTTCCATTGTACCAAGGTAGGCACCTCACCGGCAGAGGCTTTCGAGCTGATGGAGGTGTTGAGGGTAGTGACAGTGGTGTTGAAAGTGGTGTTATCCACCTTCGAAGCCAATCCGGTGTTCAACTCCTGCTTTGTTGCCAGCCCGCTCACATCGGGAATAT
Source organism: uncultured Bacteroidales bacterium (assembly GCA_900316235.1). Lineage (GTDB taxonomy): Bacteria > Bacteroidota > Bacteroidia > Bacteroidales > P3 > Colimorpha. Next base: position 20,372 of record ONCC01000021.1, read on the forward strand.
CGGTGCTCTTGGCGTAGGGCTGCAGCACAGTCGGCAGGTCGTTGGTGTTCACCTTGCCGGCCATCGAGGTGTTTATTCCCTCAATCTGTGTCTGGAAGGTAGAGAGTGCCTGCTGCGTCTCGCTGTCGATGCTGATGGAGAGCTGCTCCTGTGTCTTGTTACCCACCAACTCCACACCGTTGATACTCGGACGGTTGGAGAGACTGTTGTAGTCGAAGGTGCCGTTATTCAGGGCGCTGCCCAGAGCGGCCACCATCTCGTTGTAACCCGCGATGAGCGTGTTGAGCTTCTGAAATATCGAAGCATAGCTTTCGCCCTCGTATATCGGTTGTACTGTCTGCATTATAGTATGTTGTTATGGGTGGCGGGTGTGCGGTCGCTGAAGCTCACCACCTGGTTGTCGAAGTCCGAGAGGGTGGCTCCCGTCGAGCGTGCCATGCTGCCACGGGTTATATTTTCTTCCTGATTTTCAATAAAGCGGTAGTTGAACTCCACTCGGATCATATCCTCGGCCTCGTCGAGCACCGTGAAGCTACCCGCCTCGATGCTGATGCGAAGCCAGTTGGTGCCACACTGCACATAGTGGAACTGCTGCCCGACGCACATGGCCAGCTTGCGGCCTTCCTCGCGGGTCATCAGCGCCGTCACGGCGGTATAGGTCTCGCTGTCGTCCGTGATGTCGAGGTAGCGTCGGCGGTCGACCACCATCTCCTCGGCCTCGGTGTTCATCTCGCGGCGCACCTCCGGCACCTGCAGCACGGTGAGCAGGCCGTACTTGTTTTGCAGCAGGAAGTTCGTCGGCTGGTAGGAGTCGGGGTAGACGATGAAGGTGCGCTGCCAGGTGGTGCCACCGAGCGATATGCTCAACGTGTAGTATTTGGGAGTGGCGCTGATGCCCAAACCGGCGATACCCACCGGTATGCGGTAGATTTCACCGTTGCGAACAGTCTTCGAGGTCTGGGTTCCGATGCTACTGTCGACAGAAAGGCCGATATTTACCGTCTTGGTGGCCGAGGAGGACTGTGTGCGGTCGTACCACATGCCGTAGATGTACTGTGCCTGAGAGCGACTTACGCGCACCGTCTCGCCGCTGCGCTCCCCTAATATCCGAAACAGGCTGTTTGTCTCGGAGAACAGCACATTGCTGTCGTCCCAGTCGGCCAGGTTGAGGCGCGAGAAGCGGTCGGCCTCCTCGCCACAGAGAGCGAAATTGTAGCCGCTGGCGGGGTTAGTCACCCAGTTCTGGATGAGCGGCACATCGTCGCCCCACATCTCGCCGTACTGCAGGCGGTATTTCATCAGCATGTTGGTCGTCACGTCCCACGTGCTGACTGTCGGGTCGGTCGTGGGGATGTCCGGCTGAGGGATGAGGCTACCCAGCAGGTCGAGCGGGATTTCTATGTTTCCGGCGGTGTCAGGCTGGAACACCAAGCCACTGACGCTGTGCGTGGTGAGCGTATTGTTGTTGTTCGTCACCACCTCCAGCCGTGCCGCCACGGCGTAGTTTTTCAGGTACACCGGGTCGGTGCCGGGATTCTGCGGGTAGATAGAAGAGGTGTTGTACAGTTGATTAGACAGACGATTGCCGTCTTCATCCATGGCATAGACGCTCACCACGTGCTTAACATAAGCCTTGCCGGAGAGCTGCATCCAGCCAGACCCAACATCACTCAGACTATTGCAAGTGATAGTAAAGAGAGCTTTCAGATAATAGCAGTCGGCCACCTTGGGACCTATTTCTTTCCATTGGGAAATCTCGTAGGCTGCTGTAGAAGTAGCACTGACAACTTTGAATTTGTACTCCACACCGTCGACATTGATGACGATATACTGACCCACCGAGGGGAAGGTTCCGGTCCAATTGTAGTAGTAGAGGCAGCGGGTACCATTGCTCACCAAGGTGTTGCAGCTCATCTTATACGAGTTGCGATTCTTGGCCCAAGCAACCTTGAACGGGGTGGAGGTAAGGGTAACTGACATTGTATTCTATATTTTCTATTGCAAAAATAGAATACATATAATACACGCGCAGGGACAGCGCCGTTAGGCGATATTCCACGAGGTTGTCTTGCCGCCGATGGCGCGGAAGGTGTGCAGCACTTTGTCGCTCTGATACAGGGCCACAATGTCGGCCAGCTTCTCGTCCTGCTTGTCGAGGGCGCTCGAAAGCCAATCGGAGAGGGAGCGGCGCATGTGGCCGTGGGCAGGGTAGCCACGGCTGACGCCGTACTCTTTGAAGATGCCATGCACAGGGAACTGAAAGGCGACACCTGCCACCTCGCCGGCACGGCTCTTGAGCTGGAACTGAATACTGTTGCGCAGCTTCTTTTCGCTCTTGCCTGCCTTCTTGCCGGTCTTGTAGGTGTGGGTGCTGCTCTTGCCACGGGTCAGCTGGGCGGCCTGCTGCTTGGCAAGTTGCTGGGTCTTACGCGCCCAGGCCTCCATCTGGCGGTTGTACTCGCTCTCGGTGAGGAAGCCACGACCGCCGCCGTCAACCTCCTTTACCTTAATTTTACCCATAACTTGTAGCCTCCTATGGCAATGCCTCCGACAATGGCGATGCTTCCGAGCCACATGGTCACTTTTTGCCACAGGTTGAGACGTTTTTCCACCTCTACTGTTTCGGTCTTGACCACCTCCACAGGCACTTCAACACTCTGGCTCACTGTGTCGTGAATGTATTTCGCCTTGAAGATAACCACGCTGTCGGTCTTGGTCACTGTGTCACCCTTGACAGTGATATAGTGCCAGCGGTCGACGAAGCTGGTGTCGTACTGCCAATGATGCTCCACGAGGGTGTCGTGAACAGGCACGACGACGGGCACAGTAGTCTTCCTACTGCACCCGTTCGTAAACAGAACCCCAAAAACAAATATTATGACAACAAGTATCTTTTTCATTGTTCAGGAAATTTTATCACCTTGCCGTTGTTGCACACCAGGCGGCCCCACTGGATGCCATTGAGGCGACGGAGCCACCCTTTGAGGAACTTCTTCTGCGTGGGTTTAGCCTCCACGATCCGACGGAAGAACATCTCGCGCTCTACCTTCATCTGGTCGAAGAATACCTTTGCATCCACGCCGTTGAGAGCGGCAAGGGTCTTGGGACCCACTATACCGTCGGCCTGTACGCCGAGCATACGCTGTGGGATGACGATGCCATGCTTGCCGCTGCCCCACACCCAATCCACGAGGATGTTAGCCAGCGACTGGCTATTTATCTGGTCTGCCTTCCACCGGTTCCAGTAGTGAGGACGCAGCACGGCATTGACAGCCTCCTCGTCGCTGATGAGCTTGAGGTCTGCCACGTCGATGTCGCCGTCGCCGTCTTTGTCGTAACCCACCCTGCGCCAGGTGGCGAGAGTGACCCCCTTGTTCGTTGCTCCTCCTGCATCGTCGGGGTCGTTGACGAAGCCTCCCTCATACGAGAGGACGAAGGGAGCCAGTTTCATTACGTCTGCCATTAGAGCACTACTTTTTTACCGTTGAACATTCGCAAATTGTCGATTGAGACAGGCACCACATGGCCTATCTTGTTGCCTGCCGAGTCGCACTGTTGCACTCCGCGCAGGCGGTTCACCTTCATGTTGGCCCGCAGGCCGGTGGTGTAGGCGTGGCTGTAATAGACCACCTCGCCCTCCTTGGTGTAGAACTGGATGCTGTACAGCACTCGTTTACCGTATTGGTCCTCGCGGACTTCCATCTCGCGCAGCGCATCGACGCGGCGTATCGTATCTTTTTCGTCTTTCATATTGCAAAGGTACGCCGCGCCCGGCACTGTGGCGGGGACACAACACCCGCGGACGGTGTGGAGGTCTGATTTTCGCCGACGGGTTCGGTGAAATATCAATAAAGGGTGTTTCAGTCAATTACCTCATTCCACAACCCAAATTCTTAAAGCGAAGCGATAAAGGATTTTCCGAAGCGGGGGCTCGCCCTACCGAAGAGAGTGCGCACGCACAAAAAATTTTACCGATATGTGAGGGAGGGGGGGCGGCTGCCGCCGTCCACCTATGCCGTCCACCCCGCAAGTGTGCGCCGTCCACGGTGCTCTCTTGCGTCCACCTGCCGAAGAGTGTGGTGAGTCCACGACCGCACCTCTCTCGTAGGCAGACACATAACTCGTGCTTCCGATAAGCGGCCTTTGTGCCGCAATCATTGAAGCCGCCACACCGCCAGCCAATCGGGGCACGACCAACGGGAGCGGTATGGTTGGGCCGGTACGGCTGGCGGTATGGCGGCGCTCTTATAAATAGCTGGGGGTGCGAGAGCAAGCGGGGCCAGCAAGTGTGTGGCGTAGGTGATTCGTAACGCAATGGCAGCGCTCACTGAACCTTATAGCGTAGCGTATGGTCCTGTGAGGTAAGCGGTAATGAGTAACACAGCAACTACCGACACACTCTTGCCACGTTCCCGAAATTGTGTGCCGATACCGTCCACAGACAAAGAGGCTCTCTATTTCGGGCACAACAAAAAACCTCCCGGCGGTGCGAGGTCGCAGGAGGTACAATACGATATGATAAAATACAAAAAGCCTATTCCATGTTGGTGAAGTCGTCGCCGTCGCTGATGGAGAGATACGACATATACTTGGTATATATCAACTTATCTACAGCATCCGAGAAGTGGGTGGCTTCCTCGGGGAGCACTCCACTGTCGGGGCGCTCACTCTTTTTGTCCTTCTTCATCTGTCCCTCGACGGTCTTCACCTTGGCATTGTTCATACTGATGAGCGAGTACTTGCACTTATCGCCGTTGGCACGGAAGCGGGGGACGTGCGGGTCTTGCTCACCAAGTATGATGTTCCAAAGGATGTATTTGTCCGACTGTTTGGGTTCCATGCCCGGATGCTCCTCCTCGATGACCGTCCAGCTGTACTTCTGCAACTCGGCAATGGCCATCTCGTTGTAGGTGCTGTTGTTCATCACGTTGGGGTTGCGATGGTCGCCGTACTTATCCTTATAGTATATGACCTGCCGGCAGGCGTGGTGTTCGTAATACTTGGCGAACTTGCCGATGAGGTCGCGGATCATCATGTTGTCGCCGCCGTCGGGCTTGGTGAAGAACTCGTTTATCATGGTTTGGCAGACGGCCTCGGAGGGACAATCGTTCACAAAGTCCCAATAGCGCGGCTGTTGCACCGTCATCACGCAGATAGACGAGCCCCAATCGAAGCCAAGCTCCAGCGGCGCGTTGGTGTCGCAGTCTCTATCATACACGCTGCTGTCGAACATGCCGTCCTGAATGTCGTAGCCCACCTGCAGGGCGGCGCCACGCACTCGGTCGCTGTCGTAGCCGGTGTAGTAGACATGCTTGTGTTCCTGAATGGAATAGAAGCAGTCTTCGACCTTGGCGTAGTACATGTTCATTATCTCGGTCATGAAGATGAGCAGCGGCAGCAGGCGCTGATTCTTTAGCAGATAGTCGAAGCCGAGCATCTCCAAGTTGTCGAAGGCGTTGCTGAGGGTAAACAGTACGCCCTCTTTGCTCACAAAGGGGGTGATCTGTTGCTTGAGGCGGTTAATCTCGTTCATCTGCTGCCGGAACTCGGCCACGAGGTCGGCCTTGTGGGTGGCTTTGTACTCGGCCACCACCTTCAGCAGCTCCACCTGGAGCATGACGACGCGGTTCCAGATGTCGAACAGCCGGATGCCGCGCTCGGTCTTGTAATAGTCGCCGTATTCCAATATCCACCTTCCCTCTTTGTTCATCGGCATGGATGTCGAGAACTTGAAGCCGTGGTGCATGGCGATGGGGCGCTTCGACTTGCGGCCAAAGAACTCGAGGTTGCCGCGGTTGGTGGGCGACACCTCGTTGTTGTACTGCTCACGGTCGAGCAGCAGGGCCTCGTCGGCTATCTCATAGTCCACATTCGCTCCTCGACCGCTACCAGGTTCGCTCTGTGAAATCATGGCGAATCTGGTGCCGTTCGAGAAACTGATTACGTTGTCAAACTTGTTCAATGTTTCGTAAGAATCTTTGAACCAAGTTGGGGGCTTCCGCCCGACAACGTAATTCACGTCCTTCTGGTAGCCGATTTGATTGAGCAGTTTCAGCGACGAGGGCAGCGTGCGTGTGAGCAACTGGCCGTAGGTCTTGCCGGTGAGGGCCACCACGGCGCCCGGCATCGAGCGTATGATGGCATCCATCTTGAAGCCGATGTCGAAACTCTTACCCGTGCCGCGACCCTCCACGCTCACCTCGCAGGGAGCGCGGAGCAGCAGCTTCGGAAGCTGCGCCTGGTTGCCGTATAGTTTTATCTCTGCCATATCGGGTTAGCTTTCCAACAGTCTCACGGCCTCCTGGTCGTCGATGTTGCCGCCCAGCGAGGCCAGCAACTTCTGACGCACCGCCATGGGTATCTGCTCCAGGTCCTCCTCCGACAGCGGCACCGCCCGCCCGCCGATGTTCACCTGGATATACACCGTGTTCTTCTCCATCAGCTTCGGGTCCACCTGCTGCTCCGGCATGGCTTCGAGGTGCTTCTGCAGGGTGGCGAGGTTCTTGGCCTTGGCGGCTTCGCTGGCGTCGGGGTCGCTGATCTCCTGCAGCAGCTTCTCGAGGAAGAAAGTCTCCAGAAACTCGCGCTTCAAGTCCACATAGTTGCTCCAGGTGTCACGGGCGAAGTCTACATATTTTGTGGCTGTTGGCCGAGAGAGCCCCTGCTGCACCATAAGGCGATTGATGCAGATGTTTCGCTGAGGATACTTCTTCATCATCTGGTACACGTCGAGGCAGATGTCAACCATGCGCTGGTGCTCCGCCGACAGCGTTTTCGACGCGCCGCTGTTAAGGTACTCCTTCACAACGTCGAAGTTAAGGTCGTTGACCGATACAAGACTTTTGCTCATAATCAACCAAATATATCTCTATGTTCGCGCTCGGTGTGGCGGAAGAACTCGAGCATCTTATCCAACAGCGGTGTACTTCCGTTCTTTGCGCCGTTCATCACCACCTGCCTGATTTCCAACTCCACCTGCATACGGCCTCTCACCCAAGCCTCCCAGATGGGGCCCTTCTCTTTCATAAACTGTTCTCTAACCTCGTTAGAAGGAACCTGGAGATGGTAGGCCACCTCGCGGTAGCTGAACGCCACACGTCCACACTCCTCAATCTCCTTCAGTTCCTTTTCTGTTAGGTCTCTCATAGTTATCCGTTATAAATACCTACAATATACATTACAGACTTATCAGGGAACAGCTTGCCTGTCGCCCTGATAGTGGAGCCGGTCGTGATGATATCATCGAGAATTATCACGACTGGCTCTTTAATTTCCGCATGAAGTTCAAACACGGGGTTGATGCGGACACTGCTTTCAGTGGTCACAGCATCCGGATAGTATTTGATGTTCGTGCGGTTCGAAATCTCCATAGCCAGCGACTCGGCGAAGTTCTTGGTTTTGTGACGCCGTTTCGGCGGCGTCACAATAGCATAGATCTCGCGGCTGGCGGTTCCTATCATCTTGTCAATTATCTTGCAGAGGCTATCGGCGAAACGTCCGATATTGTAGAAGTCCTTCTTTATGGCGGTCAGCTCGTAGCCCTCTTCGGTGCTCTCGAAAGCACTCATCAGCGACATATCGCTCCGCTGGTGGTACTTGATGCGCTCCACCATGTCGCATCTTGGCGTGGTGTAGGTGGCACCCTCATGCCATGCAGCACGTTTCTGTTCTCCGCGCTCGATGCCAAGGGCTTCGGCCTGTTCCGCCATATCAATGAACTCAGCGGCAGCCTCTTCGTCCATCCGCTTCACCTCCTCGCGGTGCTTCTGCAATTCAGCATCATTGCTGAACTGTCGTTCTATTATCTCGTTGTCAGCGTCGAACACATGCCCGATAGTGGCAATACTGCCACGTTTAGGCTGTGGGTTCGTGGTGAAGTTAAGGCTGCCGTAGATGGAAATCTTCCATTCGTCATTGCTCACGGTACACACTTTGGCGTGGACGGGAGCGATGACGAATGGCCAGTTGAGCTGGATGATTTGCATTGGTTCCGGGTTGCGTACTTTCACTCTCGGATCTATCCACAACTTGAACGAACGTAGGAGACCTTCTTTCCGTAAGGAGAGGAGGTCTTCTACGGCTCGTGTAGATATCGCCCAGGTACATGCGGCCACGTCAGCCGGACCGGTTTGCGACAACACATACTTCAGTACGTGGTGCATAGCATACCGTCCGAACGTCCAGAAGTTTACAATCTCATTTTGATGCAGCTCGCCAAGGTGAGCGCGGACTATATCATAGGGTTCCCCGACACACAGCACAGAAGCCTCGGAGCCGTCCACCGGCTTGTAGTGCGACTCCGAGTCTTTATGATTGCGGTAGGCAATCTCTCGCTTCTGAGCATTAAAGTCGAGGATGCCCATCTTTTACAGTCCCCTCTTCTTTATCTCGGCGTCGATGGCGGCCTGCTCTTCGCGCAGGGTGGCGAGCTTGGCCTCCAGCTTCGTGCGCTTCGGACACTCGGGCATAGGATTCTTCGCCTTGCCCTTCTTATCCTGCTGATAGTCCAACTGGTTCTGCACCCGCGTGATGTTGGTCTGCACCGCATGGCTCCGCTTGGTGAGCTGCACATCGGTCATCAACCCGCAAGGCGACACTGTTTTCTTGCACTTGGCGGCCTCCTTGGGCTTGCACTCGAAGATGTCTTCCAACTCCTGCAGGGTCATACCGCCAGCGAAGTAGGCTTCTTTGGCCTCGTAGAGTTGGTTGTAGCGTTCCATTAGCGGGGTTCGCTCGGCCATGATCTTGACGCGCTCGGCCATGATCTCGGGAGTGTTCTCCTCGCCGGTCTCGAAGAGGTCGAGGTGCTGCCGCGAGAGCTTCACCCAGATGTTGTGTATCTCGTCCTTTACCTTGCCGACAACCTCGGGGATGTCATCCTTCGGCTTCTGTACCTTCGTGGTAGGCTTGGCCTCTTTCTTCCCGGCCACAGGTGCCGAGGTGTTCTTTTTGGCCAGCTTCGTCAGCTCGTAGGTGAGCGACTTGATGGCGAAGCGGGCGACGGTGTTCTGGAACACCCGCGCCTGGGAGCGGTTGCCGCCGTACTTAATGAACAGCGCCACTCCCTCGTCATAGTCGCGGCCGCCGTTGAGCCATTGTTTGATTTCCTTATTCATATATATTATGTATTATATTTGCTGCAAAAGTACACCACCCTGTGCGCACATCTTGGGACAAAGGAGGGTTGTCTAATGGGTTGTCTAATGGGTGGTCAAAAAGTGGTCAAATAGGTGGTCAAAAAAATTTTTTTCTCACATACGATATACCCATTTTCGTGTAATTCTTGTAATATTTGTAATATGGCTCATTTACAGCATAATAGCATATTACAAGGTTGTAATATCTTGTTACAAATATTACAATTTAACATTTCATTAAGACTTTTAGAGGAAAATATTACAAATATTACAACAATATTACAGACTTGTAATAACATAAAGCACTATATTACAACGATATTACAATTATTACAATTATTACAAGGGTTTTGCGTTTCATAAATCGAAAAAAATTTTTTTTTCGGCATAAAAAAAGCCCCCGACCTTGGTGGTCGAGGGCCGAAGCGGAGAGAATCGGAGGTCTCCTTGCCGAGTTGCCGGGATTACTCGTTGGAGGGAGCAGGAACCAAGGGCAGGCCGGTGGTGGCGTCCTCGGGGCTCCAACCTTCGTACATAACCTGCATGGCGTCGCAGTTCCACTCGAAGTGGCACTCGGCACCGTTGGCGTCGGTGACAGCCTTGCCGGAGGTGGCGTTGGTCGAGTCGGCCAGACGCACACCGCGGTGGATGTTACCCAGCAGGTGGTAGGTGTCGTTGTTGAGCTGGCAGACGATGATCAGCTCCTCGTTGTTGTGTACGGCGAGGAAGCCGAGGATGTCGGCCTTGAACTGCGGGTGGAACACCTCGAGTTCAGCCTTGAAGCTCTTGCTGCCGTGCTGGCCCTGGGGCGTGTACTTGAGCTCGCCCAGGTCGTCGGCGCAGTACATCTTGGCGAAGTACTTGCCTGTGGCGCAGGTGATGGCGTTGGTGGCGAGGGCATTGGTACCGACCACGACGCGCTCGGCATAGGTGGTAACGGTAGCCGGACGGGCCACGTTGATGGCGGCCACGTCTTTCTTGGCACAGAAATAGATGCCGGTTACACCCGACATGTTGTTGCCACAGCTCTCGCCCTCGGCGAGATTGGATGCTACTATTGCACAATTCATAGTTGTATCTCCTATTTTTTGTTAGACATTGGGTTAGTTGACGGCGGCTGTTTCGTCGGAAGCCCAGACCAGTTTGTTGACACCGAAGCCAACAGCCTCCCACCAGTCCATGAGAATCTTCACGAGACGGTCGGCTTTCTGCAGGTCGATGTTCGTGAGGGCGTCGTTGCGCTTCATCAGATGGATGATGTTCTCGGGCATGGTGGCCCAGATGTCGGTCGAGCCGGTCATCGAAGCGACACCCTTCACGGTGTGGCCGGTGAAGTCGATGCGGGTGCCAATCTGGCTGTCGGTGGCGATGTCGTAGTAGCCCTTGGCGCGTTTGCCCTTGCGGTAGGCACGCTCCATCTCGGGGGCCACGAAGATGACGATGTTCTTCTTGACGAACTGGCTGGCGATACCCTCCGAGAAAGCCTCGATCTGGTCGAACGCGGTGTCGGCGTCGAGGGCGCCGATGTCGGAGATGGTGTTGATGGGGTAGTCGCTGTCGGCGGCGCCGGTCTGGATGAGCTTGTGGAAGCCATCGAACACCTTGGCGGGAGCGCCTGCCACGCCCGTGGAGGGAGCCTCATAGACACCGTTATAGACGGCGTTGAGCTCTTTGTCCTCTTCAATCTGCTGGGCGTAGTACACTTCGAGGAGGTAGCGCACAATGGGCCAGTCCTCGATGTTGCGGCTGCTGTCGCCTGCCAGGAAGCCGAGCCAGCTTTCCTCAATGTCGTGGGGATAGAGCTGGTCGTCAACCTTCAGCTGACGCAGCTGGATGGGGTTGGGGTGGAAGTCCACGCCACCCTTCGAGGTGAAGCCACGCTGGTACTGCTGCAGCACGGAGCTGAACATTGGGTTGGCCAGCTGGTAGATGGTCTCGTCGGTGCGGATGTGGCGCACACCGGGAACGGCGAGAGTCTCGCCGGTGACGGTCGGTACTCCGAGAAGGCGCGAACGGTTCTGTGTGCCTTTCAGATAGTACTGGCCATACTCACTAAGAATGTCGGTGATGGTAATCATAACTGTATTTTTTTTTGATTATTAAATTGGTGAATTTCTTGGTTTAGCGTTTCAGCTCCGCTTTGGCGTCCTGGACGTACTTCTGCTTGCCGTACCACTCGGCGAAGGTCTCTTCACCGGTGGTCTTGGTGTCGTCACCGTTGACTGGGGCGGCACCAGCGGGCAGCTTATCGACCACGGCCTGCAGTTCGTTGACCTTGGCCTGCAATTCGTCGCGTTTGCTCTCGGCTGTTGCCTTGGCCTCTTCAGCGGCGGCTTTGGCGTTCTCGGCCTCCTGCTTGGCGGTCTCGGCGGCTTCGAGGTTGGTCTGCAACTCGTCGGCACGCTGCTCTTTGGCCAAGAGGGCGTCGTTAATCTTGTTGAGGGCCTCGTCGTCCAACAGGACAGCGCCCTCTTTGTTGGCGGTCAGCTCATTGACGGCCAACAGCGCGGCAAGGGCCGCAAGGGTTGTGATATTTTTCTTCATGGGTTTACTGTTGTTAATGTTAAACATACTCTTGATTTTCTGTGTCAGGTAGCTGCCCTCGGTGCCAGTGCTCTTCACCTCTTCGGTTATAAAGCCGTATTCCAGGCATTCGTCGCTGGTGAGCCATGCGCCGTCGCCGTTGTTGCGCTCCATCAGGGCTTCTATGTCTTCCTGTTTGGCACCTGTGCGGTCGGTGTAGATGGCAACCATGCGGCCGTTGATGGCGCGTTGCTCCTCCAGTACCTCTTCCAGCACGTTCTCGTTGCCGACAACGCCGCTCCAGCATTTGTGTATGAGGAAGAGAGCGTAACGGCTCATCTTCCTCTTGTCGCCGCTCATGGCGATGATCGTGGCCGCCGAGGCGCAACGTCCGTAGCACTCGGTGGTCACGCGGTCGCCCATGGCCACCAGCAGCTCATAGATGGCCAGAGCCTCGTCCACGTCGCCGCCCAGGGAGCAGATACGCACCAGAATCTTTTTGTCGCTTTTGGCGATGTCTTTCAGTTGGTCTTTCACGTCGTCGAAGGTTACACCCTCGTTCCACCAGCTTCCACCGATCTCTCCGTGAATGTCGATGACCACATTCTCGGAGGCGTCGTTATACAGATTGAATACTTTTTCCATGTCTTATTTCTTTTGCTGCAAAATTACAGCGCGTTACGCTGACGGGCAGGGAAAAAACCGCACACAAAAAAAAGCCTGCCCCGAGGGGAGCAGGCCCGTACACATACCTGAAAAGTAAAAGAATTGTATATACTATATATTTAATATAGTCGCATCTCCGGCCACGGCCCTGTGGCCTCGAAGTGGAGCTTGTAGGCGGTCTCACCCTCGGCCTCGCCGTCGTTGGTGCTGCTGTAGCTGAATCGCATCGGCACCTCCTTGTCGCCCAGCAGCCACTCGACGCCGTTGTTGTCAACCACTTTCACCGCGAAGCGGCACTGTGTCATCGCGTCGAGGTCGCGGACACTCTGTGTCTGGTTGCCGTGGTAGATGAGGTCAACCGTCAGAGTGTAGGCGCGGCCCTCGGCGCTTTCCGTGTTGTAGTTGGCGCCGTCGTGCTCGATGATATGCCACGTCTTGCCGCTGGCAAAAGTTACCTCCATGCCGTCGTTCTTCGGCTTGATTGTGTTAATTGTCGTAATGTCAGCATAATAAACATTGCTGATACCTGCCATTGCCTGGCAACTTGGGTTTCTTTGTAAATCTTTTTCCATTATTTTGGGTATTAGGGACAAATTGCGAGTGATTATTTGTTGTGTGATTGTATCACTTTTGTATTGTTAATTCGTTGAGGTCTTGTAGTATACCCTCTTCTATGTGTTTAAAGTGGCGTTGGTAGTGCTTGCGGAGCGCGGCAAAGGTAATTTCCTCGTCGACGTAGCCCGCTTTGTACAAAAAATGCTTCATGGCGGTGTCTCGGCTCACGCCTGCCATGATGTGGGCGGTGGCGGTGAGCATACACAGCCGCTCCCGTTCCCTCTTATACACGGCCACGCTGAAGTTGGCCTGTCGTGGCAGCGAGAGGTAGCCGCCGTAGCGTTGGTAGTCGTAGTCGAGGATGTACACCTTGCCCTCGACCAGCCCCTGCAACTCGCGCCCTACCTCCCAGGGGGTGATGGTAGGGTGCCGACGTAGGCCCTGCACCAGCATGTTGTACATCCAGCCTCGCCCCAAGTCCACAGCCACGCCGTCGTAGTGGTACTGCTCTTTGAGCACCCGCCACGACAACGGCTGCAGCTTGATGTCAACTATACGCTTGATGGCCATGGCTAACTGAATAATGATGTTTGGTTGGCCTCGGCCTGATGGCGTTTCTCTTCCTTGCGCTCCTCGGCCCACTGTCGCAGCTGCTCATCGACCACCTTCTCGGCCTCACGGGCAGGGTTCATCGACCAGCTGCCGCCGCCGCTCATTATCCACTCACGCTGTTTGCGCAGCATGAACTCGACGCTGAGGAAGAAGCGCTCACGGTCGCTCTCTATTGTCTTGTGTGCCGGACGCAGTGCCATCACCGGCTCGATGACGGCCAGCAGCACCTTCTCCTGTTCTTTCACCTGCTCCAATGCCTTGGGGCGGTCGGGGTCGTCTTTCTTGCAGTGGAAGAAGCGGCGCTGTCGGGAGCGCAGCTCTCTCACGGCTTGCTCAAATTCTTGTGCATTCATCGTCGAATAGTTTTAATTGGTTTGGATCGACCAGCGGCGGCGCATCCTCCGGGCGTATCAGTTCGTAGATGGCTGCCGCGTGGGCTGCCGCCCAGCGCAACTCCTTGTAGGCTTTGCGCACATGCTCGGCCACCTCTTTACTTCTCTCCTTCTCCTGCATCATAGTCCACAAGCTCTAATATGTCGTTGCATATTCCCATCTTGAACTTCTCGGCATTTGTCATCTCCAGCCGTGCGCCCTCGCTCATGTAGAAGTTGGGCAGGAAGTGAATGTAATCACATTCGGTCAGCCGTGCGATGCACTTACGCATGGCCTGTTCCCATGGCTCACCCTTACGGCAGAATTCGAAGGGGTTTACCACCTCTACGGCGTCGCCGTGTTTCTTCTTAATCTCGTAGGCCACACTGTCGAACTCGGCTTTGGCCTCTTCATAGACGCGCCCTGATACCGGGCCGCTGATAAATACTTTCTTTGGCATAATATAAAGGTATTAGTATGGTACTTCTACATCGTTGACAGGGTTGTCCTCGTCCACTTTGCTCTCCACTTTGAGGTCAATGCCGTAGTTCTCGACCAGCTTGGCGTAGTTGAACACCAGGCTTCGGTTGGCCTTCTGCAATACCTGGAGGGCTTGGCCGCTCTCTGTGAAGCTCCTGCCCTCGCCCGGGTTTTGCCGCAGGCGTGTGGGAACCTTGAACATCTTGACACACTCGCCCATGTATTCGTCTTGTGCGGTGAGGTAGTGCCGCAGGCTGCCCTCGTCGATGATGCTGCTCTTGCTGTCTTTCGTGCCCTTCATCAGCTTGGCGTAGAGTTTGAACACGCGGCTGGTGGAGAGGTATATCACGTCGTAGGTCTGCGAGTAGTTCATCTCCTGACGGCTCACGCCGCTGCCCTTGTGGCACCGCACGTCGCTCTTGCCGAAGTACAGCTTGAGGTCGTAGCCGGTCTCTATGTCGCCGTTGGTGAGCATCGTCTCTACGGCCACCCAGAAATTGGCTATTTCGTTGCTGCTCTTCACCTCGCCGTTCTGCCTCTCCATTCCCTCGACAAACACTTTCAGGGCTTGGTCGTAGTTGAACGGTAGAGCGATACGGCCTTCCAAGGTGCGCAGCATGGCCAACACCATAGTCCAATTCTGCAGGATGCGCCCTTCGATGTGGCGCGTGTCGGTGGCTTGGCGCATCTCCTCCTTGGTGATGGCCAGCTGCTTCTCGTAGTTCTCCAGCACCCACTCGCGCTGTGCCAGCAGTTCGTTGGTGATGCAGGTGAGGCCCTGCTTCTCGTAGCGTTTCAAGTCCTCATAGGCGGCGTTCTGCTCGGCGCTGAACACCGTCTGGCTCACGGTGAGGTAGATTACACGGCTGAACAATGCGTTGTCGGCCGTGGTGCGCTCCTGGCCGGTGAGTATAATGCCGCAGTCCACGGGCGTCATCTCCTTTTTCTTGTCGCGGTCCATGTTCATGCGGCTGCGGCCGGTGCCGTCGTAGAGGCCTTTGAGAAACTCTATCTTGTCGTACTCGACCGAGTTCTTATACTCGTCGATATGCACCAGCGCATTGCGGCAGTGGCTCACATGGTCGGCCAATGCCGGCAGCGTGGCGTTTGTCATATTCAGTCCGTCGGCGTGGTTGCCGAAGAGGTGCAGCAGGGTGATGGCCATCTCGGTCTTACCCGTGCCCTTTTGGCCGAAGATGTTGAGCATTGGGAACGAGTTGAAGCGACGGAAGATGTAGTCGCGGAACAGCGTGGCCAGCGTGTAGCCGATGCCCACAATGGCGTTGTCGCCATACACCACCAGCATCTTCTCGGCCAGTGTGTTGAGGTCGGTGCCGCTGGGGGTGTGGATGAAGCGACGCTCGAATTGGAACAGTTGGGTGTCGGCTTTGAAGAAGCTGCTCAGGGCGGGCAGGTAGTACCACTGCCCTTTGGCCTCCACGCTGCCAAGCTCGTCAATGCTCCGCATCTCGCCGTTGTCGTCGAGCACACCGTTACTCCATGCCCAGAAGCCCTCGCGCTGCCAGCCGAGCTGCTCCACCTCGCGGCAAGTCTTGGTGTGTTCGTAGAGGTAGGCCTTTATCTTGTTGAGGTCGCCGTCGGTGCCGGTGAACAGGAAGTTGCCGAAGCTCTCCACTTTGGTCTTGAAGGCCGTTAGGCTCACCATGTCCTTCTGTGCAATCTCCAACTCGCGCCTGATGCCTCGGTTGTTGGTCAGCCGGTAGAGGCGCTTGGCGTTGATGGTGCTCTCTATATGGAATAGAGGCTCCAACTCGAAGTTGCTCACCTGCCTGTAGCCGCCGTCCTGGTTGGCAATGATATGGTAACAGTGGTTGCGCACGAAGAAGCCGTACTCGTCTATCATCTTCTCCTGCTCCTTGTCGAAGCCTGCGCTGTTCAGCTCCTTGGTGGTCTTTTGGTTGGCCTGCTTGATGGCGGCGTTCCACACCTTCTTCGGCGGGATGATCTTCGCCAGCTGGTCCACATAACCCATGCGCTCTCCCTCGTCGCGGGTGAGCAGCAGCTTGGCCAGCTCGGCGGCCACCGTGGCCACCTCGGCGGGGTCGGGGTCGGCTCCTATCTCGGCCTTGCGCCGCTCGGCGATGTATTGGAACCAACTTTTGCGTGTTTTCTTGAACTCGCGGAAGTGGTCGCCGTCGCGGAAGAAGGTGTCGGGGTCTTGCTTCTCGCCCTCCTGCTCGGGGATGGTGAGGGTGTACACCATTACGCCGGCCTCCAGCAGCACACGTCCGTTGCGCTCCGTGGCTTTCTGTCCGGCCTTGTCGCTGTCGTAGAGCAGTATGGCTTGCCTTACGTTCTTGGCCAGCGTCTTGGCCTGCATCGGCGTGAGGGCCGTGCCGCAGGCCGCCACCACGTTACAGATACCTATCTGGTGCATCTTGATGGTGTCGGGGTTGCCCTCCACCAGCACCACCTCGCCCTGATCCACCGCCGTGCGGCGGGCGAAGTTCCACCCGAAGAGGGTCTCGCCCTTCACATAGATGTTGTTCGGGTCTTTCTCGTTGCCGCTGCTGTTGATATACTTGCCTCGGTTTTTCTCCGTCTCGCCGTGCAGGATGCGCCCGCTGAATGCCACCGGGTCGCCGCTGGCGTTCAGTATGGGGAACATGATACGGTCGCGGAACACGCTGTAGTAGGTGCCCTGCTTGCTCTTGCCGAAGAGCGTCGAGCGTGTCAGCACGTCGTAGGCCACCTTCTTCTCCTTGCGCAGCCACTCAAACAACGCGCTCCAGTCGTCGGGCGCATAGCCTATCTCCCATTGTTGCAGCGTCTCGTCGCTCCAGCCTCGGCTCTTCACATAGGCCATGGCCTCCTTGTTGTTGCGCAGCTGCTCCTGGAACCACACCACCGCCAGCCTGTTCACGTCCACCTGCTGCATCTTCCTCTCCCTCACCTGCCGCTGCTCGGCCGTTTCGTGGTAGTCGTCGGTGATGGTGAATCCTATCACGTCGGCCACATACTTCACCGCCTCGGTAAAGTCGCAGCCTTTCTTCTTCATAACAAAGTCGATGGCGTTGCCGCCCTCGCCGCAGCCGTAGCACTTCCAATGCTGGTTGCGCGGGTGGACGTAGAAGCTGCCTGTCTTCTCGTTGTGGAACGGGCACCGCCCCACATAGTTGGCTCCGGCGCGTTTCAACTCCACACCCAGGCTCTCCACCACCTGCTTCAGCTCGGCCTCTTGTTTTATCTGTTGTATCTGGTCTAACGGTATCACAACCCTGCCTCCCGTAGTTTTTTGATTAGTCTGGCCCGCTTGGCCTTGAAGTTGTTGTTTCGGTTGGCCTGCTCCAGCAGCGCCATCTCGACGTATATGTTGCGGCGTTCACCCTTGGCCACCTTGCGGATGTACACAGCCGAATACTTGCGCCCCTGGCGCTCCAGCTCGGCCTGCACCCTCCCGATGTCGCCGTACTCCAGCCCCTTAATCTTCATAGTTCCACCTCCATTTCTACACCACACAGCCGCAATGCGTGCTGCAACTCGTGGACGTACTTAATGTTGGCTATGTCTGCTTGATAGCCTTCCATAAACTTTATGCGTAGAAAACTCCGTTCGGGCACATACGCCACACTGTCGAACCGCCCGAAGCCATATTGCCACACTCCTGTAGGTTCAGGCTTACGCCCGAACATGGCGGCGACCTCCTCACCCTCACTCATCAACTCCTCAAAGCCGTTCTTCTCCAATATCTCCTCAGTCAGCGGTATAGGCCGTGCATAGCAGGGCCTAAAAGAAAGATTGCTTTCGGGAAATTCACAACCAGGAACCATCGTGGTCAACAAACCATCATCCTCTGGCCGTTCAAGCCCGTGAATACCTGTCACTCTTCTCACCACACCAAAGCCGTTAATCAGGTCCCCAATCATCAATTCCTTTGCTTTCATGCCTGCACCTCCCTTCTTTCTCTGAGGGCGTTGCGCAGCTCCTTGCAGCGGTCGTGACTTACTGCGCTACAGTCAACCCAGTAGGGTGCCGTGTCCGGCATCTGCTGGTTGCATTGGGCGAAGGGCTTTACACCCTTGCTTGTTGTGGCTGTCACCAGGCGCGGACAGCCAATGAATTTACAATATCTTGCTTTCATTGTGCTTGCTTATTAGTTGTTCCACCATGCCCCGCTGTGGTCGTAGGCAGGGCGTTTGCTTACTGTTGCCGTTGCAATCATACCGTGCATCCGCACGTTATGTTTGCGTTGGTGGATGCAGGTGGCTCTCGCCTACCTGCACCCTGCGGGCAGTTCTCTCAGGGCACCCGAAAATTTTTCGACCGCGCCGCTCAAACGGCGCGGTGCAATAATTCTTCAATCTGTTTTGAAGCGAGGAGCGGGCGCACCTGACAACTGCTGTACTTGTAGTGGTAGCTGCTCAAAGCACCGCCGCCGGGGCCGTAGAACCAGGCGTAGCGGCCATAGTACTCACCGACGGCCCACTCCCAGCCTAACTTATCTCCACCGGCTTCTTCAAGTGCTGCGTCAATCTCTTCGTGATAGACGGCGATAATCTTGCCTTGCTTCTCATTGAAGCTGTCCTTACCCAGCTCCTTCAGGCGTTCCATTGCATCGTCCCACTTATACTCTTTACCGTTGTCGAGGTGGTGCAGATCGAGGGCAAAGCTCTCGTCGCAGGTCTGCACCAGGACACCCACGGCATTGCCGTCAGCGTCGCGTAGGATGCTCACCGGCTTCTTTCTTAAATCTTCGTCAGGGTGTTCACGCAGGTACTCCGTGCGGAGCTGCATCTTCATGCTCTCGATCGTGGCTTGCTCTGCCTTGTAGGCATCCATCAGCTTGTTCTTCTCATCGGCCCACTGTTCCTTTATGCCGCCGATGACCTTGTTGGCGGCGGCGATGGCGCGTAGGTGCTCCATCTTGCGCTCGTGAACCTTGGCCTTGATGGCCTTCTTTGCCTCGTGCTGCTTGCTCAGCAGGGCTTCCATTTTTTCAGAATACTCTTCCCTTGTCATTGTTTGTTGGTTTTATGGGGTTAATACTATGTCTTATTTTAACCAATCACTCTTTTCAATGCCGCTTTGCCTTCGTTTGTCACATGGTAAACTGTTTCACCAAACACCTCATCCCTCGTGGCGTATTTGGCTTCTACAAGTTCTTCCCATGCTGGGTCTGGTTTTCTTACGCCATAGAAATTTCGGCTTCCGTTGCCAAGGGCGTGTTTCATTTTCTGAATGTGTTTTTCTGTAAGTTCCATTTTGATTTTGTTTAATTGGGTTAATACTGTTGTTTCTCTTGGTGGATGCAGGCAGCTCTCGCCGTCCTGCACCCTGTCGGTCCTCTTTCCTCCGACAGCTAGCATAGCCTCCTCCCTATGCACGAGCCAGCTCCTATGTCTGGCGACCGAAAAATGTCTTGCGGAGTGGAGGGATTCGATACCCTCTTGTGGCGTTGTTCATCCGATGTTACCCCCATCAGCGGCACTCCGTCGCCGGTCTTTCCCGGCTGTCATCCCAGGGTCCCGAGTGACGTGGACTCTCTTGTCTTGTCTCGTAGGTAGTCCAGAACCTTTTTCGTCTCTTTTACCTGCCTGAACCATTGCTGCGCTCTCTCGATGCCGAAGTCGGAGGTATGCAGCTCTTCATCGAACTTTACCACGTTGTATGTCCTTATGCCATACACCCATTCGTGCTTTCTCGTGTAGTCGTTATAGGCGATGTAATTGAGCTGTATGCCTTTCCAGTACAATCTGAACATTTCGCCGGGTCCCAGCTTGATAACCGACATCACCGACATACGCATCACCACCTTGTTGTGTGTGCCCGACTGAGCCACCACGATGATGTCGCCCGGTCGCAGGGCCTTGGGAACCCTCGTGCGCAGTTCGATGTCCTTCTCTCCTTCGAGGAAGGATTTCACGAAGCCTTTGTGTACTGTTATCATCCAGACCATAACTATTCTTCCCCTCCTTCCGTCTTCGGGTGGTAACCGTAGTAATGGACATCGTAGAGGTAGATGGTGTCACCTACATTTGACTGGTTGTATTCATACTCGGATGGCCACCATTTGATGTATTTTTCTCCGATGCAGCCATATAGGGTGTATTCTGTATAGGTTTGGAATGCGTTGCCTCGG
>ONCC01000018.1 GCA_900316235.1 uncultured Bacteroidales bacterium
CCGGTTGTAACGCCAGTGGCACCGCCGGGTAGCTATGTCTGGATCGGATAAGCGCTGAAAGCATCTAAGTGCGAAGCCGGCCCCAAGATGAGACTTCGTTACAGGGTGGTCGAAGACTACGACCTTGATAGGCCGCAGGTGTAAAGGCAGCGATGTCAAAGCCGAGCGGTACTAATTACCCGAAGACTTTCCGTCGGGAACTTGACCTTGTGTCAAGAACCCGTGCACCTTGAGGTGCATAGTTTTCCCTTATATGTTTTGTTCCAGTTGTCAAACCCATTATTTGGGTGGTTATAGAGACGGTGTTCACCTCTTCCCATTCCGAACAGAGAAGTTAAGCCCGCCCTCGCTGATGATACTGCACTTGTTTGTGGAAAAGTAAGTCGCCGCCCATTTTTTCTAAGGGAATCACGAAAGTGGTTCCCTTTTTTTGTTTGCCCTCCGTGCAGTGTATCGTCCACCGCAGGCTTCCCCCCATCACGGTGTAACCACCGTACCTCACGATTCCCTCCGTCCCTTGTGAAAACAAGCCGTTTCGGCTATCTTCTTTTTTCTTTTCGGCTATCTTTTTCTTTTTTTTCGGCTATCTTTAAAATATTGATAATAAAAAACGAGACCCTGTTTAGAGGGTCTCGTTTCATACTTGGTTATGGTTGCTACGGTCGGCCGGATGGCCGAGAGGGAGGTTTGGCAGGGATTAGCCTTCGTCGCCGTCGCCGGTGTTGTTGCCGCCGGTCGAGCCGCTGCCGCCGGTGCCACCAGTGCCGCTGTTGCCGCCCGTGGTGCTGCCGTTGCCGCTGACGGTGAGGGCCGCCGAGATGGTGGGCGAGAAGGCGAAGCCCGTGGTGGTCACGCGGTTGAGGTCGAGCACGAAGCCTGCCGTGTTGGCGCCCGTCTGGCCGAGGGCTCCCCAGGCGTCCTGCGTCTTGGGCTCGAGGACGATGCCGTAGGCGAAGACCTCCAGCGCGTCGCCGCTCTCGTTGGCGCTCTTGCCGATGCTGATGGCCGTGCGGGTGTCGAGGGCCGCGGTGTGGCGCCACAGGCCGGTGTTCAGGTCGTGCACCATGATGCACTTGGCGATAGGTTCGCCCTCGGCGGCGCCGCTGAAGGTGGCGGTGAACTGGCTGCTGTCGCTCGTGATCTGCATGGTGATGGCCTCAGCGTAGCTGGGGTTGTCCACCAGGTGCAGGTCGTAGAGCAGCGAGGCCTGCGAGCCGTTCTGGTTCACCACGACGTTCTGCAGCAGACGCTTGATGAGGGTGCCGCGGTCGGTCTTGCGGAAGCCGTTGGCGATGAGCGCGGTGCGTCCCACTTCGCCGAGCATCCCGGCCACCTGAGCGGCGAGCTTCATCTTGGCGCGCTGGCGCATCTGGGCGTCGGTGCGGGGGTTAGCTACTGAGGCGGCGAGCTGCTTGAAAACGATACCGCCCTTGGGGCCTTTCTGACCCACGGTGTTGCCGGCCTTGCCGACATACTGGATAAGAGAAACAATTTTTGCCATTTTAGTTTTTCCTTTCTTTGGTTAAATGGTTAATAATGATTTGGTTTCGGTTTTTGGTTTTCAGAGCAGTCCTACCATCGTGGAGCAGGAGACGGTTCCGGCGCCAGCCAGGATGAGGCCGCAGATGTAAGCGATGACTTTGACCACGATAAGCCACCACGGGTCGTTGACTTTCAATTTGGCTGAGCGGGCCGCCTCGGGGTCGTCGAGGATTTGCTGGATTTGCTCGTTGCTGATTTTGACTTTCATTTGGTTTTGGTTTTGAAGGTTTGACTTTTCAATATGTTTAAGCGCTTAAATTTTCTGCGTTTTCTGCGATTTCTGCGGGACATTTTCGTTTTCGTTTTGGTTTTCGTTCGAAAGTTAGACTTAAGTCAGACTTACGTTAGAGTTACCTTAGACTTGCTCTCTCGCTGCCTCTCGCTTGAAATCACGATGCAAAGATACGGTGGTGGCATTGCGGTCTACGAATAGTAGTGAAAATAATTTTTAAGTCACTGTGGTTCAGTTTACAATCAGGGCAAGTGATTGTGTTGTTTTGAGGTGATTCGTGAGTTTTATTCATCGAGCAAAGCGAGATGAACCGGAAAGAGGGTTGCCTACAGCGAAAGATTCAACAAATTTATTCAAAATCAACCAAATAGAATAAAATGATATCGAATGGTGTGACACCGTGACAGCGTGACAGTTCAAAATAGGGTATATCGAACCTCGAAAAAAATCTTTATATTTATATTAATATAAATATAAAAGTTTAGTTTCGACTTTTCATAGTCGAAAAACGAACTGTCACACTGTCACGCTGTCACGGAAGTTATTTTTGCTGTTTCAGAAATATTTCGTACCTTTGCAAATTCAATCTTTACATCGATGAAAGCATCGTCTCTTTTCAAGCAGTATGTGTGGCTGGTGGACACCATCCGGAGGGCGCGGCGCATCTCGCTGGCCGACCTCAGCGACCGCTGGCAGCATACGGAATTCAGCGAGGGTACTCCCCTCAGCCGCACCACTTTCAATAGGCACCGCGCGGCCGTCGAGGAGATTTTCGGCATCGTGATCGGATGCGATGCGGACAACAAATACTATATCGTGGATCGGGATTTGTTGCGTAGCGACAGCGTGCAGGAGTGGATGCTCAGTACGCTGACGGTGAGCAATATCGTGGGGGAAGCGCGCGGGTTGCACGACCGCATCCTGCTGGAGAGCATTCCCACCGAAGGGGAGCAATTGAAACAGGTGGTGGAGGCCATGCAGCGGAGTGTCCGCATTAAGGTGACCTACCGTCGATACGGCCAGCAGGAGGATTCCGGATGGACGATGGAGCCCTATTGCATCAAACTCTTCCGTCGCCGTTGGTATCTGTTGTGCCACTTTCCCGAAGACGATGCCCACACCATCAAGCACTCCAATGCTTTCATCGTGCTGAGTTTCGACCGTATCACGAGCATCACGCTCACCGATGAGACCTTCACGCTCGACCCCTATTTCAGCGCTGAGGACTTCTTTGCCGAATACTTCGGAGTAATGACCGACTCTCGTATCCCGCTCACGCGCATCGTGTTGCGGGCTTACGGAAACGAACGTTATGCGCTGCGTGACCTTCCGTTGCACCCCTCGCAACAGATGTTGGAAGAGGGTGACGGATATGTCGATTTCGAAGTTCGTTTGCGACCCACCACCGACTTTTTGGCCCATCTGCTCTCTCGCGGCCGCTGGGTGGAGGTGATTTCTCCCGATGATATAGCACAGAAAATCAAAGAACTGCATCAAGAGGCGATAAAATAATCTTATAGTGTACCGTGTTGTGGTACAGTGAGGGGTGTATCTTTGCATTGTGAAAGAAACACGACCGTAGCGGAGTGAATCTTTCTCAAAGGATTTAAGTCAAACAATTAAAACCACAATGCAATGAAAGCACATCAGATGTATTACATGGATTGCCACCTGGCTGGCAGGAAGTATTATGATGCCGACATCGTATGGGATTACTTGCGTGTCGGTCAGAAACTTCGTTTGGAGCGCGAAACTGACAACCCTCACGATCCCTACGCTGTGCAGGTCGTCTACACCAAAGACGGGGAAGATTACCTGATAGGGTACATTCCGAGAAACGAGAACCGCGACCTTGCGGGCATTCTTGAGATGGGTTGGACGGAGATGTTCGACTGCCGAATCTCCAGCATCAATCCCGACACGCACCCCGAGAATCAGGTGAGACTCACGATCAGTATCAAGAGAGCTCCTGTTGCGACCACGAAAAGCCGCAAGTAATCTTTTCTTTTAACGCGAATTATTGTTAATTATGTTTACGATGGAATCGACAATCAAAGTGGTGGGTACCGGCAGCATTCATGTGGTGCCCGATGTGACGAGGCTTGAGATAAGCATCAGCCGCGTCTTCAAGACATACGAAGAGACCTATGCCGCCGCCAAAGAGAACAGCGCGCAGATGGTGAAGATATTGGAATACAACCACCAGTCGGGCAAGCTGGCGAAAACCATCCGTATGGACATCAACGAACACACCGAGAGCATCTACAAAGGCGGCAACTATGTGGGTTCGAAGAAAGACGGATACGAGCTCAAGCAGCACATCAAGGTCGACCTCGGGATGGACAACATGCTGGTGAACAACATTATCAAGGGTGTGGGCAAGTTCATACCCTCTGCGCAAATCAGTATCGGGTACACGCAGAAAGACCCCCGTCCCACACAACTCAAGATGCTGGAGCGGGCCGTCAAAGACGCACACGACAAAGCGGAGATTATGGCGAAAGCCGCCGGATGTCAGCTGGGAGAGGTGAGCGAGATAGAATATGGCGAGATGGAGGTACATATCTACTCGCAAGCCCGCGAGATACATTGTGCCGAAGAGGCCGTCAGCTGTACGCCCAACAGCCTCGATATCACGCCCGACGACCTGGTGGTCAGCGACAATGTGAATGTAGTTTGGAAATTGAAAAAGTAACGATTCATGTTAGGTGCGATCATAGGCGACATCGTGGGGAGCCGGTGGGAGTTCAACCCTACCAACGACTACAACTTCGAGCTCTTCTCCAGTAAAAACAGTTTCACCGACGACACCATCTGTACAGTGGCGGTAGCCGATGCCATTCTGCACGGTAGCGAGGATTTCGGGAAGTATATCCACAGCTGGTGCCGCCGTTACCCGCACCCTATGGGCGGTTACGGGGGACGGTTTGCGCAATGGGTGAAGAGCGACCACCCCGAGCCCTACGGCAGTTGGGGCAACGGTTCCGCCATGAGGGTCAGTCCTGTGGCGTGGGCTTACAGCGACCGCTACAACGTCATGCGGCTTGCGGAGCTTACGGCTTCCTGTACCCACAACCATCCGCTGGGCATCAGCGGGGCGCAGGCGGTAGCACTCGCCATTCGCGACTGCCGTCAGCTGCACCGCACGGGAATCTGTATCGGAGCCGACGAGGCGAAGAGGCACGGGTTGCAGGAGGCGATACGACACTTCGGCCGTTCGGTCGACCTCAAGGAGGAGCGTGTGCAAAACAGATTCGATGAGACATGCGAGGGGACGGTACCGGTGGCTTTCTGGATCATCAACCAGAGTCGCTCGTTCGAGGATGCCATCCGTAGGGCGGTAAGTCTCGGAGCCGATGCCGACACCCTGGGGGCCATTGTGGGCAGCATTGCTGAAACCATCTGGGCGATACCCGAGTGGATGAAGAAGAAAGCACTCAGCTACCTGCCCGAAGAGATGCGCGATGTGGTGCGGGCTTTCCGCACGTATGTCCACTCTCACACGAAAAGCAGCGGGTGGGTGATAATGAGCGACGAGGAGATAGAGGCTTTGGGAAACGACTTCGGGGTGGATGAGATGTCGAAAAAGCGCAACTTGATGACAGTGGCGCGTATCTGGCACGATGTGGGATGGTCGGACGCACGCACGGTGCCGGAAGAGATTGTCGACCCTTGTGTCACCTGTTGCCACCCAGGGGGAAACGGAGTGTGTAGATTCGGGAGCAGCAGCCGCAAAGCCCGTCGGCTGACTCATTGCCCGACGTATTTACCGGAACCGAAGTGGTTGCCGTAAAAATTATTGATTATGGGAACAGATATCTGGGTACATGCAGAGTATCTCAACTTTCGACGGAAGAAGTACCAGTACATAAACAAGCACTTCTACATTATTCGGTCGTACTTGCTTTTCGATATTCTTGCTGGCGGACGAGGGAGAAGAGAACCCATCTATTGTCAGCGTGGACTTCCCGACAATGTTTCAGCAAAAACATTAAAAGATTATAGAAACGAGGGAGATGACATCCACGATGTCAGTTGGCTCACCACGCAGGAGTATCGAAAATGTCTTGATTGGTATTACGAGATAGTGGATGCGCCAAACGAAGATCCTCCGACCGAAGCTCGCCGATGGAGGGAGGATTATCTCTCTCCGGATGGAACCCCAAATCCTGAAGTTGCAGCCACTGCCGAACGAATCTATCGATATCTGAAAGCCTCCGAAGACAAAGGACATCCGGCAAGAATTGTTTTTTGGTTCGATAACTGAATAATAAAATACCCCTATGAACGACACGGTAAAAAGCTTATTGATAATAGGATTGCTGACGTTCCTGCTGGCTTGGGGATGTCACAGTTGCAACAAGGCTATCGACAGAGAGTATCCTCCTATCCATACCGACTGGAATGCTATCGAGAGGGATAATGCTGTAACGAATAGCTATTCCTCACAACCGTCCAGCGAGGAGAAACAATGGGATAGAGAACAATGGGAGGCTGATAAGAAACGGCGTACTGAAAAATTTGCCGATTTGATGCGAGCCTTTGGAGATGCGGAGGAAGAGTGGAAACGCGAGCATGAGGATGAAGAATACCACGATGTGATGAGCACCTATGACGAGGGCTATGAGAACGGCTTTCGCGACCGACAGAGTGGACGCGACCGCGATGAGACAGAATATGGTATCCAGTACGACGAGGGCTATAGCGACGGGTATGGTGATTAGATAATTTTTGCCAATCCGGAAATAATATGTATCTTTGCAGTTTAAAATTTTTATATAGAAAGCAAATAAAAACAAGATAAACAAAGAACAAAGAAACAATTAATTAATGGCGGCAACGCCAATTTATAAATCCATAAAAGACCAAACATTATGGCTAATATACAGAAGAGGACCGAATTGCAATATGATATGCTACGGTCGGTGGTGGACACCATCAAGGCCGCCATACTGCAGAGCCAGGCTCGGGCGGCACAACTCGTCACCCAAGAGCAACTGGGGCTATATTATGGTATTGGCCGTTATGTTTCGGAACACTCGCGGAAAGGCTATTGGGGTACCGGCGCGATAGAGAACATAAGCACGATGCTGAAGTCCGAATTGCCCGGTTTGAAAGGCTTCTCGGCAGAGAACATCAAGCTGATGCGCCGTTTTTACGAAGCTTGGAAAGACATCGAGGTCAATTCGGTAGCCGCGACTACCGAAATTTCAGAAAATGGTCAGCATCAGCAGATTGCAAATTCGGTAGTCGAGACTACCGAATTGCAGCCAGCGGAATCAGAAACCATCCACCAACTGCAACTCACCAACGACGAGGCCTTTCCCGTAAGCGCCTTCTTAAACATCTCCTTCACTCATCATGTCACCATCTTCCGTAATGTCAAAAACTACGAGGAACGCAAATACTATATCCAGCAGGCTTACCAGCAGCGGCTGACGGTCGATGATTTGGAGCGTCTAATTAAGTCGGATGCATACAAACATCAGAAAACCCTTCCTAACAACTTCCTTCAAACCATACCCGACAAACAGATGGCGCTGCGTATGTTGAAGATGTTCAAAGACTCCTATTTGCTGGATTACATCAATGTGGAGGATATTGATGTATCTGACCCAGAGGATGTGGACGAGAGCGTGATTGAGAGCAAGATTGTGATGAACATCAAGAACTTCATTATGACCTTTGGCAAATCGTTCACCTACAAGGGGCATCAGGTTCATTACGACAAATTGGGGCACGACCATTGGATTGACCTGTTGTTCTTCAACAGGGAATTGCAATCGTTGGTGGTTGTGGAATTGAAGAAAGGCCAGTTCAAACCCTCTTATCTAGGTCAGTTGGCTGCCTACCTGCGCATTCTTGACGACGACGAGAGGCTTCCCGGCGAGAACCCATCGGTAGGCATCATACTCTGCAAGAAAGCTGATAAGGCATATGTGGAGTATGTGTTGCAGGACTACCGCAAACCCATGGGCGTAGCCACCTACAGGCAGATGCAGGACCGCCTCCGAGAGCTGTTGCCACCCGAAAAAGAAATACTGAAACTAATCCCGTAGGTGGACGATAAAAAGTGACAATCGTATTTTTGCAACTCGAAAAAACAATAATAAGAATGTGTGAATGTGTGAGTGCGTTAGTATTAATAAATAGAATAATTAAAACGAAATAATTATAGAGAAATAAAGGAACGATAAAGACATAATTTAGAAGCGTTTTTGCTTTTCTTAGTATACCCGAAATCGCCAAATTTCTAAATGTACTACACGGGAAAGTGGAAAGCGCTCGCGGTGTTATCCGTGGGGCTTTTCCGTTTGTAGTACAGGTTTTGGCGAACCTCGGGTATAGACAGAAAAAGATTTCTGCGGATAGCTTTTTTATACTCAAGGAAGGCGAAGCGCCATAAACGCTGAGCCTTATGAGCACCAAGTTTTTCAATAATATCGAGACGACGCTGATGGACAAGTTCCACGGCATCGCCACCAATATGGCCAACTTCGACATCTTCCACGCCGTTGTTGGCTATTTTCGTTCCAGCGGCTACTTCAAGTTGCGCAAAGAATTGGATCACGTCCAAGAGATTCGCATCCTTGTCGGCATCAATATCGACAATATCTTCCGTCAGTCACAAGCGGCTGGCAAACTCTTTTTCGGTGACAAAGAGGTGAGTTTGGAGCAATATTGCGAGGATTTCCTCAACGATGTCTATCAGTCGGAATACTCATCGGAAGTGGATGAAGGCATCCGACAGTTCTGCACCGATGTGTCGGAAGGTCGCCTGCAACTTCGCATCCACCCCACTAAAGACCTCCACGCAAAGTTCTATCTCTGTCTGCCGCAAAATCACAGCGAACACAGCGACGGTTGGGTCATCATGGGCAGCAGCAACCTCAGCGCACAAGGACTCGGCACCACCGAGCCACCCCGCTACGAGCTCAATGTGGCCATGAAGGATTACGACGATGTGCATTACTGTGAGGAACAGTTCCAAGAGCTTTGGAACGATGCCATTCCGGTAACGCTGGACGATGTGAACCAAATCGTGGGGAAGACCCATCTGGCTCCCGAAGAACATCAGCCGACTCCCTACGAGCTTTATATGCGGATGCTTATCGACCATTTCGGCAACCAGGTAGAAGACGATTTCATTCCGCAACTCCCCGACAATTACGACAACCTTACCTACCAGCGCGATGCTGTGGTGCAGGGTTACGATATTATGATGCAGCACGGTGGATGTTTCATTGCCGATGTGGTGGGTTTGGGCAAAACGGTGGTGGCCGCTATGATTGCCCAGCGGTTCATCGCCGCCAATGGCGACAACACCCGCATCCTCGTCATCTTCCCTCCTGCGGTGAAAAGTAACTGGGAGGAAACATTCAGAGATTTTGGCATCAAGAACAAGTACAGTCGTTTTATCACCAACGGAAGCCTTGATAAAATCATCGATGGTGACGGTTACGATGAAAAGGAATACTACGACCTTATCATTGTTGATGAGGCCCATAACTTTCGTCACGACAGCAACGGCAACTACGACCTGTTGCAACGCATCTGCAAATCGGCTCGTCTCAACAAGGGCAATGTGAAGGGAGGCAAACGTGTGCTACTGCTTTCGGCAACTCCGCTCAACAACACCCCTGAGGATATCAAGAACCAGCTGCTGCTGTTCCAAGATACCGCCCGCTGCACACTTGATGGTATTGGAAACATAGCCGACACCTTCGCCCCATGGATAAAGGAGTTCAAGAGCCTCATGTCGCAACGTCGTACCTTGAGTGCCGAACACCTTACCAGTCGAATCGATGCCATCAACCAGGAGTTACGTCACAAGGTATTGGAGAAGGTGATGGTGCGCCGCACACGAAGCAATATTCAGCACGAACCCCGTTATGCCAATGAGATTCATTTCCCGCAGTTGCTCGACCCCACCGACCGCACCTACCAGATGTCGCCCGATGTGCTGATGCTCTTCGTCGACACCTATAAGAAACTGGTTGATACTCCCACCGCCAATCTGAAAGAAGAGAATCCCGATATGTTCGACGGCAGCGGCTTGCATTATGCCCGTTACCGTGCTGTGGAGTATTGCCCCTCATACAAAGTGCCCTCTGGACGAAAAGCCAAACAGGTGGCCGACTCGCTGGCATCCATCTACCAAACCCACATGGTCAAACGTCTGGAGAGTAGTTTCGATGCCTTCCGTCGCTCGTTGCACACCCTTCTCGATGCCACCGAGGGTATGATAAAGATGTTCGAGGAGGACAAGGTTATCATTGCCCCCGAACTGAACGTGAAGAAATTGCAAGCCGATGGGTTGGAGTTGGACGAGATTATCGAGATAGCCATTGGCAAGGGTTTCGACCAAAACGAGATTACCTTCCGTGCTGCCGACTTCAAGCCCGATTTTCTGCCTATGCTTAGGTACGATGCTGATGTGCTGAAGAAACTGTGCAAACGGTGGGAGGCGGTCAAATCCGACCCCAAGTTGGATCTCTTCGTCGATATGCTGCAGGACGAGCTTTTTGACAAGAAAAAGAATCTGGAAGGCAAGTTGGTAGTGTTTAGCGAAAGTGTGGATACCGTCAACTATCTGGAGAAAAACTTGAAAGAGCGTCTGCATCGTAACGATATCCTCGCGGTGTGTGCCAAAAACCGCAACCGCCTGCGTGACACGATACGTGCCAATTTCGATGCCAAATACAAAGAAGAATGGCGCAACGACTACAACATCATCATCACCTCCGACGTGTTGGCTGAAGGTGTCAACCTGCATCGCGCAAATATCATCGTCAACTACGACAGCCCTTGGAACGCCACCCGTCTGATGCAACGCATAGGTCGTGTGAACCGTATCGGTTCCACAGCCGATGCCATCTACAACTATATGTTCTACCCGTCAGATCCTGGTGACGCCATCATCAGTCTCAAGAAGAATTCCCTTATCAAGCTGCAGAGTTTCCATTCCGCCCTCGGTGAGGACACCAAGATTTACTCGCACGAAGAGATGGTGCATGAGTTCAAACTCTTCAATGCCGATGTGCGCGACGAAACCGACCGCAGTTTGGAACTGCTGCGCGAAGTGCGTCACCTTCACGACATTGACCCCACCCGCTACCGCCACATCAAGCAACTTCCTCCCAAGAGCCGCTGCGCCCGCCAAAGTACGCAGACATCCCCCTCGGCACAGACGATTTCTTATCTAGCTTCACCCCTAAAGAAAGCCTTCTATCTCGTTGGTGCCGACATCAGGGAACTATCCTTCCTTGAGGCAGCCGACATCTTCTATGCTAAACCCGACGAGAAAGCAGTTCCTTTCGGTGAATGTGAGCAACTTCATTACGAGCAGGTACAGACAGCGTTGAAACAATACACCCTCGACCAGCAGAAAGAGCATCAGGAGGATAAACCCAAGATTGGCAGCAAAGACAACGATGCAAAGAAGGCTGCCGCTTTCCTGCGTGAGGTGCGTCCGATGCTGGACGACGAAGGTCGTCGTACTGCCGACCGACTGAAACAGCTGGTGGAGCGTGGCACCTACAACCAGTTGGCTGATGCGCTTATCCGAATTTCGAAAAAACAGAAGAAGGAGCCTGCTCCTCTCGTCAAGATTGTGGAGCAACTCGAAGAGCTGGACAATCGCTACAGCCAGCCGCAGATTTCGACCTTCACCAAGCAGGTGGCGCTCACCAGTGCAGATATTATTCTTTCCGAAACCTTCAAATAAGTCAACAATATGAATCCCGAAACCCTCCGCAAGATATTTCAATCGTCGTTCGACTACAAAACCTATAGCCAAGAGATTGTCCATCGTGTTTTCGGTTGCAACGATGTGGCTTCACGTCCGGAGTTGCTCGACACCAATGCCGAAGGCGACAAAAGCCATTTCATCGGTCAGATGGAGGACATCGATGGCCGTCTGCTCGGTTTCTTCTACACCCGTGTGGCCGATGGTGGCGATGTGCGTCGTAAACGCGTGGGACTTCGCAAATTGATTAGCCCTTATCTGAAATACGATGTCGACGGTGCTATTGCCATCTTCGACGATGGACACCATTGGCGACTGTCCTATATCTGCGACCTCAAGGAGGGTAACACTTCGGCCAAACGATTCTCCTACATTATGGGGGATGAGAAGGGCCAATACAAAACACCCCTTGAGCGACTGGAGAGGGTGGCCGAAATGAAAGGTCGCTACAAACTTTCCGACCTCCGTGAGGCCTTCTCGGTCGATGCCCTCAGCAAGGAGTTCTTCAACGAATACCACGACCATTACGACATTATCGTCGACGAGCTGAAACGGCAAGGTTTTGAGGGTGCCACCATCCACGACTATGTGAAGAAGATGATGGGTCGTATCGTCTTCCTGCACTTTCTACAAAAGAAACGCTGGCTGGACAATAACCCTGCATTTCTGCGCGACCTATTCTTCTTCAGCCCTCACCAATCCGACTTCCTAGAACAGGTGTTGGAGCCCCTATTCTTTGGCATCTTCAACACCGAAAGCGACCAGCGAGAGAATCTGTTTACCAATGAGCATTGGGATAAAGGCTTGTTGAAACAATGGGTGAAATTACCCTACTTGAACGGAGGCTTGTTCGAGAAAGACGAAGTGGATAAACAGAAGATTAAGTTACCAGCTTCGCTCTTTGAGGATTTGTTCTCCTTTATGGCATCCTACAACTTCACCGTCGACGAGAACGACCCCGATGATGCTGAGATTGGTGTTGACCCTGAGATGCTGGGCAAAATCTTCGAGTCGCTGCTGGAGGACAACAAGGCCAAAGGCGCCTTCTATACCCCAAAGGAGATTGTGCGCTATATGTGTAAAGAGAGCCTGATTGCCTACCTGTCGTCGCAAATAGGAAAATCTCAATCAGAACGAAAAGAACAAAAAGATGATTCTGATAGTTCTGATGGTTCTGGTTGCGATAAATTCATTCGTGCATTTGTCGAGAGCCACGAGATGCAACCTGCCCTAGAACCATACAGAGACATTATAGATAGGGCATTGCGAGAGGTAAAGATCTGTGACCCTGCTATCGGTAGTGGAGCCTTCCCGATGGGATTGTTGAACGAATTGTGGCGTTGCCGCGAAGCACTCTGCGACAGCAGCACCCCCTCTAAGTTAGAGGGGGTGTCCGAAGGACGGGGGCGTGTGTCTTCCCGCGTTGACTTGAAGAAAGAAATCATTGAGAATAACATTTACGGAGTAGACATCGAAAAAGGTGCCATCGACATTGCTCGTCTCCGTTTTTGGCTCTCCATCGTTGTTGATGCAGACACTCCCGAACCCTTACCTAACTTCGACTACAAGTTTATGCAGGGGAATAGTCTTATTGAGGGTTATAATGGTTTTGACCTAAGTCGCATTTCGAACCGACTTCCGGGCGGACAAAGCAAGTCGATACAATTGGTACTTGGTCTTGATAGCGACTTGAGCAGAAAGAATCTTCAGCGTCTTATGCGTGATTATTTCTCTGTCACAGATCATAAGCGGAAGGCTAGTATGCGACAAGCTATCAACGATGAAGTTAAACATCTAATAAGCGACAGTATCGGTGGTACACCAGCTGCGATGGCTAACCTTGAAAAACTTGATTGTTCATCCACTAAAGACTTTTTCCTTTGGCATACTTGGTTTAAAGACATTTTCGACAAAGGCGGTTTTGATATTGTTATTGGTAATCCTCCATACATACAACTGCAAGCCGATGGTGGGAAATTGGGTGAATTATATAAGGATTGGGGATTCTATACATTTGCACGTACTGGTGACATATACAGCTTATTTTATGAACAAGGATGGAATATTCTTGCAAAAGGAGGCCACCTCTGCTATATCACATCAAATAAATGGATGCGTGCAGGATATGGAGAAAAGACTCGTGAATTTTTCACAACAAGGACAAATCCCATACTTTTGGTCGACCTTGGCGCTAATGTTTTTGAAAATGCAACTGTAGACACAAACATTCTGCTTTTTTCAAAGGCATCGAATCAAAAGGAAACATTGAGCGTTACTTTTACCGAAGATAGCTTAGAAAATTTGAGCGATTTCGTGCAGCAACAGGGATGTGTCTGCTCATTTTCAGGTAATGATAGCTGGGTAATACTTTCTCCCATTGAACAGAGCATTAAAAGAAAGATAGAATCTGTTGGTGTTCCCTTGAAAGATTGGGATATACAGATAAACTATGGCATAAAGACAGGCTTCAACGATGCATTTATCATAACCACCGAGAAGCGTGAAGAGATACTTGCCGCTTGTCGAGATGAAGATGAAAAAACTCGCACGGCTGAACTAATACGACCGATTTTGCGTGGCCGCGATATTAAACGTTATGGTTATGATTGGGCAGGATTATGGCTTATTGCCACCTTCCCCGCCAGACATTATGATATAGAGAAGTACCCTGCTGTAAAGGAATATTTGCTTTCCATCGGTATTGAAAAATTGGAACAAACAGGTAAAACACATATAGTAAACGGAGAAACAATCAAGGCTCGCAAAAAGACTAATAATAAGTGGTTTGAGACACAAGATAGCATAAGCTATTGGGACGATTTTTATAAGCCAAAACTAATGTATGCTGATATTACACAGAAACTAAACTTTTGTTACTGTGAAGAGGTAATGTTTTGTAACAACACAACATATTTTATGACAGCAACAGACAGTTCTCTGCTCCCTCAAATAATGAAATATTTGAATTCTCCTTTAATGGATTGGTACTATAGAACCATTTCTGTGCAATTGGGAGAAAGGGCGGTGAGAATGTTCTCTATATATGTCCTCAAAATACCCATTCCCAAAGAGCTTTCTGATAATATATATGAAGCGTATCATTTATCGAAAGAGGAAGTGGCCTTTATTGAGCATCAATGAATGCAATTTCCTGTGAAGATAAAGCATAGAATCTACTTAGGATGCTATCCACCTCGTCTTCTTTACATTGCAGATTACATTGATTTGGCATAGGGACTCGTATTTCCGCCATGAAATCAACACCTTTTCCTCCAGTAACATTGGCAGAGGATAAAATAATGCGATTGAATATTTTGGAGTTGAGGTAGTTTAACAAATGCTGGAGATGTTTTCCTGTTATCATATATAGTTTGTTGTTTATCATCCAATCGGAAGGCACCATACATGCATCCATTTCTACCCCGATTTCTCTGTACACAATTTTTGGCTTAGATAAATCGTCCAAATAAGCGCAGTTACGAAGGTTATATGGAGTATCTCCTTTATCGGCACGAGAGCTTATCTTATCCCAGTATTTGTCAAGGTGTTGCTTGACTGCAGGATAGTCATTTATATCAATGCGAGGTATTCTCCCACGAACACCATTATGGGTATTAATAAGCCAGAGATTAGCCCAATCATACCCATACCTCTTGATGTCTCGGCCCCTAAGAATCGGTCGTATTAGTTCAGCCGTTCTCTTTCGCTCATCCTCTGTTTTGCAGTTACCCAGGATTTCGTCTCGCTTGGCTGTGTCAACAATAAAAGCTTCATTATAGCCAGTAAGTACACCTCTATAGATATTTATGTCCCAATCACGGAGTGGGGTACCAACAGCCTCGATTTTGCGTTTTATACTTTGTTCTATCGCTGACAATATTACCCAACTGTAATTTCCTGTGAACTGACAACGAGTCCCCTGTTGCTGCACGAAATCGCTCATAATCCTTCCTCCAATTTTCTAATATCAATAAAACGTGCAAGTGTATTTCTGTCAACCTTACAGATTTTCGCTATTTTTCGATGAGAAGTTCCATTCTTTAGTAATTCGGAGATAAGCAACTCTTTCCCAGAAAGCTTATACTTATCAGGTGAACTTCTTCGCCCTTTGGGACGCCCCAATACAACGCCTTCTGCTTTCTTTCTCGCCAAAGCCTCTTTGGTCCTTTGGCTAATCAAATTACGCTCTATTTCTGCAGATAGACCGAATGCGAATGCTAGTACTTTGCTTTGAATGTCGTCACCAAGGCGATAGCTGTCCTTAATCGTCCATACACGACACTCCTTTTTCATACAGAGACTCAATATCTCCATAATCATAAAAAGGCTACGTCCCAATCTTGAAAGTTCGGAACATATGATAATGTCATCCTTCTGCACCTTGTTTAATAGCACACCCAGCCGTCGTTTGTCGTAGTTTTTTGTGCCGCTAATAGTTTCTTCTATCCAGCCATCGATAGAGATATCTTGATGCTGGCAAAAGTTGTTTATTTCAAACCGTTGGTTCTCCACCGTCTGTTTGTCGCTGCTAACTCTAATGTATCCGTAAATCATTTTTTACGATAAAGATACAAATTTCCTTGTGAAGGAATACGCATTGAAACAAGTGAGATCCCTCACCACAGTAGCACCAAGGACAAAAAGAAACTCCTCGACAAAATCAACACCGCCCTAAACATGGGTTGGACAATCGAAATCGTAAAATAACCAAAAGCATATCGATCCAAAGGTTTTTCATAAAACCCTATTTTTTAATGTGAAGCGGGGCGACCACGAGTTATTCGCTGCATTTGATTTATTTCAGCGGTGCTCATGGGCATACCAGGCCGCCCCAATTTTTTAGAAATCATCAACTTATATTCCGCCTTGTAAAATAATCCCATAGTGTACCGCGTTGTGGTACACCGATAGGTGTATCTTTGCAATCGGATTATTAACCTAAAAGAAAGGAGAAAAAAATGGGCTTTTTGATTGCATTGACGCTTTTCCGCGACGTCCTCGGCGAGCTCTTCGGCCACCCGTTCTTCAAGAACCTCTGACGATAGTTGTCGAAAAACGCACGTCCATTTTTGCAGTGTACCGCGTTGTGGTACACCTATAGGTGTATCTTTGCATCGGATTATGCACTTTTCCGATCATCCCATCTTCAAGAAATGGTGATGGTTAGGAGATGTGTGATGTGATATAATAACTCGAACAACAATGACGGATAACACAGAAAAATACAAGGATTATATTCAGCATACCATCATCGGCTATCTGAAAAGGATGATGGATGGCGGCAGCCAAGGGGACGAAACAAGCGGATATGTTCCGCCGGCAAACCACGTTCCCCATGACTCGGTGTACAAAAGCACGTTGCACACGATGATGGAACCTTACTACAGAATGTACCTCTATGGCGAGACACCGCTGTGCAAGCCGAACATGGAGAACATCCGATGGGAAATGAGACGCATTATCGACGACGATGACCTGTTTGGCCGCTGGGCATCGGAGCAGGACCTGATAACGTCGGCTGAATGTTGGGGCGACAATATGAAACTTATCGATGAGCCGAAACGTATCCACCAATACTTCTACCTGCTGGAGGCCCTGCTGCAAAAGGATTGCTACCAGGATTGGGTTGAGCTGTCGCAGAGATTGAAGGAATCGCTGTTCAAGTCAGAGGTATACAGCGACTACAAGACCGACGAGGTGCTGTGTGTGCTGCATGCCTTCACGATGATTATGCAGCAGGATTGGCCGAAAGAGAAGAAAGAGGAGAATTTGGAACTGCTGCGACGGCAATGGCTGTTTATGAAACACTACTACTCGGTGATGACGCGGCATATCGTGGGTGTGAAATGGACGAAGTTTACCGATGTCGCCAACACGGTGATGAGGTCGAGCCAATCCTTTATGCCCCACATACACATCTTCTATTGTGGTTTGATGGATTGTGCCGATGAGCTGAATCTCGACCGGAAACATCGCAAGCAACTGGACAATGTCATTCAAAAGATGCAGGATGTTGTGGGTAGGACAGAGCCTTCGGAGATGCTTTATGAGCTGTGCGACGCCCTCTTTCCCGAAGATTTCCAGCGGATGATGCAGGAGCACAAGCCCAAGAGCTACAAGGAAGTGGAGGACGAGAACCGCCAGAAGGACGAACTCATCAAGCAGTTGGGCGAACAAAAGGGTCATTTGCAGGACGAACTCGACAAGACGCGCGATGTGTTGCAAAGGATGATTCTGACGGCAATACCCATCGAACAAGTGGATGCGGAGCTGATGAAATACCCTCCCACAATGGCATGGCAACTGTTGTGCGAACTGAATAATAGCACTGTGCTCAACGGGATTGCGGTGTGGCGAAACGCTTATCCGGCATTGCTGGAGAAATATCGCGGTTTGTTGGTCGGCAGCATGAACCAGCAGAAAGAGTTGATCGAGGCGATGAAGGCTGTCGTCGAGCGCCCCACCAATTCCTACAATTACGCACCCGGAGCCGTCCACGACGACAACCGCAGGCAGATTATGCTGGGTGAGGAAAGAATGAAACTGCTACAACAAAAACAACTGGTAAATGAGTGACACCTATCATTACGAAGAGGGAGCCATACACAACGACCACAAGAAGGTGCTCCAGATCGGCAACGTTGGTGTGAGCGATGTCGGAAAGTTGCTTGGTGCGTTCTTTAGTAGCGACATCGAGGATGCCGTGATTGAGGGGAATGATGGTAGGGAATTCCCCGATTTCCGCCAAGCGATTGTTGACGAGTTGTCTGCTTTGGTCGAGAAGGGTGACTGGGTGGATGGCATCAAAGCCGATGATATCAAAGGAATGTTGACGGCGGTGCTCGGGAGGGGAGAAACACCATTGAGCGACGAAGAGGCGGAGATGTCGGAGGTGCTATGGGGCATGCTTGAGCATGGGCGTGGAGGAAACAGGGTTCGGGTGACTTGGCAGAATCTGGTGGGTTATTTCCGGGACAAAAAGCTACTCAACGCTAAAAGTGCCCCTGAATTGAATAAGGACTTCTTCGGAGACAAAGAGGGCTCGGACAATATCAACAAGGGGCGCAACGGCAGGTTGTCGAAAGTGACCCCGCTGCTGGATGCATACGTGCCGAAATTGGTCAAGAAGAGGTAATCAGACATAATCTGAACACAAATATCGGGTGCCCGATTCTCATTTTTGAGAGTCGGGCATTTTTGTTTTCTATTGTCTTTGTGAGTGTTGAGAAATAATCTGAAAATAATCTGAGATTATTTACTCAGATTGACGGCTTGTCTATCTTTGCATCGGATTTCCAAGGAAACCAAGAGACAATTGATTTATTAACCCGAGTGGAAGTGAGGAGGATGTTCTCGAGTAAATGGCCAAAGATTCCGACCTTCTTCTCACAACACTTAAAAACAAATGAATCGTATAAATGTTTTCGTTGACAATGTCAACATAGACACTCAGACGACGTATTCTGAGAATGGCAAAATCAACATCAACCGCTGTCCCTACGAGGAGAACCCACACCTGGTACAGAACGGCGACCGCGTGAGCCAGAAAGGGCGCATGGTGACCGAGGACGACG
This sequence comes from uncultured Bacteroidales bacterium, assembly GCA_900316235.1. Classification (GTDB taxonomy): domain Bacteria; phylum Bacteroidota; class Bacteroidia; order Bacteroidales; family P3; genus Colimorpha. The sequence continues at coordinate 19,097 of ONCC01000018.1, forward strand.
GCACGTCGTGCTTCCGCCCTTACGCCCACGGCAGCGGCAGCCGCTACAACACGCTCTTCCAGACGGCGCACGGCTCGGTGAAGGAGACGCTGAACGACATCATCGTTCAGCTACGCTTCCCAAAGCGTCTGGGCAAGGCGCTCATCGAGGCAATGTTCAAGGACGAGTCGGAGGAGGTGGCAGCCTTTATCAAGACTCGCACCACGGAAACGAATTGGTCTTTATAAAGTTTAAAGTTTAACGTTTAAAGTTTAAAGACATGAGTACACACCTGATATACTATAAGGATGGGGCGAAAGTGATGCGTCCCATCCTCAACAGAGAGGAATACATGGCTTTGCGCGACAGCGAGAAACAGAAGGCGATAGTGAAGGCCGTGCGTGGCGGCGACGAGAAGCTGAAGATGCGGCTGGCGCAGATGAACTATTCGTGCCTGCCAGGCGAGGACGGGAAACTGAAAGGTGCCACACGGATGAGCACCACGGTGGGGATGGATGTCGACCACATCAATGCCGAAGAGATGGAGAGCGTGAAAGAGCGCATACTCGAGAAGAAGGAGGAGCTGGGGTTGCTGATGCTGGAGAAGAGCGCGCGGGGCGCGGGGTACCACCTGGTGTTCCGCCGCCGCGAGGAGCTGAGCCAGGAGGAGAACTTGCGATGGGCGAGCGAGCTGCTGGGGGTGGAGTTCGACAAAGGGGCAAAGGATGTGACGAGGGTGTTCTTCACCACGACGGGGAGCGAGGAGGACCTACTTTATCTCGACGATGAAATCTTCGAGGTGGCTGAGGCCAAGGCGAACACGGAGAACCTTTTGAACACGAATCGCACGAATGACACGAATAGTTTGCCTTCGGCTGAGGAGGGATCGCTGCGCGAGAAATCTGAAGAAAATCTGAAAGAAAATCCTGCAAAATCTTCCTCTTTTTCGAACGATTATCACGGCATCCCGTTCACGGAGATCATCGCCAAATACTGGGAGATGTTCAACGACGGCAAGGAGCCGCAGGAGGGCGACCGCGATACGCTGACCTACCAGCTGGCATGCGACCTGAGGCACATCTGCGGGCGCAACGCCCAATGGCTCGACCAGGTGATACCCTGCTACGACGGCTTCCCGCTGGAGGAGAAGCGCAAGAAGATTGAGAGCGCCCTCTCGGCCAAGAGCGAGGGGATGCCCTACCGCTTGAAGCAGGTGCTGCAAGCGCTGAAATCACAGTCAGCCATCAAGGCCTGCGGTGGCACCACGACCACACCGCCGCCGATGCCCAAGAAGCTGCCGCCACTGGTAAAACTGCTCACCAGCAACGTACCCGACTTCTACAAGCCCGCCGTGGCCGCCGCCGTCTTCCCCGCGCTGGGGGCGCATCTGCATGGGGTGAAGTTCCGCTACTGGGACAACGTCGACCATGAGGCTACCTTTATGAACGTCCTCATCGGCCGCCAGAGCATCGGCAAGGGCACCATCAAGAAGCCCGTCGAATACATCATGGAGGACATCCGCCAGCGCGACATCCCCAACCGCCAGCGCGAGGCCGAATGGAAGCAGAAGAACCCCGGCGCCAAGCAGAAGAAAGACCCGCGTCCGACCGACATCTGCATCCAGATGCTCATCGACAACCTGACGGACGCCGTCTTCAACCAGCGCATCGTGGATGCCAACAACAACGGCGAACGCTTCATCTACACCATCGTGGACGAAATCGATGCCCTGAAGAAGGTGACCTCGAAAGGGACGGTGGACGAGGTGGGGTTGCTCATCCGCAAGGCCTTCGACAACTCGATGGCCGGACAGGAGCGAGTGGGAGCCGACTCGGTGAGCGGCATCGCGCCCCTGCGGTGGAACTTCAACGCCTCGACCACGCCGCCCAACGCCCGCAAGTTCTTCGGCAAGATGGTGAACGACGGCACGGTGAGCCGCCTCGATGTGGCCACCATCATCCGCAACGACGATGACGACGAGGCACCCATCCTGGGCATCTATGACCATCAGTTTGCCTCCGAATTGAAGCCCTACATCGACCGTCTGGAGGCTTGCAACGGCTTGATTGAGTGTCCGCAAGCACGGAAGCTCTCGCTCGAGATGAAGAAGGAGAACAGCGATGCCGCGAAACTCTACGACTCGGAGGCCTACCGCGTGTTCAGCTATCGCGCCAACGTCATTGCCTGGCTCAAGGGCATGGTGCTGTATGTGGCGCACGGCTACAAATGGAGCAGGGAGATAGCCGACTTCGTGCGGTGGAGCCAGCAGTACAACCTCTGGTGCAAGATGCTCTACTTCGGCCAGCAGCTGGAGAAGGAGCTGCGCGAGGAAGTGGAGATACAGCGGCAGTCGGGGCCTCAGAACCTGCTGGAGCTTTTGCCCGACGAGTTCACCCGCGAGCAGTACCAGCTGATGCGGCAGAGCCAGGGACGCAGCAACGACGGAGGTGCCGCCTTGCGCAAATGGACGAGCCGAGGCTACATAGCGATGGATGCGGCGAGTGGTAGGTACGTTAAGACCGAAGAGTACCTGAGGAAGTTTAGAGTTAAGAGTTGAGGGTTTAGAGTCAGTTCAAGAGTTCAAGGTTCAAAGTTTAAGAGTTCAAGGTAAACATTAATTATCGTGTAACTGGCCATTAATTATTCGTGTAATTCGTGCTATTCGTGTTCGGAAATTAATGGATAATTAATGGTCATTCGCGTAAAAATGAAACGTTATGATAACCATCGAGAATAATGAACAATGCTTCGTGCAGCTTTGGCAGCGGCTGGAGCGCACGAGGCAGCTCTTCGGCATGCAATACCGCCGCTTCTGCATCCGCAGGGTGATGCATTCGTGGCTGGGGAGCGAGGCGACGGACGAGATGATAGGCGAAGTGTGCGAGCTGGCCGCGACGCATGAATACGAGCCGGTGTATGGCTTGGACGAGTTGCCCGCGCCCGGGTTGCACCCTCGGAAGTGCCGCGAGTTCCTGCGGGCATTGGTCGCCGTCCGGCTCGGCATCGGAGTGAGAAAAGTTGATTTGAAAGCCCTCGACCGCGCCTATTCGGTAGCCTTCCCCCACAGTACCCCTTTAAATGTGAATAAAAAGCGCCGCCCCAGTGCCCTCCACCATGAGGGCAACGACGAGGATGGTGACGACCCTCCATAAGGCGTGACACCGTGACAGCGTGACAGTTCGGAAATGAGAGCCACCTACCACGGGTGGCTCTTTGATTTTTCAGGTAATCATGTGAACAGGTAATCAGGTAATATAGTGAATTCTTTCCATCGGTAAAGCGGCATATTATGTGTTTTTATCAGATAGCCGAAAAAAACGGTAGATTTGATTTGTTTTTATGATAGCCGAAACGGTTTGTTTTCCCAAGGGCCGGAGGCAATCTTCCTCTCGCTGGCGCGACAGGGTGGGGGAAGCCCGCTGTGCCCGATACGCCGCGCGGAGGCTAAACCCATGAAGCCCCTTGCGGGTCTCCATTGAAAAATTGTGCGTTTTGTTCTCCGCTGCGCTATCGGAGGTTCACAGGACCTCCTTCACATACTTTTCCTCCCCCACACACGTATCCTCCCCGAGTGTGGGTCTTAAGTGGAAAGGAAGTTGACTCACTGCATTGTATTTTATTATTAAGGTGTTCGCAGGCATACCATGCTCGCTCCATTTAATTTGATTTCAGCGGTGCTCGCAGGCCGTGTCCCCTCTTTAGCAGCCAGAGAGGCAAGAGTTGGTTGTTGAGTAGCAGAGTTGTTGTCAATGTGGCATTTGTAGTAAATAGCAGTAGAAGAGCAAAGAAGCCGTAGTTGGTAAATAAGTATCGGGGCCAGGCAGAAGCCTCACATCGCCGATGATACTGTATCCTCGACTTGGCCCGATGTGTGGGAACTCATCGGGTCTCGGCTCGCAGATTCACTGAATCTGCTCATGTGTGGAAAAGTAAGTCGCCGCCCATCTTTTTAAAGGAGTTCCGATAAGGGACTCCTTTTTTTGTTTTGTCGTTTGGGGTGATTTTTGTATCTTTGCAAAATGAAAATGATTGTCAGGATGAGATATAAGCTGTTGATTATATGTGCGCTGATGGCTCGATGAGCTTCAGCGACAACACTTTTACCACTGACCAGTGGAATTCCATGGAAGCTGCTGGCGCCATCTTCCTCCCTGCTGTCCACAATACGGGTGGTGAAGGACACTATTGGTCCTCTACTTCATCCAACGATACGGAGGCAAAGCGCTTCTACTTCAGTGTCAGCGAACTCTATACTACTAACTCTGAACCTAAAACCAACACCTGCTCTGTCCGTTTGGTGAGAAGCAATTGAATCTTTTTTAAAGAACTGGAGATAATTTCGTATTTTTGCAACGATAATTGAATATTGAATAAATAGTACAAATATTTAAAAACTACATTATTATGAAGAAATTTCTTTCTCTGGCCTTTCTCTCTGTGGCCATGATAGCTGCTGTCTCCTGCTCGAAAGATGACGACAAGAAGACAGATTCCCCCTCCATTAAGGGTACTCTATGGGAAGCCGATGTGAATTATACCAACGTTCCGGTGCTTGGCTCGGGTACCCTCCAGCTGGAGCTCTTTTTCAAGAACGAGACTCTTTGCCGTGTGGATGCCGACCTTCCCGCGGGAATCCAGATGGCTTTGGCGGCTCTCGGTATTGGGAACCTCCAGCCGGGGGATTATCCCTACACCTTCGACGGCACGAAGGTGACGATTCAGATTGGCGGCAGTAACTTTGAACTCGACTATACGGGCAACACCCTTGTTTTTCACATCCCCGACCAGTACAGCGCTGTTGTTACTTACCTTGGGGGACCCGATGTGGTGTTCAACAAGCAATAACCTAAAAAAAGGCCGCAACGTCGTTGCGGCCTTTTTTTTATCTCTGTGTGGGGAACTGCGGTGTTGCTTTTAGGAATGCCTGGTAGTCGTCAATCATTCCTTTGTACATCTCTTTGCGGCTGTAGACGTTGTAGTTGGGGTGGTACTGCTTCACCACCAGCACATTGGCCTTGGGGGAATAGAAGCAGTGGGGGTTGACCTGCTCGAGGTCGGAGTAGACGTGCTTCTGCAAAAAATCGACCATGATGCCCTGACCGCCGATGCAGAGGATGATATCGGTGTTGTACATGGTGATTTGTTCCTTCAGCAGGTCGGCGTAGTTGTCCATATATTTTTGGAGGACGGCATTGCTGGCGGCCTTCATGTCGGGCTGTTTCTTGCAGTTGATGCGGACGATGGGCGCGTTCTCATAGAATCCCTGCAGGCGCGTCGGCAAATCAGCCTTGTGGAAAGGTATCACCTTCCGCTCCGGAATGGTCAATAGGCCGTAAGCCCACAACTCGAGGTTGGGGAAGAAGCGGAGGGCAGTGCGATTGGTGAGGCGTGGGGAGGGGACGCGGCCGCTTTCGGCGCGGAGATCCCAGCAGTCCTCTTCGTCGAGTTCCTTGGTAAGCACCATCAGACGCATGCCGGCGTCGTTCCATAGCTGTTCCTCGTTGGCGGGGCGGTGGACTTGGTTCAGGCCGTCCCACCAGATTTCTCCGCGGTAGAGGAGGCCGTCTTTGGCGATGAGGTCGGCGTCGTGGAGCTTGCGGGCACGCTGGGCCCACTTGGTGAAGAATTTTTCTTCTCGGTCTTTGTAGGTCATGATGATTCAGATAATAGTTTATAGATAAGATCTATAGTTTTTCAATTTGCAAAATTACGTTTTTTTTTGCAAATGGCCAAAAATATTTTTTGGAGCACACTTTTTTTTGTGCTTCTGCGTTAATGAGATAAAGAAAAATGCAGGCGAGACGCCTGCGCACCCAAAGATGAGGAGAAGATACATCCTGACGTTTTTTATGATGCTCATTGTGAGCTTCCCCGGGTTGCAGGCACAGTGGAAGGGGAGTTTGAGTGCGGGAGTGGCCTTTCCGGCGGGAGCCACAGGCAACGCCCCGAGGCTTTCGACGAGCTTCACGGCGGGCATTCGGGCGGTGTGGATTCCCGAGCGTATGCCGTTGGGATTGACGGCGATGCTCGACGGGTTCCACTGGCTGAAGGGGGAGCACCCCGACCGCTCGGCAGTGCCGATGGACGAGGAGTTACACACCTTCCGCGCCCTTCATTTCCCGCTTACCGTGGGACTTTGGATACCATTTGCTTCTTTGCATAATACGTTGAATGCGAGTGCATATATTGCCGTTGGTGGCTATTGGCGCAACATGACCTGCCAGCGGATGGCCGCACCCGGGGTGATGGACGACATGGAGGAGAGTGGATGGGGTGTGGCCTGGAAGGTGGGGATGGAGATAATCTATAATGATCGATTCAGCTTGGGTATCAGCTATCTTGCCTGTGGCAATCCCTTTGCTACTGGCGGCGACCCGTTGCCGGCCGGGACGGGCATGATAGAGAACGGCATCCGCCGTTCGCAACCCTCCCTCGATGGCTACGGCCAGGGGTTCTTGTGTGTCATCCTAGGCTACTGGCTAACGAGATAGTTTTCTGTTAATTTTTGTTAAAATTAAACCCAAAACCTGACTTGGAAACACAAAAAATCGGGTTTGGGCTAAGTGGCTATAAACCAGTTATCAAGTCCCTACCAACTCCTAACCAACTCCTACCATGGTAGGAGTTGGTAGGGTGATGGTAGGGTGATGGTAGGGATTTTTTTGCTTGTTTGTAGAAGGATGAAATAATTTTTTTATCTTTGCAAGCGTGAAAATTATCAAGATTGACAGTTTGGAGGTGCCGGAGGTGGCTGTTTATGCGCATCTTACGGAGGCACAATTGCGTTCGCGTTTGGAGCCAGAGAAGGGTATTTTCATTGTGGAGAGCGAGAAGGTGATACGTGTGGCGCTGGCGGCGGGCATGAAGCCGCTTTCTTTTTTGTCGGAAAGTAAATATATAGATACGCAGGTGCGCGCGATGTGTGAGGAGTATAGGGTGGGGGAGGAGGTGCCGGTGTATACCGGTGAGCGCGAGGTGCTTGCAGGGTTGACAGGATATGAGTTGACGCGTGGAGTACTGTGTGCAATGAAGCGTCCGGAGGCGAGGGGAGTAGCGGAGGTGATTGGCAATGTCCGCCGTGTGGCGGTGATGGATTCGGTCGTCAATTCGACGAATACGGGAGCCATCTTCCGTGCGGCGGCGGCCTTGGGTGTTGATGCACTGTTGCTTACGCGCACCTGCTGCGACCCGTTGAACCGTCGTGCCTGCCGCGTGAGCATGGGTACTGTGTTCCAGATTCCGTGGACGTGGCTCGACCACTACGGGCAGCTGAAAGATTTGGGATTCAAGACGGTAGCACTGGCACTGACCGACCGGTCGGTGAGCATCGACGACCCTTGCTTGAAGGAGCCCGAGAAGCTGGCCATCATCATGGGAACGGAGGGTGACGGCTTGAGCGACAGCGTGTTGCGCCAGTGCGACTATGTGGCCAAGATCCCCATGCAGCGTGGCGTGGATTCTTTGAATGTGGCCGCTGCCGCCTCGGTAGCTTTCTGGGAACTGCTTCACTAAGGACTCGATTGTCGGCGAAACGAACCTACATTGACGTCGAGGTAGGTGCCTATTGACACAACTGATAGAGATGGCCAGGGAGGGTTCGCACCACCTTGGCCATTTCCATGTTGAAAAGGATGGAGGCAGCTTTGGGGAGTGAGAAACCGACGGCGGAGGCTATCTCCTCGAGAGTCTGGTGGTCGCAGGTTTTCAGGTGGTTGACTATTTTCTGCTCGTCGGACGAGAGTTTGGGCATTTCTTTCATTTCACTCATGGATAGTTGTTTGCCCATGAGAGGCCAGCCGAGTTGGAAGGCGATGTCGTCGGCGTTGCGGACCAGGAGTGCGCGGTTGGTGGCGATGAGGTTGTTGGTACCCCGAGAGTAGGTGTCGGAGAGGCGTCCTGGGACGGCAAAGACCTCGCGTTGATAGCTGGCAGCGATGGCGGCAGTGATGAGGGCTCCGCCTTTCTCGGAGGCTTCGACGACGATGGTGGCGTCTGCCAGGGCGGCGATGATGCGGTTGCGGGCGGGAAAGTAGCGGGGATTGATGGCTGTTCCAGAGGGGTATTCGGTGACAAGGGCTCCGCCATTCTCAAGGATGCGTTTGGCTAGAGGTCGGTTCTCGGCAGGATAGATCTGGTCGAGACCATGCCCGAGGACGGCGACGGTGGGTAATCCGTAGTCGAGGGCGGCGGTGTGGGCAGCGGTGTCGATTCCGTAGGCGAGACCGCTGATTATAGGGGTGTTGTAAGGTTTTAGTTCGTGGATAAGACGGTCGGTGTTGTCGCGTCCATAGGGGGTGGCGCGGCGGGTGCCGACAACGGCGATGGGGCGTTCGGGATTGAGGTTGGCAGAACCGAGGATATAGAGCAGGGCGGGACAGTCGTCAGTCTCGTCGTGGTTGAGTCGCTCGGGGTAGTCGGGGTCGGTGAAGAAAAGGGGTCGGATATGGTTTTGCTCACAGAAGCGCAATTCTTCCTCAGCACGGTTAAATCCACTCTTATTGAGAATATTGTCGAGGACAGATTTGTGTGTGCCGAAAGCATTCTTGAGTTCGGATTTGGGCAGGGAGAAGATGTCCTCGTCAGGATAGAGGTCGACGAGGCGACGGATGGAAGTGTTGCCGAGTCCGGGGGTGAAGGAGAGGGCTATCTGTGAGAGTGTTTCCATTGTTCTGCGAGGGTTTTAAGGGTGCCGTAGGATTGGGAGAGGCGGCGGTGCCATTCGTCCGGGGAGACCCAGCAACCGGCGGTGATGCCTTCTTCCTGCTGCGGTATAATATCTTGTTTTTGTGCTGTCATGGGGAACCAAGAGGTCTGTTTGAGGTGCCATTTGTGAGGGGGAGGGTTGGGTCCTTTGAACCAGATTTTGGGAGCACGGAAGAGGTGGTAGGTTTTTATAGGAGAGAAAGGATAATTGTTTAAAGGAGAGGGGAGGATACCGGTTTCTTCGTGGACTTCGCGGAGGGCGGCGTCGAGGAGGGTCTCGCCGGGCTCGACCTTGCCTTTGGGGAGGTCCCATCGGCCGTTGCGGAGGATGAGGAGCATGGTGCCATCGGGAGCGAAGATGATTCCGCCGGCGGCTCGGACGTAGCACATGTGTCGTTTGAGGAGGCGGAGGAGCCAGAGGGGAAGGTTGAAGGTGTGATATTTATAGCTGATAAGCATGGAATGATGGGATTATTGGAGTTCAAATTGGAGGAGGGTCTTGTTTTTGTTGCCGAGGGAGAGGGTGGTTGTGGAGAGTGAGAGTTGGGTGCATTTTTGGAGGGTGGCGAGGTATCGTTTTTCGGCGTTCATGAGGGCTTCGGGGCACTGGGTGTTGGAGGGTTGTAAATTGCTAATGATCAAGCGGGAATCGTGGAGACTATAGTCGGCAGTATAGGTGTTGCATTGGGCTTGACCGTGGAGGGAGGCGGTTTTGGGATTGAAGATGAGGGTGATGGGGGACGATGAGGGGGCAAGGGGGCGGCCCTGGATGGCTACGAGTTGCCATACCTGGTCTTTTGTCATACGTTCCCGTCCGCCTGCGGCGTCCACTTCCTCTATCTTAGAGGAGGAGTTCAGGCTGGTGCAGGAGATCTGGATCAGTACCAAGAGAACCATCAGGAGTGTTTTGGAAATGTTTTTCACAGCGTTTGTTGATAAAAAATTCGACTGCAAAGATACGAAATGTTTTTGAATTACGTTATAATAAAGTTTTGAAAGGGGAGAAAAAGATAAGGATTGCGATGGCGGTGACGAATGATTTGGTTACCGACCGGAGGGTGATGCGCCATGCAGAGGCGTTGCGCGAGGTGGGGTGTGAGGTGATTCTTATCGGCCGCAAGGAGCTGGCTGTGAGAATGAAGAAGAGCTGGGAGTTCTATGTGGAGTATAATGTGAGGTTGTTGTGGCGGCTGCTGCGGACGCGGTGCGATGTGGTGTGGGCGAACGATACGGACACGCTGTTGGCCTGCTACATTGCTTCGCGTCTGAAACGTTTGAAGCTGGTGATGGATGCGCACGAGCTATTCCCCGAAGTGCCAGAACTGGTGGGCCGCGAGAGGGTGAAGCGTGTGTGGGAAACGTTGGAGCGGAGGCTAATGCCGAAGTGCGACGGGTTGTTGACGGTGTGCCAGAGCATTGCCGACTACTATCGGCAGAAATATGGAGTGGAGATGAGTGTGGTGAGGAACATTTCGAGTGAAAAATTAAAAGTGAAAAGTGAAAAGTGTGCTGGCACAATGAAAATGTTGTTGTACCAGGGGTGTGTGAACAAGGGCAGGGGTGTGGATTGGGCGATAGACGCGCTGGAGTGGCTGGAGGATTGCCGACTGGTGGTTGCCGGTGGAGGAGACCTGCTGGAGGAGATGAAGGAATATGCGAAGAGCAAGCCGTGGAGTGACCGAGTGGAGTTTCTGGGTAGGCTGATGCCCGAAGAATTGAACAAGTTGACACCTCAGGCGAGCGTGGGATTGGTGATGTTGGAGGATATGGGGTTGAGCTACCATTTCGCGTTGCCGAACAGGATAGGGGATTTTGTGGCTGCTGGGGTGCCGATGGTGGTGAGTGATTTGCCGGAGATGGCAGGAGTTGTGAGGAAGTTTGGAGTGGGGGAGGTGATTGAAGGTGAAAGGTCGAAGGTGAAAGGTGAAAGGTGTGAGGCGAAGGCGCTGGCGGAGGGGGTGAAGAGGGTGCTGGCGAGGGAGTGGAAGGAGGATGATTTCGCTGCAGCGCGAGCTGACATGAATTGGGAGAAAGAGAAGAAAAAACTGATAAAAATTATTGAAACGATATGATCTACGAATTGCTATTGATGTTCTATGTGGTGGGGACTGTGATGGGCCTTTGGTTTATTTTCAAGAAGGCGGGGCAGGCTCCGTGGAAGGCACTGGTGCCGTTGTATAATATCTGGGTGTGGCTGAAGGTGTGTGGTAAGGGGAATTGGAAATGGGTGGTGAGCTTTATTATTCCCGGCATCAATATTTTTGTGTTCTTGCTATTGGTGGTGGAGACGGCGCGGGTGTTCCGTCGGACGAATTTCTGGGAGCAGACGTTTGGAGTGTTGGTACCGTTTGTGTACCTGCCGATATTGGGGCTGACGGGGTTGGAATATCACGACCCGAAGGAGGAGCCGCCTGCGGCGGTGAGCGAGGTGCGCGACTGGGGGGAGAGTATTGTTTTTGCGCTGATAGCGGCGGTGTTGATCAGAGGTTTTGTGTTTGAGCTGTTCTCGATACCGTCGTCGAGTATGGAGAAGAGTCTGATGGTTGGAGACCATTTGATTGTGAGTAAGCTGGCGTATGGGCCGAGGGTGATTATGACGCCATTGGCTTTGCCGCTGATGCACAATACCATCATTGGCACGCAGATGAATTCCTATATCGGCCCTCATTTGCCGTATCACCGTTATCCGGGCTATAGTCATGTGAAGCGTTATGATGCGGTAGTGTTCAATTTTCCGGCAGGAGATACGGTGCTGACGAATTTCCTGGATGGTAAGTACACCTACTATGAGGCAGTGCAGGAGTTTGGCCGAGAGGCGGTGCTGGAAGGGAGAGCCTACCATCCGATATTGGGTCCGCTGGGAGGTATTAAAGTGCGACCGGTGGACAAGCGGGAGAATTACATCAAGCGCTGCATGGGATTGCCCGGGGAGACGCTGCAGATAATCAACAAGGTGGTGCATATCGACGGCAAGCCTGTGGAACTGCCCACAGATGCGGAGTTTGACCACGAAGTGGTGATAGCGTCGGGTTTCAACCCTGAGATTGTCCTGGGCGATTGTGGAGTGAGCAAGGATGATTTGATGGATGCTCCGAGGGGTTATGATGGGGCGGGTAACTGTGTCCTGCGACTGCCGCTCTCCGCGGAGTTGGTGAGAAAACTTAAGAGCAATTCGACGGTTATTGCGGTGGAGGAAGTGGAGTATCCTGCCGATTCGGCGCAGCGGCTCTATCCCAACGCACCTGGATACTACTGGTCGGTGGACAACTATGGACCTATCCTTATTCCTGCCAAGGGGAAGAGTTTGAAACTTACGTTGGAGAACCTGCCGCTTTATCGTCGAGTGATTGAGGCCTACGAAGGCAATAGGCTCGAGGTGAAGGACGGGAAGATATATATTAACGGCACGCAGACCGACAGCTATACACCCAAGATGGATTACTATTGGATGATGGGCGACAACCGACACCACAGCCAGGACAGCCGTTTCTGGGGATTTGTGCCGGAGGACCACATCGTGGGACAGGCCAAGCGAGTGCTATGGTCGACGAAGAAGGACAGTTTTGGTGTGCGTATGGATCGCACGATGCGTAACGCCAATGCGAGATAATTGTGATTATGGAAGATATAGAAAAGAACGAAAATATAGAAGAGCAGGGGACGACGGTGTCGCTCGGCGGGATGTTCAAGGACTATTGGATTGACTATGCGAGCGACGTGATTTTGGATCGTTCGGTACCTGATATCGACGACGGCTTGAAGCCAGTGCAGCGAAGGATACTGCATGCAATGGAGGAGACTGACGACGGTCGCTTCACGAAGGTGGCCAACATCGTGGGTAACACGATGCAGTACCACCCCCATGGTGACATGAGTATCAAGGACGCGCTGGTGAACATGGGACAGAAAGACCTGCTGATAGACTGCCAGGGAAACTGGGGCAACATCCTGACGGGTGACGATGCCGCTGCGGGCCGATATATCGAGGCACGGTTGTCGAAGTTTGCCAAGGAGGTGGTGTTCAATCCGAAGACGACGGAGTGGAAGCCGAGTTACGACGGCCGTAAGCAGGAACCCATCACGCTGCCGGTGAAGTTTCCGTTATTGCTGGCGCAAGGAACAAAGGGTATTGCCGTTACGCTCACCTCTGTCATCCTGCCGTATAATTTCTGCGAACTGCTGGAGAGCAGCATCAAGATTCTGAAAGAGGAGGAATTTGAGATATATCCAGACTTCCCCACAGGAGGATTGATAGATGTGAGCCGCTATAACGATGGAGCACAGGGAGGACGACTTCGCATCAGGGCGAAGATGCACTACGACGAGAAGCGCAAAGCTATTGTTATCACCGAACTCCCCTATAGTGTGACTACTGACGTGCTCATAGACAGCATAGTGAAAGCCAATGAGAAGGGGAAGATAAAAATCAAGAAGGTGGACGACAACACGGCCGCCGAGGTGGAGATTGTGGTGTACTTGCCTGCAGGTGTGAGTCCGGACCAGACGATAGATGCCCTCTATGCCTTCACGAGTTGTCAGATATCTTTCTCGCCACAGACCTGCGTGATTGTGGACGACAAGCCTGTTTTCATGACGGCCAGCGACATCCTGCGTCACAACACGATGCGCACCAAGGACCTCCTGCGTCAGGAACTGGAGATACAGCTTGCCGAGCTCGAGGAACGGTGGCACTGGGTGAGTTTGGAGAAGATATTCTTTGAGAAGGGCATCTACAAGAAGATGGAGCAGAAGGACAGTGTGTCGTGGGACGAACAGGTTGATGACATGCACAAGGCCTTTGGGCCGTACAAGAAGCGCTTCAAGCGTGAGATTACGAGGGAGGATGTCCTGAAGCTCACCGAGAAGCCCGTGAGGAAGATTTCGAAATTCGACATCAAGAAGGCTGCCGAGGAACTGGCCAACATCGAGATGACTATCGAGGAGGTGCAGAACCACCTGGCTCACCTGACCGACTACGCCATCCGCTATTTCCGTCATATCCTTGAGAAATACGGTAAAGGGCGGGAGCGCAAGACTGAGATACGCTCTTTTGAGGATATTGAGTCGACCACGGTGGCTCTTGCCAATGAGAAACTCTATGTCAACTACCAGACGGGCTTTGCCGGCTGGGGCCTGAAACGTGAGGAGGGAGTCGAGGTGGCCTGCGAATGTTCGAAGATGGACGACATCATTGTGTTCCGCCGAGACGGAACCTTCATGGTCACCAAGATACAGGAGAAAGTCTTCGTGGGCTCGCAGGAATGTCCCGAGATATTGTTTATCTCGGTGTTCCGCAAACGCGACGAGCGCACCGTATATAATATGATATACCGCGACGGCGGCCCCGATGGCTACGTGATGGTGAAGCGCTTCAACGTCACTTCCGTCACGCGCGACAAGGACTACCCCCTCACCAAGGGCACGAAAGGGAGCAAGGTGCTCTACTTCACCGCCAACCCCAACGGCGAGGCGGAAGTGATTACGGTTCATCATGTTTCTAAGCCCAAACTGAAGAAGACCTCCTTTGATTTCGACTTCAAAACCCTAGCCATCAAGGGACGCCAGTCGATGGGTAATATACTGACTCGTAATGCCGTGCGCTCCATCAATCTTAAGGACGAGGGCGTCTCCACGCTGAGTGCCCGCAAGATATGGTTCGACGAGAGTGTGAAGCGTCTGAATGTCACGGAGGCGGGAAGATTCCTCGGAGAGTTCCACGGTAGTGACAAGATACTGGCGTTGATGCAGTCTGCCACCTACCGCACCACCAATTTCGATCTGGCCAACCACTATGACGATGACCTTATCGATCTGCGCAAGTTCCGAAATGACCAGATAGTCAACGTTCTCTATCGTTCTCCGGACGGCTATCCCTACCTCAAGCGTTTCGTCCCCGAAGCTAGCGACCGCAAGATCTCGTTCCTCGAGGACGACGGCTCGCAACTCATCTCCATCTCTATGGATTTCTATCCTCGTCTGGAGGTGGTCTATTCTCCCGATTCCGGGAAGAAAATTGCTTCTGAAATCATTGAGGTCGACGACTTTATCGCTGTCAAGAGCCACAAAGCCCGCGGCAAGCGTGTCACCACCTTCAATGTCGACCAGTTCAACTGGCTGCAGCCTCTCAAACCCGACCCCGAACCCTCCGATGATTCTGAAAATTCGGAATATTCTGAGAATACGGAAATATCAGAGATTGATGACCGCATGGGCTTCGCTGAAGGAACCCAAACCCAATTGTTTTAAACCGAAAATAGTCTGAAGAGATGAAGATATTAGTTGTTTTGCCCCGATTTCCCTATCCTCTCGAGAAAGGTGACAAACTCCGCGCCTATCACCAGATTGTGGAACTTTCGAAACGTCATGAGATATATCTGTTTGCTGTCTCGCATACCAAGGTCACTCCCGAGCAGCGCGCTGCCCTCGAACCCTACTGCCGCGAGATAGCTGTGGTTACCCCCACGCGTTTCACTGCCTATTTCAATGTGGCTCGCAACTACCTTCGCTCCAAATCGCTTCAAATGGGTTATTGGGACTCTGCCCGTGCGCGCCGCACCGTTAGGGAAATGGCCAAACGCATCCAACCCGATATCGTATACAATCAGATGGTTCGCACCGTCCCCTTTGTGGCACGTTTGCCTTTCCTCAAGGTGATGGATTTCCAGGACTCCCTCTCCCTCAACACCGAGAGACGCATGGATCAGTCCAAGGGCCTCTGGCGATCTATCCTCCACTACGAGTTCAAGATGCTGCGGTCGACCGAATACAACGCCTTCAAAATCTTTGATGCTCTCACCATTATCTCCGAGGTCGACTCCGACGCCATCCCCCACAAGAAAAACGGCGAAATCCATATCGTTCCCAATGGCGTCGACTTCGACTACTTTAAAGAGGACATGGGGAACGACAAGCCATCAGCATTCTCCCTCGTCTTCTGTGGCAATCTCTCCTATGCTCCCAATATCGACGCTGTACGTTATTTGGTCAAAGAGGTCATGCCGTTGGTATGGGAAAAGGAGCCTCGGGCTACCCTCCTCCTCGCTGGAGCCGACCCCAAGGCCTCTGTCCGAGTCCTCTCTTCTGAGCGTGTCTCCATCCAGGCCTCGTTGCCCGACATTCGTTCTGCCTATGCTGCTGCCGACATCTTTGTTGCGCCCATGCGCATTGGCTCGGGACTGCAGAACAAGTTGCTGGAGGCTATGTCGATGGGGCTGCCCTGTGTCACAACCCCCCTCGCCAATGCCGCTCTCGGCGCCACCCCCGGCACGCACCTCCTCATTGGCGACACACCCCAATCTCTTGCCGACAGCATCCTCAAACTCATCGCCGACAAGAACCTTGCCACCACTCTCGCCCGCGAAGGCAATGCCTATGTCCATCAGCACTACTCTTGGGAAGCCGCTGTTGAACCTCTCGAAAATATCTTTAATGGGCTCGTGGAATCCAAATAAGCAGGGTAAGTTCCGCAATAGCATCGGAGAGGAGGGTAAGCGTCCATCTCCGCAGGAGCGAAATACTTTTGTCAACGAGGAAATCCCCGAGCGGGCCATCCTCGTCAGTGTCTGCCCTAATGTCCAAACAATCAGGCGCACCGAGGAATATCTCGATGAACTCGAATTCCTTCTGCGAACCGCCGGCGGCGTCACCGTCAAAAAAGTCATCCAGAAACTCGACCGTCCCGATACCCGCACCTATGTCGGCTCGGGGAAACTCGATGAAATAAAAGAATACAAGCAAGCGTTAGATGCTGATATTATCGTCGTCGACGATGAGTTGTCTCCCGCACAACTACGCAATCTCGAGAAGGAAATGGAGTGCCGCATCCTTGACCGCACCACCCTCATTCTTGATATCTTCGCCCGTCATGCACGCACCTCCACCGCTCGCACGCAGGTGGAACTGGCTCAGCTTCAATACATGCTGCCGCGTCTGACCCGCATGTGGACCCACCTCGAGCGTCAGCGCGGTGGTATTGGCATGCGCGGTCCCGGTGAGACACAGATTGAGACCGACCGCCGTCTCATCAAGGAGAAAATCTCTGCCCTCAAACTACAGCTTGCCAAGCTCGACACCCAAAAAACGTTGCAGCGAAAGAATCGCGAGAGCCTCGTCCGAGTGGCGTTGGTGGGCTACACCAATGTTGGTAAGTCTACCATTCTCAACCTACTGGCCAAGAGTGACGTGTTGGCCGAGAATAAGCTCTTCGCCACTCTCGACACCACCGTCCGCAAGGTGGTCATCGGCAACCTCCCGTTCCTCCTCACCGATACCGTCGGATTTATCCGCAAACTCCCCACGCAGTTGGTGGAGAGTTTCAAGAGCACCCTTGACGAAGTCTCAGAGGCTGACCTCCTCCTCCATGTCGTCGACATTTCGCACCCTGACTACCTGTCGCAAATCGACGCGGTGAACAAAACCCTTGCCGACATCCACGCCGACGACAAGCCGGTTATTATGGTGTACAATAAAATAGACCAAGTGGAGAGTGTGGAGTGTGTAGTGGATAGCACACAGGAACAAATGCTACCCACTAACAACTACCCACTACCCACTATTTACATCTCCGCCGCAAAGAAACAAAACATCGATGCCCTCCGCAATCTCCTCTACGGGGAGATTGCCCGCATCCACGCCATACGGTACCCATACAATAATTTCCTATATTGAAAAAGAAGCCCCTGCAATTCGCGGGGGCTTCTTTTTTTATTTCATCACTACCACTTTTTTCGCTGGTCGGTCTCCAACTTTGACGATATAGACACCCGGGAGCGCAGACGTCTTGTCTGCAGTACTAATCAATCGACCCATCATATCAAATATCCTCACTTTTTCTCCCTCAGCACCTTCGACTATGATACGGCCGTTTTGGGTACTAATGCGGACGGGAACGTCAGCGGTTTCAGGATTGAAGCCCTGCTGGTTGAGGAAGTGTACGTGGAAGGTGAGTTCGGTACCGTTCTCCTGGATGTTGGTGATTTCGAAGGAGGTCTCAGGCGTACCGTCGGTGAGGTAGGGGTGGGGATCGGTCGAAGGGCCAAAGGCGGTACGCTCCATCTGGGTGCTGAAATTGGCAGCGTAGATGTTACCGTCTTCGGTGTCGATGTCGCTCCCTGGACGGAAAACCCAGTATTGGTGCGCGCGACTCTGACCGTCGAAGAAAGCATTGGCGAACATGCCGCTGTAGTCGAGCGGCACCGTATCGTTCCATCGTGCGGCGATGAGGCCGGTGTGGGGAATTCCGAACTCGAAGGGGTCTTGCTTGTTTCGGTATTCGAAGGTGAACCACTGGGTGCTGTCGATGGCCGACTTGATGTAGTAGCAGTTGCGGTGGGGGCTGGAGCCCACACTGTTGAGTGTATAGTCGCCGCTGCAGGTAATCTCTATCGGGTCGTCGCAGACGTGGAGGATCTTGTTTTTGTAGATGGCTGCTGTGTGGTTGGCGCCCTCATGATTGTTGCACATCACGTCCCACGAACCCGCAGGCGTAACGTTGCGGTAGTTCACATAGTGGTAGAGGTCTGGCAGGTCGAGCGAGTGCCCCAGCTCGTGGCAGAACACTTGGGCGGTGAAGTAGCCGTGATCCGCACCTTCGAACTCGAAGTTGAAAGTGTTGGGCCGCACGCCTTTGACTGTGACCGGGTGGTCGATGGAGTCGTGGGGAAAATACTCCATGTGGGGCCACAGTATTGAGGCCCATTCGCCGACGCCTCCTTTTACTATAAAACTCACATTGTCAATGTCTCCGTCACCGTCACCATCCAGCACAACATTGGAATCCACCAAGCCAAGTGAGTCCACATAGTGGAATGCGCGGGCTTGCAACTGCGCCTCACGCATCGAGATGCCTACAAAAGGCTGTTCCCACAGCTGGTAGCCAATGGGGTTGGCTTCGGTGTAGGGCTGAAAGTAGCCGCGCGGCATCGTGTCACGGTACGAAACAATGATTCCATCGTGGATATTGTTGGTGTACACCGTGTTGTAATGAATGCGGCCGTAAGACATCGCATCGTAGTAGTTGTACACGCTGTAGTAGCGCAGCATGCGACAGTTGAACATCGAGTCGATGTCGGCGAAGGAGTGGTCAATCTCCTCGTCGTCGGCGAAGCGAATAAAGATGACCAGGTTGGTTAGCTCTTTCGTCTCGCTCTGGGCTATCGACCAACTTGGCATCATTAGCAGCAGGGCTAGCAAAAACGTAATGTTATGTCTCATATCAACAATGTATTACTATAAAAATAGTGTAAAGAAAACAGGTGCAAAAGTACAAATAATAATTGATTGGCTAAAGGAAATATTGCACAGTCCATAAAATTAACTTAAAAATTCCTAAAATCCCTCCAAAACCCCTTCTTTATCCACTAACCGCTAACTACCTATGAACCAGTTACCAACTCCCTACCAACTCCTAACCAACTCCTACCACAGTAGGAGATGATAGGGTGTTGGTAGGTTGATGCTAATGTTAAAATGTCAACTTGAACTTTTTTTCGACCCTCGGCACAATAATTCAGTCAACCTTCCGTTATCAAAGTTAGAATTAATAATAATTAACAAATACGTAACATAATGAAAACCACACCGTACACCGATTTACACATCAAGCTCGGCGCCAAAATGGCTGAGTTTGCAGGCTACAACATGCCCATCCAGTACACCACCCTCATCGAGGAGCACAACAATGTCCGCAACAACGTGGGCGTGTTCGACGTGAGCCACATGGGCGAGTTCCGCGCCAAAGGCCCCATCGCCAAGCACTTCATGCAGTATGTCACCACCAACAACGTCGAGGACCTCTTCGACGGCAAGGTGCAGTACACCTGCCTGCCCAACGGTCAGGGTGGCGTCGTCGACGACATGCTCGTCTACCGCGTCCATGACGACGAGTACTTCATGGTGCCCAACGCCGCCAACATCGACAAGGACTGGAAATGGATGAGCCAGATTGCCGACAAGATGGGTATGGAGCTCGGCAAGGACTTCGTCAACGAGAGCGAGCAGTGGGCTCAGCTCGCCGTCCAGGGCCCCAACGCCCTGAAGGCCATGCAGAAGCTGACCAGCGAGAACATCGTCGACATGGAGTACTACACCTTCAAGATCCTCACCTTCGCCGGCATTCCCAACATCATCCTCAGCACCACGGGCTACACCGGCGCCGGCGGCTGCGAGATCTACATCCCCAAGGAGAAAGCCATCGAGGTGTGGGACAAGGTCTTCGAGGCTGGTAAAGAGTTCGGCATCATGCCCGCCGGTCTCGGCTGCCGCGACACCCTGCGTCTTGAGAAGGGCTTCGCCCTCTACGGCCACGAGATGGACGACACCGTCAGCCCCCTCGAGGCTCCTCTCGCCTTCATCGTCAAGCTGAAAGCCGAGAACAACAACTTCATCAACAAGGAACTCCTCCTCGCCCAGAAGGCTGCTGGCTTCAAGCGCAAAGTGGCTGGCTTCGAGATGGTCGACCGCGGCATCGCCCGCAACGGCTACGAGGTCTGCAACGCCGAAGGTAAGAAGATTGGTGAGGTGCGCAGCGGCTCCCCCAGCCCCAGCACCGGCAAGAACATCGGCACCGCCCTTATCTGCGCCGAATATGCCAAGACCGGCACCGAGATCTACATCAAGATCCGCGAGAAACTCCTCAAGGCCGTCACCGTCAAGATGCCCTTCTACGAGGGTTAAACGATTTGACCTATGTGCACCATATCCCTCACATACGACCAAAACAACGCCCTCGCCCAACGCAAGCTGGATGAGTTGCTGAAGTCCGGCCTGTTCAAACGGACCGAGACCGTCGCCGACCGCGAGTTGCGCGAACTGGAGCGTCGCATGAATGCCTACGAGCATGGGGCGATGAACTCCGTACCGCAGGCGGAAGTCTACGACCGCGTAATGGCTGCGATATGCAAGTAGAGTGGCTCACGGCAGCGGAGGATGACCTTCGGGAGATTGCCCGTCGTGTGGCGCTTAACTTCGGTTACGTCACAGCCGAACAGACGGTTGCCAGCGTAACAGAAGAGACACAGCGACTGGCCGACTTCCCCGAGATGGGTCGTCTGTGTGATGAATACGAAGGCTCGCGCCGTGTTTACCGTTCGCTGAACACTCGCCACGACCGCATCGTCTATACCGTCACTGCCGACTGCGTCCTCATAGTGGCCATCTTCGACTGCCGCCGCGACCCCACCGAATTGTCATCCATGGTAAAGGAACGTGACACACAGAACCGATAGCACATAGATCTACAACACAAATCGAGGCCCGCGACGGAACGTCGCGGGCCTCGATGTATTTATGATTCAAAATTTGGGGAGGTTGAAAGATCTCTTTTTACCGTGTTTCAAATTTGAAAGGCCCCGAAAACACTCTTTTCAGTCATTTTTATTTTCATTTGGCCCTCGCGACACTCTTTTCACCGCCTTTTGATTTCAAAACACCCCCGCTATACTCTTTTCTCCCGTTTCTCAAAATCATTTGGCCTTCGCGACACTCTTTTCAGCCGTTTTCAAAATCGATTGGCCCTTGCGACACTCTTTTCACCCGTTTTCAAAACCGATTGATATGCGACACCTTGGCGGCCTTAATCAATCAGTATTAGTTCTTGGCGTTTGTATGAGACGAGCATCTTCTGCTTGGCAAGCACCTCGCAGCCGAAGAGACCGTCTATGCCTTTGCTCTCTTTTAGGTGAGACACGTCAGAGAATGCAGTCTGTTGTTTCTTGAACTTGCGTCCGCCGAGCGTGAGGGTGGTCTTGCCCTTTGTAATCGAAGCCCGCCCGTCACCGTAGCCTGTGAGATGGTCTTTTTTGAGGCTCTTGACCGTGGACGGATGCAGTTGGAGCCAATCGCTGGCGAGCAGGTTGGTCTGTGCCCCACTGTCGAAGGCCAGCACTACGGGCACGCCACCCACTTGGCAGTCGAAGGCCAGCAGATGACCTTTCTTCACGCCGCTCACCGTTTGGCAGCGGTAGCCCTCGTTCAGCAGCCATTGGTATGTGGTGTCCGGGCTTAGCAGCACTATCTCGCCAGCCTTGAAGTCGAACAGCACGTCAAAATCTTTGTAGAAACTCTGCCCCAAAATGCCGTGCACCGCCACGCCGACGGTCTCCAGATTGCTCAAGTCCGATGTCATGATGTCCGTCTCGTTGAGCATAACGCCGCCCATATCCATCAATTTCACATGGTGCACACCGCTGACGGAACCTGTGCCGACGGCACCCCGACCGCCGCTCCCCATCACCTGGCCGTCTATGTTGTGGTCGAAATACTTACTGTTGAGAACGACGATAGGGGAACCTGTATCGAAGAACATATTGCACGGCTGGCCGTCGATGATGACGGTCACAATGGGTAGCCCGCCATAGCGATGCACGGGGATGCGCACCATTTTCACTTCTGGTTGTACTTTGGCCGTGGGGTTGGCTTTTAGAAGCGAGACATTACTCGACAGTAAATTGGCCTCGAGAACCAAGTTATCGACGCTGAAAAGGATTGTTGCCTCCGAGGTGCTGCTGTCAGGTTTCGTTATGATGTAACGCAACGTCAGTCCCATGCTGTTCTGTTCAGTGCCCGTCAGTTCCCAACTCGTCATGGCGGGCATTTGGGCAATAATTTGCTTAAGCACTTTAGCAGCCGTGGGCTGTTTGATGTTGTTATAATGGAATTCAGGTGCCAATAGTTCGTCGATACCGTCGGGTGTATGGTTTTGTGCGGCAGTCAAGATGCGCTCGGCTATCGGTTTGCAGGTATTCACATCTTGGCCATATGCTACTGTGCCAAGAAAGAAGCTACACACCATCGCGCCGAGCAAAAAGAGTTTCTTCATATTCAATTTATTTTAGAAATTACAAAACCATCCCGCCCCGTCGCAACTTTGCGGCAGAGAGAGGCAAATGAATTAAAAACAAAAAGGAAAGACTCCCGACAATTACCTGTGCAATTCGTGGGGGTGGGGTGACTATCAGCGAGTTATGAGCATTGTTCAGCATCGTCCCGTTTTCGTTTCACACTGCAAATATACACATTTCCCGCCACATGGAAAAATATAATTTCCTTGGTTTCGCAAAAAGTGAGTATCTTTGCAACCGATAACAGCATAGCTATGGATAAGAAGGATAATGTCGAAAAGCCGCGCATACACTGGACTCTGGCGCTGGTGCCGCTGGCGGTGCTGGTGGCGCTGCAGGTGCTTGTCATCAAGGAATTCGGCTCCGATGCCCTCGACGGGGCAAGCCAGACTGTCCTGCTCGTGGCGGCGGCGGTGGCGGTGACGATGGGGATGATATTCTACAAGGTGCCGTGGAAGGACATCGACCACGCCATCTCGGACAATGTGCGCACCATCGGCGGCGCCATCCTGATCCTATTCCTCATCGGTGCTGTGTCGGGCAGCTGGATGCTGAGCGGCGTGGTGCCGACGATGATTTACTACGGCATGCAGGTGGTCTCGCCGGCGGTGTTCCTCTTCGTTGCCTGCCTCATCAGCGCGCTGGTGTCGCTGGTCACGGGCAGCTCGTGGACCACCATCGCCACCATAGGCATCGCGCTGATGGGCATCGGCGCGGCACACGGCTACGGCGTGGGCTGGACGGCGGGCGCCATCATCTCGGGCGCCTACTTCGGCGACAAGATTTCGCCCCTCTCCGACACCACGGTGCTGGCCTCGTCGGTGGGCGAGGTGCCGCTGTTCAAGCACATCAAGTACATGCTTATCACCACGGTGCCGTCGTTTACCCTCGCTCTGATTATCTTTCTGGTGGCCAGTTTGATGCATGCCGACGCTGGTGTGGAGCAATCGGCGCAGTTTGCCGAAGGGCTGCAGGGGGTCTTCAATATCAATGGCTGGCTACTTTTGGTGCCAATGGCTACGGCCATCTTCATCGCGTTGCGGTTGCCGGCGGCCATCGTGCTGTTCCTCTCGGCATTCCTTGCCGGAGTGGTGATGCTGGTGGCGCAGCCCGACATTGTGTCGCAGATAGGGGAGGGGAACGGCTTCCGGGGCCTGATGACGACCTATTACGGCAGCACGTCGCTCGACACCGGCAACGATGTCCTCACCAACCTGGTGCAGACGCGCGGCATGCGTGGAATGCTGAGCACCGTCTTCCTCATCTTCTGTGCCGCCGCCTTTGGCGGTGCGCTGTCGGGTACAGGCATGCTGCAGAGTCTCACCTCGGCGCTGGCCAAGGGCATCAGTGGCCGCCGCTCACTGGTCTCTACTACCGTGGGGACGGGTCTCTTCGCCAACATGGTCACCGGCGACCAGTACCTCAGCATCGTCCTCACGGGCAATATCTACAAAAAACTATACAAAGAGAAGGGCTTCGAGGGACGCCTGCTGAGCCGCTCGACGGAGGACTCCGCCACCGTTACCTCGGTGCTGGTTCCGTGGAACACCTGTGGCATGACGCAATCGCTCGTGCTGCACGTGCCGACGCTCACCTACCTGCCTTATTGCTTTTTCAACATCATTTCGCCGCTGATGTCCATCACGGTGGCGATGATTGGGTACAAGATTTTCCGCGTGGAGAAAAAATAATTTGTCCACGTCAAAATTAATTTGTATTTTTGCAGTTCCAAATTAACGTATAAATCAATAATTAAAAAGACACAAATATGAGCGTTATCAAACCCTTCAAAGGATTCCGCCCCCCGGTGGACATCGTCGAGAAACTGGCTTCGCGCCCCTACGACGTTCTGAATAGCGAAGAAGCCCGCGTGGAA
>ONCC01000025.1 GCA_900316235.1 uncultured Bacteroidales bacterium
CGACGCCGCCAAGAGCCAGCAGTATGCCGCCAAGATGCAGGAAGAAGGCATCTTCGTCACCGGCTTCTACTATCCCGTCGTCCCGAAGGGCCAGGCCCGTATCCGCGTTCAGATCAGCGCCGCCCACGAGCACGAGCACCTCGACAAGTGCATCGAGGCCTTCAAGAAAGTCCGTGCCGAAATCGAGAAATAATTAACACTCGCACAATAGCAGAAAGGGCACCCAACCGGGTGCCTTTTTTTACCCCTATAGCTACTATATATTCTTCTAAAGAAGAATATATAAATCAGCAAGTTATAGTTGGCGGCAACTACCCCGACTAACACATAAAAAACAGATGATGAGAATTATGAGGAAGATGAGTAATCGATGCATAGCGCAAGCCACTCATTAACATTTCCATTCCTTAGCAACCCTGCGGGAATATATATTATTATCTCTTCGAGATAATAAGCCCCATGATTTTACGTTATATTGAAGAATCTAGGATAATTCTAGGGAAACTCTAGGGTAATTCTAGGGTAAATATAGGGACACCCCATGATAACAAGCATATAACAAGGTAATAACTAGCACACAACAAGCCTATGTCAAAGATTGATTCTAATGGATTGGAGCACGGCAAGCGTGGCAACAATATATATGTGGGGCTCAACAACCAGCAGGTCAAGAAACGCCTATACCGCCCAACCAATCCACGCACACCTGCGCAGCAGAGACATCGAGCCAAGCTGGCATTTGCCAACCGCCTCTCGGCCCATTTATCCGAAGCCGTCAACCTCGGCTTCGCCCGTGTCGCCGAAGAGACCAAGGGCCTGACACCTCGCAACGCCTTCGTCAAAGCCAACTGGGACAACGGTGCTATGCGCTGGAATGAGGAGACTTCCCTGTGGGAGCTCTGCCCCGAGCAACTGCTGCTGGCTCAGGGGCCGCGCCATATCCCTGCCGGCATAACTGCCGAACTCGACGGCAACCTCCTGCGCATCACCTGCCCTGACGCAGGACTTTATGATATGTATGCCGTACCCGACGACCAACTCCTCGTGGCCGTCTATCTGCCCGACCTTCCCGCGATGAGTCTCTATCGCGGCCCCATGCGTGACAACTGTTCCCAATGCACCTTCGAGCTTTCCACGGAGATGTGCGCCTCCGGTTCCCAGATGCATGTCTATGCCTGGTTCTGCGCCACCTGCTTCCATCGCGCCACCGCCACCAAATCCCAAGTCCGCCCCGACCAATCCAGCCCCAGCCGCCACCTCGGCACATTCCATATTCCTACATCCATACACTAACACGCTAACACATTTACATATTAACGCATTCAATAATATTTTGCCAATTCGGAAATTATTCGTATATTTTGCACTCGATTTTGATTGAAAATCGAGTTTAGAAAACAATATTTTAAATGAAATTCACGCAGTAATACAGTCATCATGTTACCGCGTATTCTCAACTTATCCAACGCAACTGGCACACCTACACAGGCATCGAGGTGGATGCTGTCATTGGCGATGCCAGAGTGGCGATAGAGATCAAGTCAGCGGAAGAAATCCAACGACGTCACCTCAAAGGTCTCAAAGCCTTTGCCGACGAATACCCCGAAAGCCGACGGATAGTGGTATCTCTCGACAAACTCAGCCGAACCATCGACGGCATAGAATGCCTCTATGTCCTTGGCTTCTTCAAAACGTTATGGAACAAAGGATTATAAAATCCACAAATTCCCACATTCCCACATTCCCACATTAAAAAAGCATTCCCACACTCTGCCTGGCTCCATCGGAGACACGGCCTGCGACGCTAGCACGACAATGTGCAAAGGGCTGGAGCAAACACATTCTGCCTGGCTCCATCGGAGACACGGCCTGCGACGTTAGCGCGGCCAAGTGCAGAGGGCTGGAGCAAACGCAATAACGCATTCACGCATTAAAAAAGCATTCCCGCATTCTTTCTCCCTTCTATATGCCTTCTTCGTGCCTTCTTTGAAAAGCCACTATTATTTTGAAAATCAGCACGTTGTTCTTGCACCAACAAAAGCGCTTCATTTCGCTGTAAATCAGCATAGTACCCATTTGTTTAACTACAACATCTACCCTCCCGCACGCGCGTTGCGCGAATATATTTTACTGTTTTAAATATTTTTCGTATCTTTGCAAAATTATTGTGCGTATACACACACGCGTATATGCGCATAAAGTATAACAGAAAGGTATTGCGTTATCGTCTTGTGACACATGACATAAAGCACATAAGTCTCATGCCTTTCTTATTGTTGAATTTGTCCGTGGGAGGCTTGCGGAATGAAAATAAGACGACCACTGAAACAACGTGTACAAAGTTGTTTGGGACAAAGATATAAACGGGGTGTTGTTGCAGAGCCTCGTGACCAGAGAGACCCTCGGGGTGTCGCCGCGTCCGGTGTTCTTCGAGGAGTTGGATCTGCTGGGACTTGACAAGCTTGGGTGGAAGTACCCTCGCTGTCAGGAACCGCTGATGTGGGCGTGCAACAAGCAATATTTCTACTGCGGCCAGTTGCTTTTCGAAGCGAAGGGGGCCAATATCTACGATGCTGCTACGGTGGTTCCTGCCGAAGGTGTGAAGCCGATGTCGCTGAAGCCGGCGAACATGAAGAAAATGTTGGAGCGCAACCGCGAGGCGATGTTCCTGCTGGAAAGCGAAGCCATCGAGTTTATCCGCGACACTTATGAGACCTACACCCGTGCCAGTCGTGCTGTGGAGGCCAATGTGATTGACTATGAAGAGTTGGCCGCCCGTCAGCAGAAGAAGACGAAGCAGAAGATGGCTGTGGTGAAGGAGGATTGCGACAGTTTCGACATTATGCCTGCCGACGAAGCCGAGTTGAAGGGCAAGAAGGTGTTGCACACCACCAAGGTGGACATCTTCCTCGCCTCGTTCAGTGGAGGCAAAGACTCGCAGGTGGTGTTAGACCTCTGCACGAGGGCGCTGCCTCCGAGTGCTTTCCAGGTCATCTATAGCGACACCGGCTATGAGTTGCCTTCGTCGCTTACGTTGTACGAGCAGGTGAAGGAGCATTATGGCAAGCTCTATCCCGACCTCAAGTTCAGTACTGCCCGTAACCACGAGCAGGTGCTGAACTACTGGGACAAGATTGGTACTCCCAGCGATACACACCGTTGGTGTTGCTCAATAATGAAAACTGCCCCTCTTTACAACACCTTCAAGCAACATAACACTAATCAGCAAAATCGAATTCTCACATTCGATGGTGTACGTTCAGAAGAAAGCCAAAAGAGGTCTGGGTATCAGAGAATCGGTAAAGGAAAGCATATTGGAATATACAATGCTCATCCAATATTAGATTGGAACACAACGGAAATAATGCTTTATCTGTTCAAACAGAGTTTGCATATTAACCAGTCTTACCGAGACGGGAAGGCAAGAGTTGGATGCATAATATGCCCATTCTCTACTGCATGGGATGATATGATAGTGCAAAAGACCTATCCCAAAGAATTAGAACCTTTTGTTGAAAGGATTGAAAAATGGGCAAAATCGAGTGGGATAAAAGATACTACAGATTTTCTAAAAGACCGAAGATGGAAGTTGAAAATTCTTGGCAACAAAGTCAAGCCTCATGTTGAACTGGTTCAGAAAGGACAGACACTCTCGGCGACCATTTCTCATCCATCAACACCTCTTCAAACTTGGATTCAAACAATAGGTGACGTTTCGATGAATGGTGGTGTTGGAGAACTAAGGTTTGAAGGGAAGGTCTATTCTTTCAAGATAATCCAAGATAAAAGGGACGTCCTTGATTTCACAATAGACATCGCAAATAACACAAAATTACTCTACTTCATAAAGAGAGCAATAAACAAAAGTGCATATTGTGTTAAATGTGAAGTCTGTACAGCAGAATGCCCAACAGGCGCTTTAGACATTTTGTCGGACAATATTATAAACAAAGACTTATGCATCAAATGTCATAAGTGTTTGGAATTTCACGAGCAGGGTTGTATAGCCGCTGACTCAGTTAGAATGGTAAATTTTGTAACAAAGAAAATGAACGCAAAATTAGCTGCTTACAAAAAGTTTGGTTTACGTGAAGAATGGGTTAGTGAGTATTTTGCATCCCCGGAGGATTTCTGGGATGCCAATTATCTTGGTACTGCAATGGTAGATAGTGCCAAACGGTGGTTCAAAGATGCTGGTGTTATTGATGACAAGAATAATATTACAGCATTTGGTCAGTTACTCCATGAATTATATATGGATAACCCCGATTTGGTATGGGAACTATTATTGATAGGGCTGTCGTATAACTCATTTATTGTAAACTGGTTCGTCAATCATGTAAGTCTAAATCAGCGGTATGACAGAAAAATGCTATTAGACGAACTGATAGAAATCCCTCTTGAAGCATCAAATACCACCAGAGATAATGCGCTAATTGCAATAATGGACATGTTCGACAAATCCCCATTAGGAGAGACAATGGGATTGGCAATTCCGGAGGACAAAATATATATCCGAAAGGAATACGGGGATTCGAGTAATGCCGCAATTGCGTATTGCATTTATCGTTTTGCGGACAATCTTGGTGTAAAAACATTACGTGTTTCTGACTTTTATAGTGGTGAATGCGAAAATGGACCTTTACAAATACTAGGAGTCACAAAAAGTAAATTTGAAAAGGCTCTTCGGGAGATTAACTCAAGTTCAAATCGAGTATTGATAGCAGAGTTATCTATGGGACTTGATCATATTACATTACGTGACGATATCAGTTCAGAAAATGTTATTCAAATCATGCTTGGTTTATGAATGACTTGTTGTTCAGTTTCTACAAGACGGCATTCCTCTCGATTGTCAGAGGCAATCATCGTGGTGTAGTTATCAATGCAAAGCCATTGTACTATATCACAATCATTGACCTGATTGACAAAGGAGAAGAAGTACTAAACAATAAAATACCATTCTCTGAGATTCTGAACGAAGCATACTTAAGCATTTGCAAAGAATATCAACCAGATATTGTTCCCACACCCCTCTTCAAACCTTACTATTACTCAAAAAACGAGCATTTTTACCATCTGAAATTCAAGCAAAAGCCACCTAACATTGGGCCTTCTGCAAAGTTCATTCGTGATAATATCGAGTATGCTTACCTGGATAATGCATTATGGGACCTACTACAAGTGCCTGAAGTACGGCAGCAGCTGCGTGAGGCTCTGGTGACACACTTCCTTACACGATAGAGAAAAACAAATTGATTCGATAATAACAACCACAAGATATGGCAATAAAAACCTACTGGGATGCGGTACAAATCCGCGAAGGAAAGCCCGCCTACAATATTGAAATGGAAGAGGCCGGCAACTGGGAGAGTTTCCTGCCTAATCAACAATTTAACGAGATTCTGCTCAAGGCCATCGGCTCTGTGCGGAACAACGATATGGACAAACACCGCTCACTGTGGATTGAGGGTACCTATGGTACGGGCAAGAGCCATGCTGGCGCGGTGCTGAAACATCTGCTTTGCGACAATGTGGAGGAGATACGCCAATGGGTGGACGAGGAATATCGCGACACGCAGTACGACCTGCTACGCAAGCAAATCTATGGGCTTCGCGAGAAAAAACGCCTGATGCCTGTCACCTTGGTAGGACAATGTGGTATCTCGAATAAAGAGGATCTTGCGCTGGTGCTACAGACGCGCATCCAGAAGGCTTTGCAAGCCAATGGCATCGAACTGGATATTCGCACCGACTACGACAACTATATCCAGCACATAGAACATAACGCCAGTTTCTGGGATTTGACCATTGCTGCCGACGGAGAGCTACGTTCCATAGCTCCCGACCGCAAAAGGCTGGTGAAGCTGCTACGGGATTACGACGGCGCAACATTGAGGACGGCAAAGGATGCCTGTCGCCGACAGGGGCTTAGTGTGCGTTTGCGTCAGGAGAACCTCAACCGCTGGTTCTTTGAAGTACAGAACCTGCTGCGCGAGAAGACCGCCTATAACGGCCTTCTGGTAGTGTGGGATGAGTTTACCGATGTGGTGAAATCCGAACTTGGAATATCCATTCTGGTAGAGCTGCAGCTATTGGCAGAGGAAGCCATGAATGCTGAAAACGACAGCTACTTTCTTTTTATCTCCCATCCGTCGGCACTCGACCGCCTTAGTGCACAGGAACGCACAAAGACCATTGGGCGCTACCATTATCTGCACTACAATATGGAGCCGGTGTCGGCTTTCAAGATAATGAGCCGCAAGTTCCGTCAGATAGTTCCTCTAAGCGAGGTGACTGCATCGGCAACATTCTATTTCGAGGCGAAAGACCTCTACACGCAGTTGGCTCAAACAAGCAACCAACCGGCAGAAACAGAAAAAGACCTCAAGAATCTTTTCCCGTTGCACCCAGCCACCGCCAACTTGGCTACCTACTACGCCCGTGAGGTGGGTTCGAGCAGCCGTTCTGTGTTCGACTTCCTGGCCAGCGACCCAGTACGAGAGTTTCTGAATGATCCCAAAGTATTCAAACAGGGAGAAACCATCACGGTGGATTACCTGTGGGATTACATCATGCCCGAGATGCAGCAGAACGTAAGCAAGTTCGGTGTGGTGAACGAAAGATACAACTCATACCAGAAAACGGTGGAGCATCAGGGAGATGCTACCATTCGAGTGTTTAAGGGTATATTGCTGCTAAATGCTTTCAACAATATAGCCAATACCGAAACAGTCACTCCGAGCGAAGAGAACATTGCCAATTTGTTCTTGGGTACCACCGTCGAACCTCAGCTGAACGATATTCTCGGATGGCTGAACGAAGCAGGTGTTATCCAGCGTTCACCGGCTGGGTTGTACGAGATACGTTTCTCGGCATTGCCGCTGGGTGAGGTGAACGACATCAAGCAAAACCTCAAACTGACAGAGTTCAGATACACCTACAACATACTTCGTGCTTTCAATATTGCCCGCACGGTTATTGATAAGAAATTAGCCAATGTCGCACGTCCATATTGGCTTGAGTTTTTCTCGTTGGATTCCAATGAATATACACTCTTGGGAAGTGTGGAACGTGCAGCGAAAAAGGTTCAGGGGTATGAATTGATGTTGGCTATGTTCTTCGCCCGCAATGCCGACGAACTGATAGAACTGCGACAGATAGCAGAAAAGGCTTCGAAAGACGAAGACGGGAAATACAATGACGTTGTATTCTTGGTGATGGATAAGACTTTGGGTGATGGCGAATACGAACGATTCATAGAATATCAAGCCAACGCCCAATGCGCCCAACGGCATGGTTTTGCCGACCAAATGAAATCGCATACCGATAACGCCGAACAGATGGTGAAAGAATGGGTGGAGAGTGCAATGAGAGGAATTGCATACATCTCTATAGGCGGCAAACAAATGAGCACATCGGAAACGCTCAGTATAGATGCTGGAAGAATCACCTCATTCATCAATAGCAGCATCGCCCCGATGATTTTCCCCGCAGGTCCCGAGGGATTGGAACTGATACGCCTGAAATCTTCCACCACCTACTGGAAGAAGCAGTTTGTAAAAGCCACTGTGGAAGCCGTACTGCAATTCAATACGAAGCAGGAGGTCTGTGACCGCTGCAAAGGTCCGGCGATGCATATGAACTTCCTGCTACAGGACAGCGTGGACGAGAACCTGCAATTCAAGGACGATGTCGACCCCAACCATCCGTTGGTAAAGATCTGTAAGTTTGTGAAGAGCAAGATTGACCATGCGGACAAGTCGGCCAACTTCAACCTCTCATATCATTTGGAGGCATTGACCAAGCCACCCTACGGATTGTTCCCCTCGCATGCGGGTATGGGAATGGTAGCTTTTGCGTTGCGTCCCTATATTGGTAAGATATTTGACCTCAACGGAAAGCCCCGTACGGCCAAGCATCTGGTGGATGATGTGGCGGAACTGTTCAAAGTGTGGGACGGTGGTGGAAACCGCAACAAACTTGAGTTCAAGTTCCAAACCAAAGAGGAAGGTCAGCTTGCAAAGCAATTCATTAATCTGTTTAAGCTCAATACGCTGAAAGACTACCACGACGTGAGCAGCTTGACCGATGCCCGCTGGGCACTTACACATGCCTATTTGAAAGAGAAGGGTGCGCCTCTATGGGGATTGAAATACTGCAAAGCAATGCCCAACAATGCAATGCGCAACAGCTTGTGCCAGATTGTGGACAACCTTCTGCGTATATGCGAACCTGATGGAATGAAGAATCCGGCTTTGATGACGGAAACACTGGAATTGCTGAAAAACTATGACTTTGAGTTCCGCAGTTTACTCACCGTCACCGAAAAACAAAACAACTTCATCGAGGGTTATGAGCAGTTCTTGTTCTCTCAAGACAAAGTGGGGTTGAAACCCAATGAACTGGATGAAGCTAAACTTTATGTGCAGCAAAATATGCAGGCGGAAGTGGGATTATGGACGGAAGCAGATGTGGCAGAGAAGTTGAAAGACTGGAGGCTGAGCCAGATGTCGCACACAAATCTATCCAGTCGTAATACTATCCGAATTGTCGACAAGATAGATCTCGAAGGCGAAAGTAAAGTTGCAGAAGATACCACTAAGTATGGGTCACAAGAAAAAGTGGCAAAGGCTCGCGGAAGGGTGAATGGTATTAAAACATTGGATGAGGCCAAGAGGCTGCTCAATAGAATTACCGAGTTGGAAATTGAAGATGTATTGGAAGTTCTGATAAACGATTGACATTATGTTTCAACAATGTGAAAGTCTGGCTGACCTGATGGCTGCACTGGATGACGACCGGTGTCAGAAGGGTGCGGGAGCATCAACGCGCGACCGCTTCCCAGTGAGGCTGCTACTATTCGACAATTTCCGTGACTGCTGTAGCTTTATTGAAGAGCAGCAGAACAGGATTCCCATGACCTTCATAAGCATCGACAAATGGATGGATGAAGAATATCCTGATACCCTTATTACCCACACCACTTTGGAAAGGAAGGTAAGAGAAACCATCCATGGGCATAGTAGCGAACATTTGCTGATTACTCCACTCTCGGAACTGGCAAGATTCTACGACAATAGCGAGCCGAGATTTGAGTTCAACGCATTGATAGGCACCATTCGTGGCATTGAGGCCTCTACAGAAGGTGTGGATTTTCACCAGCGCGTGTATATCCCCATCATAGGATTGGAGAGCAAAACGGAGCGATTCCGTGAGCAGAGCCAGTCGTTCATCTACTACTTCCATAATAGCGACCGTCAACTGAACTACCGCTTGGTATTGACGAGTAATACCACCTATGGAGTACGTGATGTGGAACGACACTACAATATCGCTCCAACGGTGACGGAATGGCTAAGATGCTGGCGCTATCCGGAATTGAAGCCCAATATTATCTGCACCTCTTCGGCCATTTTTGCCAATGCAGGACACGCACAACCCGACAACGCATTCAGCTATTGCATCTGCAACAACGCTTACCAGTTTCTGCACGATGCATTGGATGTCAAACTGCCACATTGTGAATATCGCGAGGAAGACAGCCAATACTGGGAACAACTGGCAACAGAGATAAACATTGAAGACTTCGATTTCGACAACTATTTTGCCAGACGTTTCGGTATTTACGAACTGGCTGAATATAGCAGTTTCTACCGCCTTTGGTTTGACAACAATAGCAGTTTTGACCGCTGGCTTATCTCCATGTATTATCGCGACCGCTTTTGCGAAAAAGGATACATCTGTCGAGTTCTGGCCACGATGGATGACTATACGACACCTCGATTCCTTGAACAGATAGCACTTCACATATTCACCCTTGAGGAGGAAGCATACGATTATCTCGAAGAGCGAAAGAGTGGTATGGAAGAGGCCGTGCGGAGAGGTGTCGTTCTGTCGCCCACAGCACAGACGATGCTGGCTGAACGACTGCAAAAGGTGGCTGAAAGGGATGGATACGCTACAGCGCTGCGATTCTTTACTCATGCTACGGACGTAGAAAAGCGACTTGTCATTGAGTGGTACAATGGCGGTCATATTGTACAAACCGACCTAAAGAGACTATATCCCGATCTGTTTTATTATTTAACCAACACACAACTATCGACGGAAGTTACTTGGTTGACCCAATATATTGAAGAGTACAAATACGCCAAATTAGCGGGCAAGTATTCCAAGGATATGGAGGAACGTATTTCGAGCGTCAATGCATCGGAGGCTTCTTTCCACGATTGGTACGACCGCTTCTCGACTGTGAAAACCGTGATGAGTGGACGCACAGACATAAACGTCTATTTCTGGATAGACGGATTAGGGTTGGATTGGGTACCGCTAATACAGCAGGTGGTGAAGGAACGCGAAAATGATGGCTACTACCTCAACGAGGTGCTGGTGGCTCGTGCGAAACTACCCACCAGAACGGAGAACAACAAAGAAGACTTACAACAATTGGGTGGTGTTCTTTTGGAAAAGATAGGCGACCTTGATTCGCTTGCACATACCATAAGAGAATATCCGCAGTATATTATTGACGACATAGCTGCGGTACGTAAAGCCATCAATACTGTTTTGGATGCACATCCGAAGCAGAAGATAGCCATAGTGAGCGACCATGGAATGACCTACTTGTCGCAGATGGTTGATGGGAGAAACCTCAAAGGTATTGAGAGTGACCATTACGGACGTTGTGCGGGTTGTAAGAAAGGCATTGTGGCCGACGAGTATTATCTGCGCATCAACGAGGGAAAAGAATTGGTGGCATTACGACACAACTCCCTTAGTAGAAAAGTGGCAGAAGGGACTGGAGCCCACGGTGGTGCAACACCCGAAGAGGCACTTGTACCCATCATTGTTATTTCGGACAAAAAGGAATCGAGACATTGGACGGCCAAACAGATTACAACCTCGCTGAACGCTTCCAATCCAATATTTGAGGTTGCTTTTGTGGGATTGCAATCAAACGAAACACCAAGCCTCCTCTACAATGGGAAGAGCTACAAGCTGAGAAAGGAAGATGCAAGTTATAGAAGTGAGAGGCTGGAATTAAACCCTGATGTAAAACAAGTGACAGTAATCGTTGGATTGCATAGTGAGACTTTTGATGTGGAATTGCAACTGGCCGTAAAAGAAAACGATATAATGGATTTCTAGGTTATGAAACAAGAAATTGCCGAAAAAGTACAGACATACCTGAAGGATGTCGCCATCTATAAAGATAGTGCCACTACTAACACGTTTTTCAGTGGACGCAATCTTCCTTCTTTTGTAAAGGACTTTCTGCTACGTCGCTACTCAAACGGGAGCGAAGTGGATGCTGGTGGATTGAGCAGGTTTCTCTCCGAGATGATGCCCAAGGGTAACATCAAACGTATGCTTCACGAAGGGCAGGAGGTGAAACTGCTGACTCGATTCACGGTGAATATCGACCTCAGGAACAACATCTGCCGTTTCGGTATTCCTGAACAGGGAATTGGTGAAAACGAGGGAATCATTCCGATGCGTCTCACAACGAAATATCCTGAGCTGGTGGATGGAGAGATGTGGGGTATCATCAAGATTTGTCTGATGCCAAACGACAACGGGAAAACCAATCATGTGGAGATGATTGACTTCCGTCCTTTCAAGCCGTTTACCGACATCAACATAGATTTCTTCCAGGAGGCACGTCGTCATTTCACACTTGAGGAGTGGATTGACCTGATGCTTTCGTCGATGGAGTACGAGCCGGATGCTTTCCAAGGTATGCGTCAGAAGCTGGAATTCCTCACGCGACTGCTTATCTTTGTGGAACCCCGTCTGAACATGATTGAGCTGGCACCGAAAAGTACGGGCAAATCGTATGTGTTCAACAATATCAGCAAATACGGCTGGCTGGGAAGCGGCAAAATCACCCGCGCAAAGATGTTCTACGACCTCTCGAAGAAGCAGCCAGGCATATTGATGAAACGCGACTTCGCGGTGCTCGACGAGGTGCAAACCATCATTATGGCGGAACCTGCCGACCTGCAAGGTGCTTTCAAATCGTATCTAGAACAGGGCAAAGTTTCTATCGCTGACCAGAACCTCACCTCGGAATGTGGCATGATGCTGATGGGTAACATCGCGTTGACAGAGAACCGGAAACCACGCTCTCTGCGCTATTTTGACGAGTTGCCGGATACCTTCCGAGAGTCGGCACTCATCGAGCGTTTCCATTGTTTCATTGAAGGCTGGTTGCTGCCGCGTATCGACACGAGTATGCTTTACAAGGGCTGGACGCTCAACATCGAGTATTTCTCAGAGATAATGCACATGATGCGAGTGCAGAGCAACTACGGAAGACTCTACGACAAACTGATAGAATACGACCCCAGCGACATGCGCGACTTCACGGCCATTAAACGAATTGCGACGGCGTATATGAAGCTGCTGTTTCCACATTGGGTGGACGAGAAGGATGTCAACATGGAGGAGTTTGACACCTACTGCTTACAACCTGCTATTGCCCGTCGCCGCATCATCATCGAGCAATGCCAACTGATTGACCCCGAATACTCCGTCCGCATGCCGAATATCCATGTGAAAGAGGTGAGTTAATATAGTTTATTTGTCAAAAACATAAAAAGAGCCATTATGAACAGAGATTCATTTCTAAGTAAATATAGACAATCAAGTTTATACCTATGTCAATATTTCCTTGACCCCAATAGATGGGATGTAGTTCCCAGTGAGATAAGAGACACCCTTCGAAAACAAGCGTGGTCTAATTATATAAAATATTTAGATGCTGATGGTAATCTATCAAAAGAACTTGATTTGTTACCAGAAAACGAAGGAGGTATTTATATGTTTTTCATTCAAGGGCAAACTCTACCCGAATTTGAAATGTATCCAGCATACATTGGTAGAGCATTATGTACAGAAGGACAAAACATCCAGAAAAGAGTTAAATGCTATTTACGAGAGAGCAGGGGAAAGAATCGGCCTAAAATAATAAATCTGTTTGAGTCATGGAAAGACTTTCTTTACATAAAGTATTTTCATACGTCGGACAATGCGTTAATTGACGTTGGAGAAAAGGTACTTATTCGCTCCATCCTACCTCCATTTAATAGTGAAATTCCAGATAGAATCAAATTCAGAACCCCCCAAAAAGCATTTTAATATTATGAATTCAGTTAACATACCCGCCATTCGTGGCGTAATCGGTGATATGGTTTTTTATACCACAACATTTACATTTACCCAAATATCAGAGCGTGTCAAAAAAATTGATGATGAGCTCCACACATCAAAGTCATTAAATGAACAATTACAACGTGCTTTAACTTCAAATTTTCAAAGCATTTCGGATTATATTATTACGCAAAAGGAGCACTTTTTTAATTCCTTGGTTTTAGCAATATACGACGGAGATCCTGAATGGAATGAAATGGAAGTAAACTTCAAAGGTGAAGACTATTATTCCATGGGATTTCTAAAATTGAACGGAGAAGAGAAAATATTTCCAGTTGATGGACAGCATAGGGTTGAAGGGATAAAAGATGCATTAATTCGTAATCCCGAACTTAAAGATGAATCTATCTCGGTAATTTTAATTGGTCACCATAAAGACAAAGAGGGAATGGAAAAAACCAGAAGGATTTTTTCCACATTAAACAGATATGCCAAACCAGTATCTACTGGTGATATTATTGCCTTGGACGAAGACGACACTGTAGCCATTGTCACTAGAAAATTGCTGGAAAGCTTTCCTCTTTTTATGAACGAGAGAATCAGCGATGATAAAAAAACTAAGGCAATAGCAGAGAAAGACATGAAGTCGTTTACTTCTCTTATTAAATTGTATGAAACAAACCGAGAAATCTACAAATATTATACATCCTTCCGTGACAGAACAAAAAGACCATATACAAAAACGAGAATAGATACATTCTTAAGGTTTAGGCCTGCACAGGAAGAAATAGATAACTTTGAGAGGTATCTTACTGTTTTCTGGACACATTTTAGTGGTACTTTTGACGGCATGAAAGAATATCTTGCATCAAATGAAGAAATCCCCGCTGCAAAATTCAGAAATCGCGAGGTCGGTGGCCTGCTATATTTCAGACCTATTGCATTACCTCAACTTGTTATATCAATATTGGAGTCTTGTTTTAGGAAGAACAAACCTCTTTCAGAATGTATGTCGGACTATTCCAAATTAGAGATGTGTATTTCAAAGGAACCCTGGAAGAATGTTTTATGGGATGCAACTAACAGAACAATGATAATGAAAAATGCCACAATGGTTCATCTATTGTTAATGTATATGTATGATGATAGTATTTTAAAGAAAACTGAGTTGGAGAGCTTAAAATCCCGTTATGCAAAAGTACTGGAAATAGACCTGTCGGAAATAGACGATAAACTTAGGTCGTTACGATCATAAGATAAAAACGACACGGTTCTGTGCGCTTGTCCCACACCAAAAGTAAGGGAATATCAGGTGACACATTTTCGGTTTTTGGATACTAATAAGATGTAGGATGTATGATGGAAGAAGTAAGATGTATGATGAAATAGGCAATATGTGAAATGATTTGAGTAACATTGCAAAAGAGATTTGGAAAACGCCATGAATAAAAAAAAACAACAATATACTTTATTATGAACAGAGACGAGGACATCTCATTTTGACTATCCAGATATAACAAGACAAATGACTTATTATGTATTTTTCTAACGTATATAATATTATGATTGGCTCCCCTTCTGATATTCAAGAAGAGGTCACTACTGCAATAAATGTAATCAACCGATGGAATTATATTAATTCAAGATCAACTAATATTGCGTTAATCCCGCTGCATTGGTCATTTAGTTCTTACCCAACATCTATCGCCCCGCCACAGAAGTCAATCAACAAACAGTTGGTTGAACAGAGCGACTTGATGATTGCTATCTTCGGTACAAAAATTGGGACACCAACCGACACCGAAATAAGTGGAACTGTTGAAGAAATAAAGGAACACATTAAAGCAGGGAATGACGTAATGCTGTTTTTTAAATTGTCTAGCGAAGACATTACCTCCATTGAGCCACAACAGTTACAAAAAATAAAGGATTTTAAAGCTAGTATAAAAGACAACGTTTTATGGTGTGATTTCACAAACAATGATGATTTCAAGCAGAAGTTATACGATAAAATTCAACTATATATTAATAACAACTGGAAAGATTCACAAACAGTCTCACGTGTTATATATGCCCCTTCAGATCAATTGCAACTATCTGATGAGGAAAAACAACGTTTGATAGACTGGACCAACGAAAGTAATGCAGAATCAGTAAGTTTTTCTTTTAATAGAGGTTATCTATATCGTTTAGGGTACAAACAATACGAAGTGAACGAAGGTCGAGAAAATGCCGAATGGGAAGACTTCTTCAAACGTCTTAAAAAAGCAAACTTCATAGAACTTGAAAGATACAATAAAGACGGGCGCCCGATATATAAATTAACTAAGGCTGCCTACGACTATGTCGATGAATTGCAGAAGTAACAAATGTGCTTTTTTTACATTGCATATTAAAACACACTAACTTTGCTTTATGCCCAGAATGGTTATATGAATAGAATTGTACTTATAGGCAACGGTTTCGATATAGCACATGGACTCAAAACCAAATATGAGGATTTCATTATTTGGTATTGGGAACAATGTGGAATAAGATTGTCAGAATGCCAGTCGGAGAGATATGAGGATGAATTATGCTCATTTGAGCTATTGGGTGATCACCGATTTTTGGGTTGGAACTGGGTGGCAGATACTTATATGAAGAAATTATTAAACCCCAATCAATTTGATGGATATTGTTTTATACAATGGGCAAGGAAATTACGGTATTGCGTCATCGAATATAAAAGTGAACTATTTAAGAGAATAAGCCAAAGCGTCGAGTCTAAGAAATGGGTGGATATTGAAAATATCTACTACGAGATTCTAGTTCGGGAAAAAAGTTTTGGCGACAGATACAAGATCCTAAATAACCAGCTGGACTTTTTGAGAGGAAAGTTAATAGAGTACTTGCTTGAAATAGAAAAAAGTGATTTTACATTGATTGAGAGTATTAAAGAAAAAATATTTCGTCCCATCAAAAGATGCGAGGTGTCGGTTAGATATCGTTATAAGACTGAAGATTTCTTTACACTCTCGAATATCATGTTGCTAAACTTCAACTATACTAGCACCCCTGAAATATACTTGGATGGCGAGGCAACAATCAACTATATACATGGAAAATTAGACAATCCCCAAAGTGTGATTTTTGGCTATGGGGATGAGTTGGACGAGAATTATAAGAGGCTCAAGGAGCAAAATGATAGCGAGTGTATGCGTCATGTGAAGTCCATCCGATATCTGGAACACGACAACTACCGGCGCATGCTCGAGTTCATCGAGTCGGACTCTTTCCAAGTCGTCATTATGGGGCACTCCTGTGGCAATAGCGACAGAACATTGCTTAACACCATCTTTGAACACCCCAACTGTGTATCGATAAAGCCATATTATTACCAGATAGACGACAGAACAGACAACTATTCCGAATTGACAATAAACATCAACCGAAACTTCAACGACCCCAAACTGATGCGCGACCGCGTAGTATGTAAAGACTACTGCGAACCACTAACAGGAGTAAAACCTGGCGTAGTTGTAATGGGATAATAAATGGAAGATGCACATGAATATGGTATGTAAAAACGAATGTGTAAATCTTGAACAATTGATTGCTTGAACTGAGGTCGACGACCCTGTGAAGCCAACATTTGAATGCGGAAATGTGTAAATGCGTAAACGTGTTAGTGAATAACAGAATGTACTAATGTGTAAATGCGTGAGTGAAATTGAATATTTAATTTAAATAAAACCCGTATCTTTGCACCGGAAATGGAGAATGTAAAATGCGTGAATGTGCGACTGTGTGAATGCGTGAGTAACCATGTAAAAAAATGAAATATGGCACTGCCAATTAACATTGAAGACTTGCTGAATAAGCACAAAGTTGAAAGTAACCGAATTGAATTTAAGAAGGGTTGGAATCCAACAAAGATATACCATAGTATCTGTGCCTTCGCAAATGATTTTGACAATATAGGTGGTGGTTATATCCTTGTTGGTGTTGAGGAGAAAGACGGGATTGCTGTACGTCCAGTGACGGGAATACCATTAGATCAACTTGACAAAATACAGCGTGAAATGGTGAACTTCAACAATATGATGGATCCATTCTACTCTCCTCGCATATCTGTAGAAGAGGTCGATGACACTCACATTCTCGTAATCTGGGTTCCAAGCGGAATAAATAGACCCTATGCAGTACCAACAGATGTGAAATCAAAACACAAACAATACGCCTACTATATCCGCTATGGTACCACATCAATAGAGGCAAAAGGGGAAAGACTTGACGAACTTCGAGAGATGGCCAATAGGGTGCCTTTCGATGACAGAGGTAACCCTGATATCCAAGCAACAGATATTTCCACGACGCTGTTGCGTGATTACCTTGTGACTGTCAACAGCCGCTTGGCCAATGAGAATCTAACAGGTAATCTTCTGGACATCTTGGAGCAAATGAACTTGCTGGAAGGCCCTACAGAAAAACGCATGATAAAGAATGTCGCAGCGATGATGTTCTGCGACCAGCCGACAAAGTTCTTCCCCGTTTCTCAAGTGGAAATTGTAACATTCCCAGAAGGGAGAGAGAGAAATCCAAATAATCTTGTTGAAGCACCAATTATTAAAGGGTCCGTACCTTATATGATTCGTGAGGCGCTAAACTATCTTCGCACAAATGTGATTAAAGAACAAATAATTAAGCCGAAGGACGATGAGAGGTCAATACGGTTCTTTAATTATCCTTATCAAGCATTGGAAGAGGCCGTTGTCAACGCATTATACCATAGGAATTACCAACTAAGAGAACCCGTTGAAATTACCATAGAGCCCGAGAGAATCACAATCCTTAGCCATGCTGGCCCAGATCGTTCTATCAGTTTAAAGGCCATAAAAGAAGCGAAAATATTGCGTTCACGACGTTATCGCAACCGTCGTCTCGGTGAGTTCTTGAAAGAACTAGACTTGACCGAGGGGCGCGCAACAGGTATTCCCACCATACAGGAAGAGCTCCGAAAGAATGGTTCAGGAAAGGCCGTTATTGAAACCGATGACGACAGGACTTATTTCTTGATGGACATACCCTGTCATCCATATTGGCATCAAAATGTCGAGAAGGAGAGTTTAAATGATATGGTAGAAAATAACATATTATCCTCTCGTCAAAAACAAATCATTCAGTTGATTCAAAACACCCCTCATGTTACACAGATTGAGATGGCAAG
Organism: uncultured Bacteroidales bacterium; assembly: GCA_900316235.1. Taxonomy (GTDB): domain Bacteria; phylum Bacteroidota; class Bacteroidia; order Bacteroidales; family P3; genus Colimorpha. Next base: position 18,365 of record ONCC01000025.1, read on the forward strand.
AAAACTTAATGTAAGCCGACAAACCATTTATAGAGATATTACATATTTGGCTTCTATAGAGATAATTGTAAGAGAGGGATCTAATAAAAAAGGCTATTGGATTATAGCTGATTTACAATAAATGTTACAATAAATGTTACAATAAATGTTACAATAAATGTTACAATAAAGTTTACAATAAAGTTTACAATAAATAATGCATATCATAGAGGAGATTTATAAATATTTGAATGCGATATAGACCTAAACATTTATAAGTGAATGCGTGTGCCGAAGGCTACGAGCCGAAGGCCATGAGTACCTTGAAAATAGATATAATGCAGCGAATAACACCTTTGAAATTAATTAATGAAGTGAGTTAATGTGATTTTCGCTAGATTTGATTTTTTTTCAGTGGGGCTCAAATCCTGTAGAACAGGCAAAAGGTATAAATGTGCAAATTTGTAAATCTTGAATAATCGATTGCTTAAACTGAGGTCGGCTGTATGGTTAAGGGTTCACGGTTAAGAGTTCACGGTTAAGGGTTCAAAGAGAATGCGTGAATGCTAATATTTACTTCTGACTTCTAATTTCTAAGTGAAAATGCGGGAATAGAACCGATTATCAATTTTTCATAATGGCATATTATTGCAAAAAGTTACATAATTACCCTTTCTGCATTTGCAAAAAGTTGTATTATTTTTTATTTAATCCTGCAAAAAGTTGTAATTTTTCTCATATTAATCTACAAAAAGTTGTATTTTTGTATCTTGAAATCCAGAAAGTTATTATTTGAATATGACAAAGAAGCAAGCGATACAGCTGTTTGAAGAAAAGAAGGTTCGTACCGTTTGGGACGATCAGGCCGAGAAGTGGTACTTCTCCATTGTAGATGTGGTGGAGGTACTGACTGAAAGCTCCAACCCACAAACCTATTGGAGGGTATTGAAAAACCGGTTAAAGAAAGAGGGCAACGAAACCGTTACAAATTGTAACGCTTTCAAACTTCAAGCCGCCGACGGAAAGATGCGACTGACGGATGTGGCTTATACCGAACAGCTTTTCCGTCTGATTCAATCCATAGAGATATTTCCTATATGTCTGCCATAAAGGTAATTAGAAGGGTTGGGTCCGATAAAAAAGGGTATTGGATTATATCTGTGTTACAATAAATGTTACAGTAAACTTTACATTAAATTTTACAATAAATTTTACTATGATACAAACAGGAATCAAAGGCCGTCTGGAAGAGACGGTGACGGCGGAGATGAGTGCCGCGCGTGTGGGAAGCGGGCTGGTGGATGTGTTCGCTACGCCGATGATGATAGCATTGGTCGAGAAGACCTGCAACGAGAGCGTGCTGCCCTACCTCGACGAGGGGCAGGGTACCGTGGGTACGTTGGTCAACGTGGTGCATACTTCCGCAACGCCTATCGGCATGCGTGTGTGGTGCGAGAGCGAGTTGGTTGAAGTCGACCGCCGAAGGTTGGTGTTCAAAGTGAAAGCCTTCGACGAATGCGGACCCATCGGCGAAGGCTCTCATGAGCGTTTTATTATCGACACCGCGAAATTCTTTGAAAAAGTAAAGGCCAAGATGTGAATCTTGGCCTTTATTCATTTTATTTTGCCGATTATTCTGCTGAGTGGGCGTTGGCGTCGGGATTGACACGTTTCACCATGCCTTGCAGGGCGGTGCCGGGGCCGACCTCGATGAACTCGTCGGCACCGTCTTTGAGCATGTTCTGCACGGTGTAGGTCCAGCGGACGGGCGAGGTGAGCTGCATGAGGAGGTTCTTCTTGATCTCAGCGGGGTCGCTGTGCGGCAGGGCGTCGACATTCTGGTAGATGGGGCAGACGGGCATGCGGAACTCCGTGCGCTCGATGGCTTCGGCCAGCTCCACGCGGGCGGGCTCCATCAGGGGGCTGTGGAAGGCACCACCCACCGCCAGTGGCAGGGCTTTACCCTTGGCCTCTTTAATCTTCTCGCAGGCAGCAGCCACACCCTCGTTGGTGCCGCTGATGACCAGCTGGCCGGGGCAGTTGTAGTTGGCTGGCACCACCACCTGGTCGGTGATGGAGGCGCAGATATCCTCGATGGTCTTGTCGTCGAGCTTCAGGGCAGCGGCCATGGTCGAGGGAGTCTTCTCGCAGCATTTCTGCATGGCGTTGGCACGGGCGATGACGAGTCTCAAGCCGTCCTCAAAGCTCATGGCGCCAGCGGCGACGAGGGCGGAGAACTCGCCCAGCGAGTGGCCACCCACCATGTCGGGCTTAAAGCTCTCGCCCATATATTTAGCTAGAATGACGCTGTGGAGGAAGATGGCGGGCTGTGTCACCTTGGTTTGTTTGAGGTCTTCCGGCGTACCGGCGAACATAAGGTCGGTGATACGGAAACCGATGATTTCATTGGCTTTTTCAAACATGGCGCGGCACTCTTCATTGCCGTCATAAAGATTTTTACCCATGCCCACAAACTGGGCTCCCTGTCCAGGGAAAACGTATGCTTTCATTCAGTCGTTTTGTTATTAGTTATATTTGAATATAACGAGAACCACGGTAAGATATTGTGTGGCACATTATAGATTATTACTTTGTTTGACCATGCTGCAAATCGAGCAGTCGGCGACGTGCCACAATATATGTTGTGCTTCGGTCTGTGATGGCGTTCTGAGCCTGCAGAAGCAGTGTGTGAGCTTGTAGCACATCGTTGAGTGTATTGGTGCCGGCGGTATAGTTGAGATTGGCCAGACGGTAGTTTTCTTTGGCAATCTCCAGCGCGGAGGAATCGGACTTGAGCAACATGTAGGAGTCGACCATGTCACGATAGGCTTTCTCCTCTTCCAGTGACATCATGCGGTTGAAGTTGTCTTGTTTGAGACGTGCTTCTTCTATACGTATGTTGTGTTGGCGCAGCTTGTGGGAGGTCTCCCACCAAGAGGTCAGTGGCACCGACAGGGAAAGCACCCCTATGACATTACCTGAGGGATTGTTTTTGATGATGTTTCCATAATAGGCGATGCCAAGGAGTGTGAGTTGCGGGAGCGCCTCACCGAGAGTCAAGCGTCGATTCAACTCTTCAGCCTCGACACTGAGTTGCAGTAACCGTCTCTCGGGGCGGTTGGAGGCACCATCGGTGAAGGTCAGGAGGTCGGGGCGGGTGAGTTGCTCGTCTGCAAAGACAAGGTCGTCGCTGTATTCGATGCCGATCTGGCAGCAGAGCAGGCGTTTGGAAAGGCGGATGCCGCTACTGAGCTGTTGCTGGTTGGCCAGCATCTCATTTCTCTTGAGTTGTATTTGCAACGCGTCGGCACGGGTGACGAGACCATTGGCAAGGGCCGACTGAACTGTGCGGTCGAGGGAGTCGATAAGTGCTAGCGCCGAGGTTACCGTGGCTACTTTCTGTTGCAACCCCACCACCAGAAAATATGTCGACTCGATGTTCTCTATCACGTCGCGAATCTTCATCTCGGACTGCAACTCGGCAGCCTCGACACCCAACTTGGCCAACTTGTTACCGGTGACAATGCGTCCACCGGCATAGATAGGCTGGGCGGCGACCACTGAACTGGAGACACCTTTTTTCATCAGCGTTAGCTCATTCTGAATATCGCTACCGGAGGAGGAGAAAGCATCATAGATGTCCTGGAGGAGTTCTCTCATGTCGCCCGACTGGACATCCTCGATGCCAAATTGAACAACCGGAGAGGCTGCAAAGTAGCCCAGTCCCGAGAGTTGCACTTGGGGGAAATATTTGGTGAATACCTGCTTCTTCACCTCTTGGGCTTGCAGGATATCCATTTGCGAGGTGCGTATGTCTACATTGTTCCGTCGCGCCAAAGCAAGACAACTGTCGAGAGTCAGGGTCTGGGCAAATAACTCAACTTGGGGTGCAGAAAGCAGGCTGGCGCAGAGCAGGGCCTTGAAAAATATGTTATGTTTCATTTCTCAATTGCTAAGTTTAATTGTGTGAATCGGACGGAAGTTCTGACGTTTCTTGTTTTCAAAAGCCACACAATAGGCCACGGGGAGGATGGTGATGACCAAGGGTAGGGTGAAGAGGGTGCCGAAGCAGATGACCACACCCATAGGCATCCATAGCAAGGTGCCTGCCAGAATCATGGGCACCACGCCCAGAGCCGTCGTTGCCGAGGTGAGGAAAATGGGACGCATACGTCGCAAGCCAGCCTGGTAGGCGGCCTCGGAGACCGAGAGGTTCTTGTTTCGCAACTCGGCTACATAATCATACATGATGATGGCGTTTCGCACAATGATACCCACCAAGGAGATGAGTCCTAGTGTCGCCGAGATGGAGAAATCGAGTCCGAAGAGCCACAATCCGAAGGCGGTGCCGAAGATGCACAACACTGCCATCGAGATGGACAGTACCGAAATACCCAACTTGCCGTAGTGGATGATGAGCACCAGGAACATGACGCATACTGCCGCTATCACCGCCATCATCAGGCCCGGCAAGAGTTCTTCGGTGTAAGCTTTGGTGCCTCCTGGTTCCACGGTGACCCCTTCGGGGATTTCCATCTTTTTGAATTCTTTATCAACTTTAAAGTATTCGTGGATTTGTCCGGCTCCGGCTATAACATCAGCAGAAACGGTGACGCATCGCAATCCATTACGGTGGGGCATGTTGTTATGATGGAAACGAGGTTGGATGTCGGCAATCTGACGCAGAGGTACCCATGCTCCGGGGTTTGCACACGGTACTAACAGGTCGCCCAACGACCCATAGTCGATATGTTGTTTGTCCTCGGAGTAGATGGATATGGGAATGTTGTAGTCTCCTTCCCACAAGGAGGAAAGGGTGGTTCCCGACAACGCACTGCTGAGGTAAAGGGAGAGCGTGGACTGTGTAATGCCCAGTCGGTTGGCCTCTTCGGTTTTCAGCACCACGTCGACCATCTCCTCGGTTTCGTCATAGTCGGAATGGACATAGAACAGGTTGGGATTCTGTTTCATGATGCGCAACAACGAGTCGCGGACCATCGCTATGTCATTGTAGTTGTCGCCTTTCACATAGAATTCAATGGGAGACATCGTGGACTGGTAGTCCATCTGCTTGAAACGTATCTGGGCGTTGGGGAAGATGTTCTCGTATTTCTGTGCATATTCCGCAATGAGTTCCTTTGTGGCCTCTTCGCTTACGGTATTGACAATGAATTGGGCGTAGTTGTCAGAGGCTAGCTGCGGAGCGTAGGTCATGTGGAAGCGCGGTGACGACATGCCAACGAACGAAGTGACACTTGCCACTCGCTTGTCATTCATCAGAATGGCCGACAGCGAATCGGCCACGATGCCGGTTTCCTCTATCGACGAGCTAGCCGCCATGTGAATCTCGACGGCGAAACTGTCGCGTTCGGCCTTGGGCAGAATCTGTATGTTAATGAGTAAAAAGAAGAATACGCCGAGCACCACAGATAGAACGCCTATTGCCAAGGTGAGTTTTTTATGGCGGAAGCAGCGGTCGAGCAGCCACTTGTATCCTTCCTGTAGCCAGTCGAAGAATCTGTCTTGGATTTGGCTCATTTTGGAAACCTTTTGACTGGTCGATCGGTTGATAATACGTGAGGAAAGGAAGGGAATGACCAGGATGGCATAAAGGAAACTACAAGCCAGTGCTATTAAGATCGTCCAGGGGAAGAGTCCGATGAAGTCACCCATCACGTTGCCCTTCAAGATGGCAATGGCAGGGAAGAACATCATAGCAATCGAGGCGGTGGCAAAGAGCATGGAACTGGATAGCTTGGTGGTTGACACTGCTGCCGAGTACCATCGCGAATGACCTGCATGTAGCAGGTCTGTGTATCCATCGATGACCACCACTGAGTCATCAACTATCATACCCAGCACTGCGATGAGGGCAGCAAGTGTCACAGTATTCAACTCGAAGCCCAGGAAATACATGATGCCCAGTGTGGCAGCGATGCAGATGGGTACGGAGGTAGAGCTGACCAAGGCGGTGCGTAGGGGGAAGAGCATAAGCATCACGATGATGACCACCAGGATGGCTTCGATGAGGTCTTTCAGGAAGGAGCGTACAGAGCGGTCGACGACTTTAGGCTGGTCGGTGATACGGTGGATGTGAATATCGGGGGTGAGGGTCTGCTCGTAATCCTTGATGATTTTCTCCACCTTATTGCCGAAGTCCACCACATTATTGCCCGAGCGCATCTCTATGGAGAGCATCACGCAACGGTTGTCTCTCACGGCGGTATCGCTGTATTTGATATGAGGTTTTGCTTCCTCATAGCGAGATTCAATAGTGGCCACATCGCGCAGGCGTAGCGTCTGTCCGGTCACTGGATCGGCAAAGACGACCAGTTCGTTCAAATCAGCGATGCTGCCGTAAGGTATTGACACATGCACCATAGCACTACCTTCGGTGTTGGTCACACGGCCCGAAATGGTTCTGAATCCATGTGCGGCAAGTTCGGCTGACACCATTGCGGGAGAGATGGCATACTGCGTGAGTTTCATGGGGTCCATGTGGACAGCTATCTCTTCTTTCTGGTCACCCACAGTGCTTATCCTTCCCATCTCAGGGATGCTGCGCAACTTGGCCGAAAGTTGTTGGGAGATGGCCTCCAACTCACGAGGCGAGCGTTCTTTGCTCTCGATGGCTAACAGCAGCGACGAAGCGTCGCCGAAGTCGTCGATGACAGCTGTCGCCACCACACCTTGCGGCAGGCTGGTGATCCTGAAGAGCGTCAATCCCTCACGGATGCGCGACCAGGTAACTTTGGGGTCTCCGTCCGAATGCACCAGCGAGACGAAGATATACAACATGCCATTCTTGCTGTAGGAGTAGGTCTTGGTCTTGTCGACATCGGTGAAGGTGAACAGGTAGTCCTCCACTTTGCCGGCGACCTGCTCCTCGATTTCTTCGGCGGTGGCACCGGGATAGATTACAGCAACAACACCCTGCTTGATTGCAACGGAGGGGAACTCGTTCTTGTTTAGATGAGGTAGGGCATAAAAACCTAGGGCGATGATAATAATAATGGTAAACGCGAGCATCGGAAAACTCCGCATCGCGCCTTCAATCATATTGGTTTTCATAGACGCATCCCCCTATCAGTTTTCAAATTTTACCTTGGCTCCGGTAAACAGCTTCTGCTGACCGGCCGTAATGACGGTATCGCCAGCCGACAAGCCTTCTTTTACCACGACGCCGTTCCTGATAAAGTCACCAACCACAATGGTGCGGTGTTGGGCTGTGCCATTCTCAATTACCCATACGGTATTACCTTCAGGCATAGTCTGCACACAGTCGGCGGGCACCACGATACCGCCCTGGGTATTCAACTGGATATTCACCTTGGCCACCATGTCGGGTAGAATGTCCTTCACATTGTCTGATACGATGGCGGCATGCACCTTGTAGGTATGTCCAAGGGGGTTGGCGATGAGGCTCTTGTCATTCACCCGTAAGGTGATTTTGCGGTCATCCAATGCGGGCACGGTAGCGGTGGCCATATCCCCCACTTGTATTAAGGGAATCTCCTGTTCTGGAACCGAGAAGTCCACACGCAGTTTTGTCATGTCAACGATACGGGCGTAGGGCTCGCCGGGCTTCATCTCTTGGCCCTCCTGCCGGGCGCTGCACGAAATCACCCCATTGAAGGGCGCTCTCTTGACGCAGTCCTCTTTATGCTTGCGGGCGGTCACCTCGGCTTGGCGCGCTTTCTCGAGGTTGGTCTCCATCTCTATCCATTTCACGTCGCTGAGACCACCCTCTTTGTGGAGCGATTGCAGGCGGCGGTAGGCATCCTCGGCCTGGCGTAACGTAGCCAGAGCCGTAGCATACAGACTGTTGGCGGTGGTGGCGTCCACCTCTGCAATCAGCTGGCCTTTGGTAACCTGCTGGCCATTTTTCACGGCCACGTTTGTAAGTGTTCCACCGAGCAGGAAGGAAAGAGTGGCTTCACGTTCCGACCCGATGTCGCCGACATAATTGCGCTCAGTGGGCGTTGTCCCGTCGTTGACAATCATGATTTTAACCAATGTGGTATCCGACCAGCCTGTGGGAACCTTGTTTTTCCCACAGGAACAGAATAAAAATAATGCGCCGAAGCAGATGGTAATTATTTGTTTCATAGACTATTGTATTTCATCTATCCATTTTGTTGTTTCAGCAAAGATACAATTTTTTTGGATATTTGGGTAAAAAATTGAAGATGATTCAATCTTCATGGCTACTTTTCAGCAGGGAGACGAAGTGCTTGAAATCGTTGACTCCCGGAATGCGGAAAGTGCTGAGAGGTAGGCGGAAGAGATGGATGGCCAGAACGAATTGGGCCAAAGCCATAAAGGTTTGTGCCGTAAGTGAAGCCCAGGCAGAGCCCGTGGCACCAAAGCGAGGGATGAGCAGCAGGTTTACCACCACGTTGAGTACCAGAGTTGTTGCTGCAAAAATATTCAGTTGTCGCAGATATCCGCCTGCAGTGAGGAGGGTACCGAAGATATAAGTGAGGCCGATGGGAATAATGCCGAAGATGACCACGCGGAACACTGGCACATACAGCACACCTCTCTCGTGGTAGAGCAGGTTCATGAGGGGCTCGGCCCACAGCACACAGACCACCGACACACCTACGGCAAATAGCATCATGGGCCAGAAGACAATGAGGATTACATCCGTCACTGACTCCTTCTCTTTGCAGAGTTTTGAAAACACCGGAAGCAGGGGGACGCTGACAAGGTAGGCCACCATGGTCAATGCGTCGAGCAGGCGGAAAGCACCGGCATAGATACCGGCATCGGCATCGCTGGCTAAGCGGCGCAGCAGAATGGGGTCGATGCGGTTGTAGCTGGCCATGAGTAGCACCAGCAGGGCAAAAGGGGCACTCTTCTTGAGGATGACCAGGAAGAAGGCAGGTGAAAGGTGAAAGGTGAACTGAGGTCGGCGACCTTGTGGAGCCAAAGGTGAAAATTTTGCTTTGCGGGCAATGACGGCAAAGGCCAGCAAGGCCGTCAACCCATAGGCAATCGCCTGTGCATAGACAAACCAATAGATGTTGAATCCTTCTCGTAGAGGGCTCCACAGCAGACAGCTGCAGATGAGAATCATCAGCACACGGTCGAGTACCGAAAATAGGCTGTCCCATTTGAAAAGCATCAATCCCTCGAAGTTGCTGCGCAGATAGAGGATGAGGGAATTGAGGAACTGGCACAGTGTGAGCCACGCCAGCAGGCGGAATTCTTTGCTGCCGTAACCCATCAGGGCACCCACGGTGAAAGTTACCACCAGATAGAGTGCCAACAGGCACACCTTGATGCCGAGGATACCCGAGAGGTGTTTCGTGATGAGTTGCGGATGCTGCGCAATGTTGCGTGTGTTGAAGTTGGTGATGCCCAGGTCGAGCAGGATGTTGAGGATGTAGCTGAGATTGAAGATGGAGAAATAGAAGCCATACGTCTCGTTGCCGACAGCATTTTGCACGCCTACTTCGACGCCGAGAATCCAGAAGGGTTTCACCAGCAGGTTGGCCAGCAACACCCAAAAGAGTCCGGAGAGTAGCTTCTTCTGCATGGTTGGAGATTATTTGCCGCGTAAGGGATTGTCGGGGATGGTGCCGATGTGCCCTCCATGTTTGGCGGGAACGATTGTCTTGAGAATATCCCTCTTCTCAGGGCGTGCCACTGCCCATTTCTCTTCCATCTCCCATTTCTCGCGCAGGCTGAGGGTCTTCTCAAAAAGAACGGCCTCTTCGGGAAGGCGTTGCTGGCGGTAGTCGCCGGGAGTCCAGCGGCCGTCGCCGTTGCGGTCCACTACGGCACGCAGACGATAATCGCCTGCGGGTAGATGGGTGAACCTTACCTTGCCTGAGGTATTCAAAACCTGCTGTTGCATTACTGTGTCCCGTTTGTCGAGCACTTCAATGACCAAGGGGTATCCCATGCGGTTGTCGATATCAATGCTGAGGATGCCGTAATCCTTGGGAGTGAGAGTGAAAGAGAGGCTGTCGCTAGACTTCCCATAGAGGTCGGTGAAGAGATTCTCTGCTATGTGTACATGATATTTCTCGCCCGACTTGAGGCTGGTCTCAATCCGTGCACCGAGGCCATTGCTGTCCAGTGCGATGGGGTAGTGGTGTACCGAGCTGTCTTTTAGCAGCATGATTTCGGCCATGGCGCTATCGGATATTTTGACGATGGGGTTACCGAAGGCCAGCCGCAGGTCGTCATAGTAGGCCTTGCTGCCGTCGCAGAGGGTTTTCATCAGAGGCATCTTTTCCTCCTTGACGCCCATCTTCCGCCGACCGCCCTTGGCGGCTTTCTTGGTGAAGCGCAGCTTCAGGGTGTCTTGAATTCCCGAGGGGTCGCTAATCACCAGTTGTGCCGAATCGCGTTTGGCGTCAAAGCACCACAGTGTCAGCGTGTCATGCTGCTCGTTCATTCGCCATTCGCCTTCCACGCCCTCAATCACGGGTTTTTCCAAAGGCTGCTGGCAGGTGATGACGATGCGTCCGGCTTCGGCGAACTCACTCTTGGTGATGCGCTGCTGCCTATTGTCGGGCTTCGAGATGAGGTAGAGCAACTGGTGGGTGCTGTCGGCGACAGGGTGGCTGGCCACGCTGGCGGTGTCCCATGCCACAGCGTCGGCCACGTCGACGCGCAGGTTGCGGTTCTTGTCCTCGAGGGCCACCAGGCGGTATTTGCCCTCGGGGATAAAGTGGAAGGCGAAATTGCCCTCCTTGTCGCAGCGGGTCACGAAGTCGGGCTGGGCAAAAGTGGCGATGGTGTCGTCTAAAGCGACGACATCGCTTTCAGGGTCTTTGTAGGCCATCACGGTCACCGTCTCTTTCCAAGGCTTGCCGTTGCGGGCATTGAGCACCTGGCCGCCGAGGCTCATGGTGTCCATTGCCTCGCCGGTGGAGAATACATATTCGTAGCTCGGCAAAAGGTTACCCTCCGTGAAGTCGGCGATAGCCTCCTTGAACTGGAAGAGGTAGGTGGTGTTCTCCTGCAGGGTGTCGTTGAGTTTCACCAGGATTCCTTTCCCCTTGGTGGTGAATTCGGGCTTCTGCTTCATGGGTGGCGACACCAGGATGTTCTCCGAGGCGTTCTTCAGCACCACATATTCGTCGAACTGGATGTAGAACTCATTGTCGTTGAAGTTGCGGCTCTCGTTGGCAGGCTTGCATCCGAGGGCCGCGGGTGGCATCTCGTCCTTGGGTCCACCGGTGGGATAGCCTGGCCGGGCACAACCACTAGTCGCAACTAGTATTACTAGTCCTACTAGAGATACTAGAAAATGCCTCATCGTTTCAGAACAGTTCGTTGATTTCCTTGTGCAGTTCCTCGAGGGCGCTGTCGGTGGGCTTTTGCTGGGCCGCCGAAGCGAAGATGGTGGCGGCCAGACGCGTCGGATCGTCAGTGTCGGTGAGGGTCACGGCGCTGGAGTTCACCAGGTTGACCATCTCGTCCTTCGCCGCACGGATGCGTGTCCAGCATTCGGGGGTCAGGTAGACCTGCTGCGAGAGGTTGTGCTCCCACTCGTCGCGGATATTCTTGGTCATCACGCCCTGCAGCAGTTTGAGGTCCATGCCGGGTTGGTAGCAACGCAAAACCAGGCTGTCGGGTGAGATGCGCTCCAGGAAGAGCGCCATGCGTTCATAGGCCTGCAGGCGGATGGGTGTCACCACCTTGAGGGTCTCGCGGCGCTCGTCGATTTTCATCTGCAGCAGACGCTCTTTCTGCTGGTTGTCGAAATAGCGCTTCACCAGCAGGTAGAAAATCGCGCCCGCAAGGGCAAAGGCGGCCAAGATGGCCAAAGCTAACAGTAGGTATTTCATTGTTCGTTTAAAAGTTGATTGACTAATTGTGTGACGCCTTTGGTGGCCACCTCTTTGATGAACGTAACGGGGTGGCTCACGGGAACTTCTTTCGGGTCGACCACGTAGCACGGAACGCCGCGCTGCACGTAATGTATCAACCCTGCTGCGGGGTAGACAGCCATCGAGGTGCCGACGACGATGAAGATGTCGGCCTCCTCGCACAATGCCGCGGCAGGCTCAATATTGGGCACTGCTTCGCCAAACCACACGATGTGAGGTCTCAGCTGTGTGCCGTCGGGCGCCTTGTCGCCCAGCTTGATGTCTCGGTCGCCCACCTCGACGATGAGGTCGGGGTTGCGGTCGGAGCGCCCTTTGGTCAGTTCGCCGTGCAAGTGCAGCACATGACTCGAGCCCGCACGCTCGTGCAGGTCGTCGATGTTCTGCGTAACAATCTGTACGTCATATTTTTCTTCCAGACGCACCAGCTGGCGATGGGCCTCGTTGGGTTGCGCCTTGAAAAGTTGGCGGCGGCGCTCGTTGTAGAAGTTGAGCACCAATTCGGGGTTGCGCTCGTAGGCCTCGTGCGTGGCCACATCCTCCACGCGGTAGTGCTCCCAGAGCCCGTCGCTGTCGCGGAAGGTCGAGATACCGCTTTCTGCGCTGATGCCCGCGCCGGTCAATACCACTATCTTTTTCATATCTTTTAATAACGTATCCGTTCTTAAAAATATTGTGTTTTAGTTATTTTTTATCGGAGTTAGGGTGGTGCGGCGGTTCTGGGCGCGGCCTTCGGGGGTGTCGTTGGGGGCGATGGGTTGCGACTCGCCGTAGCCGCGGTAGGTCAGGCGGGCGGGGTCTACCCCTCTGAGGATGAGGTAGTCGTAGACGGCTTTGGCGCGCCGTTCGCTGAGGATGAGGTTATCCTCGTCCTTGCCCACATTGTCGGTATGGCCGCCCACCTCGAGGCGCAGCTTCGGGTGGCGGTTGAGGGCTTCGGCCAGACGGTCGAGACCCGCCTTCGAGGCCTCATAGAGTTCGGCACTGGCGGTGAGGAAATGGATGTTGCGCAGCGTCACCGTGTCACCCAGGGTCAGCAGGTTCTCGGCTTGGACAACGGGGTCGATGAAGGTGATGCGCTCCGGCCGCACGGGGGCGGGCATGACGAAGGAGTAGAGGTCCTGGTGGCCGTAGCCGCCGTAGCGGTCGCTGCTGAAGATGGCTGTCCGGCCGTCGGGAGCCACGATGAGGTTGTTCTCGTCATCGGGAGTGTTGATGGGATAGCCCAGGTTCTTCACCTCGCCCCAGGTGCTGTCGTTCACACGTTTGGCACAGAAGAGGTCCATGCCGCCCATGCCTGTATGGCCGTCGGAGGCGAAATAGAGCGTCTTGTCATCGAAGTGGATATAAGGCGCCGTCTCGTTGCCTTTGGTGTTGACGGCGGGGCCCAGGTTCCGGGGTTCGCTCCAGCGGCCCTCCTCCAGCGAGCAGCACCAGATGTCGGTGCCACCGTATCCGCCGGGACGGTTGGAGGCGAAATAGAGCGTGTAGCCGTCAATGGAGAGCGAGGGGAACGACTCCCAGTAGCGCGAGTTGACGGGAGCACCCAGATTGCGGGGTTTGCCCCAGCGGCCACCCTGGCGCACACTCATGTAGATGTCGCAGCCCGTGTGCTCTTTCTCGTTGCGTCCGCAGGCGGTGAAGATGACCACGCGGCCGTCGTGCGAGATGGTTTGGGCTCCCTCATTGCCGTGGCTGTTGAGGGGTTCGGGCATGCGGTGAGCCGGGCCCCAGTCGAGCTCCATGGTGTCATAATCCGACCAATAAAAATCTTCCTCTTTGTCCAATCCTATGTCGGTCAATGGGTTGCGCGGTACGCGACGGGTGAATACCAGCATCCGGTAGTCGGCCGTCAGCGCTGGCAGGTATTCGTCATCCTCGGTGTTGACGTTGGGTCCGAGGTTGATGGGACGGAAAGGAACGGGGTTCTCCACGGCCTTTTTGCGCCAGCGAGCCATCTGGAGGCCGTCTTGCGCCTCGCGGCGCCACTGCTTGACGCTCTTGCTCTCCTTGAGGTCGGCGAGCAGCGTGGCGGCACGTTCGTAGTTCTCAATGGCATCGGCATATTTCTCCAGCAGCAGGTGCTGGCGCCCCAGCAACAGCCACGCTTCGGCGTAGCCGGGGTCGAGGTCGATGGCTTTGTTGAGCAACTTCACGGCCTCCTCATATTGTCCCACCACCGATTTCTCCACCGCCCGCTCGAACAGCGGCTCGCTTTTCGGTGTCTGCCCCACCGCAGCCAGCGGCAGCAGCAGCAACATTAGGATTGCCAGATATTGTTTCATAATAGAATAATAACGAAACAACATTGTTTTTATTGTTCCGCAAGCAAGCACGCAAAAAGTACCTCGCACTGGGTGTAATTTTTGTTTTTTTCGACATACTTTATCCTCAAAAAAAAACGCATAATATCTTTGAGTATGGAATTTTATTTAGCTAAATAACAAATCATTATAAATATTTTTCAAATTATATTTGGTTTATATCATAAACTTGTTTATTTTTGCACTGTCAATTTGGAACAAAAAAAAGTAAACAACAATGGAAGAAAATGCAAACCTAACTGCAGAACGCAGTCTTGAAATTATCACCGAACAAATAGAGCGTAGCAGGAATGTCGTAGCAAAGGACACAGGGCAGTTGCTCTACCTGTCGGGTCTCGCAACAATGGGGACAGCCGTCATAGTAGCTCTCGTCAACGGATTGTCAGCTTCGCCTATGGGACAACTTCTATGGCTTATCCTTCCCTTCATCATCTGGGGGATTAAGCGTATCCACGACAAAAAGCAGGTACAGGCGCCCGTCTCTCTTGTTGGCACACTTGTTTGCAAGACTTGGTGGTGTTTCGGTTATATTGTCATCGGTTTCTACCTCTTTGCGCTTATTTGGAATATCCTAGTGTTGAGATTATACGACAACCTTACAACAGCAACCCAAGCAATGGTGACAATCACACCTGTCATCATTCTGCTGATGGGTATAGCAGTCGCCGTTACGGGACATATATTGAAAAGACGTTGGCTGGTATTGTTTGGTATTCTCGGCGGCCTGCTTGTAGCCATTTGTGAGTACTCGGGAGTCATCCGAGCAATAATTGTTTATAGTGTTGCTTCGGTTAAGACAATAATCGTTTTGAATTTAATCACACCCTGTTTGTCAATATTTCTCTTCTCACTTATCGGCCTCGTGATTCCCGGTTGGATGCTAAAAAAACAGAACCCATGATGTTCCCTGCATTAGACCCATTGCTGCACTCCGAGTTGCGGCTGGCAGTCGTCTCTTTGCTCATGAGTGTCGACGAAGCCGACTTCACCTATATCAAGGAACAGACGGGTGCCACTTCGGGCAACCTCAGCGTGCAGCTTGACAAACTCACCGCCGCAGGCTATATCACGGTTGAAAAAGGCTTCAAAGGTAAGATGCCTCGCACCACCTGTCGTATCACTCCCGCGGGGACAGAAGCTTTCAGAGACTATGTAAAGGCATTGAAAAAATACATCTCAGCCAAGAAATAGCCCTTGTATAATAAACGCAGAAACGGATTTCCGAAAGGAAATCCGTTTCTGTAGTATATCCACCTAAGTAAATTTATTTCACCAACGCGTAGGTGTCGCTGGCGATGACATATTCCTCGTCGGTGGTGACGACGACGACAGCCATCTTCGAGTCGGGTGTCGAGAGGATGATGTCCTCACCCATTACGTTGTCGTTCTTCGAGAAGTCAATCTTGATACCGAGGCATTCCATGTTCTCCAGGATGGGACGGCGCATGAACCAGGCGTTCTCGCCGATACCGCCAGTGAAGAGCAGCAGGTCGCAGCCGCCCATCTCGGCCATGTAGCCGCCGATGTATTTCTTCACCTTCTGGGCGAACATGTCGAAGGCGTAGGTGGCACGCTCGTCGCCTGCATCGCGGCCGGCACGGATGTCGCGCATATCCTGCTTGTCGCCGCTGATGCCCAGCAGACCGCTCTGCTTGTAGAGCATTTTGGTGAGGGCCTTGCTGTCGTAGCCGAGGTCCATGAGGTAGAGGATGACGCCGGGGTCGACATCGCCGCAGCGCGAGCCCATGATGAGGCCCTCGAGGGCGGTGAGTCCCATGGTGGTGTCGACGCTCTTGCCGTGGTCAATGGCGGCAATGGAGGCACCGCTGCCCAGGTGGCAGGAGATAATCTTCAGGTCGTGCCAGTCTTTGCCAATCATCTTGGCAGCCTTCTCGGCGACGAACTTGTGGCTGGTGCCGTGGAAGCCGTAGCGGCGGATGCCGTACTTCTCATACATCTCGTAGGGCAGGCCATAGAGGAAGCTCTTCGGCGGCAGGGTGCTGTGGAAGGCGGTGTCGAAGACAGCCGTCTGGGGCACGCCGGGCAGCACCTCGCGCATGGCGTAGATACCGGCCAGGTTGCCGGGGGTGTGCAGCGGGGCCAGGTGCTCGAGGCTCTTGATCTGCTCGATGACCTTGTCGTCCACGCGCACGCTCTCCTTGAAGATTTCGCCGCCGTGGGCCACACGGTTACCAACGGCGCCAATCTCCTTGAGGTCTTTGATGACGCCAATCTTCGGGTCGGTCAGGGCCTTGAGGACAATCTTGATACCCTCGGTGTGGTTGGGGATGGGCAGCTGCTCATAGTGCTTCTGACCGTTCCACTTGTGGGTGAACTCGCCCATTTCCAGACCGATACGCTCCAGCAGACCTTTGGCCATCACGTTGGCATTGTTGGCCATGTCGACCAGCTGATACTTGATTGATGAACTTCCGCAGTTTAAAACTAAGATTTTCATTTTATTGTAACTATTTGATTTTTATATTTTATTGTATGTTGTTCGCCAAATAATGATTGGTCAAAGATACGAAAAAAAAATGAAATGCAAAATATTTTAACATTTCATTATCTCGGCGGAGCCGTTGACGAGGTATTGACGACCGGAGGGTATCTCGCGGCAGAGCCAGCGCGTGCGCCGCTTCGCGAGGGCTTCGAAGAGTTGCTCAGGCCTGCGTCTCAGGCAAAAGCGGTCGCCGCTCTGCAGTTGGTCAAGGGTGAGTTGGTCGGGGTCGAAGTCGGCATCATAGCGGTGCAGGGCGGCTTCAATCTCTTTGGCGATAGGGTGGGAGAGAGGGATGCGGCGGGTGTACCTCTTCAGCAATGTCTGAATCTCGGCGGGGAAGAGGTCGGCATGAGCAATGAGCAGTTGTCGGTATTCTTCCTGCCACTCATGCCCGTGGGGGGAAGGTGAAAGGTGAGAGGTGAAAGGTGAGAGGTGAGAGGTGTATTTGAGATAGGTTTCCAGGTGCGCCGCCTCGTGGAGGAAGACCCAGAGGAAGAAATATGGATTGAGGTCGCCATTGATGGAAATCTCATGGAAATTGTGGTCAGGTGAAGGGCGGCGGTAATCGCCCAGCTTCGACATCCGTTCGAGGGTGATATGGAAATGTACTTTGTGAAGGTTCAGGTAGTCGTATACCCAATCCACCGCTGAAACAAGACGGTTCACTCCTTGACAGTCGTGCACCTCCTTGTCCGGCGGTAAGTGGTTGGCCAGAATCCTCCTGTATCGTTCCTCGTTGGTCATCCGCTTGATTCGTTCAATTCGCTGTCAAAACGAGGGACAGTCGCAGTCGGAACGCTTGTGTTTGTGCATATTGGCGCTGCTGCCGCAGGCGCCGCAAACCAGTGCCACCACCAGCAGAACAGCCATCAGTCGGAGTATTTTTTTCTGTCTCATGTCTTCAATAACGCCGAAACTCCTCTTTTATTGTAGGTGGCCAATGCTCTTTTTCTTCTTTCTTCCTAAGCTATATCCTAGGCATACCCTTCCCTCACTCTACCCTTCCCCCAAATCAAACTCATCCGCCATCTCCGTTCAGTGTAAGTCATAAAGCATGATTTTTTTTGTTGCATATGTCACATTTTTGTTATTTTTGCGACTAATATGGGCAAAACGACACTGAAATGAAAGACAAACAAGAAGAACAATTTTTGGAAATGCTCGCGCGATGCGAGCGGACGGTGTTCAAGGTGTGCCTCTTCTACACCGACCGCCAGCCCGACAATGTACGCGATATGTATCAAGACATTGTCTGCAACCTGTGGGAGGCGTGGCATCGTTTTCGAGGTGAAAGCACAGAGAACACTTGGGTGTACCGTATTGCCCTCAATACTGCAACGACACAACTGCGGCGAAGGAGTCGTGCGCCGTCTATCGTCAGGCTGACCGACGAGATGGTACAATCGCTCGCCGACCGCCAGCAGGAGGAACTTGCCGACCGCCTTTACCGCCTAATCGACAGTTTGGGCAAAGCCGACAAATCGCTCATCCTGCTCTATCTTGATGGCCTGCCGTACAAAGATATCGCAAGCATCACCGGCATTGCAGAAACCATCGCCCGCAAGAGGGTGGAGCGAATCAAACAAAAGTTAATCACTTTAAATGAAGAAAACAATGGAAACAACATTTGAACAGATAGAAAAACTTTGGCATCAACAGGATGAAAGGCTGCAACGCATCGAGCGGGTACAGCGTGAGAGCGTCAGCCGTCTGTTAAGCAAGAATATCAAAAGCACTCATCGCCACTTTATGATTCTGGGTGGCAGTGCCACTGTGATAGGGGGCCTTGCCTTGTTGCTCGTGCTTACACAGGCAGGCAAGTTCTTCGGCAGTTGGCAGATGGCGGCGGCATATCTCGTCTTCGTGGGTACCTATGGGTTCATCGTGGGATGGTATGCCGTGTGGATGCTTCGGCTGCACCGCAATGCTACGTTGTCCACGCCCACAATCAAAGCCATGCAGACCCTCGACCGTTGGCATCTGGCGCAGCGACGTTCGCTACTCTGGATTGTTGGCATTGCGACGCCTGTGTGTATTGTGGCTGGATTGCCCGTGGCGGCGCACTATTTTGGCCACTCGTTCCACTACTCCGACCTTCAATACCTCGACCCTTGGCGCATCGCCATCGCAGTGGTAGTATATCTTATCGCCATTGGCAGTACCCTGCGCGACATGCGTCTCACTCGCGAGCTGAAGGACAATCTAAAACAATACGATGAGCTAACCAACGAATAAAATAATGTAGTTCACGAACATTAACTCCTGTTCTGTGTGCTGCAATATCATTGCAGCCTTAAAAGCGGTATCGCTTGCAGCGATGATATTAAAAAAGAAAAAGCCCCCAATAAGGTATCGCCTATGGCGATGATTGATTTATGAAAAAAGCCCCCAACAAAAAAAGAGAAACCGCTGCTTGCGGCTCCGCTTGCTTACGGGCGGCTGCGCCGCCCTCCTCTCTCGCTTCTTTTCTCTCTTCCTTCTTTCGGGCGGCTGCGCCGCCCTACCCCTTCCGCTTCTCTTCCTCTTCTCCTCGCTTCTTCGGCGGCTGCGCCGCCTCACACTACCCCGCGCTCTCGTGGGCGGCTGGCGCCGCCCCCTCGCCCTCTCCTCTTTCCTCTCTATCAAACAATTAACAAACCCCTAACGCCGTCGCATGTCATAAATTTTTTTTCTTTTTCCATAATTGCTTAAACGTTTAAGGATTAATTTATTATCTAATTTTTCATAATCGATATGAGGGTACAAATATAGGAAACTTTGCCGATATAGCAAAATTATTTTTCGTCCCCTCGTCCCAAAGGGACGTCTCCCAGCCCCGTCAGGGGCGCCAGATGAAATAAAAATTTTGCTGTTCCAGAAATTCTTCGTACTTTTGCATCCTGGAAGAAAAAAGATACATCCTCCTACCATCTTCTCTACCTCTTCTCTACTCCTTTTCTACCTTTTCTCTACATTATCACTACATCTTTTGTAGACAGAAAGTAGACATAATATATAGAAAAACTATCGATATGAGTAAGAACATCAATGGAATCATGGGGCCCCAGGTGGGCAAGATCGGCACCGTCGTCGGCTATGTGGCCAACGGCAAGATGATTTACCGTGCCTACCAAAGATATGTCAAGAATCCGCAGACGCCCGCGCAACAGGCACACCGCTTCAAGCTTAAGACCCTCTCGCAGGCCTCCAAGGACCTCGAGCGCATGCTGAAGGGGAATGAAGGGGAACAGGGGACAGGCACCTGTCCCACGACAATTTCCGGCAATTTTCTTTACTCAAATCATCGACCGAACCTAGAACGAACCTGAACAGAAGAAGAGGCGTCTAAAGTATTGATAATCTTCAGAAAGGCCGCAGGGAGTTTGTGGTTGTGGAATTTTTTTGTAATTTTGCATATCTATAATTGAATAAAGAAATGGGTAAATCATTTTTATGGGTATTGGTAATCAGTTTGTTGTGCCAAACGGGGCTGCGGGCACAGGTGGCGGATTCGGTCGACGTGCTCGACTATGACATCTGTCTCGACCTTAGCCAGGTCACCTCCTGCCGGGGTGAGGCAACACTGAGCATGAAACTTCTGCGCCCCTGTCAGACCATCGGCTTGTCGCTCATTGGCACGGTGGATTCGGTGGAGGTCGCAGGTACGGCGGTGAGCAATCCCGACCTCGGGGCATTGCCGGTCGCTGGAATCGCCGTAGGACAGGTGTTCATGGTCCATATGTGGTACAGCCCTTCCGGCTATGTGGAGGGTTATGGCTTCGGCGGCTTGCACCTGAGCAACGGTCTGGCATATAATCTCGGCGTGGGATTCGATACTGACCCTCATCCGATTGGAAGGGCTTGGTTCCCCTGCCGTGATAATTTCCACGACAAGGCCACCTACACCCTTCGCGTGAAGACCAAAGCGGGCTGGACGGCCGAATGCGGCGGCATACGCCAGAGCGTGTCCACCGACAGCACCGGTTGCGAGAATTCCGTGTGGCGCATCGACCAGCAGATACCCACCTATCTCGCTTCGATAAGTCAGGCCAACTGGAACCGTATCCAGGATACAATCACTTCGGTCTATGGCGATTATCCATTGACCATCGGCTACAGGAGTGGTTCGAGGGGTGCCATTATTCGTGCTTTCGAGGAACTCGACTCGGTGGTGCCGATGTTTGAACGTTGCTTCGGCCCCTACCGCTGGGGGCGCATCGGCTATATCGCCACACCCAAGGGCTCGATGGAGCATACCAACAATATCGCCCTGGTGGCGGATTTTGTTTCGTCGATGACGGAGCCCGCCCAGACGACTATCGCCCACGAGCTGGGGCACGCCTGGTTCGGCAACCTTATCACTTGTGCCGACGAGGGTGACATGTGGATTAACGAGGGCGGCGCGTCGTTTACGAGCGAGGTGGCCATGGAGGCAGTCAAGGGTCGTGAGGCGAGCGACGAATACTACCAGCGTTATCTTGAAAAGGTGCTGCGCACCAACCATATCACTGACGGAAGCTACTTGGCCCTCCACGGTATCCCCCACAGACACACCTACGGTTCAACGGCTTATGAAAAAGGATGGATGGTATGGCATTCGCTGCGCGGATTCCTCGGAGAGGAGCGCTTCTATAACGCTCTGAGGACGTTGATGGAACGTTGCGCCTTTGGTACGCTCGACGCCTACCAGCTGCGCGACTCGTTGAGCCTCTACAGCGGTGTCGACCTGACAGACTTCTTCAACTTCCACGTCTTCAGTCCCGGATTTGTCGACTATCATGTGGAGATGACCGATGTGAGTGACGAGGGGGCGACGGTGAGGGTCCGGCAGCAGGCGGTGGCGACATCGCAGACGCTGAACAACAACCGTGTCCCGGTGGCCATCTATGGCTATGTCAACGAAAGGCTTGATTCTGTCAAGCGTTGGGTGGATTTCGAGGGCATGGAGGGCAGCGCCACCTACGCAGGGCTTCCTTTCCGGCCGGCATTTTGCATGATAGATTGTGATTACGAGATTTCGGACGCAGCCATAGTGGCGGGTCTCCGCCTCGCAGGGTATGGCGACCCCGTGCCGCTGCATATGGCTCATGTGAAAGTGGGCTCCAAAACGATGATTGACGTCAGGGTGGAGCATCACATGGCACCTGCCATGGGCGACCTGCCGGGGGGCGTGATTCGTCGTGCCGGACGCTATTGGATGCTGCGAGGAAACTGGGGCGTCGCCGACAGCGTGGAACTGTGGTTCCGCCATGTGCGTACAGGTTATGTCAATGGGGGATACCCCTACCTGGATCAGGGCTTCTATTTCACGGCGGCTTCTGTCGACTCGCTGGGCCTCTTCTATCGGCCAAATAGTTCCAGCCCCTGGGTGCTTGTCTCGCGTAATCACACGGGGGATGCCAACGAGGGATGGATGGGCGGCCGCGGACTCCTGCCGGGCGAATACACACTGGCGGTGGTCGACTTCGAGCACCTCGCCATCTCCCACCCGACTCCCGTCGAGATCCAGCTGTTTCCCAACCCCCTGTCTCAGGGACAGTCGCTGACGGTGGAGGTGGATTCGCCGGAGCCCTTCACGGTGTCGATCTTCGATGCCGGTGGACGCCAAGTGTGGCAGAAAGAGGGATGCCGAAGCGGCGAAAAAATAAACCCGCGACTGGCAAAAGGAACATATTTTGTCAGAATTGAAAATAATTTCATATCTTTGCAGTCGAAATTGATACAGTTATGATGAAGATAAAAACTCTCGTTTTGGCTGTGCTGGTGGGCATTTCGCTCACTTCGGAGGCACAGTATTCGCAGCTCGGAAAGAAGAATGAATTCATGCTCAAGGTGGAAGGCGGCTACGGTTTCTTCATGGGGAATGTGGGTAATGCCGACAAAACTACGGGCAAATATAACCTTGATAAATTCCACAGCCTGGCCAATCTCAATGTGATGGCCGGCATTAATATCAGTCAGGACTGGTTCCTCGGTGGCGGCGCGGGATTCTGCTATTTCGTCAGCCCCAAACAGGAGACCGCGGAGTCGCTGATGGGTGCCAACGTATTTGTTGACTTTGACTTCCGCCCTATCTGGAAGGCTATTATGGGCCTCGACTACCAGCCCACCTCCATCAAGTTCGCCCCGATGATTGGTGCCCGACTTGGAGGTAGCGCCTTGTTCGCCGACGAGATGATGCTTACCCCTATGGTGGAAATCTATGGCGGCTTGAACTGGTACTATTGGTACCATTTCCACGGTATGCGTAATATGACTCGCAACTGGCATAGTTTCTATGTCACCGTTGGTGTGGCTTACATGCAGCAGACCGTCTTTTTGCCCGTTCGTATAGGTTGGAGGTGGTAGGCCATGCAGAGCACGCGACAAAATAAAATCTGCCGCCTCATCCAGCAGGATATGGGCGACATTTTCCTCAAGGAGATGAAGCCCGTCTTCGGACAGTCGCTCATCACTGTCACCCAGGTACGCATCACGCCCGACCTCTCCATCGCACGCATCTATGTGTCGCTGATGATGATTGGTGGCGGTACCAAGGAGGAATTGCTGGAACTGATACGCGAGAATACCCCCGACTTGCGCCGCCGTCTGGGTTTGCGTGAGGGCAAACAGCTGAGAATCATCCCCCACCTTGAGTTCTACCTCGACGATTCACTCGACTATATCGAAAACATTGAGCGCCTGTTGAAACAATGAAGATTGAGGCCCTCATCGCTGTCCGCTACCTTTTCTCCCGCAAGCAGCGCTCTGTGGTCAATGTTATCTCGTGGATTTCGCTCATCGGCCTCATGGTGAGTACCATGGCCTTGATAGTGGTATTGTCGGTTTATAACGGTATCGGCGACATCACAAAGACCCTTTTCAATACTTTCGACCCCGAGCTAGTCATCGAGCCGGCCGAGGGCCGCACGTTCCATACTTATGAGATTGACCTCCAATCCCTCGGGAATTCTGGCGTGGAATGTGTTTCCCGTATCGCTACCGAGACGGCGTGGGTGACTTATGGACAGAATCAGTCGATTGTCAAGCTGCGGGGAGTGGACAGCAACTATGCTGCCATCACGGGACTCGACACCCTGTTGTCAGTGGGAGAATATCGTCTGTCCGACGGCAACACGCTTATCGTCGGGGGACAGATATTCCACGAACTGGGGATGCGTCTCCCTGCCACCATGCCTGCCGCCGTGCATATCCCCAAGCGTGGCACTACCGCGATGGGACTCACCATGGATCAGGCTTTCAATATCGGCTATGCCTATCCTGTGGCCAATTTCTTTATCCAGCAGGATCTCGACCGCCAGTATGTGGTGACCGACCTTGCTTTTGTGCAACGACTGATGAACTACGCTCCCGACGAAGTCTCTTCCCTGGCCCTCAAGCTGAAACCTGGTGCCGACGTAAAGAAGGTGAAGAAGGCTATCAATTCATCACTCATCACTCATCATCCATCACTTGTTGTCAAAGACCGCTACGACCAGCAGCCGCTCTACTATAAAATCTATAGTACCGAGCGCTTCGGCATCTACCTCATCCTCTCGCTCATCGTGCTTATCTCCACCCTTAGTCTGGTGGCCTCGCTGTCGCTGCTCATCATCAACAAGCGTGATGATATCTTCATCCTGCGCTCTATGGGGATGGAACGGCAAGGCCTGCGGAAGGCTTTCATGGCCGAGGGGCTCCTCATCTGTGCCCTTGCCACCGTGGCGGGGTTGGTGCTGGGGTTTGTCGTTTGTTTCCTCCAGCAACAGTTCGGCATCATCCGCATGGGCGATGGCAACTTTGTCGTCAGCGCCTTCCCGGTGGCCATGCGTGCCGTCGATTTCCTCATCACCTTCCTCCTCGTGATGGCCATCAGCACTTTTTCGGTGGTACTCACCGTCCGCAGGGCACGGATTTAAAGAAAAAATGTATATTTGCAATTCCGAATAAATAAAACAGAATATGAGTAAAGATATAGTTTGCAGCGGTATACGTCCCACCGGAAATCTCCATCTGGGGAATTATTTCGGTGCACTGAAGAACTTTGTCAAGATGCAGGACGAGTACGACTGCTTTTTCTTCATCGCCGACTATCATTCGCTGACCACCCACCCCACGCCGGGCAGCATCTATAATGACGCCCGCGCCATCCTCGTGCAGTATCTGGCATCGGGTCTCGATCCCGAAAAGGCCACCATCTATTTCCAGAGCGACCTGCCCGAGACCATCGAACTCTACCTGTTCTTCAACATGAACGCCTACCTCGGCGAGCTCGAACGCGTCACCTCTTTCAAGGACAAGGTGCGCCAGAATCCCAACAACGTCAACGCCGGCCTGCTGACCTATCCCACCTTGATGGCCGCCGACATCCTTATCCACAAGGCTACCAAGGTTCCTGTCGGCAAGGATCAGGAACAACATCTCGAGATGACACGCACGTTTGCACAGCGTTTCAATAACATGTACAAATGTGAAGTCTTCCCCCTGCCGCAGGCCATGGGCTCCAACGGAACCTTGGTCAAGATTCCCGCCCTTAACGGTAGCGGCAAGATGGGGAAGAGCGAAGGCGAGGCCAGTACCATCTTCCTCACCGATGAACCCGATGTCATCCGCAAGAAAATAATGAAGGCCAAGTCTGATAGTGGCCCCACGGAGATGAACCAAAAGAAACCCGAGGAGATAGAGAATCTATTCTTGCTGCTCAAAGCTGTCTCCAAGCCCGATACCGTGGAGTATTTCGATGACCTCTACAATCGTTGCCAGATACGCTACGGCGACCTCAAGAAGCAGCTGGCCGAGGATATGGTGAGCTTTGTGGAACCGTTGCGTCAGCGCATCCTCGAGATTGGCTCCGACGACGAGGCCTTGCGTCGCATCATCGACCACGGCAAAGAGAAAGCCCGCGAGAGTGCCCGCCGCACATTGGATGAAGTGCGCCATGTCATCGGCTACCGCAACTAGTCAAGAGATATAAAACAAAAAAGCCGTCCAATTGGACGGCTTTTTTTCATTTGCTAATTGCAATTTACTGAGCAACGGCTTCGGTAGCAACCTCTTCAACAGCGGCCTCAACGGCGGTGCTGTCCATGGTCTCTTCGACGGCCTCTTCGACGGCGACTTCCTCAACGAGGGTGTCAGTGTTCTCGGTGTTGTTGCTGCCACAAGCGGCGAAGCCAAACATACCGGCGATTGCGAATGCAAAAAATACTTTCTTCATCATTTTAAATTTTTAAATGTTTATTAATTTTGTTAACTATCTTCTTTTGTTAAAGGTTTTTCCCTTTTTTCGGAGTGCAAAAGTACTACTAAATTTGAAAGTGTTAAAAAATAAAGTTTTAATAATTCCTAAAAAACTTATAACTATCAGTTTTATAATAGATTATACTGTTCAAAAAATGTGCATTTTTTTGTTTTTTACCCTTACAAAAGAGCTCTTTAACCTCTGTAAAGCCCAAAAATCAACCCCGTCGTGAATGGCGGGGTTGATCTTTTTTTCATTCTTTTTCATTGCGTTTTTTACGGCAACGGCACCAGGTTGTTGAAGCCCATGAAGGCCATGGCCAGGATGCCGGCGGTGACCAGCGCGATGGGGACACCTTTCATCCCTTTGGGGGTGCCGGTGAGCTCGAGCTGCTCGCGGATGCCAGCGAAGATGACCAGCGCCAGGGTGAAGCCCACGGCGATGCTGGCCGAGTAGATGACGCTCTCAAGGAAGTTCATGTTTTTCTGGATGACCAGGATGGCCACGCCAAGGACGGCGCAGTTGGTGGTAATCAGCGGCAGGAACACTCCCAGTGCCTGATAAAGGGCAGGAGCAATCTTCTTTAGCACAATCTCGACCATCTGCACCAAGGCGGCGATGACAAGAATGTAAGCGATGGTCTGCAGATACTCCAGATTCAGGGGCATCAGCACATATTGCATGATGAGGTAGGTCACCATGGTGGCCAGCAACATCACGAAGAGCACGGCGCCACCCATGCCGAGAGAACTCTTGACATCCTTCGACACTCCCAAGAAGGGGCAGATGCCGAGGAATTGGGCCAACACTACGTTGTTCACGAAGATGGCTCCAATGATGAGTGCGAATATTGAGATACCTGTCATAAGTCTATTATTTTATTTAATTCGAACTGCAAAAGTACAAACTTTTTCCGAACCGACCAAATTTATTTTCACCTTTTACCTTTCACCTTTTACCTTTCACCTTATTCAACCCATCCCAGCACGTCACCTTTCTTCACCATCTGGCCTTGTTTGGCGCAGGTGTCGACCACCTTGCCACCTTTCAGGGCGACGAGTGGCATGAGGGCGTAAGAAGCTTCGATATGGGCGATAGTGGAACCCTCTTTTACCTCGGTTCCGGGGGCGGGAGGAGTGCTCTGGTCGTCGAAATTCACTTCCCACAGCAGACGTCCTGTGGCATCGGCTACGATGGGTGTGGCGCTGGGGTGTTTGGGGGTGATGTAGTTGAGGGCGATGCTTTCGGCAGTGGCGGGAGCCTTGGGAGCATCCTTTTCGGCGCGCAACTGTGCCACCTCCTTGTTGAAGCGCTCCTTGGCCAGGCCGCTCTTGTAGTCGCGGTACTGGCGGTCGTGCATGGCCAGCTCGAAGAGTTCCTCGTCGTCTTCGCCACGTTCCCAGCCGTTCTGCTCCATCTCTTTGATGTACTCGGGTAGGGCGTCGGGATAGGCATCCTGTGGCACTCCGGTGTAGAATTCCATACCCTGTGCTTTGGCCAACTCCACGATTTCGGGGGCCAACTCGCCGGGCAGTTTGCCGGCACGGCCGAGAATCATGCTCCACGAGTCCTTGTCAATCTGGCTGAAACGCGGTTTGCCTTGAGCCATGGAGAGCAGGTTCATCACAGCGATGTTCTTGGTATACTGGCTGAAGGGGGTCACCAGCGGGGGATAGCCCAGCATGGGCCATATGTGCTCCACCTCCAGGAACAGCTGCACCGTCAACTCTTCAAACGAGACTTCAGGTTTGCCGTTCTTTTTGAGGGCCATGTTGATAGCGCCGTGCACACCGCGCAGGTCGCTCATCATCGAGCCCATCATGCCACCGGGCAGGCCGCAACCCACCAGCAGCGAGGTGCTTACGCGGTTGCCGGGGTTGATATAGAGACCCAGGAAGTCGTCGATGAACTCTTGCGTCAGTTTGCGGGCCTCCATGTAGGCGTCCATATTGATGTCTTTCACCAGGAAACCGGCATCCTTCAGCATGGCCTGCACGCTGATGACGTCGGGGTGCACCATACCCCACGACAGGGGTTCCATGGCGCAGTCGATGACGTCGGCACCGGCCTGAGCCACCATCAGGGTTGAGGCCATCGAGAGGCCGGGGCCTGTGTGGCCGTGGTACTGCACCTTGATGTGGGGATATTTGGTCTTGATTTCATGCACCAGTTTGCCCAGCGTGGCGGGACGGCCCACTCCGGCCATGTCCTTCAGGCAGATCTCGTCGGCACCAAACTCCACCAACTTGTCCACGATGCCCATGTAGTACTCCACGGTGTGGACGGGTGAATGGGTGATGCTCAAGGCGGCCTGGCTGATCATGCCAGCTTCCTTAGCATATTTCACGCTGAGTTCCAGATTGCGGGGGTCATTCAGACCGCAGAATGAGCGCATGATGTCCACGCCTTGGGCTTTCTTCACCTTGGGCATCAGACGACGCACGTCGGCAGGCACGCCATACATGCGGAGGCCGTTCAAGGCACGCTCCAGCATGTGGGTCTGGATACCGGCTTTGTTGAAAGCCTTGGTCCAGGCACGGACGGCTTTGTTGGGGTTCTCACCGTACATCAGGTTCACCTGCTCAAAGGCGCCGCCATTGGTCTCGATGCGGTCAAAGCAGCCCATGTCCACAATCACCGGGGCGATTTTCACCAACTGGTCTACCCTCGGCTGGTATTTTCCGCTCGATTGCCACATGTCGCGGTACACCAAGCTGAATTTTATCTCTTTTGCCATTGCGTTAATCTATTGATTCAAAAAATATTGTATATATTATAAAAAGGATGAAAAAAATATGAAATACCTACCATCGGCCTACCAACACCCTATCAACTCCTACCGTGGTAGGAGTTGGTTAGGAGTTGGTAGGGTGTTGGTAACTGGTTTACAGCTAGTTATAGTCAGGGTGGTAAAAGGACGTTTTTGCCCGGTTTTTACCCTGATTTTAACGAAAAAAGGAAAGGTTAAAGGGAGAAAAGTTCCGCGGCGGAGGCGGTGGTGACGTCGGCGACTTCGGCGAGGGAGATGCCTCGCAGGTCGGCGATCTTTTGCGCGATGAGGGGTATGTAGGCACTCTCGTTGCGCTGGCCGCGGTGGGGGACCGGGGAGAGGTAGGGAGCGTCGGTTTCGAGGAGGAGACGGTCGAGGGGTGCGGCTTTGACAACTTCGGCCATGGTGGCGTTCTTGAAGGTCACCACGCCGCCGATGCCGAGGTGGAATCCCATGTCGAGGGCGCGCTGCGCTTCCTGTACGCTGCCGCCAAAACAGTGCATGACGCCGCGCCATGACGGACGATTTATTTCGCGCAATAGTGCGAAGACCTCATTGTGGGCCTTGCGGATGTGGAGACAGACGGGGAGGTTGAGGTCGATGGCCCACTGTAGTTGGGTTTTCAGTACCTCGCGCTGTTGAATCTCGAAAGTGCGGTCCCAATAGAGGTCCATGCCAATCTCGCCCACGGCGATGAAGGAATAACATACTCCTCCACCACCCTGCGGGCGGTCCCCCTCCCCTAACTTAGGGGAGGAGTATAGGCGGTCGTGGACATGCTGGAGTTCGTCCTCATAATCTTCTTTGACGGAGGTGGGGTGGAGGCCGGCCATGCGGCGGAAGTGCTGAGGATGAGCATTATATAGGGCATCGAGGGCAGGGGAGGAGCTGCTGTCGATGTCGGGCAGGAGCATGGTGGTGACACCGGCGTCGAGGGCGCGCTGCACGGCGTTGTCGCGATCGGTGTCGAAAGCCTCGTCGTAGAGGTGGCAGTGGGTGTCAACGAATGTCATGGGATTGGATGATTTCGGTCATCATGTCGTAGAGTTGCAGCATCTTGGGGTCGTCGGCCAGAAGTCGGCGCTGGGCGTCGAGGGTTTTCTGGTCGTGGCGTCGGGCGGGACCCGTCTGCTGCTCCCAAAGGGGGCCATAGTCCATTTTCTTGACCGTCATCTCGGCCAAAGGCCGCAGCATGGAGAAATCGATGCCGTGTTTCTCGGACAGTTCCTGCGCCAACGCATTGATGGCGTTGCCGAAGTTGTTGACCATCACTGCTGCGAGATGTGCCCAGCGGCGCTGCTCGAAATCGAGGTGATAGATGTTGTTGCTGATACTGGAGAGGATACTTTCTATCTCGCTCTCTACCTTGGCATTGCTTCCCTCTATGCAAAGGGGTAGACGCGAATAGTCCATGGCGAGGTCGCGCACAAAGGTCTGTGGCGACCATACGACACCGAAGTGTTGTGAGACGGGTTTCAGAACTGATGCGGGGGTGCTGCCGGA
Source organism: uncultured Bacteroidales bacterium (assembly GCA_900316235.1). Classification (GTDB taxonomy): domain Bacteria; phylum Bacteroidota; class Bacteroidia; order Bacteroidales; family P3; genus Colimorpha. The sequence goes on from ONCC01000025.1 coordinate 48,492, forward strand.
GGTGTGGATGACCAGGGCGTCGGGCAGATGCAGGTCGAGGGCCAGGTCGTAGAGAGCGTCATCGTTGACGGCCAGGAGATAGACGTCGGATTGGCTGTCGAGGAGGGATGTCTTGTCGATGGGCTGTGCACCCATACGGGAAGCCAAGAGAGCGGCGTGGTCGAACTCGCGTGAGAGGACCTGCCTGATGGTATGGCCTGCTTTGTGAAAGGCTAAAGCCATGTGGGTGGCCACATTGCCGGAGCCAATGATGGAAATGGTGCGCGAGATCGTGGGGCGACTCGTGCTGGTATTATTAATATTCGTCTTCTTCAAAGAAAAAGTCCTCCTTGGTGGGATAGTCGGGCCAAATGTCCTCGATGCTCTCGTACTGATCCCCCTCATCCTCAATTTCCATGAGGTTCTCCACAACCTCCATGGGAGCGCCGGTGCGCTGGGCATAGTCAATGAGTTCCTCCTTGGTGGCGGGCCAGGGGGCGTCTTCCAATTTCGATGCTAATTCAAGTGTCCAATACATACTCTAAAAAATGTCTGTTTCTTTCTGAAAAATCGTGCAAAAGTACATGAATTTTCTATACTGACAAATTTTTTTTTCAATTAGTTGATATACAAATCTTCCTGCTTGCCATCGGCCACAACGGCCCTTCTTCCGAGGACAAATAGATAGTCGGAAAGGCGGTTGAGATAACGGAGGATTATGTCGTCGATTTTGGCCTCGCGGGCGAGGGTGACCACACACCTCTCGGCGCGGCGGCAGACGGTGCGGCAGACATGACACTGGGCGCCAGTGATGTTACCGCCGGCAATGACGAAGTTCTGCAGCTTGGGCAGCAGGTCGCTGAGGGTGTCAATCTGTCGCTCGAGAATATCCACCTCCTCTTCGTCCAGCTGGGGCAGACGGGCATAGATGCCCTCGTCTTCGGTGGCCAAAAGGGTCTGGATAGTGAAAAGGTTGTGCTGCGCGGCTTTGAGCTCGTCGTAGTAGCCTCCCTGCGTGGGACGGAACATTTCGGCCAGGAGACCTATGTGAGAATTGAGCTCATCGACAGTGCCGTAGGCCTCGACGCGTTTGTCGTCCTTGGGGACGCGGCTCCCTCCGACAAGGGAGGTGGTTCCTTTATCTCCTGTCTTGGTGTATATCATGTAACGGTTAAAGTTTAACGTTTAAAGATTAAATCTTTTCCACCGATTTTACTTCGGGGATGGCTTTCTTGAGGGCGGCCTCGATGCCTTGTTTGAGGGTGGCCATGGCATGGGGACAGGATCCGCAGTGACCTTTGAGTCGCACGATGACGACGCCCTCGGCGGTCATGTCGATATATTCCACATCGCCGCCATCCTGCTGGAGATAGGGACGGATTTGTGCCAATGCGTTCTTTACTTTCTGCTCGACAATGGGTTTTTCTTGGTCGGTCATAATTATTTCAGGTTAAGTTTGCAAATCTCTTTGATGGTGTTCTGGGCGAGGGCATCGAAGGCATCGCGCACAGGGTCTTGGGTTTGGGCGGGGTTGAAGAGTGCCGCGGGCTTGCCGCTGTCACCGCTCTCGGCGATGGCCTGCACCAGGGGAATCTCTCCAAGCAGAGGGATGTTCATCTCCTTGGCCAGCTTGCGGCAGCCACCGTTGCCGAAGATGTAGTATTTGTTGTTCGGCAGTTCGGCGGGAGTGAAATAGGCCATGTTCTCGACAAAGCCGAGGACGGGGATGTTGACGGCCTCGTTGCGGAAGAGCTCCACGCCGCGCACCACGTCGGCCAGGGCCACCTGCTGGGGGGTGCTGACGATGATGGCGCCGGTGACAGGAAGGGTTTGGGCGAGGGTGAGCTGGATGTCGCCAGTTCCCGGAGGCATGTCGACTACCATGTAGTCTATCTCTTCCCACCAGGTCTCGCCGATAAGTTGTTTGAGGGCGCCGCTTGCCATGGGACCGCGCCAAGCCAAGGCTTTGGAGGCATCGACAAAGAATCCGACACTCATCAGTTTGATGCCATATTTCTCAATGGGGAGCATATAAGTTTTCTCGCCCACATGGTGGCCATAGACCTCTTCTCCCTGGATGTCGAACATAATGGGGATAGAAGGACCGTAGATATCGGCATCAACCAAGGCTACTTTGGCACCGGTCTTTGCAAGTGACACGGCTAGGTTGGCTGCCACGGTGCTCTTGCCCACGCCGCCCTTGCCCGAGGCTACGGCGATGATGTTATGGACATTCTTCAGCACCTCACGGAACTCCTCCTTGGGGTCGGGCTGTGGCTTGCTGGTGAGGTTGATTTCCACCTCGGCGTTGCGGTCCACAAGCTCGTGGATGGCGTTGATGCAGTCGTCGCTCATCTTTTTCTTCATGGGGCAGGCGGGGGTGGTGAGGACTAGGTCGAAGCTCACCTTTAGGCCGTCGACCTTGATGTTTTCAATCATGCCGAGTTCGGTGAGGCTCCGGCCAAGGTCGGGGTCGTTGACATGGCCCAGGGCCATCTCTATCTGTGTTGTTGTTATCATTTGTCAAATAATTCTTTGAGTTTGTTTTCTAATTCTTGTCCCCGCAAATTGCGTGCCAGAATATTTCCGTCGGGATCGACGAGCACGGTGGAGGGGATGGATTGGATGCCATAGAGTTTCCCGCCGGCCGAGGACCAGCCACGAAGGTCGCTGACATGGTTTGGCCAGTCAAGGTGGTCGTCAGCGATGGCTTTAAGCCAGGCATCGCGGTTGTTGTCGAGTGAGACACTGAAAATTTCGAAGCCCTGGTCGTGATACTGTTGATAGAGTCTTACGACATTGGGATTCTCCATGCGGCAGGGACGGCACCAAGAGGCCCAGAAGTCGATGAGTACCACCTTGCCTCGGAGGTCGGAGAGACGACGCATATTGCCGTCGCGGTCGGCCAGCACGATGTCGGGGGCTTCCATGCCTGGCACCAATACCGTGCGCAGACGGCTGTCGAGATGCTGGACAAACTCGTTGTTGGGCCAATCCCCGATGAGTGCGTCGCGGATTTTCTTGTACAATGGGGCATATTGTTCGAAGGCCTTTTCAAAATAGGTCACCAGGAAGGCGCTCATGAGAACAGAGGAGTTCTCGGAGAGGAGACTGGCGAGGTCGTTCTCTATGGTCGGGTGCCGCTCGTCAAGGTAGGAGTTCTTGACAAGGTTGGTAAACTTCATGTAGAGCTCCATGTTTGCAGAACCCTTGGAAGAGGTGATGTCAAGGAGGTTGATGGCCGGCATGTAGTTAACGGTAAGGGATATATTCTCCCGGGGGGCCATAATCACATGGATGTAGGGGCTGTTGTTCTTGGTGAGGTTCATTGCAAGCAAGATGGGTTCAGCGCTGTTGCGCTCGAGTTTGATGCGTCCCTTGGTATCGGGAGTGAGGGTGTCGGTGGGTACCAATCGGCCTCCCTGGGCTTGGCTGACGATGATATGCATGCCGTTCTCCAGCCCGTTGAAAGTGCAGTTAAGGGTGCTTTTCTGCGCACCGGCGACGAAGGTTGTCGCCATAAGGGTTATGAGTAAAAACAGACGTTTCATAACTGTTTTGTATCTTTTTTTTCTATTTTATTGCACGTGTTTGTTTCAAATCTTCGTCCTCGGGGAGGTAGATGCGGTAGAAGACCTCTTGGCCATAGAGGAAGTCTCCGATATAGGCTTTCACCATGGTGCGCATGAGGTGGCGCTGGGCGGCGAGGCCTTTCTGGTCGAGGGGGATACCCTCGTTCTCGCCAAGAGCCACCACACGTTGGATGACCTGGTCGGACACTATGAAGCGACGGCAGAAGTCGTCGGCAGTGGGATATTGTTTCAGTAATCTTCCGGCATTCCGGCGTACCTCCTCGAAGGCTACCCGTGAGAGAATACCGTTGGAGGAGAGCTTATTATAGTAGGCGAAGGTGGGGTCTTTCCGGTAAGGGATGAGATGGTCAGGGAAGATGCCGCCACCGCCGTAAACCACCCGGCCTCCCACGGTGTAGTAGGGTGTGGAATCGGTGACATGCAGTGTGGGATTGTCGGCATAGGACTCTTCCATCAATTGGTCGACATAATCGCGGTAGTATTCATCAGTTCCTTTGCTGTAGGGGCGTTGGATGGAACGACCCGAAGGAGTGTAGTAGCGGGCCACGGTGAGCAGTACCGAGGAGCCGTCGTCCAGTCCGAACTCGCGTTGCACCAGTCCTTTCCCGAAGGTGCGGCGACCGACGATAGTGGCGCGGTCATTGTCCTGCAGGGCTCCACTTACCACCTCGCTGGCCGATGCTGAGCCTTCGTCAACCATTACCGTCACCTTCCCTTGGGTGAACAGGCCTCCGCGGCGCGCATTGACGTTCTGTCGCCGCTGGTGCGCCCCTTGGGTGTAGACAATGAGACTGCCGGCAGGGAGCAACTCGTTGGCGATGCCCACGGCTGCCTCGAGGGAGCCACCCGTGTTGCCGCGCAGGTCGAAGATGAGACTCTTCATGCCCTTGTGTACCAGGTCATACAATGCATCGTGGAACTCGTCATAGCTGGTTGCTGAGAAGGTGGAGAGCATTATATATCCAGTGGTATCGTCAAGCATACCGCTATAGGCCAGCGATTTGTGGCTAACCACGCCTCGACGGATAGTGAAGCTCATGCTTTTGCTGTCTTCGCGGAGAATCTCGATGTCCACTTTCGTGCGACGGGGACCACGCAAGCGTGCTACTACCGAGTCGGCGGGCATCTTCACGCCACTCACCCTTACGCCGTCAACCTTTACAATCAAGTCGCCAGGCAGGATTCCTGACCCTGCTGAAGGACCATCAGAGAGTACTTGCCCGACATAGGTGCTGTCGCCTTCGCGGCGTAGTACTAAGCCCACGCCCTCAAAGTTGCCACGCATCATCTCGGTGGTATGTTCGGTTTCGCGGGCAGTGAGGTAGGTGCTGTGGGGATCAAGTTCGCTGAGCATCACACCCACCAGCCGTTCGCTGAGCGAGTCGGCATCGACAGAGTCCACATACTGGCTTTCCACCAGGTCGAGGACCTCGCTCATCTTGCCCTGCAGGGAGCCATGGTCGGCTGAGGGGAAGTTCTGTTGGTGCGAACCGAACATCAGGCCGATGAGTACTCCCATCACCATGGCGAGGACAACCAGTATCTTGGTGCCGCTGTTGGACGATTGGTTTTCTGTAGCCATTTACGTAGTTGTTTTTTGTGTTTCCGCCACTGCTGCGCGGCTTTGGTTAACCACCCATACGCCGGAGAATACCAGTGCGGTGGCGAGAATTTTGGTGAAGGTCAAACGGTCCATGCCGGTCCAGATGGCTACGGCAATGGCTATGATGGGCTGCAGGTAGCCGTACATGCTCACCAGGGTGGGCCTGATGCGCTGCTGTCCGATGGGGATGAGGTAGTAGGCGATGAAGGTCGAAAAGACAATCATGAACCCTATTTCCCACCACACCTGTGAGGAGACGGCGGCAAACTCGGTGGTGGCAAGCTTGGGAATGCTGAAGGGCAGCGAGATGAGGAACGAGACGAGGAACATCCATTTCATCGAGGTTACCACTGAATAGCGCGCTATTAGGTTGCGGCAGGTGCCCAGGTAGAAGGCGAAGACGATGTAGTTGGCAAAGCAGAACATGATGCCGATGGGCTCTGTTTCCGAAGCCCCGTTGCCCCCGAAAGTACTCTGGAGGATGAGCCACAGAATGCCTCCGAAACTCAGCGCCACACCGAGGGCTTTCTTCCATGTGATGGGTTCTTTGAGGAAGATGGCGGCAACGAACATGGTGAAGATGGGCGTCGTGGTGCTCATCACTGAGAGGTCGACAGGCGTGGTGTGCGCGATGGCGTGGAGGAAAGTGAGCTGCGGCAGAAAGAGTCCGAGGACTCCGGCACCACAGAGCTTCAGCAGGTCTTTGGTGGGCACATGCTCTTTGGGCATGAAAAACGACAGCAGCCAGAACAGGGCACCGGCCACTAGTGCACGCATGGAGAAAAGGACGATGGGCTCGATATGCCCTTCGATGGCTATATCGCGGCATACCACCACGTTGATGCCAAAGATGACATACGCCGCTGCCGCGGCTGCATGGCCCACGGCAATCCTCGAATTCATTTTGCCCAGCATATCAACCTTTCAACCCCTTATCCCTCTTGCATCAGTTTCAGCAGGTCCTGTCCGATATCGCGACGGTAGTATTTGCCGTTCCAGTTGATTTCCAGGCTGCGGTTGTAGCTCTTCAGCAGAGCCTCGGGAAGGCTGTTGGCCAGTGCCGTGGTGCAGAGCACGCGGCCACCATTGGTCACCAGTTTGCCCAGCTCGTTGCGAGCGGTGCCGCAATGGAAGACGATGGTCTCGTCGTCGTTACCCAGGTCAATGAGATCACCCTTCTTGTAACTTTCGGGGTAGCCGCCGGCCACCATCATTACGCAAGCCGCGGTCCGCGGATCCACCTCGAGTTTGCAGCCGTCGAGGTTGCCATGGGCGGCATTCTCGAAGACTTCCACCATGTCGCTCTTGATGCGAGGGAAGACACTCTCGGTTTCGGGGTCGCCCATGCGGACGTTGTATTCGATGACGTAGGGTTCGGCCTCAGGAGTACCGATGTTCTTGCACATCAGGCCAATGAAGATGAAACCACAATAGGGTATCTTTTCGTCGCGCAGGCCGCGCACCGTGGGTTTCACGATGCGGTCCTCCACCTTTTTCATGAAGGCCTTGTCGGCAAATGGCACGGGACTCACCGAGCCCATGCCGCCGGTGTTGAGGCCGGTGTCGCCTTCACCGATGCGCTTGTAGTCTTTGGCCGAGGGCAGCAGCAGGTAGTGGCTGCCGTCGGTGAGCACGAAGACACTCATCTCAATGCCCTCGAGGTATTCTTCTATCACCACGCTTGCCGAAGCATCGCCGAACTTGCGGTCCTTCAGCATCTCGCGTAGATGGGCCTTGGCGGTGGCCAGGTCGTTTTCAATCAGCACACCCTTTCCGGCTGCCAGGCCGTCGGCCTTCAGCACGTAGGGCGCCGTCAGTGTCTCAAGGAATTTCTCTCCCTTGGCCAGTGTGGCTGCGGTGAAGGTCTGGTAGCGTGCCGTGGGGATGTTGTGCCTCATCATGAAGGCTTTGGCATAGTCTTTGCTGCCTTCCAGCATGGCACCTTGCTTCGAGGGTCCGATGACCATGATGTTCTTCAGCAGGGGCTGCTCGGCAAAATAGTCGGCGATGCCACCCACTAGGGGCGCCTCGGGACCTACTACCATCATCTCCACCCTGTGGCTGATGGCGAACTGACCCACGGCCTCGAAATCATTGATGTCGAGTTTTACGTTCTCGCCCACCCTCTCCGTGCCCGCGTTGCCGGGGGCTATGAAGAGCTGGCTGCACTGAGCGCTTTGCGCTAATTTATAGGCTATTGCGTGTTCGCGTCCGCCCGATCCAAGGAGTAGAATGTTCATATTTGATATATATATTTTGTACCCTAATAAAAATGCAAAGGTACAAAATCCCTCCGACATGACCAAAAAAAAGTTTTATCTCCTTGGGTCTTAGGTTGAACCCCTCACTATTCCCTCTTTTCCAGCGTTTATTAGATTCTCACGAACAAATCAGCCCTTGGTTTCATAGGTTTGGAAGAGGAGAATCCAGCCGGTGGTGCGGAGGGTGAAGTTTTCCTTGAGGGCTTCGTTGAGGGTGGCATTCCACCAGAGTCTGGCATGGAAATTGTCGAGAGGCCAGCGGAGGCCGTCGGAGGTGACGGCGGTGGTGGAGTCGGGGATGAGGATGGAGACCTGCTGGCGAGGGAAGCTGTCGAAGGTGCGCTCGCCGCGGAAGGCGAGGAAGCGGCCGTGGTTGGTGAGCATCACGATGTCGGCTCCGGGATGCTCCTCTGCGAAGGTGACCAAATAGCTGATGTTGCCGAGGGTGTGGTCCTCTCGTTTGCCGGTGGCACCGAGAATGGTGAAGCGGGAAGATGGGAGTGGGAAGCGGGAAGTGCCCCAGGATATGGCTTTATGGAGATCGTTGTAGTCCTGCTCGGGAACATGTATCCAACGGTCGCCGAGTTGACGTTTGTCTTGTTCAGACAACGAATCCCCGTCGCCAATCACGATGTAATTCCTAATTTCTAATTTCTTATTTCTAATTGCTTCATAGGCCGAGTCGCAGCAGACGACGAAGTCGGCCTCCTGCAGGGCTTTCAGGGGGATGGGGTGCGAGGGAAAGTCGCCCGCCGCCAGGATTACGATATTTTTAGACTTTCTTTCCTCCATTTTATTACACCGAGTATGCAGAAGACTTCGAAGACGGCGTAGAGCACCGCCGAAGCATAGTTTTCGGTAAGGATGAAGATGACTATCATCAGGGGCTCGACGAGCATCCAGCAGAACCACTGCTGCCACCATTTGTGCGCTAGCATGAGCATGCCGACAATGGTGAGGGCTGACGAGATGCCGTCTAGAGCAGCAAGGTTGAGGGTGCGGCCACTGGGGAGCGTGTAGGTGCTCTGGTTGAGGTAGCCCAGCTGCCAGGTGAGCACAGCGCTGAGTGCCACAACGACGGTAATGATCTGCCACCAGTAGGCCTTGGGGCAGGAGGAGATGTGACGTTCGCCACCCTGGTCTTCTTTGCGCTTCTGCAAAATTCCGCGCCACACGAGGATGCCGTAGATGGACATCACAAAGTTGTAGACGCAGATGGCGCCGTTGGCGTAGATGCCGCTGGTGAAGTCGATGACGGCATAGAAGGCCGACATCAGCAGCGAGAGTGGCCAGAACCACCGGTCCGCCCTATATTCGCTGACGATATAGAACAGGCCGATGGTTGCGCCGATGATTTCGAAAATATCCATTAGAATCTATAAATTACGCGGGCCATGAAGTTGATGCCGGGCTGCTGGAGCCAGGCGCGGTCGTGGTAGTAGTAGGCTGCTGCGGGGCCAGTCCAGTCGTCGACCCAGTCACCCACCCAGGCGCTGAGACGATACTTGTGGTCGAGGAGGTTGTTGACGAGCAGCTGGGCTTCGATCTCGTTGGTGCCTTTGAGTTTCCAGGTGTAGGAGGCCTTGAGGTTGAGGAGGAAGTAGGGGTCGATGGCGTAGCACTCGCGGGAAGTGTTGTCGGCATACTGTTTGCCGACATATTTGCCGATGAGCTGCAGCTTGGCGTCCTTGCAGGGGGTGAAGGTGGCGATGGCGGCGCCCACGATATTGGGTGAGAGAGCCAGGTCGGTGGTGCGGGTGACGAGGTTGGGGTCGGCGTCGCCGTCGGCGAAGTCGGCGAAAGTGTAGTCGAGCACCTTGTTCTGGCTGAGCGTGAGGTTGGCGTCCATGCGGAACCAGTCGGTGAACATGTATCCGCCCTCGAGTTCGATACCGATGCGGTAGCTCTTGTCGACATTCTCCATGAGGGCGTAGCCGCTGCTGCTGAGGTCACCGCTGGGGGTGAGCTGGTCTTTGTAGAACATGCCGTAGAGGTTTACGTTGAAGGCCCAGCGGTTGTAAGCCAGCTGGTAGCCCAGCTCGAGGTCGAGCATGGTCTCGGCCTTCACGGTGTCGTTGCGGCCGATGGCGTCCTTGATGTCGCTCTTGGTAGGCTCGCGGTTGGAGATGCCGGCCACGAAGTAGGTGCGCTGGTTGCCGTTGATGCGGTAGTTGATGCCGGCCTTGGGATTGAAGAAGAGGTAGTTTTGGTCGAAGTCTACCATGCATTGCTCCTTGGCGGTGTTGCGGTCGTCGGTGCTGCCTTTTAGTTTGTAGTTCACTGTTCGCAGTTGCAGGTCGGCGTAGATGTTGAGGTCGTCGGTGAAGTCGTAGGCGGCTTTGACATAGAAGCTGTTGTCTGTCTTGGTGCCGTTGTAGCGGTACCACTCGTAGGGGCTGTCGATGTGAATTGCTGTGTCGCGGAACCACAGCACATTGCCGAAGTGGTAGCCGTCGAAATAGAGCAGGTGGTCGCCAACCGAGAGGGAGAGTTTGTTGCCGCTATAGTGCATTGAGAGGTTGCCGGTGATGGCGTTGTTGTCCATCTGCTTGCGGGTGATATAGTCGCCAGAGCCGCTGATATCTGTGAGGAAAAGTTTCTTCTTGTAGCTGGCGTCGGCCTTATACTGCTCGTAGTAGCCGTCGCCGTGGGTGTAGTCGAGGGCGCCGTGGATGCTCCACTGGTCGGTAAGCAGGTGCGAGATATAGAGCTGGTAGTGGCGCTGCCAGTAATTGTCGGTCTCGTTGGGGTAGTACATGGTGTTTCCGTCCATGGTGTACTCGCCGCTGGGGTTGTAGGTGGGGTCTTCGTCGAGCTGGTAGTCGTAGGCGCCGTCCCAGGTGATGCCGGTGGTCTGGCTGCCGATGATGGTGAGGAGTTTTATAAAGGTCTTCTTGCCGTACCAGCTGGCGCTGCCGAAGAAGCTCTGCTGGTCGGTGCCCCAACTGCGGATGTAGCCGTCGGAGGTGAGGCCGCTGTAGGCGAAGTCGAAGGAAAGTCCGCTCTTCATGATACCCGTACCGGCGCTGACGCTGTACTGGCGCGTGTTCCAGCTGCCGAAGCCGAGGTCGGCCTCGCCGTAGGCGCGATCGCGGGCGTTGAGGGTCTGCAGGTTGATGGCGGCGCCGAAGGCGGGGCTGCCGCCTGTGGAGGCTCCCACGCCGCGCTGTATCTGCAGGCTCTGGGCCATGCCGCCGAGGTTGGGGATGTTGTACCAATAGACCTGCTGGCTCTCGGGGTCGTTGAGCGTGATGCCGTTAATATTAACATTGATACGCGAGGCGTCGACACCGCGGATGCGGATGTAGGCGGCACCCACGCCGCCGTTCTCGCCACTGGCCACCACGGAGGTCTGCGTCTCGAGCATGTAGGGCATGCTGATGCTGGCACGGGCGTCGTCGAGTTCCTTCAGGTCGAGGGTGCTGGTAGTTAGCGGTGTCTTGTTGTTGACACGCACGTCCTGGATAATCACCTCGTCGAGACGGCGCACAGTATCTTGCGCGTTCGAGGTGAAAGGAGAAAAGTGAAAGGTGAAAGCTAACGCACAGCAGGCTATCATCTGCTTGCGACTAATCCTGGTGGCCTGATAAATCAGATAGCGGCCACAGCTATAAAAGTTGTGTTTCATAATTTCATTCCTTACGCCGGCATTATCCGGATCAAGTTTCAAGGGTATGTTCTCAGCTTCTTCGTGCTCATTCCGAGCAACATAAGAGCACCCCTATGCTCTCTTTGACGGGGCAAAGATACGAAAAAAAAAGAAAAGTGAAAATTTTTTTCACTTTTACCCTTTCTCATTTCACCTTAATAGGGTGACGGTGCCGATTTGGGTGGTCCAGCTGTCGGGCCGGTCGGCGGTGCGGAGTCGCAGATGCCACACGTAGGCTCCCTGTGGGCAAGGACTTCCGTCGTGGGTACCATCCCAACCAGTCGCTATGTCTGTGGTGCTGTATACAAATAGACCTTGGCGATTGTAGATGGTGAGCTCGGCTTCGAGAGCGCCTTCGCAGACGATGATGAAGCGATTGTTGGCGTCGGCGGTGGGGGTGAAGATGTTGGGCACGAAGAGGTTTGTTTGGAGGATGGAGATGGTTTGGGTGGCTGTGTCGAGGCAAAGGCGGTCGATGACGGTAAGGATAACTTTAATACTGTCGAGTTCTATGGGGACACGGTATGTTATGCGTCGCAATGTGTCGGGCAGATGGATGGTGTCGCCCCTTCCAAAGGTGACGAGGCCCCACCGGCGACTGGAATATTCTTCGCTTAGATCGTAAGCCGTGATTTCCTGTCTGTCGGCGGTAAGGATATTGGGGTTGACATTCATTTTCGCATGGGGGAAAGATGGGCGTGAGAGGGTGCGGCTGGTGCTGGTAGGGCAGAAGAGCGAGTCCCCGTAATAGGAAACTAGGGTGTATGTGGTGTTACTTTCGGGGAACACCCATAGATGACGATCTGCTTCGTGGCCATCAAGTGCGGAGTCATAGGGTGAGGAACTCCATTGCCAGAAAGGATTGTCCGTGGTGGCAGTCAGCATATAATATCCCATGCCGCAGTCGGGCTCTGTTTTGATGGAGATGTCATCGGGCGGCAGCTGCACCAAAGGCAAGTAAACTACCGAGTCGCATCCGTTGGCGGCGGTGAGGGTGTCGGTGAGAATGGGGAAAAGAGTGTCAGTCGAAGAGTGGTTGATAGGTGCCGAGTTGCCACGCCATGTATAACTGCTATTGTAGCAAAAGGTGACGGCCGGCAGGGAGAAATGTGCCGATGGCAGGATAGAGAGGTGGAGGGTGTAGATGGTGTCGCAGCGGTAGAAATGCACTCTGGCGGTTGGGCCTATGGTGTCACGTGAGTACCAAATGCTATCGAGCCAGAGAAGGGAGTCGCAGCAGGTGAGGTGTTGGGCACCAGGTGCCCATGCATCTGGAGCAACTATGGTATAAGTGGTGGTGTCGGTACATTGGTCTTCTGCAAGTCCCGACACAAGGGTGACGGTGTAGGTTCCAGGATGACGATAGATGTGGGTGGGTGAATATTCATGACTGAAGAAGCCGTCTCCGAAACTCCATTGTGCCGTTTCGCAAGGAGGATTACCCGGGAGGGCAAGACTGTCATCGCCAAGGATGGTGCTACGGTTGAGGAATTGCACTGTGTGGCCGTCGCAACCGTTGTCGACGGTATAGAGGGTATCGACAACAGCGTGTGGCCAGAAATGAGTGACATAGGTGTTCATTGTGACGTAGCAGGTTGGATTCTCGATGAACGAAAGTCGGCAGTGGACAGTGCTTCCTTCGGTGGAAAAGGTGGCTTGTTGGTCGGTGGAGATGGGGTTGGATGGAGAATCACTATACCATAGATAGTTGAATCCGTCGGGTGCGGTGAGGGTGACCGTGTCGACGGTGCCGCATTGGTCGGCGATGGCTGAGGGTTGTTGACATTCGGCATAGAAGTAAGCGTAACCGAAATGTGCACCCTCGAGACAATCGTAGGTGGAGAATTGCAGTCTCACATCCTGTCCGTGGTATTGGGCCAGATTGATACCCACCGTGGTCCAGTCTTTCCACAGCACTTCTGCAACGTCGACGTTCCAGCCGAGAGAAGAGTCGGCAATAAAGTCGGCCGCTCCGCATTGCTCGTCAATGACACTGTCATTCTGGTCCAAAATCCTCATCTTGAATCTGGGCTGTAAGCTGGGAGCATGATTGGGATTCTGAAGCACGGCGGCATAGTGGAGAAGGATGAGCGAATAGAGCGTTGTGTCAATGTGGAGATAGTAGACAATGGATTCGTTTTCGGCCCCACTGCGCCAATTTCCTAAACGCACAGAACCCGGCATGCCGGGACATACAGTATGCAACAGCCCTCCTGCAATGGAATCTATTTCGTTGGGATTGGTGTGAACGGTGTGGCGACTGAAGGCCAAAGACGGCCCGTAATCTTGAATGCCGATAGAATTGTTGCAAAAGCAACGCACGTAGTCGGAATAGAGGTTCAGCACGTCAGGGCATCCAATATGTGCTTGTGGGATAGTGTAGAAATCGATCCTTCGACAACAACATGGGTATTCCTGTTGATTATATGGGATGGCTTTTACATGATAATGAGTATTGGGAGCGAGTCCAGAAAGGTGAAGAGTGCCACCATTGGCGGTGTAATATTGACCATTCACGCTGATGAGTAGGGTGGTGCTGTCGGGTGTCCAGTGAATATCGGCACTCGAGGTGGTGACATTCTGCACGCCGATGTTGAACGAGGAGGTGCAGGGATTACTACTGGGAAGGGGATGTAAATAATCCGACGGACGCCAGGAAAATGATAACTCTCGGACGAGTGGGTATATTGTATCAGTAGAGTAGGCATTGTAATGAACGTGAATAGTGACTTGTTCTTGGGTGATGGGGAGGGACTGAATGGTGAGATTTGCTCCTGTAAAATGGTCTACCAACAGGGTGCCAGTGACATCGTCTCCATCCCAAATATCTATATATCCGTAGTTTTCCCCAGGCTCTGAACCACGGAAACATGTGTAAGCTATATCAAGGACGCATGAGGAATCTACTCCAGTGATGACTCCCCAGGAATCGAACGCTTGCAGGAGTCGTACATAGTTATGGGTAAATCCTCCTCCAGAAGGGCTGGAGCAGAAATAGGTGGTATCGTTGTTGTACAATGTTTGTGCGCACAAATGTCCCCACCCTATCACCACTATCAGCAGCAACAGCGTCAGCAGTCCATGTGTGGCATGTTTCATTTCTAATGCCCGTAGTCGGTTATGAATTTGATGCGCATCAGGCGGATCTCCTCCTCGGTGTAGTCAGGATCGTCCTCATATTCTTCGTAGGCTTCCTCAAGGGAGGCGTTCTCCGAGTTGCGCCAGTAGTCGAGCAGTTCCTCCTGATGGTCGGGCTCTATCATCTCATTAATATAGTAATCTATATTTAATTTAGTACCGCTGGAGATGATATGCTCCATCTCGGTGAGAAGCTCGTCCATTGACATCCCCTTTCCTGCGGCAATGTCTTCAAGGCTCTTGCGACGGTCGATGCTTTGGATGATGTAGACTTTATTGGCCGACTTGTTGGCAGCCGAGCGCACCACGATGTCCTGCGGACGCTCGATGTCGTTGTCCTCCACATAGCGCTTGATAAGTTCGATGAAAGGCTCACCATATTTCTGAGCCTTGGCGATGCCCACACCAGCGCAGTGGCTCAATTCCTCGACGTTGCAGGGGTATTGCAGCGTCATGTCCTTGAGCGACGATTCCTCGAAGATGACGTAAGCAGGAAGTTTCTCGCGTGAGGCGATGCTCTTGCGCAGGCTCTTAAGTTGCACGTAGAGTGCTTCATCGCCCGCCGCTGAGGCACCGCCGCTAGCAGCCACCAAATCTTCATCATCTTCGCTGGTGGATGCTGAATAGTCGTGGTCGCAAGTGACGTAGAGACTGTAGGGGCTCTTGATGAATTTGTGACCCGCAGGGGTGAGTTTCAGCACGCCGTATTGTTCAATCTCCTTCTGCAGCAATCCTTCGAACTGTGCCTGCCGCAGGACGGCTTTCCAGAAGAGATCGTCGTGGTCGGCGCCGCCGCCGAACTGCTCCAGTTTGTCCAGGTGGTAGGTCTTGGTATTGGCATTCTTGCGGCCCATCAGTACGTCGACAATGTCTTTAGGTTTGAAGGCCTGCTTCATGGCCAGGATGGTCTCGAGGGCAAATTGCATCTCCTCCTTGGCCTCGACTTGGGGTTTAGGATGGGTGCAATTGTCGCAGTTGCCGCAATAGGGCTCGTTGTAGTCCTCGCCAAAATATTTCAATATATTGAGTCTCCGGCAGGCCGAACTTTCGGCGTAGGAGACCATCTCCTGCACCAATTGCTTGGCCATCTCCTGCTCGGTGACATTCTTGTCGGTGAAGAATTTGTAAAGTTTCTCCACATCCTGTTCGCTGTAGAAGGCGATGCAGCGTCCTTCGCCGCCATCACGTCCGGCACGTCCGGTCTCCTGATAGTAGCCCTCGATGCTCTTCGGGATGTCATAGTGGATGACGAACCTCACGTCGGGTTTGTCGATGCCCATGCCGAAGGCGATGGTGGCCACGATGACGTCGACGTCCTCCATCAGGAATTTGTCTTGGTTTTCAGCACGCACCTTGTTGTCGAGGCCGGCATGGTAGGGGAGGGCTTTGATGCCGTTGATGACCAGCAGCTCTGCCAATTCCTCCACTCTTTTGCGCGTCAGGCAGTAGATGATGCCACTCTTGCCGGGATTGTCCTTGATGAAGCGGATAATCTCCTTGTGCAGCTGCATGGGGTCGCTGGGTTTGGGACGCACCTCGTAGTAGAGGTTCGGACGGTTGAAGCTCGAGATGAAGGTTTTGGCATTCTCCATGCCGAGGTTTTTGATGATGTCCTGCTGTACTTTGGGAGTGGCCGAAGCGGTGAGAGTGAGGATGGGCACTTTGGGGTTGATGGCCTTGATGGCGTCGCGCAGACGGCGGTATTCGGGACGGAAATCATGACCCCATTCCGAGATACAGTGGGCCTCATCGATGGCGAAGAATGATATCTTGATTTGCCGGAGAAACTCCACGGTCTCTTCTTTCGAGAGGGTCTCGGGGGCCACATAGAGCAGTTTGGTGTCGCCTTTGAGGAGGTCTTCCTTAACCTCGGTGACCTGCGCCCGGTTGAGTGAGGAGTTGAGGAAGTGGGCCACACACTGGCTTCCAGAGGTATAGCGTACGGCATCCACCTGGTTCTTCATCAAGGCGATGAGGGGTGACACCACGATGGCGATGCCCTTGCTGATCATGGCCGGCAATTGGTAGCAGAGACTCTTGCCACCGCCGGTGGGCATGATGACAAAGGTGTCGTTGCCACTCAACAGGCTTCGTATAATGGCTTCCTGGTCGCCTTTGAACTGGTCAAAACCGAATATTTCTTTTAAATATGTGTGCAAATCCTTCATGTCGTCACAATATTTCGCGCAAAAGAGCGTTATTTGTTTCAGGTTTACAAAGATAGTAAAAAAAATTGAATCCAAAAAAAAATAATGACCGTGAAGAGTCGTGAAGAGATAAAACAGATTGCAATTCAGGTGATTAACGATGAAAAAAAAGCCATCGAAAATCTCCGGAATTATATCGATGACAGCTTTTCAAAGGCCGTAGAAACCATTTTTTCGGCCTCTGGACGTGTGGTAGTGACGGGTATCGGCAAGAGCGCCAATATCGCCGTTAAAATTGTATCCACCCTCAACTCTACGGGCACTCCAGCCCTGTTTCTCCATGCCGCCGATGCCATCCATGGAGACCTCGGTATGGTACGTCCGGGCGATGTGGTCATCTGCATCTCCAAGAGCGGCAATACGCCGGAAATCAAGGTACTGGTTCCTCTGATCAAGAATTTCGGCAACACCCTCATCGCCATCGTGGGCAATACCGACTCTTTCCTGGCTCATGAGGCCGATATCGTCCTCGACACCACCGTCGACCATGAGGCTTGTCCCAACAACCTGGCTCCCACCTCCAGCACCACAGCGCAGCTGGTAATGGGCGACGCCCTCGCGGTGGCCCTCATCGAATGCCGCAACTTCACCGCCCGCGACTTCGCCCGTTTCCACCCGGGTGGCGCCCTCGGCAAGCAGCTCTACCTCCGTGTGGCCGACCTCTACATCCAGAACGAACGCCCCGAGGTCTCACCCTCCACCCCCATCTCCGACGTCATCATCGAGATGACCTCCAAACGCCTCGGCTGCGCGGTGGTTACTGAGAACAGAACTATCCTCGGCATCATTACCGACGGCGACTTGCGCCGCATGATGCAGACAAGCCATACACCAAAGTGCGCCTCCGACATCATGCATCCCAATCCTCGCACCATTCTTGATACCGAGTATGCCGTCAACGCCCTGCAGATGATGCGCCAGAACTCCATTACCCAACTCATCGTCACTGACACTGATGGCCAATACCTCGGCATTATCCACATCCACGACATCCTCCGCGAAGGAATCATCTAACTTTTAACCTTTATGCGTCTCTACACCGATAACGTTGTCAAGAAATACCGCTCCCGTACCGTTGTAAAGGGGGCTTCCGTGGAAGTTAGCCAAGGCGAAATCGTTGGTCTTCTGGGTCCTAACGGCGCCGGCAAGACTACCACGTTCTATATGGTCGTTGGCATTATCAAGCCCTATAGCGGAAAAGTCTACCTCGCCCCCGAGGAGGACAAGGGCGAGACCGGCGAAGTCATCGAGCTTACCCAGTATCCCATGTACAAGCGTTCTCAGATGGGTGTGGGTTACCTCGCCCAGGAGGCCTCTGTCTTCCGCCAGATGTCGGTGGCCGACAATATCATGTCCATCCTCGAATTCCGGAAAGATCTCGACAAGGAGCAACGCGAAGCCAAACTCGAGTCGTTGCTTGACGAGTTCCACCTGCAGCATATCCGCGACAGCAAGGGCATCCAACTCTCGGGAGGTGAGCGTCGTCGCACCGAGATTGCGCGCGCCCTCGCCAACGACCCCATGTTCCTCCTTCTCGACGAGCCTTTCGCCGGTGTCGATCCCATCGCCGTGCAGGACATCCAGGATATTGTTTGGAAGTTGAAACAGCGCAACATAGGTATCCTTATCACCGACCACAACGTCCGTGAGACTCTTTGCATCACCGACCGCGCATACCTTCTCTATGAGGGTTCTGTCCTCCAGAAGGGTACCCCCCAAGCCCTTGCCGGCGACCCCGAGGTCCGCGAGAAATACCTCGGCCGCGACTTCGTCCTCAAGGAGCGAAAAACACAGCCCGAACTTTCTTAATAAACGATAAATCTACCATTTCCCCTCCGTAGGGAGCAAAATCACCAATAGTAGTGAGAGGGGGATTCTGAGGTTGTCTGTATCTTTGCAGTCAGAAAAAGAAACATGATTATGACTGCAAGAAACAAACTATCAGTACTTTGTCTTATGGCCGGTATGCTCGTGGGTCCGTTGGCGACGGCTCAGGGCGACACAACAGAGGCTAAAAAGGCCAGCCGACTCACTGTCGGTGGCTACGGCGAGGCGGTGTACAGCCGCCATTTCTATAGCGACAATGTGTTCCGCTACTCGAAGGCGGAGAAATACAAGGACGCGCCCGGCTACGGCCGCGTCGACCTTCCACATGCCGTCATCATGCTGGGTTACGACTTCGGCCACGGATGGACGGTGGGCACCGAGATAGAGTTCGAACATGGTGGTATCGAGGCCGCCGTGGAGAAGGAGACCGAGGAGACTGGCGAGTTCGAGCAGGAGCTGGAGCGCGGCGGCGAGGTGGCGTTGGAGCAGTTCTGGGTGCAGAAGAGTTTCAATAAACATCTGAACGTACGCGCAGGACATATCGTGGTGCCTGTGGGTATGACAAACAACGGTCACACACCCAACATGTTCTTCAGTGTCTACCGTCCCGAGGGAGAGAACACCATCATGCCCTGTACATGGCACGAGACGGGCATCTCCGTCTGGGGAAAGGCGGGCAGCTGGCGCTACGAGGCGCAGTTGCTTCCGGGCCTCAATAGTAACCTATTCAACGACCAGGGATGGATTCACAACGGCAGCGCCTCGCCCTACGAGTTCCGTCCTGCCAACGCTCTGGCCTGTGCCGCGCGTGTCGACTGGAGCGGGATAAAAGGGTTGCGCCTGAGCCTCAGCGGATACCTCGGCGGCAGCAACAACAACGATATCGTCACCGACCCCAACGGGAAATATTATAAGTATAATGCCGTGGTGGCCATCGGGGCTTTCGACTTCGCCTATAAGAACCAATGGTTGACGGTGCGCGGCAACGTGGACTACGGTCACTTGAGCGATGCCGCCGCCATCTCGGCACGCAATAAGAACCAGACTACCATGACCGGCAACCCCTATCCCCACACCTTCGTGGGCGAGGGTGCCTGGGATGCCGCCGTCGAGGCTGGTGTCAACATGCTGGCGTGGAGCAAAACGAAGCAGAAACTGTATCTTTTCGGCCGCTACGACCAGTATGACAGCTACGTGCCTGCCGACGGGCTGGCCGACATTGGCTGGTGCGCCCGCACGGTGGTGAGCGGCGGCGTCAACTGGTGCCCCATCCCCGAGGTGGCTGTCAAGGCCGAAGGGGGTGTGCGTCTGCTCGACAGCCAGTACAACGACGAGCCTTTCTTCGCCCTGGGGATGACCTGGACGGGATTTTTTATTCACTAGGCGCTCCTGGGAAAATCTAGGAAGTCCTAGGAAATACTAAAAAGAAAACAAAAAAAACAACAATACAAATGAAAAGTATCTTTAAAACTTTAGCGGTGGCTTTAATGGCCACCTTGACGCTTGCCTCGTGCAGCAAAGACAATGACAAAAATGATAACCCTCACCAGGACGATGCCGCTGCCCTCACGATAGCCGAGCAGTTTGTGGACCACACGGTGGCTCCCACTTACAGCGCACTGGCTGCGAAGGCCGAGCTACTGGCCAGCCAGTTGGCGGCCCTCAAGGCCAACCCCACCGATGCCGGTGTGCGTGAGGCCTGCGAGACTTTCCTCGCTGCCCGCGAGCAATGGGAGAAGAGCGAGGCTTTCCTCTTCGGTGCCGCCGGTGACTACGGTGTGGACCCCCACATCGACTCCTGGCCTTTGGATGAGGATGCTTTCAACACGCTGATGGCCAGCCCCGCCATGATTGAGGCCCTCGATGGTGAGGATGGCGACGTGGTGGCAGGCGAACGTCTGGGTAACGCCCTGCTGGGCTTCCACGGCATCGAGTATATCCTCTTCCGCGACGGCCAGCCCCGTAGCGCCAGCGCCATCACCACCGATCAGTGGAAGTATGTGGCTGCCGTGGCCGGTGACCTGCGCAACCGCTGCTACCAGCTCGAGGTGGGCTGGATTGGCGACGCCGCTCCCGCTAGCCATATCGAGAAACTCGATGACATCGAGCTATCTTATACTGTGGCAGGTGGTGACTACAGTTACGGTGAGAATATGAAGAATGCCGGTCAGGCCGGTAGCACCTACCCCACCCTCAAAGCCGCTCTGATGAACATCGTGCAAGGCTGCATCGACATCGCCGACGAGGTGGGCACCAGCAAGATTGGCGCCGCCTACAGTGGCGCAGAACCCACCTACATCGAGAGCCCCTACAGCCAGAAGTCCATCATCGACTTCCACAACAACATCGTCAGCATCCAGAACACCTACCTCGGTGGCGTGGAAGGTCGGCGCGATGAGAGCAAGTCGCTGCACAGCTATGTGAAAGATCTTGACGCAGCCCTCGACAGCCGCGTAGTGGAGGCCATCAACAACGCTCTGTCCAAAATTGACGCCATGCCGGCTCCCTTTGTCAACAACATTGCCGCTGCCGCCAACGGCGAAGCCATGGAGGCTTGTGCAGCCTTGAGCGAAGTGCTCGACGAGGTGGTGGAGAAGATTAGAAACAACTAAATAATTAGAATATGAAAACAACAGCATATCTTATGATTGCGGCACTGGCGGTCTCCATGGTCGCCTGCAACCGCGACGAGAAAGAGCCTACTCCTGCTCCCGAAGGTATCAGCGAGGAGACCTACGCTGGAGGACTGCTCGGCACCACCTTCAACCAGTCGGCTTCTGCCTACGAGGACCCGACCCCTGCCACCGTGCAGGCAGGTATGGCCACAGCCTTCAAGTATGGTGAGATGTTCTTCGAACACACCGTCACACAGAACAATCCGCCCTTCAACGGCCTTGGCCCCGTCTATGTGCGCTCTTCCTGTGAAAGCTGCCATCCTGGCTACGGCCACGGTCGCCGCATGAACCGCTACGCCGCCGACGACTGGGGAAATGGCTACCTGCTGGTGGTCTACAACAAGACCAACGACGCCTACGAGAAGTCGGTGGCCGGCATGCCGCAGACAAAGGCTGTGGCTCCCTTCAAGGCTCCCATCGACGAGAGCAAGATCGATATCGCTTGGCTCAACTACACCGACGAATGGGGCAACCGTTTCGAGGATGGCGAGACCTACGAGCTTATCTATCCTGAGGTGACTATCCCCGAGGATGCCTTCTATGCACCCCTCGACGCTCCCTATTCCAACCTCGCCTTCCGCCTCGAGAGCACCATCGGCATCTACGGCACGGGTCTCATCGATGCCATCGACGACGACTCCCTGAAGGCACAATACCAGAAAGAGTTCAGCGACGGCTACATGCGCAACGGCATCAACCCCGCTTTCTGGGCCGGAAACGACTGGGCTCCCACAGCCTTCTACGGCAACACCAACCATCCCAAGCGCTACACCTACGCCCTCACCCGCGGCCCTCTGCAGGATGCCCCAGGCTCCAATGCCATCTGGAACATCACCAACGTCACCCGCAGCAACAAGCGCAGCCATTACCTGAGCCTCAACCCCGACATCTACGCCCAGACCTCGGCCAACGACCCCGACGTGCAAGCCCAGTTCTACACTTACTTCCCCCAGTGGAACAAGACCGGCGACCCCGCCACCGACATCTACAACTACCTGCGTTGCGACACCCTGCCTGCCGAGATGAGCGACCAGGATTATGTCAACTTCATGGTGTGGCACCGCGGCCTAGCCGTACCTGCTGCCCGCAATATCGACGACCCCGACGTGCAGCGTGGCAAGAAACTCTTCAACGAGATGGGCTGTGCCTATTGCCACCGTCCCTCGTGGATCACCGGCGAGGACAACTTCACCGACCCTACCGGCTTCTTCCGGGACGGCGATGCACGCCTGCCCCGCTATCCGCACCAGAAGATTTGGCCTTATAGCGACTTCGTCCAGCACAAGCTCTGCATGGTCAACGACATCCGCACCGGCTGGTGCCGCACCACCCCGCTGTGGGGCCGCGGCCTGGCACCCATCTGCTCCGGCCACGCCGACCGCCTGCACGACTGTCGCGCCCGCAACGTCATCGAGGCCATCATGTGGCACGGCTCCGCCCAGAGCGACGCCCGCTGGAGCGTGGAGAAGTTCCGCCAGCTCAGCAAGAAGGACCGCGACGCCGTGGTGAAGTTTATCAATGCCATCTAATGGTTATTGGTTTGCTCCACTTCGGTCGCAGGCCGTGACCAATGGTCAGGCAGATAGGTTATTGGTTATAGAAGGCGGCGGCTCCTTGTTGAGCCGCCGCCGCTTGTGTCAACTATATTCAGAGAAATAATGTCATCGTAATGCAATAATTTCGGCATGCTGTCGTTATTATCACGGAAACTTTAAAACGAATTACCATGGCAACAATGACAATATCCTACGACGGGCGCAACAAGGTGGCGCGGAGCGTGGTGGATTTCATCCGTTCGCTCGATGTGTTCACCATCACCGAGCAGCCCGCCACCAAGGGCAGCTACCAACTCTCGCAGGAGGACATCCGCGCCGGCCGCGTGGAGACCTTCGCCTCGTCGAGCGAAATGTTCCAGTCGTTAGGCATTTGAGTATGTACACCATTCGAATGACCAAGACCTTCCGCCGCGACACCGAGCGTTGCCGCAAGTGCGGATACGATATGGAATTGCTGAAGACAGCCATCCGTCTGCTGGAGGTCAACGGCGAAATCGTAGGGGGAATTTCCTGTTTTGTTTCCACCTCTCTCCGCGCCGCCGCACAAGGCGGGGCGGGGCTTGCTTTGTGTCTAATTCTTAACATTATTTTTTAATACCAAAACACATTGAACAATTCAATAAACGAAAAAAGACCTTACGAGGCGCCACAGCTGACTGTGGTCTCGTTCAAGACCGAGCGAGGCTACGCCGGAAGCGTCGACGGGATTAACGGCCTGAACAATGTTATCCTCGGAGCGATGCTGTCCTCGGGCGATGAAGGCGACTATGCCGACCGCAACGGCTACGGCTCGGCTTCAAGCAGTGTTTGGGACTAATCAAAATGGAGGACAGGAAAATGAAGAAGTATCTTTACAACATCTTTATGCTGGCCGCAGTGGCGGTGGCCTTCGTCTCGTGCGAGAAGGAAAACACGCCCGTCGACGGCACGTTCACCCTCACCGTCGATGCCTCGAAGGAGGGCACCAAGGGCACCAAGCAACTCGGCCTCGACGGCTCGACGCTCAACGCCACATGGGCCGCGGGCGAGCAAGTGAAGGTTTACAACGGCGAGACCCTGCTCGGCACGCTGACCCCGCAGACCACGGGCAGCGCCCACACCAAGCTCTCCGGCACGCTCGAGGGCACCATCGCCGTGGGCGACGAGCTGACGCTGAAGTTCCTCAGCCCCGACTATGGCTCGCAGGACGGCACGCTGGCGTACATCGCCGCCAATTGCGACTATGCCGTGGCGACGGTCACCGTCTCTGGCTTCTCCGGCGACGCCACGAAGACCATCGAGACCACCGGCCACGCCAATTTCGTCAACCAGCAGGCCATCGTGAAGTTCACGCTGAAGAACACCAGCAACGCCGACATCAGCGCCACGCAGCTCGTGGTCAACGACGGCTCAACCGACTATACCATTAACCCCGCCTCGGCCGCCAGCGAAATCTACGTCGCCATCCCAGGCTTCAGATGGCAGCAGACGGTCCGCCTTACTGCTACCGTGGGCAGCGTCGGATATACATACGAGAAGTCGGGCGTAAAGTTCACCAACGGCCAATACTACGAGATTGCAGTGAGGATGACGGGGCCTTACCCGCTGCTGAGTACTGCCACGACGGCTGACTATGGCAAGGTGGTGTGCGCCGCAGGCCATCTGCACGACGCGAAGACCGCCGTACCCGCAGGCTGCACCGCCGTTGGTATTCTGGGTAAGGTGACCTCGACCGGCCACGGACTGATTCTCGCCCTACATAACACTATATCGCATACGTGGAACACCATCTTCGGCTGGGCCTCCGTGACCTACGCCGACACCAGGCTGAGGGTGATGCCAGACGATGCCGCACGCGGCGTTGAGCTGAAGAGCTACACCGCGCTGGGCGCAACCGCCGTGTCGAACTGGGCCGTGGCGCAGAAGAGCGACTACGAGGCGATATTCACCAACCTCGGCTCGACGACTGGAGACAGCGACGGCAAGACTTACGACGGCAATGTAAATGCCTATATCACCACCGGTGTCGGAGGCACGGCATTATCTAGCCATTATTGGTCAGCTACGTGGAAAACTGATTACAGATCGTGGTACTTCTACAAAGACGCTTGGAGCTACGAACAGAATGATAAAAAAAAGTGGGTCAGGCCAGTGCTCGGTTTCTGACCTGAAGCGCACAAGACTATAGCCTCCTTTTACCTCGTACAAGTTCCGAACGAAAATATTAACCCACAAAAACATCAATATTATGGAATTGCCCATTCAAATCGACACCGTCAGCATCGCGCGGGGCGACCAATCGGTTTTGAAAACGGCAACTCCGTCCGCCTGGTGAGGGACGCGAACTAAAACCGACCGTTTGTCAAGTTGAGAACTTGACAGTGTCAACCTGAGAACTTGACAAACGGCACCTTGGGAGGAATCCCTGTTGTTTAATCTTAAAATATTAAAACTATGGCATTTATCAAGAAAATCAAACGCAAATGGCAGAACCAGCAGATTTCTTGATAAATAGGTGCTCGCGGCCTTCGGCTCCGCTACACGGTGACGGCCGGCATGGTGGACAACGAGGCCGAGTAAGCCCCCCATTCGCCAAAGCGCAACCACAAGCAGCGAGGCCCGCGACGTTCGTCGCGGGCCTCGCTGCTTGATGGGCGGCGGCAAAATCACTACTTTTGGCTATTGTGGGGTTTCGGCGACGGGGGTATTTTTGCAGCAGATTATTTTTCTGCTTATGAAAGTGAATACAAAGAAAGTCAGTGTGATAGTGATGGCGCTGGTGGCTGCGGTGCTGGCTGCGGGCACCATTTTTGAGAAAGAACACGGCGCGGAGTGGACAGGCGAGCATTTCTATGGCTCGTGGTGGTTCGCTTGATACGTTCCCATTTCTCCTCCCTGCTCATCCATATTGCCATTCCCGTCATTCTGCTCGGCGGCGCCCTCACTTCCTGGACGGGCGAGCACTACAGCATCACCCTTGCCCCTGGCGAGACCAAGGAGGGCATCACCCTCGAGCACTTCGAGGTGCTCTATTATCCCGGCACGCACACCCCGATGGACTTCGTCAGCCACGTCACCGCCGACGGCGAGCCTTTCGACATCTCGATGAACCACATCCTCCGTCACGACGGCCGCCGCTACTACCAGGAGGATTACGACGACCAAGGCCGCACCACCCTCAGCGTCAGCCACGACCCCTGGGGCATCCCCGTCACCTACACCGGCTATGCCCTGCTGCTCCTCGGGCTGGGGTGGCTTGTTATCAAGAGGAGTGAAAGGGGAGTGAATAAGGGGAGTGAAAGGGAAGTGAAAGGGACAATAGCATCGGCAGACAATATTGCAGACAAGAACATTCGTCCCCCTCACTCCTCCTTCACTCCCCCCTCACTCCCCTCTCACACCCTCTCTCTACTGTTACTCCTCCTCATTCCCCTCTCCTCCATCGCCGCACCCCGCACCCTGCCTCGCGAGACCGCCTCGAAGATGGGCGAGATGTACACCCTCTACAAAGGGCGCATCTGCCCCCTGCAGACCTTCGCCAAGGATTTCACCACCAAGCTCACCGGCAAAGCCACCTACGAAGGCCTCTCCTCCGAGCAGGTCCTCAGCGGCTTCCTCTTCTACTACAGCGACTGGGCGCCGGTGCTCGACGAGGTAAGCCCCAAACGGCAGAAAGAAAGCAAGGCGCTGGTAGAGATGCTCCTCTCCGGCCGCAGTCTAAAACTCTTCCCTGTGGCCGACAGCACTGGCACTCTCGGCTGGTACGCACAAAACGACGACCTGCCGATGACCGTCTCCGACGACGAGTACATCTTCATCCGCAAGCACCTCAGCTACTGCCAGGAACTGGTCGTGAAAGGCGACTATGCCGCCCTGGAGCAGGTCTTCGAAAAGATAAAACTCTTCCAAGAAAAACGTGCTGCCGACGTTCTCCCCTCTCCCACGAGGGTCAAAGCCGAGCGCCTCTACAACGCCCTCACCACCGGCCGCTGGCTGGCGATGCTCAGCATCACCCTCGGCCTCCTCTGCTTCGCCTACAGCCTCTGGAAAAAGGGGAGTCTCCTCTCTCACTCCCTTGCACTTCTATATCTCGTCCTTCTTACCTCATTCCTCTTACTTATCTTCATCCTTAGATGGATAGCCGGCGGCCATATCCCCATGGCGGGTGGTTTCGACTCTATGAACCTGATGGCCATCGTTATAGGCATCATCGGGCTGGCCTTGATGCGTCGACACCCGATGGCACTGCCCGTGTCGATGCTGACTATAGGCTTCTGCCTATTGGTAGCCATGATGAGCGGCAGCAACCCGCCTGTAACCAACCTTATGCCGGTACTCAGCTCACCGCTGTTATGCCTCCACGTGGCGGTCATCATGATGTCCTACGCATTGTTCTTCTTCCTAATGATGATTGGGGTGGCGGGACTGATAAGTTCCAAGTTTCAGGATTCAGGTTTCAAGTTAGGTAAGACGCTTCTTTATCCAGCTGTCTTCCTGCTGGCCCTCGGCATCATCATCGGTGCCCTCTGGGCCAACATCTCGTGGGGAAACTACTGGACCTGGGATCCCAAGGAAGTCTGGGCCCTCATCACCCTCATCGTCTATGCCTTCCCCCTGCATCCCTCCTTGAAAATCAGCCGCAACCCCAAGCACCTCTTCCTATACTGCACCTTCTCCTTCCTCAGCGTCATCATCACTTATTTCGGTGTCAATTTCCTCCTCGGTGGCATGCACGCCTATGGCGGCTAACCTCCCCAATGCATGTTTTCTTACAACTAAAAAAGACAGGCTCACCTTCCGGGAGCCTGTCTTTTTTTTGTTTTCTGCCACTCATCTAGTTGAGAAAGAGGCGAATTTTCATACCTCCGGCGTCAACGTTCTGGCAGCAGCGGGCAAAACTCATGATGTTCTGGAGTATCTGCTCCGAGGGTTGTATGCTTGTGCTTGCAGAGGTCGGAAATGTGTCCATGTGGGTAAATTCGTATTCCTGCATCATACGCGCCTTTATATGTTGAACAATCAGTTATTTTCACACATAATAACTCCCATGTTGAAAAAAAATTGTGCCATATTGAAAATTTAACATTTGCCCCCCACCCCCCCATTGCCTTTCATCTCATTCCCCCCAGCTATATATAAATGTTAATAAATCTTAAATACCAACATCCTAATATAACCCTATCAACACCTACTGTGGTAGGAGTTGGTTAGGAGTTGGTAAGGAGATGGTAGGTAGTTCATACTAATCAGGTACAGCGACTTATATACAAAAAACGGCCCCCTGCCTTCAAAACTGGGGTCCATGGAGATTTTTCTACTAGAAAATTAACTTAACAAATATTAAAATTATTAGGGGCAGGTGTCTGTACCTTATTGTTTGGTATAGCCCTTACCTTATATTTGCGGTTGAGAAATAATTAGTATTTTTGCTCATTGTATTTAATCAATTTATAGGGTATTCGCTGGTACACCACGGTTAGCGGTAAAGATTTTTCGCTCAGATAGCAGAAACCGGATTATATCTTCAGCGTCGGGCCGGCACCGGTCTCTCTGTCGGTGAGGACAGAGACCACCTTGCTGGCATCATATGAGACGTAATTGTATTGCGGCACAAACTGGCGCTGGTTGCCCTGACAGAGCGTGGTGTCGGGGTAGCCGTAACATCCGGTCACCTGCACGTTGTAGTCCTTGTCGCCATGCCAGTCTTTCAGGAAGTTCTCGCGTGCTGCCGCTGTGGTGGCAGCACATTTCTCGACATAGATATTGGAGTACACTCCATAGCCGATGCAGTAATGGTAGTCCTCGCCATCGTAAAGGCAGTTGACGATATGCACTTTGCCAAACCTGACACGCGGACAACGCTCGGAGCAGCCCTTACCCCACCAGCAGTTGATGAAAGTGCAGTTGAGCTTGCCACCGTCGACGTCGGCAGTGTTGTTGCTTCCTCCGATAAGATTGCTGTTACGGTGATCGTCGTTACCACCGCTGCCGTCCGCCATAGGTTCAATCAGATAGCGGAAACGTGTCCAGCTGACGCAGACGTTGTCGGAACCATTGGTGATATCCATGTTGCCGTCGATGCCGTCTTGGATGTCGCAGTGGTCAACCCATACGTTAGTGGCTCCGATGAGTGAGATGTTGTCAGCGGAGTTCGCATCGATGTCATACGCGCCAGGACCGAGAATGGTCAGATTGCGGATGATGATGTTGTCGCTACCCATGAGCAGGAAAACACCGGCCGTGGTGTCGCGATGCCTGTTGCTGATAACGGCGCCGCTCAACCCGAGGATGGACTTGTTGGAACCCACGGAGATGGTGCTGTCGAGGTTGATGGTGCCTTTCACGTACACGGTGGCGGGTTCTGTGCCAGCCAGCACTTCCCTGAGTGCTTCCTGGGTTGTCACGGTGACCACGTTCTGTCCGCCTCCACCGGTCACATTGGCGCCAAAGCCAACAGGACAATTCATGTCGTAAGGCGACAAGGTATGGGTAGTGTCTTTGTCGCAGCCAACGAATACGAGGGCTGTCAGTGGCAGCGCGAGAAGCCAAAGCCCCACCAGACACTTCCGGCGGAAAATGGTGTAAACTGCGCCCCTTAATGAAATTTCAGATGCTAACATTGTAATTTGTTTGATATATAACACTGTCGGGTGATCCCTAATTCATTTCTAAATCCTTGATTTTCCTGGCTGGAACGCCTCCCACAAGGGTGTTGTCGGGCACGTCTTTCGTCACCACTGCTCCGGCGGCGACAACGGCATTCCGCCCTATCGTCACACCCGGACAGATGGTAGCTCCGATGCAGATCCAGGCGTTCTCCTTGACGGTCACTTTCCCGAAATGGAGCAGGTCGTGCCGGGACCGGAGATCGTGATTCACCGTCGTGATTTTGACATCGGGCGCAATCAGGACGTTGTCCTCTATCTCAACAATCCCGGTGGACAAAATCGTGGCTCCTTTGTTGATGATAATGTTCTTCCCAAGTTTCATCCGGCAGCCGCAATCGCAATAGAAAGGGGAAATGATGGCTACACTGTCGTCGAGTTCGCACCGGAACAGCTCTTCCAGCAGCGCTTTGTAATCCGGGTCGGTGGGCTTTTGGGAGGATATCTTCAGGCATAAAGCGTGGCACCGAATCATCTCCTCCTCCACGTTGCGCAAACGGGGGTCGTCTTTGCAGGCTGAGCCCGTAGCATCAATAAAATCAAACATATTGTTTGTCATCTTTACAATTACTTCGTGATATTCAGTAGAATTATCGACTGCAAAGATACGAAGAATATTCGGAGTGGCAAAAATTAATTTCATTGGCTGTTGCGAAGGGGTCGATTTTGTGAAAAACTTGTTGAAAACAGTTGTTTTTGCGGCGCTGTTTTGTTGATAAAATGTAATTTTATACAAATATTTTGTGTTAAAATATTTTTGTAACATACAGTTTATCAGTGTCTCCAAGATATTTTAAGATTATTTAACAGAAAGGTGGATGCAAGAAGCTTGGTGGGGTGGAAAAAAAGTAGTACTTTTGCAATTCCTTTTTGGGCGGGTTATGCCCGAAAACGAGAATAGAAAAACAAATTATAATAAATAAAAAAACAAGTAAAAAGAAATGCCAACAATTCAGCAATTAGTTCGCAAAGGACGTCAGCAGATGGAGTACAAGTCCAAGTCTCCCGCTCTCGACAGCTGCCCGCAGCGTCGTGGAGTCTGCACCCGTGTGTACACCACCACCCCCAAGAAACCTAACTCGGCCATGCGTAAAGTGGCCCGTGTGCGTCTTACCAACGGTAAGGAAGTCAACGCCTACATCCCGGGTGAGGGTCACAACCTGCAGGAGCACTCGATCGTGATGATCCGCGGAGGCCGTGTGAAGGACCTTCCCGGTGTGCGTTATCACATCATCCGTGGTGCCCTCGATACCAGCGGAGTGGACGGTCGTCGCCAGCGTCGTTCGAAATACGGTGCCAAGCGTCCGAAACAGGCCGGCAAGTAAAGTTTAAAGTTTAGAGTTTAAAGTTTAAAGTTAGAACTAGCAATGAGAAAAGCTAAACCCAAGAAAAGAATCATCCTTCCGGATCCCAAATATAATGACATCCTAGTCACCAAGTTCGTCAACAACCTGATGATGGGTGGTAAGAAGACCATCGCCTACAAGATCTTCTATGAGGCCATCGACGTGGTCGCTGACCGTACCAAAGAGGACGGTCTCGAGGTGTGGAAGAAAGCTCTGGCCAATGTTACCCCGAGTGTCGAGGTGCGCAGCCGCCGTATCGGTGGTGCTACCTTCCAGATTCCTACCGAGATCCGCGCCGAGCGCAAGCAGAGCATCGGCATGAAGAACCTCATCGGTTTCTCGCGCAAGCGCAGTGAGAAGACCATGGCCCTGAAGCTGGCCGCCGAAATCCAGGCCGCTTACAAGGAAGAGGGTGCCGCCTTCAAGCGCAAGGAGGATATCCACCGCATGGCCGACGCCAACAAGGCCTTCTCTCACTTCAGAGTGTGATTATATTAATAGAATATACATTAATATAATATAACAAACAGCAACAAGTAACAATATGTCCGATCTCAGATACACACGCAACATCGGTATTATGGCCCACATCGACGCCGGCAAGACGACGACGACGGAGCGTATCCTCTTCTACACCGGCAAGAACTACAAGCTCGGTGAGACGCACGAGGGTAGCGCTACCATGGACTGGATGGTGCAGGAACAGGAACGCGGCATCACTATTACCTCAGCCGCCACCACCGTGTACTGGGAATGGCATAACAACCGCTACAAGTACAACATCATTGACACTCCAGGTCACGTGGACTTCACCGTCGAGGTGGAGCGTTCGCTGCGTGTGCTCGACGGCGCCATCGCCATCTTCTGTGCGGTGGGTGGTGTGGAGCCTCAGAGCGAGACCGTCTGGCGTCAGGCCGACAAGTACGGTGTGCCCCGCATCGCCTTCATCAACAAGATGGATCGCGCGGGTGCCGACTTCTTCTCGGTGGTGAGCCAGATCAAGGAGCGTCTTGGTGCCAATCCCATTCCCATAGAGATTCCTATCGGACAGGAAGACCTTTACAAGGGTGTTGTCGACCTTATCGCCAACAAAGCTCTGGTATGGGATGAGTCCTCCAACGGTCAGCAGTTCACGGAAATCCCCATGCCTGAGGACCTGAAGGACATCGCCGCTGAATATCGCCAGAAGCTTATCGAGGGTGTGGCCGAGGAGAACGAGGAACTGATGATGAAGTTCTTCGACGACCCCGACTCCATCACTGCCGACGAGGTTATCGCCGAGATCCGCAAGGCGACCCTCTCCCGCAAGATCGTCCCTGTGATGTGCGGTTCGGCCTTTAAGAATAAAGGTGTCCAGACGTTGCTCGACGCCGTGGCCGCTTTCCTGCCCAGCCCGATGGATATGCCGGAAATTGACGGTATCAATCCCAAAACTGAGAAGGAGGAGTGCCGCAAGGTGGATGTCAAAGCCCCCTTCAGCGCCCTGGCCTTCAAGATTGCCACCGACCCCTATGTGGGACGTCTGTGCTTCTTCCGCGTCTATAGCGGCTCGCTGGAGAGCGGTTCGTATGTGTACAACGCCAACACCGGCAAGAAAGAGCGTATCTCGCGCATCATGCAGATGCACTCCAACAAGCAGAACCCCCTCGACCGTATTGAGGCCGGTGATATCGGAGCCGCTGTTGGTTTCAAGGAAATCAAGACTGGACATACGCTCTGCGATGAGCAGCACCCCATCGTCCTTGAGTCGATGAAGTTCCCCGAGCCCGTCATCAGCATCGCCGTGGAGCCTCACACCCAGGCCGACATGGACAAGATGACCAACGCCCTGATGAAGCTGGTGGAGGAAGACCCCACCTTCCGCGTGAAGACCGACGAGGTCAGCGGACAGACCGTCATCAGCGGTATGGGCGAGCTCCATCTGGATATCATCATGGACCGCCTGCGCCGCGAATTTGGCGTCGACGTCAACCAGGGTCGTCCCGAGGTGGCCTACAAAGAGGCTATCACCACTACCGTGCAGCACCACGAGATCTACAAGAAGCAGACCGGCGGCAAGGGTAAATTTGCTGACGTGCTCTTCGAGATTGGTCCCGCCGACGAAGGCTTCGTGGGCCTGCAGTTCATCAACGAGGTCAAGGGCGGCAATATCCCGAAGGAGTATATGCCTGCTTTGGAGAAGGGTTTCAAAGAGGCTATGCAGAACGGTGTTTTGGCCGGCTATCCCATGGACTCTATGAAAGTCCGCATCATCGATGGCTCGTTCCATCCCGTGGACAGTGACCAACTGAGTTTCGAGCTCTGCGCCAAGATTGGTTTTAAAGCTGCTTGCCGCAAGGCCAACCCTGTGTTGCTGGAGCCCATCATGAAACTCGAGGTGCTGACCCCTGATGCCTATGTGGGCGATGTCACCGGCGATTTGAACCGTCGTCGCGGAATGTTGGAGAACATCACCGCCAAGGTGGGTGTCCAGGCTATCCACGCCAAGGTGCCCCTGGAGCAGATGTTTGGTTACGTCACCTCGCTGCGCACCATCACTTCCGGCCGCGCCAACTCCACCATGGAGTTCTCGCACTACGCCGAGGTGAGCCACGAGCAGCAGGAAGCTATTTTGAAGAATAAAAATAATTAAAAAATAAATAACAAATGAGTCAAAGAATCAGAATCAAGCTCAAATCTTACGACCACAACCTCGTCGACAAATCGGCTGAGAAGATTGTGAAGACCGTTAAGATGACTGGCGCAGTGGTCAATGGTCCCATACCCCTGCCTACCAACAAAAAGATTTTCACGGTGAACCGCTCGACCTTCGTCAACAAGAAGTCGCGTGAGCAGTTCGAACTGAGCACCTACAAGCGTCTCATGGACATCGAGATCAACGATCGTACCAAGACCATCGACGCTCTCATGAAGCTCGAGCTCCCCAGCGGTGTGGAAGTCGAAATCAAAGTGTGAAATTAATCAGCCAATGTCAACGTCAGATAAGCTGAATTGTCTAACAAATTAAAAGAATCCAAACTAAGAAATGTCAGGATTAATCGGAAAGAAAATTGGAATGACCAGTCTTTTTGATGCCGACGGAAAGCAGATTCCGTGCACTGTTATTGAAGCTGGTCCTTGTGTTGTCACACAAGTGAGAACGATTGAGAAAGATGGCTACGAGGCCATCCAGCTCGCTTTTGGCGAGAAGAAAGAGAGCCACACGACGAAGGCCATGAAGGGGCACTTCGCCAAGGCCAACACCACCCCCAAGCGCTACCTCGCTGAGTTCAGCCGCTTCGAGGAGGGTCACAAGAAGAAACATGGTGAGGTGCTCACCGTCGAGGTCTTCCAGGAAGGCGAATTTGTCGACGTGGTTGGAACCTCCAAGGGTAAAGGCTTCCAGGGCGTTGTCACGCGTCACGGCTTCGGCGGTGTCGGCGACAAGACCCACGGTCAGCACGACCGTCTGCGCGCCCCCGGTTCGATTGGTGCATCGTCCTACCCCTCGCGTATCTTCAAGGGTATGCGCATGGCAGGTCAGACTGGTAACCACCGTGTGAAGGTCCAGAATCTCCAGGTGGTCAAGATTATCGCTGAAAAGAACCTCATGCTTGTCAAGGGTTCCGTGCCCGGCCCCAAGGGTTCTATTGTCAAACTTGAAAGATGGAGTTAATAAGACATGGAGATCAAAGTTTATAACGTTAACGGAAGCGAAACCGGAAGAACCATCAACCTTGAGGATTCTATTTTCGCCATCGAGCCCAACGACCACGCCATCTACCTCGATGTCAAACAGTATTTGGCCGACAACCGTCAGGGTACCGCCAAAGCCAAAGAGCGCAGCGAGAACGCCCATAGCACCCGCAAGCTCAAGCGTCAGAAAGGCACCGGTGGTGCACGTTCGGGCGATTTGAAGAGCCCCGTGTTCGTCGGTGGTGGTACGATTTTTGGACCTAAGCCCCGTGACTATCGTTTCAAGCTCAACATCAAGGTTAAACGTCTTGCCCGCCGCAGCGCCCTCAGCTACAAGGCCAGTGGCAACGCCCTGACCGTGGTGGAGAACTTCACCTTCGAAGGCCCCAAGACCAAGAAGATGCTTGAAGTGCTCAAGAATCTGAACTTGAATGACAAAAAGTCACTTTTTGTGCTTGAGAATCAAAATAATTTCGTATCTTTGTCCGCTAGGAATCTCAAAAACGTGAAGGTTGTAAACGTGTCGCAATTAAATACTTACGACATTGTTAACGCCTCCAATATTGTCGTTTGCGAGGGTTCAATGAGCGAAATTAACCGCGTTTTGGCGACAAAATAAGGTATGTGAGTATAACGATTTAAGAAAGTTTAACAAATGATGAACATTATAGTAAAACCGCTGA
The DNA here is from genome assembly GCA_900316235.1 of uncultured Bacteroidales bacterium. Taxonomy (GTDB): domain Bacteria; phylum Bacteroidota; class Bacteroidia; order Bacteroidales; family P3; genus Colimorpha. The sequence goes on from ONCC01000025.1 coordinate 83,328, forward strand.
TTAGTGAAAAGATGACCCGCCTCACCGAGGCTGCGGCCAATCCCGTTCAGACCCGCATCCAGCGCAAGAAGGGTATCGCCGTCGCACCTGCTCACAACCGCTATGGTTTTGTTGTCGACAAACGCGCCAACAAGATTGAAATCAAGAATGCCGTCGAGCAGTTCTACAATGTGAAGGTCATTGACGTCAACACGATGAACTACGCAGGCAAGGTGAAATCGCGCTACACCAAAGCTGGCTTCCTGACTGGCCGTACCAACGCCTTCAAGAAAGCTATCGTTACTTTGGCCGAGGGCGATGCCATCGATTTCTACGCAAACATTTAATCAGATTTAATAATAGTAATAGTCCACTGATAAGAGACTAAAAAGAACAAGAAAAAGAAATGGCTTTAAAGAAAATTAAACCTACGACTCCCGGTCAGCGCCACAAGCTGGTTGTCACCAATGACGACATCACGGCCACCAGACCGGAGAAAAGCCTTGTTTACGGCAAGCGTAAAAGCGGCGGCCGTAACAATCAGGGTAAAATGACGATGCGCTATATCGGCGGCGGTCACAAGCAGTTGTTCCGCTTCGTCGACTTCAAGCGTAACAAAGACGGTATCCCTGCCGTCGTGAAGACCATCGAGTATGACCCCAACCGCAGCTCGCGTATCGCCCTCGTGTGCTACGCTGACGGTGAGAAGAGCTACATCCTCTGCCCCCAGGGTCTTAAGGTCGGTCAGACTGTTATGTCTGGCACCGGTGTCGCCCCCGAAGTGGGTAACACCCTTTTGCTTGCCGAGATTCCTTTCGGTACGCTGATTCACAATATCGAGCTCCGTCCCGGCCAGGGTGCCAAGATGGTGCGTTCGGCTGGTGCCTATGCCCAACTGATGTCGCGCGACGACAAGTACGCCATCATCAAGATGCCCAGCGGCGAGATGCGCATGATTCTCCAGGCCTGCCGCGCTACCGTCGGTATTGTGAGCAATCCTGAGCACAACCTCGAAGTCGGTGGTAAAGCCGGTCGCAATCGTCACCTCGGTCGTCGTCCGCGCAACCGCGGCGTTGTCATGAACCCCGTTGACCACCCGATGGGCGGTGGTGAGGGCCGTCAGACCGGCGGACATCCCCGTTCGCGCAAGGGTATCCCGGCCAAGGGCTACAAGACTCGCGCTCCCAAGAAGCAGTCGAGCAAGTACATCGTCGAAAGAAGAAAGAAGTAACTCAGTAAAAAGAAGAAACAATGAGTCGTTCATTAAAGAAAGGTCCGTATATTTTCCACAAACTGGAAAAACGTGTAATCGAGGCACAGCAGTCCAACAAGAAGGTTACCATCAAGACATGGTCGAGAGCTTCGATGATTTCGCCCGACTTCGTGGGTCAGACTATTGCCGTGCACAATGGCAACAAGTTCATCCCCGTGTACGTCACCGAGAATATGGTGGGTCACAAGCTTGGCGAGTTCGCTCCCACCCGCATCTTCCGCGGCCATGCAGGATCTAAAGATAAAGGTAAAAAGTAAATTTTAAAAGAAAATGGGACGTAGAAAACATAATAGTGCAGAAGCACGTAAAGAAGCCAACAAGACCCTTTATGTGGCAAAGTTGATGAACAATCCTACTTCGCCTCGTAAAACCCGTCTCGTCGCTGACCTCGTCCGTGGTGTCGACGTCGAGAAAGCCCTCGGTATCCTCCAATACAATCCCAGAGAGTCCGCTCCCAAGATGCGCAAGCTCATCCTCTCGGCTGTTGCCAACTGGCAGGCCAAGAACGAGGGTGCCCGCATGGAGGACGCTCAGCTGTATGTCAAGCAAATCAAGGTTGACGAAGGCCGCACGATGAAGCGCATGCGCACCGCCCCCCAGGGCCGTGGATACCGCATCCGCAAGCGCAGCAACCACATCACCGTGATTCTCGGCAGCCGCATCGAGGATGCCCCCGTCGCTCAGGCTGAAAAAGAAGAAACTAAATAAGTAATTAATAAGAAGAAACTCAACAATGGGACAAAAAACTAACCCAATTGGAAACAGATTAGGTATCATCCGTGGATGGGATTCTAACTGGTTTGGCGGAAGAAGATTTGAACAGAAGCTCGTTGAGGACGACAAGATCCGTAAGTATCTCAACGCCCGTCTTGCCAAGGCTAGCATCTCCAAGATTTACATCGAGCGTACCCTGAAGCTGCTCACCGTCACCATCAACTCCGCTCGTCCGGGTCTGATTATCGGTCGTGCAGGTTCCGAGGTCGACAAACTCCGCGAAGAGCTCAAGAAGCTCACCGGCAAGGATGTTCAGATCAACATCAGCGAGGTGAAGCGCCCCGAGATGGACGCCGTCCTCGTGGCCCAGAACATTGCCAAGCAGATTGAAGGTCGCATCCAGTATCGTCGCGCCATCAAGAACGCCATCACCTCCACCATGCGTACCGGTGCCGAGGGTATCAAGGTCTCCATCGCCGGCCGTATCGGCGGTGCTGAAATTGCCCGCAGCGAGCACTTCAAAGAGGGTCGTACTCCTCTCCACACGCTCCGCGCCGACATCGACTATGCCAACGCCGAGGCTCACACCACCTATGGCCGCATCGGTATCAAGGTGTGGATTTGCCGTGGTGTTATCTATGGCAGACCCGAGCTCGTTCCCTCCACCGTCGGCGGTCAGCAGAAAGACCACCGCGCAGGTGCCATGGGCGCCGGCCGTCGCCCCGAAGGTGCCCCCCGCCGTCGTATGGGCAACAGAAATAACAACAGTAAATAATTTGTAGTTTAGCATTTGCACTAAACACGAAACAATAAGAAGAAATGTTACAACCCAAGAAAACAAGATATAGAAAGCAGCAGAAAGGCAAGATTAAAGGTAATGCCTTCCGTGGCCATGAACTCGCATTCGGTACCTTCGGTATCAAATCGCTTGAGACCTGCTTCATCACTGGCCGTCAAATAGAGGCTGCTCGTCAAGCTGTAACGCGTCACATGAAACGTGAAGGTCAGATTTGGATCCGCATCTTCCCGGACAAGCCCATCACCAAGAAGCCCAATGAGGTTCGTATGGGTAAAGGTAAAGGTGCTCCCGAGTATTTCGTCGCCCGCGTTATGCCCGGCACTATGCTGTTCGAGTGCGAGGGTGTCCCCATGGATGTTGCTAAAGAGGCTCTCCGTTTGGCCGCTCAGAAACTTCCCATCTCGACCAAATTTGTCGTCAAAAGAGACTATATCGAAGAATAATTAGAAGTCCTACAGTCATGAAGAATGAAATTGTTTTAAAAGAGCTCTCGACTGCTGAATTGAAGGAAAGACTCGAGACCGAGCGCGCCACCTATCAGAAGATGCTTCTGACCCATGCCGTGTCTCCTCTTGAGAATCCCAACAAAATTAAAGAAAGTAGAAAAAACATTGCCCGCTGCCTTACAGAGCTCCGCGCCCGCGAAATCGCTGGCAACAAGTAAGCATGGCAATTAGTAAAATCCAATTCTAAGATGGAAAGAAATTTA
>ONCC01000047.1 GCA_900316235.1 uncultured Bacteroidales bacterium
TCTCTACTCCAATCTCGACTACACCGAGCTGACCACCTGCGGCCATTTCATCCACATGGAGCAGCCGGAGATGTTCAATGAGAAATTGAAGAACTTTGTATTGAAATGAAGACCCAACTTATCATATATGGCAGCCATTACGGCTCGGCGAGGCGCTATGCAGAGCGGCTGGCGGAAATGACGGGGCTGGATGTCATCGACTACAAGGAAGCAAAGGACATCAGCGATTACGACCGCATTGTCTACATCGGCAGCCTCTACGCCGGAGGCGTCACCGGATTGAAGAAGACCGCCGGAAGGATGGCCCCGCAGCAGGAGCTTATTGTGGCCACCGTCGGCTTGGCCGACCCCACGGACGCCGCCAATGTCGCACACATCAGGCAATCCATCAAGAGCCAGATTCCGGCGCACTTCTACGACGAAAGCAGGCTCTTCCATCTCCGCGGAGCCATCGACTACACCAAACTTAACCTCAAGTACCGTCTGATGATGTCGCTGCTAGCCAAAAAAGTTGAAAAAATGCCCGAGGAACAGCAGAACGCCGAAACGAGGGCTATGCTTGAGACCTACGGCAAGCAGGTCGACTTCGTGGACTTCAGCACTTTGGAGAATATCATAGAAAGTATCAACCAACAATCATAAACCGCAACATTATTTCTGCCGCTGGCGGTATTCCTTCGGGGTGCGGCCTTTGAGACGCTTGAAGAAGCGGGCGAAGTTTCTTTATTGCCGAGTAAAATGGGTAGGCATTCTGATAAACTGTACATTTCTATGTTTTTTCGGGTGCAAAAATACAAAATATTTTCGATATGTTTCGTTTCGGTCTGTTTTTGTTTCGGAAAGAATTTGGATATTTTGAAAATAAGGTGTACCTTTGCAGTTACATTTAGAGAGTAATAATGTTTTGTTAAACATTTAAAATAAAGAACATTATGACTAAAGAAGAAGCTTTGAAAGCATTCGCCTACATGGGCGCAGTATGGTTTGGAAACAGCAAACAGCATTTCGCCTTCTCGGCCTACGACCGTCTACAGGGCTGGAACAAACTGGCCGACAAATGGAAAGAAGAAGCCGAAGAGGAATGGGACGAGGCCGAAGAGGTTCTGAACCGCCTGGTGGAACTCGGCTGCAAGCCCGCCGAGCTGCAGGAGATGATGAAGACCATCGAGTTCCCCTTCTACGACGACCCCAAGCAGCAGATTGAGAGTGACTTTCAACCTACCGCTATAGAGGAGATGAGCAAACTCGCACAGGCCTTCGCCGACGACTATCCCACGCAGAAGCTCATCCAGAAATGGATTGACGGCGAGAAGGACCACATGGCTTGGGAGGCCCAGTACCTCAACTACATCAAAAAACTCGGCTACGAGAATTTCTTAACCGCAATGATGTAAGCCATGAAAGACCAAGTATTGAAAGCCATGCGCGAGGCGGGCAAGCCCGTTTCGGCAGGCGACGTCACCAAAATGCTGGGCGCCGACCGCAAGGAAGTCGACAAAGCCTTCGACGCCCTGAAGAAGGAAGGCGCCATCGTCTCGCCCGTCCGCTGCAAATGGGCACCGGCTCAGTAAATCGATGGACCTCGGTGCATACATGGCGGAGAGCATCCGCAACATCATGGCGACAGCCTACCTCAACGTGCTGGGCAACCCGCGCGAGGCTCGCTTCGTGGCCAAGATGCAACGCACCATTGGCAGAGCCGAACGGCGGCGCAAGGCGTACCTCGAGAAAGAGGGTGTCGCTGTGCCGCCGTTTCTCATTGCCAGCATCGCCACCACCTGCAACCTGCAATGCAAAGGCTGCTATGCCCGCAAGAACGGCATCGCTGGCGATACTCCCACCAAAGAGACGCTCTCGCCCGAACAATGGGGGACCATCTTCCAGGAAGCTGCCGAGCTGGGCATCAGCTTTTGCCTGCTGGCGGGCGGCGAACCCTTGACGCAACGCACCATCCTAGAGGCCGCTGCCGCCACGGGCGACATCATCTTCCCCGTCTTCACCAACGGCACGATGATTGGCGCGGTGTACACGGATTTCTTCAAGCACAACCTCAACCTTATCCCCGTCATCAGTCTCGAGGGCGAGAGGACGGCCACCGACGAGCGGCGCGGCAACGGCGTCTTCCAGCGGGCGTTGCTCTCAATGGAGATGCTGCACAAGGAGAAGCTCTTCTTCGGCACCAGCATCACCGTCACCACCGAGAACTACCGAGAGGTGACTTCCGAGGCCTTCCTCTCTCATCTCGCTGAGTTGGGTTGCCGATTGGTGTTCTATGTGGAATATGTCCCCTTCGACGAGACGACCGCCCATCTGGCCTTCCGCGACAAGCATGTGGCCGAGATGGAGCAGATTGTGGAGCAGCGGCGCGAGCAGTACAAGGGCATGATTTTCCTCAGCTTTCCTGGCGACGAGAAAGCTCTCGACGGCTGTATGGCCGCGGGACGAGGATTCTTCCACATCGGTCCCGACGGCAGCGCCGAACCTTGTCCCTTCTCTCCTTTCAGCGACACCAATGCCGCCCGCGACGGCCTCCGTGCCGCCCTCGCCTCACCCCTTTTCCATAAAATCCGCAATGCCCGCGCCCTGGGATGGGAACACACCGGCGGCTGTACCCTCTACGAGCACCGCGACGAGGTGGAAGCCCTTTTAGTCACCCCAATGCCGCCGACATCGAGAACTTCAAAGCCTTTGTCAAATCTGTAATCGGCAAATAAACTAACTTAAATACTCAGCTTAGCGCCGAAGAGGAGCGTTCGCGGCAGCGATGGACCGTAGATGTAGGTGGCGTCGCGTTCGGGACCGCTGTCGAGGTCGCGCTGGTAGCTGTCGAAGAGGTTCTGAATGCCGACGCTGATTTCCAACTCGGTACTTTCGCCAAAAGGAATACTGTAGGCAGCTTTGAGCGAGAGGTCGAAGAAGGGGTCGGTCGTCACCTTCTGCACCTCGGTACCTGTGGCGGTGGCCACGTTATGGTACACCAGCATGGGGCCGGTAAAGGTACCAGTGGCGGTGAGCTGCAGACGCTTGACAGGGGTGTAGATGCCGGTAAGGTATCCGTAGAGGTCGGGCACTCGTTCCATTCGGCGCTCAAACTGACCCTCGTCCCATTCTTTCCCCTGACCGGTGTAGAGGCTGCGCTGCCAGGTGCCACCGAGTTGCAGACGCATCGATTCGATGGGCGAGACGGTCATCTCGACATTGAGGCCCATCACCTCGGCACCGTCGGCGTTGCGGCGTTCATAGTGCATATAGCCACTTGTGGTGTCCTCGAAGAGCAGTTCATTAACAAAAGCGTCGTCGATGCGTGTATAAAAACCTTCGACAAGCAGGTCGCCCTCGAGGCTTCCAAGATGGAAACAGATGTCGGCTGAGCCGTTGAGCGAATGCGACCGCTCCATACGCAAGTCGGGAGCGTTGGTTATCTTGTAGAGTTCGCCATTGACGGCGCCGACATGCAGGTCTTCGTCGTAGACTTGTGGGGCGCGGAAACCCGAGGCATAGCCGGCGCGGAAAGTGAGATGGTCGCTTGGGGCGTAGCGTAAATTGAGGCGCGGGCTGAATACGGGCGCGTTAATCATGGTGTGTTTGTCCATGCGTGCCCCTATCAGGATGCTCCAATTATGGTTTTTCCACTCGTTCTGCAGGTAGGCGCTGAGTATGCCGACATTCTGATTCATGGTGTCGGGACTGCCAAAGGTGTGGTCATGCAAGCGGTCGATGGTGTACTCGGCACCGAAAGTCAGCTCGGCAGGCATGAACCACAGGGTGTCGAAATGCCGGCTGTAGAGGGCTCCGTAGTTGAGCGTGAAGTCTTGTGTGTAGCCGTAGGCGGTGCCGAAGGGCTCGCTGTCATCGCGCTCGCCGTAGTAGCTCTGGCGGTCGACATGCTGCATCGAGGCGAAAAGAGAGGCGTGGCGCAAGCCGCTGGCGGGCAGCCAATCCCATTTGAGGTTGGCGCAATGGATGTCGTGCTCGCCGCCCTCGCTGATGTGTGCCATTGGCGACGGCAGGTCAAAACGGTCGCCTCCGCGGCGGTAGTCGTGGATGTTGTGGTATTCGAGGTTGAGCTTCGAGAAGTCGGAGGTGCGCAGGTATCCCCTGAATCCCACCATGTAGCCTTTGAGGAGGCCTATCTCCGAGTATCCGTCGCCATTGCGGTCGTAGGGTTCGCGGTGGCGGTTGTGTCCGAAGACGGCGATGCCTGCACGGCGGTCGTCGCTGACCACCGAGGCGTTGAATGAGTTGCTGTAATCCCAGCTCTGGCCTCCTATGAGGTGGGTTGTATTGCTCACACTTGCGGAATTGTTGTATGGCTCCCGGGTGATGACGTTGACGACACCAGCGATGGCATTGCTGCCATAGAGTGCCGAGCCGCCGCCGCGCAGCACCTCGATGCGGTCTATCAAAGCCGTTGGCAGTTGGTCGAGAAGGTAGACACCCGCCAACGCGCTGTTCACCGGACGGCTGTCGATGAGAATCTGCGAGTAGGCCTGTCCGAGGCCGTTGATGCGCACCTCGTTGGCACCACAGTTCTGGCAGGTGTTTTCCACCCGCAGGCCGGTACTGAAATTCAAGGCCTGTCCAAGGTTGACGGCGCTGACGGCCTCCATCTGTTTGCTGTCGACCACACCCACGGCGGTGGGAGCCTCGCTGCGCGTGGTGGCGTGCTGGGTAGCCGTTACCACCACCTGGCGCAGACGTACCGTGTCGTGATGGCTCTGCGCCACAGCCATCAGCGGCAATAAGGATATGATTATAACGACTATCTTCTTCATTTCTGTTTTGCTAAATGATAAACACTCTAGCAATTCTAGGGGAACTAGAAATACTAGAAAAACTAAAAAAGGGTAAAGGCAAGGAACTATGCCACCGGCGGCGCCCGCAGCTGTGCCACCCCGAGGCGGAGCTGTGACACCATGGCCGGTGTCAGCAAGGAGATGCGTTCGGTGGCGGGGAGAATGGTTGCTGTCTGTCCTCCGTCCTCTACAAGATAGCTCTGAGCAAGAAAGTTGCAAAACAGACAGTCGTGGTCGTGATGATGAGCCGTTTCGATGTGTCCGACACATTGCTGACAGTCGTCGTGGACATCAATTGTCTCATGATGCACATGTAGCGACGATAACACCACCATTGGCAAATAAGTGGCCAACAGTACGATAGGCGCAATATGTCGCAAGAAACGGTTCATCTTTCGGGCTGCAAAAGTACTACTTTTTCCTCAATTCGCCAATCTCTTTTTTCATCAGGAGCCATCTTTCAGCAATACAATATTTTCCTGTCGGTAGCGTTACTTTTTTATAGAAACAATAAACATATGAAACACATAATAATAACACTTCTTGCAGCATCATTATTGTTCTGCGCCTGCGGAGGACACACCGAAGTCAAGGAGCAGCAAGCGGCTGTAGTGGGCAACGAGGTTCAGTGGACGGATTCGGTCATCGCCATATGCGAGGAGGAAACTTCGCGCAACCCGATAGAGATACTGGAGCGGTTGATGTCGCAGCCATGGTGTCATATGCATGGTCCCGAACACCATGTGCTGGTGGGCGCTGCGTTGCTTACGGCCTACAACAACTGTCTGCCCGACAGCACGAAGTTGGACATGACGGAGGCTCTCGCCGAAGTGGTGGAACGCGGACAGCAGGTGCCAGGCGGGGCTTGCGGATATATGGGTGCCTGCGGAGCCTCCATCAGCACCGGCATCTTCATGTCCATCATCACACGCAACACGCCCTTCTCCACCGATACCTGGCGCCTCTGCAACCTCTGCACATCGCGGGCGCTGGAGCAGGTGGCACTCAATGGCGGCCCCCGCTGCTGCAAACGCGACTCCTACCTTTCGGTATTGTCGGCCATCGACTTTGTGAAAGAGAACCTTGGCGTGGAGATGGAGAAGCCTGTGGTGCGCTGCTCCCGCAGTCAGATAAATGAACAATGCATCGGCAAGAAATGTCCGTTTTCGCCTATAAACCAGTAATAAATATGTTATAAATCATGTGGAGGAATAACTTTATACTGCTAATCGCCCTGCTGATAGTCGGATGCGGCCATAAGCCGGAAACACTTGACGAGGTCAAGTCGGAATACGTCACAGTTGACGACCTGCCTGGCTACGGAAAGAGCGACAAGCCAAAGGTGGATTACACCTTCGACTTCTTCGCCAATGCCATCGACGGTGTGCTGAATGCCAATGATATCAAGGATGCGGTCTTTATCTGTCACAGCCTCGGAACGCCTGTGTGCCGCCACACGCTGATGACCACCGCCCACGGCGGCGCATTGGTGGATGTCGACGGGGTCTATTGCTTCTATGATGGCACGGAAACGCCTGAGTATGTGGAGGCCATC
>ONCC01000035.1 GCA_900316235.1 uncultured Bacteroidales bacterium
CTGGCAGCCTGCCGAGGAGACGGGTACCGGCTCGCGTGCTGTGCTCGACACAGGCATTCTCCAGCAGTATAACATACAGTCTTTCTATGCCTTGCACAATCTCCCGGGCTATCCGTTGGGTACCGTAGTCCTCTGTCCTAGGACATTTGCCGCCGCCTCGACGGGCGTTGTCTATCGCCTCGACGGTCGCGAGACACATGCTTCGACACCCGAATTGGGCATCAATCCGGGGATGGCTATCGCTGAGATTATCAAAAGGTTCAACGGATTTAATGGACGGGATGGAGAATTCCGTCAGAGTACCTTGATATGTGTCCACATCGGGCAGCCGGCCTTCGGTACTTCAGCGGGACACGGCGAGGTGATGTTTACCCTCCGTGCCTTCACCAACGATGAGATGGAACGCCTGATACATGACGCCAACAGCGCCGTCGACGAGATTGCCGCCCGCCACAAACTGACAGTCAGCCGCACATTAGTCGAACCTTTCCGCGCCACCGAGAACAATGGCGACTGTGTGGAAGCAATAGAAAAAGCGGCAGAGGATGTGCCGCTTCGTGTCCGTTATCAGATGGAGCCTAACCGTTGGAGCGAGGACTTTGCCGAGTATCTCCTTGAGTTCAAGGGAGCCATGTTCGGCATCGGCAGCGGCGAGCACCAGCCCGAACTGCACCACCCCGACTACGACTTCCCCGACGATCTCATCGAGCCTGCCGCCCAGCTTTTCTTTAGGCTCAGCTCTTCTTTTTAGTATTGCCGCCGGTTTTCTTCTCCAGTGTGATGTAGTTGGGGAAGGGTACCTGTGTGGTACCGACCGAGAGGCTGGGTTTCACGCGGAGACCTACCTTTGACGAGGTGCCGTCGGAGGTGAAGCTGCTGGCGAAATTTTTCAGCGCATCCAAACCTTTTTTCGAGAACAGCTGGCCGAGGTCAGTGCTCACCGGCAGCGGCACCATGGTGGTGGTGCTGGGCTTGATGGTGTAGCTGCGACTGTTGACGCCGTTGGCGATGTCGGTGCCGTCGATGGCCAGAATCCAGTCGAGTGCCGTCATGGCGGCTTGCGTCTTGGTGGGATTGGTGATGTCGACGTTGACGTCGAGGGCCAGCGGCACCTGTTTGCTCTGGTAGGCCGCCACGAGTTTCACAATGTCGGTGGCCGACAGGTTGCCCTGAGTCAGGTTTTTAACATTTACGCCCGCCACGCTTACGTTGGAAACGTTTTTGAGGGCGAATTCACAATTGGCCAAGTTGGCCACAGAGGAAAATTGCGAGGCAAGTTGATTGATTACATCGCACGAACTCAGCAGGATAGAACCTGCCATGACTAATACAAGTGTTATCTTTTTCATGCTGCAAAAATACTACTTTTTTCGGATATGGGAGGAAAAAAATCCATCCCACCGACGTACCATCACCCTATCATCTCCGACCATGGTCGATGATGGTACGGAGATGGTACGGAATTGATACGGTTTTGGGTCGGTGTTGGTCCCTATGAGGTATTGAGTATCAGTAATTTATGTGGTGTTTATAGTAAAGATGTTATATTATTGATTATCAATATCTTGGGTTTTGTTCAGAAAAAAGTTTGCAGAGGTGGGATTTTTTGTGTATTTTTGTAGATTGATTTTTGATAATTATATATATATAAATATAATAGTATTCAATTTGTTATGGAAGAAAACAATGCTGCTGAGAAGCAACTGAACTTTCTTGAAGAGATTATCGAGAGCGGTCTGAAGGACGGCACCTACACCTCTATCCAGACCCGTTTTCCGCCGGAACCCAACGGCTACCTGCACATCGGCCACGCCAAGTCGATATGCATTAATTTCGGACTGGCGAAGAAGTACGGCGGCAAGACCAACCTCCGTTTCGACGACACCAACCCCGTAAAGGAGGACACCGAGTATGTGGACTCCATACAGGAGGACATCCACTGGCTGGGCTTCGACTGGGCGGAGAAGCACTACGCCTCCGACTACTTCGAGCAGCTCTACGAGTGGGCTGAATTGCTGATTCAGAAAGGCTTGGCTTATGTCGACGACCAGACCCTTGACCAGATTCGTGAGGGCCGCGGCACTGTGACCACGCCGGGCAAGAACAGCCCCTACCGCGACCGCAGCGTCGAGGAGAACCTCGACCTGTTCCGCCGCATGCGTGCCGGCGAGTTCCCCGACGGAGCCAAGGTGCTCCGCGCCAAAATCGACATGGCGCACCCCAACATGATGTTCCGCGACCCCATCATGTACCGCATCCTCCATGCCCACCACCACCGCACGGGCGACAAGTGGTGCATCTACCCGATGTACGATTACGCCCACGGTCAGAGCGACTCCATCGAGCATATCACCCACAGTATCTGTACGCTGGAGTTCGACATCCACCGTCCGCTGTATGACTGGTTCATCGAGCAGCTGGGCATCTGGCCGAGCCACCAGTATGAGTTCGCCCGCTTGAACATCAACTACACGGTGATGAGCAAGCGCAAGCTGCTGCAGTTGGTCAAGGAGAACTACGTCACCGGCTGGGACGATCCCCGCATGCCGACCATCTGCGGCTTCCGCCGTCGCGGCTATACGCCCGAGAGTATCAAAGCCTTCTGCGACCGCATCGGCGTGGCCAAGCGCGACAATATCATCGACTACAGTCTGTTGGAGTTCTCGCTGCGTGAGCACCTCAACAAGGTGGCTCAGCGCCGCATGGCTGTCCTCGACCCGGTGAAGGTCGTCATAGACAATTATCCCGAGGGACAGACCGAGATGCTGACGGCCGTCAACAATCCCGAATGCGAGGCCGACGGCACCCGCCAGGTGCCCTTCGGACGCGAGCTCTGGATTGAGCGCGAGGACTTTATGGAGGTGGCTCCCAAGAAATACTTCCGCATGGCCATCGGCCAGGAGGTGCGTCTGCGCTACGCCTACTTCGTCACGGCGCAGAGCGTTGAGAAGGATGCCGAGGGCAACATCACCTGCATCCACTGCACCTACGACCCCGCCACGCGCGGCGGCGACGCCCCCGACGGGCGCAAGGTGAAGGGCACCATCCACTGGGCCCCCGACGATGTGGAAGAAGGCCACACCTTCCTCGAGAACCTCAACCCCAACAGCCTGAAGGTGGTGACGGCCAAATGCGAGCCTTCACTGGGTACGCAGACGTCCCCGTCTGCACAATTCCCCGACGGAATTGAAAGATACCAGTTCGAGCGAATGGGCTACTTCTGCTCCGACCGCGACAGCACCCCCGACCACCTCGTCTTCAACCGCACCTGCACCCTCAAAGACAGCTGGGCGAAAATTAAGTAAGAATCAAGAAAACAACAAACTATGAATATCTCATTCGATTGGCTAAAACAGTATGTGGATATTGAGGGCATGACCCCTCAGGAACTGGATGACCTGCTAACCTTCTCCGGCTTGGAGGTGGACAGCATGGAGAAGGTGGAGACCATCAAGGGCGGTCTGGAGCATGTGGTGATTGCGCAGGTGCTGACCTGCGAGCCTCACCCCGACAGCGACCACCTGCACCTGACCACCGTCGACGTGGGCGGCGAGCGGCCGCTGAACATCGTCTGCGGCGCCCCCAACGTGGCCGCTGGCCAGAAGGTGGTGTGTGCTCAGATAGGTACCAAGATCTACACCTCTGACACCGAATACTACGAGATTAAGAAAGGCAAGCTGCGCGGTGCCGTCAGCGAGGGTATGCTCTGTGCTGCCGACGAGTTGCAGTTGGGCACCGACCACGCTGGCATTATGGTGCTGCCCGACGACGCCCCCGTCGGAATGCCTGCCAAAGAATATTTCCACGTGCAGGACGACTGGCTCTTCGAAGTGGCCATCACCGCCAACCGCATGGATGCCATCTCGCATATCGGCGTAGCCCGCGACGTGGTGGCTGTCCGCAATACTAGAGAAGGCAAACAGTTGAAGATAAAATGGCCGGAAATTCAGAATAATCTGAATGCTCCGAGTAATCAGAATACTCAGAATGCCATCCGCGTCACCGTCGAGGAGCCCGACCTCTGCCCGCGCTATACCGGCATCACGTTGCGCAATGTGAAGGTAGGGGAGAGCCCTGAGTGGCTGCAGAACCGCCTGCGCACCGTGGGCCTGCGTCCCATCAACAATGTGGTCGACGTCACCAACTTCGTCATGATGGAGGTAGGCCAGCCGCTGCACGCTTTCGACGCCGACCAGATTGCCGGTGGCCATGTGATAGTGAAAACCCTGCCACAGGGCACCAAGTTCGTCACCCTCGACGGCGTGGAGCGCACCCTCGATGCCCGCGACCTGATGATATGCAATGTGCAGGAAGGCATGTGCATCGCCGGCGTATTCGGTGGCCTGAAGAGCGGCACCACCATGGAGACCAAGAACGTGTTCCTTGAGAGCGCCTTCTTCAACCCCGTGAGCATCCGCAAGACCAGTCAGCGCCACACGCTGAAGACCGACGCCAGCTACCGCTACGAGCGCACCTGCGACCCCAACATCACCGAGTGGGCCCTGCGCCGTGCAGTGAAGCTCATCCAGGAGCTTGCTGGAGGCGAGATTTGCGGCCAGATGGTGGATATCTATCCCAACAAGATCGAGCGCCCGACGGTTGAGGTGAACTTCCGCCGCATGTTCGACCTCGTGGGTCAGGACATCCCGCTGGAGGCCGTCCGCACCGCCCTCACCTCGCTCGACATCGAGATAGTCAACGAGACCGCTGAAGGCATGACCCTGAAGGTGCCCACCTGTAAGGCCGACGTCACGCGCGAGTGCGACATCGTGGAGGAAATCATGCGCATCTACGGCTACAACAACATACATATCGGCGAGACCGTCAACAGCTGCCTCTCCTACGGCAAGAAGCCCGACCCGCGCAAGCTCAAGAACGCCGTCAGCGACTACCTCACCGACAACGGCTTCAGCGAGATAATGAACAACTCGCTCACCAAGAGCGAATACTACGATGAGAATCCCGACTTCCCCGCCGACCGTTGCATCCCCATCATCAACCCCCTCTCCAAGGAACTCAACGTCATGCGCCAGACGCTGCTCTACAGCGGCCTCGAGTGCATCGCCCGCAATATCAACTTCCGCATCCTCGACCAGAAACTCTACGAGTTCGGTCACACGTATGTGAAGGCTGACCTTAAGGACCTTAACGACACTAAGGACCTTAACGACCTCCCCGTCACCAAGCGCTTCAACGAGACCGAGCACGTCAGCATCTTTATGACCGGCAACATGACGCCCGAGAGCTGGAAGATGAAGCCCGCCGAGACCGACTTCTTCTACCTCAAGGCCTACGTCATGGACATCCTGCACCGCATGCGTGTCAACATGGGCCGCGTGGAGATGGTGCCGACACAGTACAAGTTCTTCGCTGAAGGTCTCGACATCATCCAGCGCGACAGCAAGAAGTTGCTGGGCACCATCGGCCGCATCGGCCGCGAGACGCTGAAGAAGATGGACATCAAGCAGCCCGTCTTCTACGCCGACCTCAACTGGACGCTGCTCCTCAAGCAGTACCCCACCAAGGAGGTGCTGTACCAGGAGGTGGCCAAGTTCCCCGAGGTACGCCGCGACCTTGCCCTTATCCTGAAGAAAGATGTCACCTTCGCTCAGGTCGAGCAGGCCGCCATGCAGTGCGAGAAGAAACTGCTCAAGAATGTCAGCCTCTTCGACGTCTATGAAGGCAAGGGTATCGCCGACGGCTTCAAGTCGTACGCCGTCAGCTTCATCCTGCAGGACAAGGACAAGACCCTCAACGACAAGCAAATCGAGGCCACCATGGCCAAGATCCAGAAGACCCTCGAGACCCAGCTGGGAGCTAAGATAAGAGGATAGCTCACATAGTCCCGTAAGGGACGCAGGCATACAGGCAGGGGTTTCAGCCTTCGGCTTTCACCCCTGCTTTGCGTATACATATTTGTAGTCAAGCCCCGGAGGGGCGTAGGAATACAGGCAGGGAATTCATTCCCTGCTGTCGGTGGCAACAACAAACTGGAACCCCGTAGGGGTGACAGGTGTTTGTGTCCTGCCGCCCCTACGGGGCTCGGTATGGGTTGAGGTGCTGGGGCGCAGGGGTTGAAACCCCTGCCTGTAATCCTGCGCCCCCTTCGGGGGCTTTTTGTCGAGTTCTCAGTGATTCATTGTCACCCTCTCAATGATTCGTTGTCGACCTCTCAGTGATTCAATGTCGAGTTCTCAGTGATTCTAACTGCTTTTGATATGTATTGTATTTCAGTATCTTGCAGACGCGTAAAAACATCCTTCGTGATGTGCCCTTACATCGACATGCCATGTAAGGGCACATCAACTTTGATGTAAAGGCACGTCAGTGTGCCATGTGCCCTTACATCAACCGTGACGTAACGGCACATCAACCGCGACATGCCCATACACCAGTCGCCGCCAACTAATACGAGGTAAAAGGTGGCAATCGATACAAGGTAAAAGGTGATGCCTTATACGAGGTAAAAGGTGGCAATCGATACGAGGTATTGTTTCATCTCGTCTTCAAAATCATTTGGATGTAGCGATGACCGATTATTTGTTCTGCAAATTGTCAATTCCTTGTTTAATGCCTGCAAGCAGCTGAACAATGCCACAGAAGAGCGAGAACAAAATAAACTCTCCAAGACCCGCGATAAAGTATATCGCGTTCTCTTCCGATAAACTAAGTATCGCCAAAATCAAAAGGCCAATAGAGCTTAACACTAACATGATTGTTGCGTACGTATGCCAGCCACTACGCTCAACATATTTAACTGTCTGTCTATTCGTGTTGGATTCTGCCTTTTCGGCTTTTATTTCATTCAGCGGTGTTCCGCAAAATGGACATTTCTCAAATTGATTGCTGACCTCTTTCCCGCAAAGTTTGTTTGGGCAAATGACCGTACTTGAAGTCGGATTAGGGTCAAATCCACAATGTGGGCATTTGTTAAATGCCAGTTCGTTGTACTCTTTTCCGCAAGATGAGCATTTAATAAAACGTGCCATCAGTTTCTACTTTTTGTTCCGCTCTCCCGCGCCCCGTTGAGCAATAATAATAGAAGCGTGGCGCCGTATGCCGCTTCCTGCAAAGAGGTCCTAGGAATAACCTTGTGATAAGAAGATGCAATAAGCCCACGCTAAAACGCGAAAGCCATTACACTGATTCTGTATCACGATGGAATTTCCTAGGTTCCTTTGCACAGAACGCGTATAACGCTTCACGATTTCCTTATGAAATCGGCTGCAAAGATACAACATTTCTGCGACGTGGCAAAATTTATTTTGCAGAAGCAATAAAACAAAGAGCGTTACGTTATTAGAAATAATGAAAGGCTTGGAGCAATATGATGTGAAGTTGCTGCTGGCGCTGGTGAAGAGCGTCAGCGGGCGTATCGATTTTTTCAAGGTGCTGGTTCAGGGGCCTCACCCCGAGTTGGCGGCTTTCAGCAACGCCATCCGTGGCGACGACGACGCGATGGTGTGGCTCTTCAAGCACGACTTCGCCTGGCTGGCTATCCTCAGCAACGCCTGCGACGGCGACGAGAAGGCCATCGACTGGGTGCGCAACGGCCTGACGCCCGTGAACCTCCGCTTCGCCTTGGCCTGTCGCCACGATGTGGACTCGCTGAAATGGCTCTACAAAAACAAACTCGGCGTGCTGCTGATGCTGGTACGTGAGGTGGAGAAGTTCTTGAAGTACCAGGAAAAGGAATATGCCTGGCCCTACGTGATGCATTTCGGTGGACACTACCGTGCCATGATGGAACTGGAAGAATGGAAGAGCGCGACCGAAGAGGAGCGAATTGAACCACAGAAACAAAATAAAAAAGACAATGATAAAGAACAACAGACCGAACAAGGAGAACAAAGAGGAGAAGAAGACCAGAGAGGGTAGACCTGTTAGGGAATCTAGATTTTCTAGAGAGTCTAGAGATTCTAGACCTGCTAGAAGAGGCACCCGCCCGGCAGGCAAGAAACCTGCCGCTCCGCAGAAACCCAAGGAGCCCCATCCCGAGGGCTCGATGCGCCTCAACAAGTACATAGCCCATGCCGGCATCTGCTCGCGCCGCGAGGCCGACGAACTCATCGCCGCCGGCAGCGTGAAGGTCAACGGCAAGGTTGTCACCGAGATGGGCTATCAGGTGATGCCCGGCGACGAGGTGCAGTACGGTGGCGAGAAGCTCCGTAGCGAGCGTCTGCGCTATTTCCTCCTCAACAAGCCCAAAGGCTTTATCACCACCACCGACGACCCGCAGGAGCGCCGCACGGTGATGATGCTCATGGACGGCTGCTGCGCCGAGCGCATCTATCCTGTCGGCCGCCTCGACCGCGCCACCACCGGCCTGCTGCTCTTCACCAACGACGGCGAGCTGGCCAAGAAGCTTACGCACCCCTCCACGCAGGTCTACAAGATATACCAGGTGGAGCTCAACAAGCCCGTCACCAAGGAGGACATGAAGAAGCTGCTCGACGGCATCGAGCTGGAGGACGGCCCGATGCATGTCGACGACATACAGTACGCTGCCGTCGGAAAGACCATCGACAAGCGCATCGTGGGCGTCGAGTTGCACAGCGGCCGCAACCGCATCGTGCGCCGCCTCTTCGAAGCCCTCGGCTACGAGGTCCACAAGCTCGACCGCACCACCTTCGCCGGCCTCACCAAGAAAGACCTTCCCCGCGGCCGCTGGCGCGAGTTGACGGAGAAAGAGGTGGGCTTCCTGAAGATGATATAATAAATATATGTATGCTGCGTTATGGTGATTATGATTGCAGAAAACATAAATAAGATACGCGCGGAGCTGCCCGAAGGTGTGCGGCTGATAGCGGTTTCCAAACTGAAGCCCGTGGAGGACATTCAGGAGGCTTACGCTGCCGGACAGCGCCTCTTCGGTGAAAATTACGCCACCGAGTTGCGTGACAAGCACCCCCAGCTGCCGAATGACATCGAGTGGCACTTCATAGGCCACCTGCAGGGCAAGCAGCTGAAATACTACATCCCTTTCGTGAGTATGATTCACGGCGTGGACAGCATCGAGCACCTTGAAGAGGTGGAGAAGGCCGCCGCCAAGGTGGGCCGGACGGTAGATGTGTTGTTGCAGGTGCATGTGGCGCAGGAGGAGACCAAGTTCGGATTTCTGCCGGAGGAGCTAGATTCTCTAGATAATCTAGTTTTTCTAGATAATCTAGAGCATACTAGAGTTTGCGGGGTTATGGGTATGGCTTCCCATACTGAGGATGAGGGCCGTGTTCGTGCCGACTTCCGCGCCATTCGTGCCATCTTCGACCGCCTCAAGGCCGGCCCCTTTGCCGACCATCCCGAGTTCAAGGAGGTTTCCATGGGCATGAGCCACGACTGGCGCATCGCCGTCGAGGAGGGCAGCACCCTTGTCCGCCTCGGCACTTCCATCTTCGGACCCCGTGATTACAGCAAAAAACAATTATAACCATGCAAATATTCAAGAACAGCAGGCAAATCATCATGTCCTATGTGGTTATCACCATCGGACTGATGACCTACACCTTCGGATGGTCGGCCTTCATGCTGCCGGCGCGGATTGTCGGCGGCGGCGTCAGCGGCCTCTCCGCCATCCTCTATTATGCCGTGGGCATCCACATTCCCATCGGTATCCTCAACCTTATCTTCAACGGCATCTTGGTGGCCATCGGCTTCAAGATGCTGGGGTCGAAGTTCGGCGCCAACACCATCTACGGCATCGCCATGAGCTCGGTATTCTTCATCATGTGGCAACAGGGCCTCCATGTGGAGAATCTCTTCATGAACCCCGACGGCACCATGCAGTTCGATCCCTTCATGTGCGCTATCATCGGCGGAGCCCTCTGCGGCTTGGGTATCGGCCTGAGCTTTATCATGGGCGGCAACACCGGCGGTACCGACATCATAGCCCTCATCATCTGCAAGTATCACAATATCTCGCCCGGCCGCGTCATCATGCTCATCGATATTGTCATTGTGGGCTGCTCCTACTTCGTCTCCGGCAAGCTGGGCAACGTGGTCTACGGCTATGTCGTCATGGGTGTGATGACCTATGTGCTCGACATGGTGCTCGACGGCAACAAGCAGAGCTACCAGATTATGGTCTTCTCGCAGAAGAACGCCGAGATTGGCGACACTGTGGCCCGCGAGGTGGGTCGTGGTGCCACGCTCCTCGATGCCGAGGGCTGCTACACCAAGCAGGGCCAGAAAGTGCTCCTCATGATGGTGCACCGCACCGACAAGGCCCACGTCATGCAGATTATCCATCGCATCGACGAGAACGCCTTCATCTCGGTCAACAAGGCCCAGGGTGTCTATGGCAAAAACTTTGAAAAACTGAAATTATGAAACTTATATCCCCCTCGTTATTAAGTGCCGACTTCGGCAACCTCCAACGTGACATTGAGATGCTCAACGCCAGCGAGTGCGACTGGCTGCATGTCGACGTCATGGATGGTATCTTTGTGCCCAATATTTCCTTCGGTCAGCCGATAGTGAAGCATATCAAGAAGCACGCGCAGAAACCTCTCGACGTGCACCTGATGATTATGGATCCGGGTCGCTATGTGCAGGATTTCAAGAATGCCGGTGCCGACATCCTCACCATCCACTACGAGGCCTGCCACCACCACGACCGCGTGCTCCACGCCATCCATGATGCGGGCATGAAGGCCGGCGTGGTGCTCAACCCCTCGTCGCCGGTCAGCCTTTTGGAGGATATCATCCAGGAGTGCGACCTCGTGCTGCTGATGAGCGTCAACCCCGGTTTCGGCGGGCAGAAGTTCATCGAGAATACCTATAACAAGGTGCGTCAGCTGCGCGAACTTTGCAACCGCAAGAACCCCGAGTGCCTCATTGAGGTCGACGGCGGTGTCAATCTGCAGAACGCCCCCAAGCTCTTCGAGGCCGGTGCCGACGTCCTGGTGGCCGGCAACGCCGTCTTCAAGAGCGACGACCCGCAGCAGACAATCCACGACATGAAACAATGAACCGACCGAGGCTTGTTATAGCTCAAGGCAAGGAGAAAGCCATCCTCCGTCGTCATCCGTGGATATTCTCGGGGGCGGTAAAACGCATCGAGGGCGAGCCGCAGGAGGGCGACCTCGTGGATGTCGTCGATGCCCGCGGCCAGTGGATGGCCACCGGCCACTATCAGGATGAGAGCATCATCTGCAAGGTGCTTTCTTTTGATACACCCGACATTGATGCCGACTTCTTCCGCTCCCGCCTCCGTTCTGCTATCGACTACCGTGCCCGTTTGGGCTTTTTCAACGCCAAGGATACTAATGTTTTTAGGCTGGTTCACGCCGAGGGCGACTATCTCCCCGGCCTTGTCGCCGATTGGTACAACGGTGTGCTGGTGCTCCAGGCCCATTCGGTGGGTATGCATCGCATGTTCCCTGAACTGGTGGAGATCCTTAAAGAGGAACTGAAACCTTACGGCCTCCAGTCCATCTTCGACAAAAGCTCCGCCACCGTGTCGTCAGTCTCGGCCGACGGCTACCTCTACGGCCCCGAGCCCCTTGAGCACGAAATCACCGAGAGTGGCAACCGCCTGTTGATTAACTTCTATGAAGGTCAGAAGACGGGCTTCTTCATCGACCAGCGTGAGAACCGAAAGCTGGTGCAGGAACTCGCCAAAGGCCACCGTCTACTTAATTGCTTCGGCTATACAGGAGGATTCTCCCTAGCAGCCCTCCGCGGCGGTGCCGACTATGTGGAGACCGTGGATATCAGCAAGAAAGCCATCGACCTCTGCAACCGCAATGTGGAGTTGAACTTCGGTTCCGATGCCCCCCACCAGGGTACCGTCGCCGACGTGTTAAAGTATTTAGTAGGTAGTGGACAGTGTGTAGTGGATAGCACACGAGGACAAATGCTACCCACTCCCCACTCCCCACTACCCACTCCTTTCACCTTCATCATCCTCGATCCGCCTGCCTTTGCCAAGAGCCACCGTTCTCTCCAGCAGGGGCTGAAGGGCTATCGCTCCATCAACCAGCGTGCCATGGAGGCGTTGCCCGAGGGTGGGTTGCTGATGACCTTCAGTTGCAGCCAAGCCGTCAGCAAGGAGGACTTCCAGACTATGGTCTTCACCGCCGCCATGAACGCCCACCGTCGTGTCCGCATCGTCCGTCAGCTTCCCCACGCCATGGACCACCCTGTTTCTATCCATCACCCTGAGGGTGAGTATCTTAAGGGACTTTTGCTTGAAGTGGAATAACCACGAAAAACCGGTGCATGTAATCGGTTGATTTTTAGCATCCTTTAGGGACCAACACCGTCCTAAAACCGTATCAAAAACGTACCATCGCCCGACTATCCCCGACCATGGTCGGAGATGATAGGGTGGGGGTGGGTTGTTGGCAGGTTGGTCAGGGTAAAAAAATATATGTCCTTTATATACTTTGGGCAATTTTTTTGCGTTATTATATACTAAATGAAAGAAAACGATATGGAATTAGGCTACCAGAAAATAGACAAATACGACGAAGCGTGTGTCAGCGAGATGGCTGAGCACTACAAGGCCATTATCAAGCTTTTGGGAGAGAATCCTGAGCGTGAGGGACTTCTGAAGAGTCCGGAACGCATCGCCAAGGCCATGCTCTTCTTCACCAATGGCTACGACCTCAACCCCGAGGAGATTCTTCGCAGCGCCATGTTCCATGAGGACTATAAGCAGATGGTTGTCGTCAAGGATATCGAGCTCTATTCGCTTTGCGAGCACCACATGGTGCCCTTTGTCGGCAAGGCCCATGTGGCCTATATTCCCAACGGCACTATTGTGGGACTGAGCAAGATACCGCGTGTGGTCGACGCCTTCGCCCGTCGCCTGCAGGTGCAGGAACGTCTCACCAAGCAAATCAAGGACTGCATCCAGAATGTCCTCAATCCCCTCGGCGTGGCCGTGGTCATCGAGGCGCAGCACATGTGCATGTCGATGCGTGGCGTGCAGAAGCAGAACAGCGTCACCACCACCAGCGACTTCACCGGCGCCTTCATGAAAGACCCCAAGACCCGCGAGGAGTTTATGAATATCATCGGTGTCAACTTGCATTAAGTAGTTAAGTAGACAGTAGTTAAGTAGTTAAGACAAATGAAAAATTTGCTGAAATTATTGGTCTGCGCAAGCCTGATTTTCAATTTTCAATTTTCAATTCTCAATTCTTTGCAGGCGCAGAATGGCCGTCACTCGCAGGGACGTCTCGACGAGAATGCCACCGAGGCACTCAAGAAGGCCGAGAAAAGGTTGCTGGATGTCAGCGGAACGGTGACCCTCACCATGCTCGACAGCCATAAAAAGCAGACCGCCAAGCAGTCGGCCAAAGTGCAGTATTGCAGGGGTATGTACCACCTGACGATGTCAAATCAGGAGATTTACTGCGACGGCACCACCATCTGGCAGTGGAACAAGGAGGCCAAGGAGATTGTCATCAACAACATGCCGCCGGCGAGCGACATCGACCTCCTCAATCCCGGCCGCCTCATTGCCAACTATGCCAAGAACTTCCGCGTCAAGTATATACGTAGCGACAACGACGGCTCGGCTGTTATCGATATGCAGCCGCGCTCGGCTCAGAGCTATCACAAAATCCGCCTCTTCGTCAACGAGGAGACCGGCGAACTGAAGCGTATGGAGGTACACAAATATGACTCAAGCCGTGAGATATATGAATTCTCCGGCATGTCGTATTCGCCCATCAAGGGTTCGTTCACGTTCAATCCTGCCGACCACCCCGAGGCCGAAGTAATTGACATGAGATGAAGATATTACTGATAGAAACAGCCACACAGATATGCTCCGTGGCGCTGGCCGTGGACGGCAAAGTCGCCGCCCGTCGTGACAGTGACACGCCCAACGCCCACTCCACGCGTCTCTCGGTGTTTATCGACGAGGTGCTGAAGGAGTGCTCCATGCAGCCTCGCGACCTTGACGCCGTCTGTGTCTCCGCCGGTCCCGGCAGCTACACCGGTCTCCGCATCGGCGTGAGCACCGCCAAGGGTTTTTGCTACGCCCTCGGCATACCGCTCGTTTCGGTGCCCACGCTGCTCTCCATGGCTGCGCTCTATTGCCGACAGCATCCTGACTACAAAGGATTTGTCTGCCCCATGATTGATGCACGACGCATGGAATGCTACACCATGGTGGTCAAAGGTGAAAGGTCAAAGGTGAAAGGTGAAATGGAAATACTTCGCGACACCTCTGCTGATGTCATTGAGGCGGGGTGCTTCGATGAGTGGCTGGATAAAAGCGAAGTAATGTTCATAGGCGATGGTGCCGAGAAGACGCGCGAGATTCTGGGTGTCCATCCCAATGCGCGCTATGACAGCGAATTCTGTCTCTCCGCTGAAGGAATGCTTGAGATTGCCGAAGCAAAGCTGAAGGGCGGGAAGACCGAGGATGTGGCCTACTTCGAGCCCTTCTATCTGAAAGATTTTGTCGCCAAGAAAAGTGTCGTCCACGGACTGAGATAGAATATGTTGCGATACGTAGGGAAACGGCTGATGTATGGATTCCTGGTGCTGCTGGGAGTGGTGACGTTGGTGTTCTTCCTCTTCAACATCCTTCCCGGCGACCCTGCGCGCATGATGCTTGGACAGCATGCCGATGCCGAAAGCATCGAAGTTATCAACCGCGACCTTGGTCGTGACAAGCCTCTGCTGACGCAATATGCGGGCTACCTCAATGACCTATCGCCGCTCTCGTTCCACAACAACAGTGACCCGCGGAGTTTCTTCTACCTTTCGCCCGACAAGTATCATTACGCTACGCTTCTCAAGTTGGGCTCCACCTCGGTTGTTGTAAAGGCACCCTATCTGCGACGCAGTTACCAGAGCCAGCGGCGTGTGAGCGAGATTATCGCCACGGCATTTCCTCAAACTGCCGTCCTGGCCATTGTAGCCATGCTCTTCGCCCTGGCAGTGGGCATTACGTTGGGAGTCGTCTGCGCCTTGCATAAGGATACATGGATTGACCGCACGACGCTCGTCCTTAGTACTTTGGGAATGTCACTCCCGTCGTTCTTCGCTGCTATCCTCATCGCTTGGTTCTTTGCCTATGTGCTTGCTGACTGGACTCATCTCAATATGTTTGGCAACCTCTTCACCGTTGACGACTATGGCGAAGGCGAATATCTTGACCTTAAGAATCTTATCCTGCCCGCGTTGACGCTTGGCATCCGCCCCTTGGCCACGCTCACGCAGCTCACCAAGAACTCGATGCTCGAAGCCCTCAGCCAGGATTACATACGTACTGCCCGCGCCAAAGGCCTCAGCCGTCGTCGTGTGGTGGTGCATCACGCCTTGCGTAATGCCCTCAACCCCGTGGTGACCTCGGCCTCGGGATGGCTCGCCGGGTTGCTGGCCGGTGCCGTTTTTGTTGAATATGTCTTCGACTGGAAGGGCATGGGCGTGGTGATTGTCGACGCCCTCGACACCTACGACTTCCCTGTCGTTATGGGTGCCATCCTCTTTATCTGTGTCTTGTTGGTGATTATCAATATCCTCACCGACCTTGTCTACGGCCTCCTCGACCCGCGTGTCCGCATCGATCGCTAGAGGCTGCGGGCGAAATCAAGAAGGTCTTTGTATCGGTAGTCCACCAGCCATGGCTTGGCGGTGGCGCAGTCCGAATTGTCGCCCACAAGTACCGTTGTCATGCCGGCGCGGCGGCCAAAGAGCATGTCTGTCATCGAGTCGCCTACCATCACGCACTCTTTAAGTCTCAGCCCTGGATGCTCCCGACGTGCCTGAATAGCCATGCCGATGCTGGGCTTGCGCATGAAACTGTGCTCGTACTCGCGCTTGGAGCAGTGGTATATCTTGTCGATTCCCGGGACGGCGGTCATGAGCTTGGCGTGGATAGCTTCGAGGTCGCTTTCCGTCATCAGCCCTTTTCCAATACCTTGCTGGTTAGTGGCAATGAAGATAAAGTCGAAATGAGGTTTGCAGAGCGCCACGGCCTCCGCCACTCCCGGCAACAGTTCCAACTCATCGGGAGTCTTTACGTAGTCGTTGTGGCGCAGAACGTTGAGCACGCCGTCACGGTCGAGGAACAGGGCTTTCATAATGACGGGAGTTCTTGTTGTGCGCGGCTATAATCCTCGGGTATGCCGATATCGATGAAATAGGCTCCGTCGGCATAGGCGTAGTAGTGTTCGTCGCGGTAGCGTTGCTGCATGAGTTCTTGTTCGAATGAGAACTTCTCTCCCAGGCTGAAGCCGTCGAGGAGGCTGCGCTGTATGCGGTAGATGCCGCCGTTGATAAGGCCGCTGCCGGCTTCGGAGTTCTTCTCCTTGAAGGTAGTGATGCAGCCGTTGGCGTCGATTTCCACCGAACCATAGCGTCCGGCATCGGGCACCTGTCGCAGCACGATGGCCAACGGTGTGGCCTTCTCTTCGGCGAAACGGCAGAGACGCTCATGGTCGATATCAAAAAGAGTGTCGCCGTTAAGCACGGTGACGGCCTCTTCATGGCAATACTGCAGGGCATTGACAATGGCACCGCCGGTACCTAAGGGGGATAACTCGCGAGCGTAGTCGATGGCGACGCCATGGTATTCATGGCCGAAGAATTCCTCCACCTTCTCGTGCAGGTAGCCTGTGGCCAGCACTATATGGGTATAACCTTGCTTTCGCAGCCGGTCGAGTAGGTAGGTGAGGAAGGGTCTGCCTGCCACGGGAGCCATGGGCTTGGGCACGTCGCTCACCACGCTCTGTAGCCTTGTTCCAAAGCCGCCAGCCAAAATGATTGCTTCTCTCATTGCTTCTTGAACATGGCGGACTCGACGAGTTCGCATATGATATGGCCAAGCATGATGTGGCTCTCCTGGATGCGCGGGGTATCGGTGGAAGGCACGTTGAGCAGCAGGCCACCGCAGTCCTTCATTTTGCCGCCCGTGGCACCAGTCATGGAGACGATGCTCACGCCAAGTTCCTTGGCTACCTTGTAGGCCTCGAGGATATTCTTGCTATTGCCACTGGTGCTAATGCCCACCAGTACGTCGCCTTTCTTGGCGGTACCGCGCAGCAAGCGAGCGAAAATATATTCGTAGCCGTAGTCGTTACCCACGGCGGTGAGGTAGCTGGTGTTGCAATGCAGGGCCTCGGCGTTAAGCGGCGGACGGTCGAAGTAGAAGCGTCCGCTCAATTCTGCTGCCAGGTGCTGTGCATCGGCGGCGCTGCCACCGTTGCCGCAGAAATGTATCTTGCCACCGGCACGGAGGCTGGCTTCAATCAGTTGTGCAGCATCAGATACGGTCTGCATCAGGGCGTTGTTACTCAATATTGCCTGTTTGACGGCGATGCTTTGTTCTATCGATTCTTGTATTCTGTTCATAATCATTATTATTGTATGGTCCAGGTTTTCAGTCCTTCGCTGGTGAAGTCGTAGCGTTTGGTCTCGCCGCCGAACTGTCCCAGCGCCTCGCGCACGGCGAAACGGGTGAGGCCGGGGCAGTAGAAGAACATGAATCCGCCGCCGCCGGCACCGCTGATCTTGCCACCCGAGGCACCGGCCCCGATGGCGGCCTCATAGATGGCGTCGATGCGGGCGTTGCTGACGCTCTGTGCCATCTGTTTCTTATGCTGCCAGCCGAAATTCAAAATTTCTCCAATGCTTCCCACGTGTCCTTTCAGCAGGGCTTCTTTCATCTGCTGGGCCTGTTCCTTGAGTTTGTGCATGCTTTCGATGCTGCTGCTTTTCTTGGCCTTGACGTTTTGCTGCTGTTCCTTGATAATGTCGGCGCTGACGTGCGAGGTGTCGGTCCAGTAGAGGAGGAGGTTGTGGTTGAGCTCGTCAATATACTGCTGGCGGACGCGCAGGGGGTTGACAATGACGTTGTCACCGATGAATTCCATGTAGTTGAATCCGCCGAAGGTGGCGGCATACTGGTCCTGCTTGCCACCGGCGAGGCCGAGGTCGATGCGCTCAATCTCGTAGGCCAGGCGGGCGATATCATATTCGCCCAGCGGCAACTTGAGCCATTCCACGTAGGCGCCGAGGATGCTCACTACGAGTGTCGACGAGGTGCCGAGGCCACTGCCCGCGGGAGCGTCGACAAACGAGGCAATGCGCATCGATAGCGGCTTGTGGGTGAACTGTTTCACTATGCGGTTATACACACCTTTGTGGAGGATGAAGTAGCCGTCGGTATCCACTTCCATGGCGTTATCGTACACCTCGCGCAGTCCTTTGTCGGGAGCCAGGAATTCCACGCGTCCGTCGTCGGTAGGCTCGATGGTGGTGTAGGCATACATGCTGATGGTGGCGTTGAGGATGGCGCCGCCGTAGAGGTCGCTGTAGGGCGAGACGTCGGTGCCGCCGCCGGCCAGTCCCAGTCTTAAGGGTGCTTTGCTTCTTATA
Organism: uncultured Bacteroidales bacterium; assembly: GCA_900316235.1. Classification (GTDB taxonomy): domain Bacteria; phylum Bacteroidota; class Bacteroidia; order Bacteroidales; family P3; genus Colimorpha. Next base: position 18,343 of record ONCC01000035.1, read on the forward strand.
GTCATAGTCTTGGGTTTATTTTAGTTTCTCTATGGCCTCTGTCATGTTGTTCCAGAGGTATTTCTGTTTTTCCTGACGCACGCCTTCGGTGAGACGCTGCTGCCAGTTCTCGTCGAAATAGCGCACGATGGCGTCGGCAATCTGCTGTGCGTCGGGCTCCACCACGAAGCCCACCTTGCCGTCGGGTACTATCTCGGGCAATCCGCCCACGTTGGTGACGAGCATGGGCTTCTCAAAGTGGAAGGCTATCTGCGTCACGCCGCTCTGTGTGGCGGTCTTGTAGGGCTGTGCCACGAGGTCGGCGGCGCAGAAGTAGCGGTTCACCTCGTGGTCGGGGATGAAATCGGTGTGCATCACCACACGGTCGCCGATGTCGAGGCGGGCAATCTGCTCCTGGTAGGGTTTGGGGTCTCCGTAGAACTCGCCGGCCACAATGAGTTTCACCCCCAGGCGAGCCATACGTTCGTCGGCCATGGCGTCGAACAGCAGATCCAGCCCTTTGTATCCGCGGATGAAGCCGAAGAAGAGCACGTAGTGCTGGCTCTCGCGCAGCCCCATGAGGTCGAGGGCTTCCTTGCGCGTGAGGGTCTCCCCGTAGTGGTCGTAGAGCGGATGCGGGCAGAAGACCTTTGGCTTGAGGTGCTTGGGGTCGAAGAGGTCGGCGTCGGCAAGCACCGAGCGCGACATGGCCACCATGCCGTCGACCGAGCCCACGAAGTATTTGGCAAACTGCTTGTCGCCCGGACGCTTTTCGTGGGGCACGAGGTTGTCGAGAATCGAGATGCGGCGCATGCCTTTCCTTTTGCAGACACGGTTGGCGGTGCCCAGGGCCGGTGCCATGAAGGGCAGCCAGAACTTGGTGATGACCAGGTCGGGGCGCTGTTTCTTGATGTAACGACCCGTGCGCCACCAGCTGATGGGGTTGATGGCGTTGAGTTTGCGGGTGATTTTCAGCCCTTCCGGCGCGGGGTCTTCGCTGTATTGTGTCTTGCCGGGGAAGAGGAACGAGGGGTACTGGAGCGTGAAGGTGACAATCTCCACCTCGTGTCCTTCCTGCTGGTATTGGCGCGCCAGTCTTTCGTTGAAGGCTGCGAGGCCGCCACGGTAGGGCCAAGCTGTTCCTAGGATGATGACTTTCATGGGCTATTTAAGGGAAAAGTTGATGGGGAGGTTATATTGCACGCGCTCAGGGTTGCCGCGCTGGCGGCCGGGTTTCCATTTGGGCATGAGGTTGACTACACGCAGGGCCTCATCGCCGAAGCCATGGTCAGGGCAGGGGTCGCGCAACACTTTGGCGTTGCTTACGCTGCCGTCTTTCTCGATGACGAAGGTGATGTATACCTTTCCGGAGCATTCGCAGTCGGTGCAGGGGTACTTGAGGTTGGCCGCGAGGAACTGGTAGAGGGCTTCGTCGCCTCCCGGAAACTCAGGCTTCTGCTCAATCACAGTGAATATTTGGGTCCCGGGTTCCGCCACCGTGGCGCCGTCGGGAGTCACCTTGACCTCCACCTTTGTATTCTGAGCCACTGCTATTCCGCTGGATGCCAGAAGGAAAGCCAGAAATATCGCTCGTCTCATAGTCGTACTTATTATCAATGTTTTCCATTATTAACGCGCGCTTGTCGGGATTATTGTGTCGGTCGGCGAATAAATATCCGATGTAGGTGCTGTCGGAAGCGCGTCCGGCATAGTCGGTGACGAAGCCGTAGAGGTGTACCTCGAGGCCTACCCAATTGTCGGGCAAGGAGATGGTCACCTGCCGCTGACGGCGGTAGGCGGGGGTGGAAAGGATGCCTTGCTGCAGCTCGGGGCACCAGGCATAGAGATACACCTCGTCATCGCTCGACGAGCTGAGATGCAGGGGGTTGCGTTCGAAGGGAATGGTGATGAGGGAGGCGTCTGACGTTGGAGTGCCGAATCCCACCGGCGCCACGGGACCCACGGCGACGAGGAGGTTCTCATAATCAACTTGCAACTGGCTGTCGACGAGCGAGAAACAGGGGGCGTTGAGGCTCATGAAGTGGTTGCATTCGGTGCGGTGCATCTTCAGGGCCTCACTGCGCATGCCGAGGCGGAGGACGGAGTGCATCCTCGAGGCCAGACGCGAAGCGGAAGAGAAGATTCCGCGTGCCGCCATCTGCTTGGGTGTGCGTGGGTTGCGCACAAAGCGCGGCCGTGAGCGCAGGCACCATTTCCCGCGCCACTGATATCCGATGACGGTCCCGACGGTCCCGCGGTAGCCGTCGTTGATTCCATAATGCTGCTTTGCCATAACATGTAACTTTAAAAATTCTTCGATAAACAATATAATCCCGGAACTAGGACATGTCAAGTTTTTAACAGAAATTTAACTTTTTTGCCCCTCCATCGGCCAATCCCCGGCCTACCATCTCCGACCCTGGTGGGCGATGGTATGGCAATGGTACGGCGAAGGTACGCCGATAGGACGGTGTTGGTGGTAGTAGACATTGAAAAACAAGGAGTTGCAATTCGATAAAAATCGAATGGTAAATTTTTTTTTGCACGAAAATATTTTTTTTGTATCTTTGTTTCCTCTTTGACAAGTAAAAAGTCAATTAATTTAATTAATAATCAATAAAATAACCTATCATTATGCAGAAAAAAGGCAACAAGTACGGTACCCACCGCGTCATCGAGCCGAAGGGTGTTCTCCCTCAGCCCGCCAACAAGCTTGACAACAACATGGATGAGATCTGGGATAACGAGATCCTTATCGACGTTCAGACCCTGAACATCGACAGCGCTTCGTTCACCGACATCCACAACTATGCCAAGCAGCAGGCCGGCGAAGGCGCCAGCCAGGAGAAAATCATGGAAGAGGTCAAGAAGGAGATGCTCCTCAATGTCGAGCTCCAGGGCAAGCACCGCAACCGTCGCACCGGTTCGGGCGGTATGCTCCTCGGCAAGGTCGAGAAGATTGGCGACGCCCTGAAGGGCAAGATCGACCTCAAAGAGGGCGACCGCATCGCCACCCTCGTCAGCCTCTCGCTGACTCCTCTCCGCATCGATGAGATCCTCGAGATCCGTCCCGAGGTCGACCAGGTCGACATCAAGGGTAAGGCTATCCTCTTCGAGAGCGGTATCTATGCCAAGATTCCGACCGATATGCCCGAGAAACTCGCCCTGAGCGCCCTCGACGTGGCCGGTGCTCCCGCCCAGACCGCCAAGCTGTGCCAGTATGGCCAGACCGTCGTCATCCTTGGCGCCGGTGGCAAGAGCGGCATGCTCTGCTGCTACGAGGCCAAGAAGCGCGTCGGCGTGACCGGCAAGGTCATCGGCATCGCCAACAGCCCCAAGAGCACCCAGCGTATCAAAGACCTCGGCTTCTGCGACATCGTCGAGTCTGCCGCCGGCATGACCCCCGTGCAGGTCTACGAGCTCGTCGAGCGCCTCACCAACGGCAAGATGGCCGACGTCACCATCAACTGCGTCAACGTTCCCGACCAGGAGATGACCGC
>ONCC01000017.1 GCA_900316235.1 uncultured Bacteroidales bacterium
GTGCCGTAGGTACGCAACAAATACCATCTGGCGTACCTACGGCACGCAAAAACAAATGGCCACAAGAAACCAGCCGTTAAAACGGCTGGCTACCATTGTTGGGCACCTAGCGGTGCCCCAGGGAACGCACGCGCCCGTGCATCTTGTTTCCAGCCGTTGAAACGGCTGGCTACCGGTGTTTGGCCCCTACGGGGCAAGATGGAACAATGATGCCGTAGGCATCCAACAAGGGTAGCCAGCCAATTCATTGGCTGGTGATTAATGGCGTGATGAAATAATGCGTGCCGTAGGTACGCAACAAATACCATCTTATTTTCAAATCTGTTGCATCACCCCTTGCGCCAGCTCGTTGGCGCGGGCTTCGGTGGCGGCTTCGCTGTAGATGCGGATGATGGGCTCGGTGTTGCTCTTGCGCAGGTGCACCCAGCCGTCGGCGAAGTCTATCTTCACGCCGTCGATGGTCGTCACCTTCTCCACCCCGGCCATGCCGTTGTAGAGCTTGGCGACCTTCGCCAGCAGCGCGTCGACGTCCATATCGGGCGTCAGGTCCTTGCGGTTCTTCGAGATGACATATTCGGGGTAGCGCTTCTTTAATTCGCTTACCGATAACCTTTCACCTTTCACCTTTAACCTTTCACCTTCCTTGGCCAGCAGCGTGAGGAACAGCGCCACGCCCACCAGCGCGTCGCGGCCGTAGTGCAGCTCGGGGTAGATGACCCCTCCGTTGCCCTCGCCACCGATGACGGCGCCCGTCTGGCGCATGAGGGTGGTGACGTTCACCTCGCCCACGGCGGCGGCGTTGTATTCGCAGCCCGCGTAGCGGCGTGTGACGTCGCGCAAAGCCCTGGACGACGAGAGGTTACTGACCGTGTTTCCCGGCGTGTGCTGCAGCACGTAGTCGGCCACGCTGACCAGCGTATACTCCTCGCCGAACATCTCGCCGTTCTCGCACACCAGTGCCAGACGGTCCACGTCGGGGTCCACGACGATGCCCAGGTCGCAGTGGTTCTCCCGCACGCAGTCGCTTATCTGCGTGAGGTTCTGCGGGATAGGTTCGGGGTTGTGGGCGAAATGGCCCGTGGGCTCGCAGTTGAGCTCCACCACCTGCTCCACGCCCAGGCGGCGCAGCAGGCGCGGGATGGCGATGCCACCCGTGGAGTTCACGGCGTCGACGGCCACCTTGAAGTTGGCCTTGCGGATAGCCTCAGTGTCAACGAGTTTCAGTCCCAGCACCCGCTCGATATGGCGGTCGATCCAGTCCTCCTCCACGGTCACCTGTCCCAGTTCGTCGACCTCGGCGTAGTTCACGCTGGGTACGCAGACGTCCCCGTCTGCCATCTCATTCAGGCTCTCGGCCAGGCGCAGCACCTCCTTGCCCTCGGCGTCGCTGATGAACTCGCCCTTGCTGTTGAGCAGCTTCAGAGCGTTCCAGTGCTTGGGGTTGTGGCTGGCGGTGATGATGATGCCGCCGTCGCAGTGGCCGTCGATGACGGTCATCTCGGTCGTTGGTGTGGTGCTCAGGCCGGTCTCCAGCACGTCGACACCCATGCCCTGCAGGGTGCCCACGACGAGGCGGTCGACCATAGCCCCCGAAAGGCGTGCGTCGCGCCCCACCGCCAGCTTTAATCTGGGTGCGCAGACGTCCCCGTCTGCTTTCGACTTCAGGAAAGTGGCGAAAGCCGAGGTGAATTTAACGACGTCGAGGGGTGTGAGACCCTCGCCTGCGGGACCTCCGATGGTGCCGCGGATGCCGGAAATGGATTTTATCAGACTCATAAAAACGCGCTTTTTTATAAATTTTAAACAATAATTTTTTGTTAAATTTAATTAAGATAACGTGCAAAAATGCCATTTATTGCCCCAAAAACACAAAAAAATCGCTTTCTCCTAACTACCTGACAACCACCTATCAACTCCCTACCAACTCCTAACCAACTCCTACCACGGTGGGAGTTGATAGGTAGATGATAGGTAGAAGGAAGGTAGGTGGAAGATAGATGGAAGGGAGATGGAAGGGCGATGGAATCCCCTCCTTTAGGGAGGGGATGGGGGAGGACTGAAATGTTAAAAAACAAAATTTATTTGCAAATTACGAAAAATCTTCATACTTTTGTGTGATTAATGGAAAGGTATCATTACGTGTAACTCACTGATTGAGAAAGGAAATAAAATATAATGGTAATAACTGTCCCCACAAATGAAGAAAGACACCATACAGATTGACCAAGATGAATTCCGCCTCAATGTTGACATATACGTCTTCCGTGAGGGCGAGAACTACATCTCCTATTGTCCGTCGCTCGACATCTGTTCGTCTGGCAAGAATTTCAATGACGCTGTCAAAAACAACCTCGCTGCCCTCGGGGTGTCGCGCAAGGAGTTTTTGGAGTTCTTTGATTAAAATTTTGTGATAGAAAACAAAAATTAACAACCCAATTTATAATTTATTAACCTAACAAACAAACATTATGAAACAAGTATTACGATTTCTGGCCCTCGCGGCGCTGACTGGTGGCCGGGGATGGTAATATGGAAAAAGTTTGGCAGGATAACAATTATTTCGTACTTTTGCACATTGGAATAAATAAACTAAACGGACGTTATGGATAAGACAGCAAAGAAAACGAAACAGGCACCGGCTAGAAAAACCGTGCGGACTGCTCCGAAGAGGCATTTCAGGTACCTGAAAAAATATGTCGAACTGGTGCCCGACCCGTGGGGACTTGAGTCATGAACCGATACTGATGAGAATTGCTGTTAACACCCCAATTATTATACAAACAGAGATAAAATACAAACAGAGATGGAAGCGACAATTTCACCCGTGAGATCTCGCGGAAAACGGATTTCCAAAGCGGGACAATGGGCCAGAGCCCACAAGTGGGTCATCGAAGTGCTTGACCCCGAACTGCAGGAGCAGTGCAAGAGTTACAAAGACGGCAAAAAGATTCTCAACGATGAGACTGATGCTTGACACCTGTGTGGTCATCGATTTGCTTACGGATATTGATAACCTGAGCAAAGGAGCACAATCTTTAATCGATGACACGGAGAACACCCTCTTCGCTAGTTGTGAGACTATGCGAGAGTTGGTGGTACATTTCAACAATAAAAAACTACTGACAAAGTACTTCAAGAATCCGACGGAGGTGCTACAAGCGGTCGAGTCCGACCTTGGCATTGAGTTTCTGCCCATCCGTCGCAATGTGGGTTATGCCTATAGCCGCCTTCGGATAAACGAGGCGGAAGAGCATCATGACCCCAGTGACCACATGATAATAGCACATGCCATCACCGAGCGCATGGCTTTGTTATCGAGCGACACCAAGTTCCCCTATTACCGCAACCAGGGGCTTGAATTGATAGAATATTGATATTAACAACCCAATTTATAATTTATTAACCTAACAAACAAACATTATGAAACAAGTATTACGATTTCTGGCCCTTGCGGCGCTGACTGGTGGCCGGGGATGGTAATGCTTCAGGGAGAAAAAAAGCACATTGAATTCAACTGGAAATCATATGGAAACTATCACTTTTAGTCCTGCACAGGTACATGTGTTCAACTTGATGTCACATATCAAGTCTGCTCTCGGACTGGAGCAGTTGAGAGAACAGCTGTCTGCCTTCTATGCCAAGCAGGTGGACGAAGAAATGGATGCACTTTGGGAAAGTGGGCAGTGGGACGAGAAAACGATGAAAGAACTCCGCGGCTCCCATTTCCGCACACCGTATAACATGTAGCAAAACGGCGAATTGAACGAATTAAACTAAGCTACGCAGGACAATTATTGGCGAATTACTCGAAAGACTGCCGCCCCCCGCGCGGTGGAAAAATTTATAAGATTTATGGATTTCGCGCAGCAGGAGAAAAGATAGACAGAAACAACAAACAACACAAATGAAGAAAGACACCATACAGATTGACCAAGATGAATTCCGCCTCAACGTTGACATATACGTCTTCCGTGAGGGCGAGAACTACATCTCCTATTGTCCGTCGCTCGACATCTGTTCGTCTGGCAAGAATTTCAATGACGCTGTCAAAAAAAATTTCTACGAGGCCTTCGAATTGTATGCCGACTACTGGACAGAGCATGGCACATTGGAGTCTGACCTGAAAGCACATGGCTGGGAAGTGGAGGCCCACACTGCCCGTCCACCGCGTCCACAGTCGATGCTTGAACGGCCGATGTTCAGCGACTTGCTGTCGGGCGACACCCCCTTTGAACGGATTGTCTCACCCGTGCGAATAACTGCCAGATGAAGAAACTCTCCAATATCACCCTCGACGAGTTCCGTGCCTTTTTGAAGGCACAGGGACTTACGATGCAGCGCACCAACGGCGGCCACGAGATGTGGGCGCGCGACGGTATGCCACGTCCCGTGGTGTTCCAGACCCACATCGACCCCTTGCCAGAATTTGTGGTGAAGAACAACCTCGCTGCCCTCGGTGTGTCGCGCAAGGAGTTTTTGGAGTTCTTTGATTAAAATATTGTATTAGAAAACAAAAATTAACAACCCAATTTATATTTTATTAACCTAACAAACAAACATTATGAAACAAGTATTACGATTTCTGGCCCTCGCGGCGCTCATCTGCGTCCCATGGGTCACACAGGCACAACAATCCTTACCCTATTCGTATGGATTCGAAGACAACGATTTGTCGACCGACGGGTGGACGACTGTAAATGAAAGTACCAATAATGCTGGTGAATTTGGCATCAATACTGCCGCAAAAACAGGTACTTATGGTTTCCGTTTTTCATCGTATACTAGAGATTACACCAGCTATAATCAGTACCTTATTTCTCCCGAATTGGCAGGAACAAATGGCGTTGTTGTGACATTTTGTTATGCAGCCAGTTCTTCCGATGGTACAGAAACATTCAAAGTGGGTTACTCGACAACCGACGACGATATTTCAAGTTTTACTTTCGGAGATGAAATCAGCACTAGTTCTACCTCGTGGACACTCTCCGGAGAATTTGCCTTCCCGGCTGGCACCAAGTATGTAGCCATCTATTACTACTCTGATTACCAGTACCGTCTTTACGTGGACGACATCAGCTTCACCGCTCCTGCTTCCTGCGCCAAACCCACGGCTCTGGCGGCCGGCAGCGTCACCGCCACAGGTGCCACCCTCACCTGGACGGCCGGCGGCAGCGAGACCGACTGGACAGTTGAGTACGGCACCGCCGCCGACTTCACGGGGGCCGTCTCGCAGAATGTCGCCACCAACCCCTTCTCCCTCATCGGCCTCATCCCCGCCACGACCTACTATGTGCGCGTGAAGGCCGTCTGCGGCGTGGGCGACGAGAGCAACTGGAGCACCGCCGCCTCGTTCACCACCTCCTGCGTTGCCGTCGCCAGCTTCCCTTGGAACGAAGACTTTGAAAGCGCCACCGCCGACGCAGTGCCCAACTGCTGGGACAACTCGGCTTCCACTTCTTCGACCCTCAGCAGCTACCCGGAGCGTATCTGGGGCGTGTACAGCTACAGCGGAAACAAGATGCTCCGCATGTACAACTACTATGTGAGCAACGGAACGGCATTGATCAATACGCCGCCCATCACGCTGCCCTCCACCGGCGACTATCAGTTCACTTTCGACTACTCCCACCGCGCCAACTGCGGCGCCTTCACCGTGAAGATCTCGACCGACGGCGGCACCTCGTTCACCGACTTGCAGACCTATGCAAGCACCGGCTCAAACGACTATACCAACCCCGGCGACTTCACCGAAGCCACCCTTTCGCTGGCCTCATACATGGGTCAGACGGTCATTCTGCAATTCTTCTCCACAGCCAACTATGATAACGGTGCTATTTTTCTGGACAACATCCGCGTCGATGAGGCCCCCAGCTGCCTGAAGCCCACCGACGTGACCTGCAGTGCCACGACGACCACCACAGCTACCCTCGGCTGGACCGAGACGGGCGCCGCCACAGCATGGCAGATTTGCCTCGACAGCGACGAAGCCAACCCGATCGATGCCGCCACCAATCCCTTCACCCTCACCGGCCTCACCTCCGCCACGACCTACACCGTCAAGGTGCGCGCCAACTGCGGTGCCAACGGCTATAGCGACTGGAGCAACGCCGCCTCGTTCACCACCGAGTGCGCAGCCATCGCCGCCGTGGGCTACACGCAGAACTTCGACGACCTCACGGCGGGCAACAACGTGCTGCCCCTCTGCTGGAGCTATATCAACACCACCACCTACAGCTCCTATCAGGGCTACCCGAAGGCCTATCCGAATGGTTATTACACCACCTATTCGCACTCCGCTCCCAACTGCCTGTATTTCTATTCCTATTATAGTTCATACAGCGACTACGACCCGCAGCCGCAGTATGCCATCCTGCCCGAGATGACCGGCCCTGCCGGCAAGCAGGTGACCCTTTGGGCCAAAGGCTATAACGCCACCAGTACCTTCAAGATTGGCACTATGAGCGACCCCACCGACGCCTCCACCTTCGCGCCCATCACCGAGCAGGCGCTGACCACCAGCTACCAGGAGTTCGAATACCTCGTGCCCACCACCACCGACGCCTACCTGGCCATCATGATCGACGCCGCCAACAGCAGCCGGACCACCAACGGTGTCTACATCGATGACATCTCGATTGCCGAGCCTCCCACCTGTCCCAAGCCGTCCGGCTTAACCAGCACCAGAACCGCCCATACGGCTACGCTGAGCTGGACCAACGGTGCAAACGACCAGACTGCTTGGCAGGTTGCTTATTCGACCAGCTCTACTTTCGCTCCCGCCGCCGACTTTACTCCCAATGGAACCACCGAATGGCTCGTTGACGCTGGCACCAATCCTTATACTCTCACCGGCCTCACCCCCAGCACCACCTACTATGCCTATGTGCGTGCCAACTGCGGCGGCGGCGACGAGAGTGCCTGGTGCACCACCAAGGCCACCTTCACGACCACCAACGGCATTGGGATCCCCACCGGCCTGGCCGTGGACAACGCCACCCTGGCCCACAACACCGCCACGGTGACCTGGTCGCGTGTGGCCACCAACAATCTGCACGAGAGTTTCGACATCTACCTCAGCACCGAGAGCACCAATCCGACGGCCGAGACCGTGCCCACCTACACCGGCATCACCGCCATGACCTACACCTTCACCGGCCTGACCGAGGCGACCACCTACTATGTGTGGGTGCGTGACGTCTGCGGCACCGACGGCAATAGTGCCTGGAGCAGCCGCGTCACCATCAACACGACGGTGTTCTGCCCCGCCCCCACCGGAGTGGCCGTCAGCAGCGCCACCGCCCACGGTGCCACCATCAGCTGGACTGGCACCAGCGACAGCTACAACGTCTATGTCGGCAAGGCGACTGTGAATAACACCACCTACGACTTCGAGGGCAACGCCATCAGCGCCGACTTCACCAACGACGCCACCTACGCCTGGACGGTGACCGATGCCGCTGCCAATGGCAGCACCTACAGCATCAAGAGCGGTAACACCGATGTGAACAGCAGTACATCCACCATCACGCTCACGGTGACTCTCGTCAGCGAGGGCAATCTCAGCTTTGCCGCCAGATGTTCGTCCGAACAAACTAGCCAAAGTTCCGACTGGGACTATGGCACCTTCTTGATCGACGATGTGCAGCAGGGTGACAAGTTCATCAACAGCACGACCTTCAGCACCAGGAATTATACACTTGCCGCAGGCACCCATACCCTGAAGTGGAGATATAAGAAGGATGGTTTCACAAGCTCTAACGACGACTGCTTCTATGTGGACGACATCAGCATCACGAGCGTCGAGGTGGCCTCGTGGGAGAGCTACGAGGCACCCGCTTCGCCCTATGTGCTCAACGATGACGGCAATATCGACCCCGAGACCGACTATGCGGTGAAGGTGGTCGGCGTGTGCGAGAGCGTGGAGAGCACGCGCAAGAGCGCCACGGTGCTCTTCACCACCAGCGCCGACTGCGGCGCCTCCAATGCCGTTGTCAGCAACATCGACTACCACAGTGCCGACGTGGCCTGGGACGGCAGCAGCGACGCGGGCTACATGGTGATGCTGGGCTATGAGGACGGCATCGCCAATGACTTTGTCGACGAGAACTTCGCCGGCGGTGTGCCCACCTCTGCGGAGTGGACCAACGACGCTACCTATCCCTGGACGGCCTTCGACGGCTACATCAAGAGCAGCAACGCCGGCGAGTCCAACAGCACCTCGCAGCTCACGCTGACGGTCGACATGGATGCCGCCGGCTATGTGGAGTTCGACGCCGAATGCCGCGGCGAGGGCACTGGCTCCAATTATTATGACAAGTGCATCTTCTCCATCGATGGTTCAGACAAGTTCACCTATGGCGCCCAGCGCACCAGTGACGGCTTTGTGCACTACAGCTTCCCCGTGGCGGCCGGCACGCACACCTTCGTCTGGAAATACACCAAAGACGGTTCTGTAAACAGTGATGGTGACTACATGGCCATCGACAACCTGCACATCTACACGACCAATATCACCTGGGACGAGGTGGAGGTGGTGGATGTGAACAACTACACCTTCGACGGTCTGGAGGACAACACGCACTACTACGTGAAGGTCTCGCCTGAGTGCAACCGCACGATTGAGAGCAACGCCGCCGAGTTCACCACCCTGGCCCTGCCCACCTTCAACGTGAAGGCCAACAACTGGTATGCCCTCAGCTCGCCGATGCACGATGCCGGCCAGACCTATGAATCGGTCGCCAATGTGGAGAATCTCACCACTGGCACCTACGACTTCCTGCGCTACGACGAGCCCACCAGCACTTGGAAGAGCCAGAAGAGCGGTGGCTTCAGCACCCTCGAGCCGGGCCGCGGCTACATCTACCGCCGCGCCAACGACGCCGTGCTGAAGGTCGACGGCGAGCCCAACACCGGCAACGTCAACGTGGCCATCACCAAGGATGTCGACGGCTGGAACCTCATTGGCAACCCCTTCATGGTTCCCATCCGCCTCAACTCCACCTACATGGCCCCGTCCAGCGACGCCGTCCTCACGTCCGGTGGCTACAAGCTGAGCACCAACGGCATGTGGACCGTTATCACTAGTTCTACCGACATCGCCGTGGGTCAGGCCGTCCTGGTCAAGGCTACCAATGCCGGCACGCTGACCCTCCGCCCGTCGGCCTCGAAGAGCGCCGCTGGCGAAGAGGAGAACGGACAGGGCTTCGCCTTCACGGTGAGCAACGACGTGTACAGCGATGTGGCTTATGCCATGTTCGCCGACGGTGAGGGCCTGCCTAAGATCAGCCACCTCAACCCCGAAGCACCCATGCTGAGCATCGACGGCTACGCCATCGCCAACCTCAACGAAGGCATTGAGAGCTTCCCGATGAGCTTCAGCGGCCAGGGCAGCTACACGCTCACCGTCAGCGGCAACACCGACGTCACGGGCTACCTGCACCTTGTCGACCGCCTCACGGGCCGCGACATCGACCTGCTGAGCACGCCCAGCTACTCCTTCACCGGCAGCCCCGTCAGCGACCGCTTCACCGTGAAGCTGACGCCCGACGCCAACGAGGGTAGCAGCACTTCCCGCTTCGCCATCTTCGACGGCAATAGCCTCATCGTCAACGGCGAGGGCACCCTGGAGGTCTACGACGTCATGGGTCGCCGCCTGATGAGCGCCGAGGTCACGGGCTCCGAATACCGCATCCCGGGCTCCGACCTCCACACGGGTGTCTACGTGCTCCGCATGAACGGCAACAGCCAGAAAATTGTTATTAAATAAATGAAAAAAAGACAAGATATGAAAACGAAGATAATCATGATGTCAGCCCTGCTGGCCCTGGTGGCTACAGGCTGCACGAAAGACGACAACCAGAAGGTGAACGACGGCCGCATCAAGATCTTCTCCGAGAATATGACCGCCGCGAGCAACGGCAGCAAGTTACTGATAGATCCCAGCGACATGGCCATGGAGTGGCTCGCTGGGGAGAAAATCAAGGTCAACGACGAGGTGTACACCATCGCCAGTAACGGCGAGGGTGGCTACACCATCGGCAGCACAGAGTCCCCCCTGGCCGACGACGGAGGTTACTACTACGCCCTCTACCCGGGTGACGACTTCAACGGCAACGACGTGACCATCAGCGGCACCAACGCTGCTCCCGTTATGACCCTCAACAACCTGGTCATCAACATGCACAGCAACGGCACGCACGACGTGGCCTTCCCCATGGGTGTCAAGGTGGCGTCAACCGCCACTGAGATGGTGTTCAAGCACCTCACCGCCGGCTTCAAGCTGTCGCTGAAGACCACCACCGGGACTGTCACCGTGGACAAGCTGAAGGTGTATGTCTACGGCGAGGGCGCCGTGGGCACTGTGAACACAGGCGACGGCGTGAGCTACACGGTGAAATGGAACAGCGAGGGCATGATGCCCATGGTGCCCGTGGGCGAAGTGGGCGGTATTACCGACCGCGACCTGAGCTACGGCAGCGAGATGGTCTTCGACATGAAGACCGAGGGCTCGGCTGGTGTCGTGTTCAACACCACGGCCAAGAGCTTCTGCATTCCCGTGACGTTGACCACGGTGAAGCGCATCACGGTGGTGGGCTACAACGAAGGCAACCAGGTCTTCGCCAAGACCAGCGCCTTGGCCTCGCACGTCGAACTCGGCCGCCACGTGATGTATCCCGTCAAGACGATTGCTATTAACTAACCTCTAAAACAGATAAATCATGGAAACGAAGAAAGAATATATAGCGCCTGAGCTTACAGTGGTGGAGTTCAAGTCTGAGCGCGGCTACGCCTCCAGTGGTCCCGATGTGTTGCAGGTGTTGAATAGTCTGCTTGGCCAGATCTCCAGCAGCAACATTGAAGGTTGGGAATACAATGAGAACAACGAGTCCTTTAACAACGACGGCTTCACTTGGGAGTAATCCCCGCGAGAAAGGAAAAGTCCATTTTGTGCCGGGCCGCGACCGCAAGGTCGCGGCCTGGCTTCTATATATATGAAAAAAAATTTTGCCAGTTCCGAAAAAGGTTGTATCTTTGCAGTCTGTTAATTTAATAACAAATAGTAATAAACATTTAAAAACCAAACAATTATGCCAGCAAGAATTAGACTTCAGCGTCATGGTAAGAAGAATCAGCCCTTCTACCACATCGTTGTTGCGGATGGTCGTGCACCTCGCGATGGAAAATTTATCGAGAAGCTTGGCACTTACAATCCGCTGACCAACCCCGCCACCATCGACCTCAACTTCGACCGCGCCGTCGAATGGGTGAAAAATGGTGCCCAGCCGAGCGACACCGTTCGCCGCATACTGTCCTATAAGGGCGTCCTGCTCCGCCGCCACCTCCAGATTGGCGTCGAGAAGGGTGCCATCAGCCAGGAGACCGCCGATGTGCGTTTCAACGAGTGGCTGCAGGCCAAAGAGGCCAAGATCAACAGCAAGAAGAGCGACGTTGAGAACAACGCCCGCAACACCCGCAAGGCTCGTCTCGAGGCCGAGAAGAAGGCCAACGAGACCAAGGCTGCCGCCGTCGCCGCCAAGCGTCAGGCTGCCGCCGAGGCCGCCGCTGCCGCCAAGGCTGAGGCCGAGGCCGCTGCCGAAGGTGACGCTCCCGCCGCCGAGACCGAGGCTCCCGCCGAAGCGTAATTCAATTAAGAATTAAAAATTAAAAATTAAGAATGAGAGATGGGGCTAATGTCTCGTCTCTCATTGTTTTATTCCCCTGGCCCCGTAGGGGCCAAACAACGGTAGCCAGCCGTTTCAACGGCTGGTTTTTTGTGGCCATTTGTTTCGCGTGCCGTAGGTACGCCAGATGATGTTTTGTTGCGTACCTACGGCACGCATTGTATGGGTGGACGTTTTATTTCCCAGCCAATGAATTGGCTGGCTACCTTTGTTGCACCCCTATCGGGGTAAAACAATAAAAATATTTTTTTGTCGTTAATAAAATCATGGATATAAAGGATTGTTTTTATTTGGGGCGTGTCACCAAGCCCTGGGGTGTGAAGGGGCAGATGGTGCTCTTCCTCGACGTCGACGCGCCGGAGGAGTACCAGGAGCTCGACTCGGCCTTCGTGGACATCAAGGGCAAGCTGGTGCCCCACTTCTTCCATGTCGACCAGCTCAACGGCAACAAGGCCGTGGTGACCTTCGAGGAAATCTCGCCCGACCAGGCCGCCGCCCTCGCGGGCCGCGACCTCTACCTCCCTCTCGACCTCCTGCCGAAGCTCGAAGGCAACCGCTTCTATTTCCACGAGGTGGTGGGCTTCAGCGTGATAGACGACGAGAAGGGCCCCATCGGCACCCTCGAGCAGGTGATAGAATATCCCGCGCAGCCGCTCTTCCAAATCATGAAAAACGGCACGGAGGTGCTCGTCCCGGTCATCGACGAGGTGGTGAAAAAGGTCGACCGCGAGCAAAAAATTCTCTATATCTCCGCGCCTAAAGGGCTGATTGATTTATATCTTGGCGATATCAACAAGGAGTGTTGAAATGTTTTCCCCTCATGTTCGGGAAAAAATGTCTACTTTTGCCTCGAAAATAACGAAGACTATGAAAGCAAACGCCAAAAAACAGGAAAAGACCCGCTATTCCCAGGAGGAGTTGCAGGAGTTTAAGGAGTTGATACTTTCGAAGATAGCCACTGCTGAGAAGGACCTGGAGATGCTGCAGCAGGCCGTCGCCGGCAACGAGAACGAAGCCGCCGACACCGCCCCCACCTTCAAGACCCTCGAGGAGGGCAGCAACGTGCTGTTGAAGGAAGAGAACCAGAAACTTGCCGCCCGTCAGCAGAAATTCATCCGCGACCTGCGCGCCGCCCTCATCCGCATCGAGAACGGCACCTATGGCATCTGCCAGGCCACCGGCAAGCTCATCCCCAAGGAGCGCCTGATGATTGTGCCCCATGCCACCATGACTGTCGAGGCCAAGGAAGCCAGCAAGAAGCGCAAGTAGGGAACTTCACAACTCAACATATAACTTTGACAATGCAAGAGACCGACCCTTTGCGAAGGGTTGGTCTCGTTTTTTTTTGTTAAAAATTTGTATGTCAAGAAAAAGTTGTATCTTTGCATTTTAGAAACCACGCGAAAAGATGAACGTAGTTTTTTGTAAGTCATTGATTCTCACCCCCCCCCCCCCATTTGCCGACGCATTAACGGGGAGGAATTTCCTATTGTATTTTTTCATGAACCCTGCGCACGTCACCAGCTGTGCGTAGGGATTGTTTTTGTATCTAATAACCAATAAAATAATAGCGAAAAGATGGAAAAGAAAGAAAAAAGAATTTACGAGACCCCGCGCCTGACGACAGTCACCTTCCGCGCCGAGCGGGGGTATGCGGTCAGTTCGGCGATTTGGAATGCAGTTAGCAACTTGTTTGAGTACTATAACAGCAACCCCAACGTTACCCAGTATGATGAGGATGACACATGGTCCAGTTACAGTTGGAACTAATGAAACCCTATTGTTAGACACATAATAATCAAAGACATGAAAAGACATATCGCAATAGTATCCTTTGTGCTGGCAACAGCAATGGTCTTCACCGCTTGCCAGAAAGACGACAATAGTGACAATAATGACAATGATCTTGTCTCCTTCAATCTAGAAATTGGAAATTACGATGGCGCAGGCAACACCAAGATGTATGTCGATGCCAGCCGCTACACCCACTGGACATCCGGGGATCAGGTGAAGATTAATAATGATGCATGTCCTGTAGATGTAAGTAAAGCACAAATAACAGGTGTGACAGCGAGTAGCTATGGATATACGGCAGTTTATCCTGCAAGTATTGCAACAAGTTATTTTGGTGCAATGACTACATCATTTAATGTTACACTCCCGACAACACAAACCTATTCTGTCGATGGTAGTGGCAACCAAATTATCTCGGCCCCAATGGTTGCACGATGCAATGCGGGCAGTAATACTCTCACATTCCAGAACCTCTGTTCTCTGCTTAAAGTAACGATTAACAACAATCGCACTGAGGATATTGAAATGCACAATATTACGGTTACATCGAGTAATGGTAATCTAAGTGGCGTGGCAACAATATCGAATGCGACCACAACTCCGAGTTTCGCAATGGGTACTGGTGCCAATAGTTATAACTATGTAACGCTAAGTTTCTCCAGCGAGACAGTCAGTCAAGGCACTAGCAAAGACTACTATGTTGTTCTTCCTGCATTCAACGAAAGTGATATTACTATTTCCATTTTTGCCACAAGTACCGGAAATCTGGAACTCAGCAAAACAGCCTCCGATGCAACCCTGTCTGCCAACACCATTGTCCAAGGACCGGTTCTATCGTTGGATGGTGTGGCATTTATCGGTACTGAGGAGAACCCTTACAAGATTAATAATCTTGACGATCTCGTGGCTTTCCGCACAAAAGTGAATTCCGGTACCACATACGAAGGACTCTTTGTCAAGTTGATGAATGATATTGACTGTGGTGCATCATGGACACCGATTGGAAATGGCACTGTGTATACTCATAAAAATTTTAATGGAACTTTTGATGGAAACAATAAAACCATTACATATGTAATTCCCTCAACAACTTCTGGTTTACTTGGTCTTTTTGGCTATACGCAAAACGCTACCATCAAGAATCTCAATGTTGATGCAACAATAACGCAAACAGGAACTAATGGCAATATTGGAGGTATTGTTGCATGTCAAGAAGGCGGGACCATTACAAATTGTACAGCTGCTGGTACTATTAATTCGGCATATAATTATATTGGAGGTATTGTGGGAAGAAATTACGGTAGCACAGCAAATACTACTGTTTCATTCTGTACAAGTAGCGTTAATATTACAAGTAGTAAAGAGGGGTCAAACTATATTGGTGGAATCCAAGGATATTTTTATACAGCTGGAACAGTTACCAATTGCACTGCCAGTGGTAATATCTATGCTCCTGAGGAAAAAGGAACCTATGTTGGTGGCATTGTGGGAACTACTACAGGGTTAACAAGCGTTACATCCTGTGGTTTTACTGGTTATGTGCGTGGCTATTACAATGTGGGGATGATAGCGGGCAACAAAGCTGGTTCTACTACAATCAGCGGTTGTACATATAGTGCTGCAAATGCAGGAGAAACCTATAAGGGGGTAGGAATAAACGGTAATAGAACAGGTAATGACACTGGCTGTACTGCGGAATAATTGGGAAGTGAGAAGGGAATTGGATTTGCCCCAATAAATAAACGCAAAACATCTATAGTAAACCGTGGGAGTGAACAAAAACGCTCCCACGGTTTTTATGATATGAGAAACATTAACAGATATATAAAAATATAAAGTCCTCTCCCATGTTATAATCAAAAGAACTTGTGACTATGGGTTACATGGAGGTACGTGCGATTAAGTCATAGTAATCGGAGAATTCTGGTTGCGGATGGCATTGTCTTCCACAAGATCGATCTCCCGGCCAAGCAACTCTTCAGAGCCACGGAAAACTGATGTTAGTATAAATTTGGTTATTAATTGTTTGTTTTCTTCTCAAATAAAACTAAAAAAAGCTGCGGGGGCTTTTATTTCTCCTGATTCCGCACTATCCAATTTTCCACCACCACTCCCGGCATCGGGTTAAAGTGCTTCATATTGTCGGTTACGGCGACAAGCCCATAGTGTCGCGCGGTAGCCCCAATGAGAATATCGAAGTCCTCAACAACAAGCCCCTGCGAAGTCAGCGCATGGCGTATTTCAGCATAATCTTCCAATACAGCACTGATGGGCAATACTGTAATATCACGCTGCAGCTCCCGAACCTCGCGCAAATGACGATCCACACTCACACTGTGAACCGCTCCATACAGCAATTCAGCAATGGTAATTTCACTGACACAAAGGTCCTCGCGGCTCACCTGATTCATACGCTCAGGTACTCCGTGACGGTGCTTGAAATACTCAATGCAGGTATTCGTATCAATGAGATATCGTGCCATAGCCATTTCTCTTTATTTTGCTCATCACTGACAGTCGAACGAAGGAATGACACGGCTACCCTGTCGGCCCTCACGTCCTTCACGGATGATGGACTCCATGTCATCATTACCCTGATCGTTGGCCCAGCAACCTGCCAGACTGCGGAAACCTCGTTCAAGTTCCTTCTCATCAACACTTGTCGGATGCTCCCGCATACTTTCGACAATCATCGCCAACAGCTCTAATTTCAATCCATTATCCATATTCTTCACCAATCCCCAATATCGCATAACAGGGGGGATATCGTTTATTATGGCAGTCGGTGTATTCATAATTTTGTCCATTTGGAGATGCAAATATACGAAATATTTTTTCCTTTCTTCTTAACCCAACCCCCAAAAACCAGCAAAAGGTTTCTTCAGTTGCGGGGGCAGATATTACTATTATATTTTATTTCTTTTCTCAATCAACGAGTTACACATAATGATACCTTTCCAGTTTATTATGCAAAAATATGAAGAATTTTCGTAATTTGCAAATAAATTTTGTTTTTTTAACACCCACCTCCGGAGAGGGGATACTACCACCCTTCCATCTTCCTTCCATCTACCTTCCATCTACCTTCCATCTACCTACCATCTACCTATCATCTCCCACCGTGGTAGGAGTTGGGTAGGAGTTGGTAGGGAGTTGGTAGGTGGTTGTCAGCTAGTTAGGAGAAAGCGATTTTTCTGTGTTTTTGGGGCAATAAAAGTCCTCTCCCACGTTAAAATCAATAAAACTTGTGGCAGGGATACATGGAGGTATGTTCGATTTTTTGCAAATTCTCAAAATTTTTTTTGCTTAAAAGTTACATTTTCTCATAATTTATAAATCATAAATGTTACAAAATCTCATAATTTGTAATACTGTATTATTACACCACCTCAAAATTTGTCTCAACAACATCATGATAGAGGTGCGGTAAGCCTTTTAAGCAACAAAAGAAATTTTGTAGTAAAAAGAAGACCAGTATGATGGAATAAAAATAACAATATTGTGATTCATTTTTGCTTTTTATAAAAAATCTTCGTATTTTTGCATTGTTAAAAATATTACGAAGACAAGGGTGTAAATGATACAGGTATCTGATACATTGATGATTATGACACAAAACACTAAAATAAAAGACAATATGAAACAAATGATTACCAAACTGCTGCTTTTGTCAGCAATGGCGCTGGTGTCCATGGGGGCTGTGAAAGCCCAGGGCGATTGCAGCATCACGCTGCCTTACAGCATGAACTTCGACAGCCTCACCGCTACCGGTGGCACCAGCTTCGTGCCCTGCTGGACCCGCGTGAACGCGGCTACGAGTGGCAATGCCACCTATCCTAACATCTATGATTACGGTACCTATGCTACTACAGGACATGTCTACGGCAAGGTGCTGAGCTTCAACGGTAACAGCGCCAGCAGCACCGGCACCATGCGTGCCGCCACGCCGCTTATCCCCGCGCCGCTGAACAGTCTGGACCTCAGCTTTGCGGTCTTTAAGAACACCCTCAAGCTCTATGCCGCCACCGACGCCACCGACCTGTCAACCTACCACCTCATAGGCTCCTATGCCCCGGGCTATACCTGGATTACCTATGAGGTGCGCACCGACACCATCAGTGGCCTGCCGTCGGCTCAGGGCTACCTGGTCTTCGCCGCCGACTATGGTACTACCAGCTTCGGTAACGACAACCCCTACCTTGACGAGCTCGTCATCTCGGCCCTCAACAGCTGCGAGCGTCCTTCGTCGGTGACCGTGGAGGAGGTGGGTCCCACGTCGGTCTCGCTCTCGTGGCCCGCCGTGAGTGGCGTCACCAGCTACCTGGTGCGCTACAACACCACCGACGACATCACCACCGCCTCTGAGGAGACCGTCACGGGCACCACCGTAGAAATCGAGGACCTCTTGCCCAACACCGAATACCATGTGTGGGTGCAGAGTCTCTGCAGCGAGACTTCGGAGAGCGACCCCCGCACCACCGTCGTCACCACCGAGATGAGCTGCTACCCCCTGGTGAACCTCCACCAGGCCAGTGCCGGCTTCGACGCCGTCTCCTATGCCTGGGAGTTCGACCCCCGCGGCAATGCCCCCACGAGTGTGCTGACGGTGCTGCGCGACCTCGACGAGCCCACGTCTGTTGTCGAGATGGAGAGCACCGGCGAGACGAGCCATATCGTCAGCGACCTTATCCCCACGCACAGCTATGAGGTTGATTTCTACACCCTCTGCGACGGCGACACCGCCACGATGGTCACCCTGCCGGTGACCTTCAAGGTGTGTGGCGAGAGCCAGCTGGCCGCCCTGGCAGGCAACTACGACATGCACCCCGTGCCCGCGGGCTACAACTACGGCTATGCCCAGATGATGTATCCCGCCGACGTGTTCCTCGACATGGACACCATCCGCGGTATCGCCCTGCACCGTGCCTCGCTGAACCAGAGCAGTGCCGCTCCCATCACCCGCACCCTGAGTATCTGGATGCACTGCACCTCCGACACGTCGCACAACAGCGCCGTCTCGGTGACCGGCATGACGCAGGTGGCCAACGACGTGACCTATAACTTCCCCGTGCAGGAGTGGGACACCATTTATTTCACCACCCCCTTCGTCTACACCGAGGGCGAGAATGTTATCCTGACCATCGACGACAATACAGGCACCCATGTGTCTACCGGCGCTGCCCAGTGGCTGTGGCACGAGCAGTCGTGGAAGACCCACTACAAGAACAACGACAACAGTAACCCCAACCCCGCAGCCATCACCGGTGTCACCAACACGCAGCGTTGCCCCGACATGCACTTCGTGGGCAGCTGCAATACCGACCTGAGCTGCACGGCTCCCGTGGTTGCCGTGGGCATGGTGGACAGTGCCAGCGCCACCATCAACTGGGTGGGTTCCGCCATTGTCTATACCCTTGAATACCGCACCTCGGGTGCCACCACCTGGACCGTGGCCAGCAGCGAGGCCAACGCCCCCTATACCCTCGAGAATCTCCTGCCCGCCACCCATTATGAGGTGCGCGTGGGCGTGTTGTGCGACGGCGCCAGCAACTTGCGCTACAGTGACGTCGTCACCTTCACCACGGGCTGCGCCCTCATGTATCTGCCTTTCCACTTCACCCAGACCGACATGTGCGCCGCCGCCGACAACGGCTTCACGCCCTGCTGGAGCAGGTCGCAGTACTTCTATAAAGGCCGTCTGACCAACAGTCATCGTGGCTATGTGCGCAACGTTGACCTCAACGAGTGGTTCATGCTCCCCGCTATCAACGGTGACCTCAGCAATGCCCGTCTGCGCACCTGGGCGGCCTCCTCGACGGATGCCCAGGTCAAGGTGGGTATCGCCAGCCTCAGCAACGCCTCCGATGTGGTGTGGGTCGACACCATCTTCATCACCGCCAGCCAGCCCGATTTCTCGCACGACGAGTATGTCAGCTACCTCGACAACTATACCGGCACCGGCAACCGCGTGGTGGTGAGCCCCATAGTGACCAACCTCTACCACTATGTCTATTTCTTCGACTTCCATGTGGAACTCATCGAGGACTGCCGTCCCGTGGAAAACATTGTGCTCGACTCCTCGTCGGCCACGACCCTCAGCATCAGCTGGACGCCGCGTGGCGGCACCACGCAGTGGGCTGTCGAAGCCAACGGCCAGCATACCGTCGTCAGCGGCCAGCCGCACTGCACCCTCACAGGCCTCAGCGCCTATACGAACTACGAGGTTTCGGTGCGCAGCCTCTGCGGTGAGGACAGCAGCGCCCTCACCAGCGAGCACTTCCGCACCGCCTGCTCGGGCGAGCAGTGCACCTTCACCCTTGCCGCCCACGCCTCGGGTGGCGAAGGATGGAAAGGTGCCCACCTGCACATCATCGCTGCCGGCGAGGTGATAGAAGACTTTACCATGCTTCAGGGCAGCAACCGCAGCATCTCCCTCACTGTGTGCGAGAATATGCCGCTCGTGTTCAAGTGGTATTCCGGCAATGAGGACAGCGAGTGCTCCTTCGACCTCATCAAAGCCTCTGGCGACACCGTCTACTCTCTCCTCGAGGGGCTCGGATATGGTGACACCCTGTTCGTTACCAATAATATGTGCGCCGCCGCCCCCGTGCCTACCTGCACAGACCGTTACGAAAGCCTTGTGGCCAGCGCCTGCGACGAATACCTGTGGCATGGACTCACGCTGACGGCCAGCGGCACCTACCGCGACACTGTCAGCCGTGTCGTAGAGGGCAGATGTGACAGCATCTATACCCTCACGCTCACCATCCACGAGAGCTATAGCACCGACCTCGACTCCACCGCCGAGGGTTCCTTCACTTGGCATGACTCTGTCTATACCGCCAGCGGCACCTATACCTGGGCCGACACCACCCGCTATGGCTGCGACAGCGTGGAGACGCTCCACCTCACCATCCTCCATCCGGGTACCACCTGTGAGGACCTCTATTCCACCGTAGAGGAAGATGCCTGCGACAGCTATCAATGGCACGGCCTCACGCTGACGGTCAGCGGCACTTACCGCGACACTGTCTTCGGTGCTGTGGAGGGAGGCTGCGACAGTATCTACACCCTTACTCTCACCATCAATGAGAGCTACAGCCGCACTATTGACACCACCGCCGAAGGCAGCTTCACCTGGCATGGTACCACCTATACCGAGAGCGGCACCTACTCGTGGGAAGGCACCACTGTTGCCGGCTGCGACAGTGTGGAGACGCTCCACCTCACGGTTACCCCCGCTCACAGCGGCATCAACGATGCCGACGGCATCATGATGGCACTCTATCCCAACCCCACCAGCGGACTGGTGAAGGTGGTCGCCGAGGGTATTGAAAAGGTGGAGGTGTATGACGCCACAGGACGTCTGGTGATGACGGTGTGCGACAGCGATGTTGTCGATTTAAGCCACATGTCCACAGGTGTCTACACACTCCGGGTTACCCTGCCTGAGGGCATGGCGATGAGGAAAGTGTTGAAACGCTAATCTATTCTAGGAATAGCTTCCAGCAGCGTCCGCGTGTAAGCGGTCTGCGGATTACGGAAAAGGTCGTCGGGAGTGCCGCTCTCGACGATCTTTCCTTTTTGCATCACCATGATGCGGTCGGAGAGGAATTTCACTACACTGAGGTCGTGGGTGATGAAGAGGTAGGTGTAGTGGTAGCGCCGCTTGAGGTTGTTGAGGAGGTTGAGAACCTGGGCCTGCACGCTGACGTCGAGGGCCGAGACGCTCTCGTCGCACACCACCAACTCGGGCTGGAGGATGAGGGCGCGGGCGATGCAGACACGCTGGCGCTGGCCGCCGCTGAGCTCGTGGGGATAGCGGCTGTACCAGTCGGGCTGGAGGCCTACCTGCTCCATGAGGGAGAGGACAGTTTCTTTCAGGGTATTCTGAGTAATCGGAGTATTCTGAGTATTCAGAGTCTTCCGGTGAACTTTGAGGGGTTCGGCGATGGCGTCGCCGATGGTGATACGTGGGTTGAGGCTGGAGTAGGGGTCTTGGAAGATAATCTGCAGTTTGGGCCGCAGGGCGCGCATCTCGTTGGCGGAGAGGGTGTCGAGGCTCTGTCCGCGGTAGAGGATGTTGCCGGCGGAGTGGTCGATGAGTCGCAGGAGGGCGCGGCCGAGGGTGCTCTTGCCACATCCGCTTTCGCCCACCAGGCCGAGGGTCTCGCCCTCCATGATGTCGAAGCTGATGCCGTCGACGCCCTTGAGCGTCTGCAAGGGTTTGCCGAAAAGGCTGCGCTTGAGGGTGTAGGTGACATCGAGGTCGCGGACCTCGATGAGAGGTGAAAGGTGAGAGGTGAAAGGTGAGAGGTGACCGGTGTCGTCGGTTGTTGCGTCGTCATTTCTTTCCCCTTTCAGAAAATCTTCCACGGTGGGCAGCCTTTCGGGGCGGCTATCCAGCGGGGGGCGGCAGGCCAGGAGGCCTTGGGTGTAGGGCTCCTTGGGGTGATGAAGTAGCTCTTTTGCAGGGCCTTGCTCCACCATTTTGCCGCGGTACATCACCAGGATGTCGTCGGCGATTTGTGCGATGACCCCCAGGTCGTGTGTGATGAAGATAATGCTGATGCCGAATTTCTCCTGGAGCGATTTCAGCAGGTCGAGGATAGTCTTTTGTACCGTCACGTCGAGGGCTGTGGTGGGCTCGTCGGCGATGATGATATCGGGATTGTTTATCAGCGCCATGGCAATCATCACGCGCTGCTTCTGTCCGCCACTAAGCTCGTGGGGATAACTGTCGAAGATTTTCTCGGGGCGGGGGAGGAGCACTTCCTTGAACAGCTCGATGACACGCTCTCTGTCACCCCCCATCTCGAGCACCTGCTCGCCGCATTTCTGCACCGGGTTGAGGGAGGTCATGGGCTCTTGGAAAATCATGCTGATGCGCTTGCCGCGGATGCCGCGGAAGCCCTCTTCGTCGAGGGTTAGAAGCTCTGTGCCGTCCAGCAGGGCGCTCCCGCTGACTGTGGCGTTCTTCGGCAGCAACCCCATCATTGCCATGGTGCTGACGCTCTTGCCGCTTCCACTCTCGCCCACGATGCCCAGCGTCTTCCCGCGCTCCAGAGTCAGGTTCAGTCCCTCCACCACCGTCCGGCCATCGAAGGCCACGGACAGGTCCTTTACCTCGAGTATAGTATTGTCCTTATTCACGCAAAGATAACGGCATAGAGGGTTAAAAATTTTGTAGGAAGCAAAAAAATGTGTATATTTGCACCGTTTTTCAAATTGCCAACATTAACACTAAAAACGATACAAGTATGACAAAATCAGAACAATTCATGGAAATGGAAGCCAAATATGGCGCCCATAACTATCATCCGCTACCCGTTGTCCTCGCCAAAGGCGAAGGCGCTTTTGTGTGGGACTGCGAAGGCAAACGCTACTTTGACTTCCTTTCCGCCTATTCCGCTGTCAACCAGGGTCATTGCCACCCGAAGATTGTCAAGGCTATGTGTGACCAAGCCCACGAGCTGACCCTCTCTAGCCGTGCTTTCTACAATAACTGTTTGGGTGAGTGGGAGAAATATGTCACCGAATATTTCGGCTATGACAAGGTGTTGCCCATGAACACCGGTGCCGAGGCCGACGAGACAGGTCTGAAGCTGGCCCGCCGCTGGGGTGTCGTCAAAAAGGGCATCCCCAACGACAAGGTGAAAATCGTCTGCTGCGAGGGTAACTTCCACGGCCGCACCATTACCATCATCACCATGAGCAACGACCCCGAGAGCTACGCCAACTATGGTCCCATGACCCCCGGCTTCCTGCGCATCCCCTACAACGATGCCGACGCGCTGGAGAAATGCCTCGCTGAACACGGCAAGGAGGTGGCGGGCTTCCTGCTCGAGCCCATCCAGGGTGAGGCCGGCGTCTATGTGCCGGACGATGGCTACCTGAAGAAATGCTATGATATCTGCAAGAAATACAATGTGTTGTTCATGGCCGACGAGGTGCAGAGCGGTATCGCCCGTACGGGTAAGATGCTGGCCTGCGACCACGAGAATGTGCGTCCCGACATCCTTATCCTCGGCAAGGCCCTCGGCGGCGGCGTGATGCCCGTGAGCGCCGTGTTGGCCGACGATGATATCATGCTGAATATCAAACCTGGTGAGCATGGTTCCACCTTCGGTGGCAACCCCATTGCCGCCAAGGTTTCCATCGCCGCCCTGCAGGTGATCAAGGACGAGCACCTCATGGAGAATGCCGAGCGTCTCGGCAAGATTTTCCGCGAGGAGATGGGCAACTTCAAGAGCCCGATGATTGAGAAGGTGCGTGGTAAAGGCTTGCTCAATGCCATCATTATCAAGCCCCACAATGGTAAGGAGGCATGGGATGTGTGCCTGAAGATGCGCGACCTCGGCGTGCTGGCCAAGCCCACCCATCAGCACATCATCCGCTTCGCTCCCCCGCTGTGCATCACCGAAGAGCAACTCCGTGAGGCCATGGAGCTTATCAAGCAGGCTATCAAATCTTTCGAATAGTAAAGGTTACATCGGCAACATTGCCGGCGGCGTCAACAACTGCTACCCGCAGTTTGTTGACGCCTTTTTTTATTGCCCCATTGGCATCGATAGTCAGCGAGGCGCTTTTGCCGTCGTATTCCGCCAGAATCCATTCCCCGTTGAGGTAGCAGTTGTAGGTCTCGATACCGCTGAGATTGTCGCTGATTTTTATCCTTAAGATGTTTGTCTTGAGGTTCTTACCCTCCCGGAAGTTGATGGGGCTGATGCGGGGGTTCTCATTGTCGACGGTGAGGGCAAAATGGCCGAAGTCGCGTACAGAGGCGGTGTACCATTCGCCTTCGCGGGAGGTCTTGTAAGCCGTCGGGCGTTTTCCGTCAATGCGCACGATGACAGCCTTTTCCGTGGGTGAGGAGGCTTTGATGGAGAGAGTGTACCACAGGTGCGGCGGCAGGTCGCTGGTACAGGGCTCCACGGCACACACGGGTGAGCGGTAGAGGCTGCTGGGAGTGCTGGAGATGCGCATGCGGTCGTTGTCGTACAGGGTATAGGCGGGGAAGGAAATCTTGAGATGCTCTCCGTTGAATTTCAATGGTTTGGAATAGGTTATGGCGTAGGTGCCTTTCTCTGGGACATCGGGGGCGGCGGGACTGGCTGTGGAGGCGAGGGTGGTGACCTGGAAGGTGCGCTCGGTGATATTCCCTTTAATGTCGTGCGCACGTATGCGGAGGCTATGGGTGGATCCCGGCGTGAAGCGCAGGATGCCGTCGCCGTGTCTCACTGGAATCCAGTCGCCTAGGGCACCAGGCAGCGCACGTGTGAGTAGGTAGGCCTGACGAGTGCGCACATAGAGGGGATAGTCGATGAGGGCGTTGGAGATTCGGCTGCTATCGAGTGGGAACCTGTTGGTTACGTATTGGAAGAAGAGTATTCCGTCGACAAACAACTCCACCTTGTCGACCCCGTTTTTCGCTGTCGACCCTTCGGCGGCATCGGTGGCATAGATGCCCAGATAGAAATGTCCGGCGATGGAGATATTGTCCTCTTTCCCAAGGTCAAAAGGCTGTCCTGCGGTGGGATAGATGCGTATGCCGCGGATGACGGGCTTGAGGTTGTCGGAGTAGGGGAGGCCGAAGCGCAAGGGGTTGATAGTCAGTCCGTCTTTGCGCAGCTCGAAATGCAGATGTGGGCCCCCGCTGCCGCCGGTGTTGCCGCTATGGGCCACCACCTGACCTTTCTTTACCGGGAGCACCCCCTCGGGAATGTCGCGGACGATGGCGAAAGATTGTTCCTTGTATTGCTCGTTTCTCACCCATTGGCCAATCTCGCCTGCGAAGTCGTTAAGATGCATGTACACAGAGGTGTAGCCGTTTGGATGTTTGATGTAGAGCATCTTCCCTCCACCCCAGGGAGAGATGCGGATGCCGCACACATAGCCGTCGGCGGCGGCATGGACCGGCAGGCCAATGGTGCCGCCAGTCCGCATGTCGAGGCCGGCATGGAAATGACCCGTGCGGAACTCGGCGAAGGTGGCCGAGAGACCGATGTTGCAATCCAGCGGATTGCGGAAGTATCCTTGCGGAAGTTCCTGGGAATGAACGAGGGAAGAGGTGAGGCTGAGCAGAAGGCCTGCCAGGAGCGATAGGAGGTGTGAAGGGTTCATGGCGTGTGTTAAGATTCGGTGACCCCTCTTGGGGTCGGGACGATGATTTGTTTTTAATTCAAAATGCAAATTTACAAATAAAAGAGAGAACTGCTGGAAATAATTTTACAATCACGGTTGAAAAGTCACTTTTTGATTCACAAATATCATGGAATCAGTAGTGTAATATTTTTTAACATTTTTTCCACTTTCAGCCCCCGTGATTCCCCTCTGAGCCCCCCCCCCTTCGATACTCCCTCTTGGGGTGATGTCCCTACCAACTACCAACCAACCCCCTATCATCTCCTACCATGGTAGGAGTTGGTTAGGAGTTGGTAGGGTGTTGGTAGGTGGTTGTCAGTTAGTTAGCGGATAGCCGTCGAAATGTTAAAAAATGCTGTTTTTTTAAGATTTTGCAGAGAAGGCCCTGGAAGGCCAGATGCTTTACTTTCAGATAGTTGGTTATGGAGAGAGTGTCCGAGTGAATCATCCGGAGAAGGAATGACCATACTATGCTGATAACAAGCCAGTTGGTGAATTGCTTATCCCGGAGGTTATCACCCATGAGGGACGGCTCTACAGGGGGGGGGAATCGGATCGAATGCCTTCGATGGATGCGGCTTTGTGATGCCACCTCTTTCCATGGTTGTGTGTTGATGAAAGAGGCTAAAAATCGTAAAATAATCGATTCCGGATGGATATATTGGCGCCGGAAAAATCGTTTGGATGAAAAAATATCTCGCTGATAATATGGCGTTTGTGATTTTTTTTCTATAAAAAATGTTGTATTTCAAAAAAAGTTCGTAATATTGCGTTTTGATTATAGGACTATAATATGTCAAAAAAACTAATGAAAAGGAGAATAAAATGCGCTGTTTTGGGAGCCATGCTGCTGCTTGGTGCGACGGCCGGAGCCCAGGATATCGGATTCTCCCAATTCTATGCCAATCCGCTCTACCTGAACCCTGCTTTCGCCGGTTCGGCCGTAGCGCCTCGTATCTCGCTGACCTACCGTGCGCAATGGCCTGGTTTGGTGAGTGCTTTCACTACGGTTTCAGCATCCTATGACCAGTATTTCCCCGACCTTCACGGAGGTTTGGGATTTATTGTGATGACCGACCGCGTAGGTGACCATGGAGCGCTGAGTACCAACATGTTCGGTGTTATGTATGCCTTCCGGTTCCAGGTGAGCCGTGACATCTATGCCAGCGCTGCTTTGCAGGCTTCGATTGTGAACACCCATCTGAGTTGGGACGAATACCTTCGTTTCCCCGATCAGATTGACCGTGAGATGGGTTTCTCGTACAACACCCAAGCCACTCCTCCCGACAAGCTGAGCCAGTGGTCGCCCGACTTCAATGCCGGCATCTTGCTGAGTGGCTCGAAATGGTATGCCGGCTTTGCCGCCTCGCATCTCACACAGCCCAATGTGGCCTTCTATTCGACCGACCCTGTGCCTATGAAATTTACCGTGCATGGCGGCGGACTGATTAATGTGGCTGAGGAGAGCCGCCGTCAGTCGTCGCTGGGTCTCGGCACCCCCATTATTTCACCCAATATTGTCTACCAGTATCAGGGTGGTTTCCATTATTTTAACTATGGTCTCTACCTCGACTGGATGCCCTTCCTGGTGGGTGTGTGGTTCCGCCACGGCACCGAGAACACCGACGCTTTCATTTTCCAGGCCGGTATCCAGCAGGACTACTTCAAGGTGGGCTACAGCTATGATGTCACAATCTCGAAACTGGCCAACAGCACTGCCGGTGCCCACGAGATTACCCTGGGTGTGCTGCTGCCTGTGCCCGAGCACAAGAAGAAGGTCAAAGCCATCCGCTGCCCCTCCTTCTAACAGGAATGGTGAAACTTTTTTGAAAGAAATACGTTATAAAGGAAAATACAAACATTGCTAATATGAAAATGTTCAGATTCTCAAGCCTAATGCTGGCAACCGTGTTGGTTCTGGCCTCTTGTGGAAACAAGGCCGGCAAGTCTGAAACCACCGGATGGAACTACAACGACCCCGCATGGGGTGGCTACGATGTCTCCGACCGTACCAACCAGACCGCTGCTCCTGGACTGGTGTTCATCGAGGGTGGCTCGTTCGTGATGGGCCATGTCACCGAGGACACCCGTTACACGTGGGACAATGTGGCGCACACCGTCACCGTCTCCTCGTTCTACATGGATGAGACCGAGGTGAGCAACAAGCAGTATGGCGAGTTCGTCTACTGGATGCGCCGCGCCTATGGCGAGGAGTATCCCGAGAAGGTCAACTTCGTTATGCCCGACACCGCTGCCTGGCGTGACAAACTGGCCTGGCGTGAGAGCTTCGTCGAGCTCTACTTCCAGAGCCCCAGCTATCAGGACTATCCCGTCGTGGGTGTGACATGGGAGCAGGCTCAGGCTTTCTGCACTTGGCGTACCGACCGTGTCAACGAGAAGCTGCTCGTCGACATGGGTATCCTGATGCTTGACCAGGAGAACTTGGGAACCAACGCTTTCCAGACCGATGTCTACCTCGCCGGCCGTTATGAGGGCGAGACCAAGAGAGGTATCAAGAACCTCGACCCCACCGCTGGCGGCGAAGACCGTCAGGTGCGCAAGGCCGACGGTATCCTCTACCCCTACTACCGCCTGCCAACAGAGGCTGAGTGGGAGTTTGCCGCCTTGGGTATGATTGGCAACACCTATGACGAGCGCGTCACCGAGCACAAGACCTATCCTTGGGCCGGTCAGAGCCTGCGTTCGGCCAACAAGAAATACTACGGTCAGTTCCTGGCCAACTTCAAGCGCACCCGTGGCGATGCCATGGGCGTGGCCGGCAACCTCAACGACGGTTGGGACTACACCTGCCCCGTCAGATGGTACTTCCCCAACGACTATGGTCTGTACAACATGGCCGGCAACGTCAGCGAGTGGTGCATGGATGTCTATCGTAAGGTTGTCAACCCCGTGGGTGGCGACGATCTCGACCCCTTCCGTGGCAACATCTACAAGACCCCCGAGCTCGATGAGGACAATGAGGTGTTCATTGGTGAGGATGGTATGATGAAGTACAAAGAGGTTGACTACCAGATGAACCGCCGCAACTACCGCCAGGCCGACAACACCAACTACCTCGACGGCGACCGCACTTCGGGTCTCGGTCAGATGGACAAGTGGATTGAGGACAACAACGCCGATGCTTCCGAGGAGGAAGGTGAGGAAGGTGCTGACAATGAGGAGTATGAAGAAGAGGAAGAAGGTGGCGAAGAGGGTGAGAACCTCAGCGCCGAGGACAACTGGACCAACAAGATGTACCGCCGCAAGGCTACCGATAAGGACCATCCCACCATTTCGCTGGTGAACAACAAGGTCCGCGTTGTCAAGGGCGGTAGCTGGAAAGACCGCGCCTACTATCTGCAGGCTGGCACCCGCCGCTACTACGACCAGGATAAGTCCACCTCCTGGATTGGATTCCGTTGCGCTATGGACCGCCTTGGTTCCCGTGTACAATAAGTTGTGAATAAAATAGTATTATTCGTGCTGATTCTTCTGAGCGTCGCAGGTAACTGCGACGCTCAGAAGTTGATAGAGTATTCCTCTGGCATGGGTTCCCGTGACCCGCAGAATGCCGATATCTGGATTCTCTACCGCGGCGTGAAGGCCCGGCATGAGGGGATGACCCTGCAGTCGGACTCGGCACATTATAATACCAAAGAAAACAGTTTCACGGCTTTCGGCAATATCACCATCCGACTGTCGGACACCACGTTCATCTATGGCGACCGTCTTCTTTATGACGGCGACACGAGGATTGTCGACATCTGGGACGACACCGTGGTGCTTATCGACGGCGCTACGGAATTGCTGGCGAACCACATCACCTACGAGCGCAACCGCGCCACAGCCTACTACACCCAGTGGGGTTATGGATTCAGTGGCGAGCGCACCCTCGAAAGCCGGCAGGGCGAATACAATTCCGACAGGGATGAATTCTTTATCTATAACGAGGTGGTGCTGTCGGACTCCTCGACGCAACTCTTTACCGACACCCTGATTTACAACACCAAGACCGAGGTGGCCCATTTCGAGAGCCCCACCTATATCTATACCGACTCCTCGGTGATCTACAGCGAATTGGGGGATTATAACACCGCTACCCATTTCGCCATCTCGTTCAAGAAATCGCATGTCGACAACAAGGGACGCCTGATTGAGAGCGACACGCTCTATTACGACGACCAGGAGCGCTACGGCAGGGCTTACGGCAACGTCATCATTTATGATTCGGCGAACGACATCACCTGCACAGGGCTTTATGGCGAGACCAGCCAGAAACGAAACTTCTCTTTCGTGACCGGCAAAGCCTTGGTGCTTTTTGTCGACGAGGAAAGCGACTCGCTGTACCTGCATGCCGACACCGTTTATGTCACTACCGACAGCAGTAACCATTTGCAGACAGTCCGTGCCAACTACAAGGTGAAGGTCTACCGGCGTGATGCGCAGGCGATGTGCGACTCGGCCTTTTACAGCGCTGCCGATTCACTCCTTTCACTTTACATGAACCCGGTGCTTTGGTACGAGCATTACCAGTGTGTGGCCGACACCATCGAGCTGCAGCACGACACCAGCGGGGTGCGGCAGGCATGGTTGAGGAGTTCGTGCTTCGCCGTCCAGCAGGTGGATGCTGAGAAATTCAACCAGCTTAAAGGACGTCAGGGGGTGGTCTATTTCGCCAAGGGAGAACCGCTCTATGCCGATGTGATGGGGAATGCACAGATGGTGTACTATATCACCGAGGGTGACAGTGTGGAAAACACCGCTTTGGTGGGGGTTAATGTGGGCATGGGTACCGACATCCGAATCTATTTCGACACCACCCGGGCGCCCTCCCGTGTGGTCACGTATGACAATCCCGACCTGATGACCTATCCCGTGTCGATGGTTCCGGAGGAATGGCGACGGATGAAAGACTTCCGCTGGGAGGCCCGTCGTCGTCCACGCAAGCCAGAAGATGTTTTCGTGTGGTGACAAAGCAAGGGTGACATTTTGTCAGTTGGACTGCCAATGGCAGTCTTTTTGCTATATTTATAAATAGATGATAAATAAAAAGATTATGAGCAATAAAGAGAAACATAGCGATAAAAAAGAACAGCTGAAAGAGGAAGAGATTGAAAAAGAGGAAATCCAGGAGGAAGATGTTCCTCAGGAGAAGGCCGAACCCACCGAAGCCGACAAGGTGCAGGAATTGGGTGAGAAGTTGGCAGAACTCAACGACAAATACCTCCGCCTCTATTCAGAGTATGAGAACTACCGTAAACGTACCAATCAGGAAAAGGCTGACCTCCTTATCAATGGCAGCCGCGAGATGATGAAGGCCATTCTGCCCGTTATCGATGACTTTGAGCGTGCGTTGGCAGCTACCGAGGACGAGGGTGTCCAGTTGATATACAACAAGATGCTCAAGATTCTTGAGCAGAAAGGATTAAAAGCCATGGAGGTTAAGGGCGAGAAATTCGACGAGAACCTCCACGAGGCTATCACCCGTATCCCTGCCGCCGAGGAGAGCCAGAAGGGTTTGGTGGTGGATGTGGTAGAGAAAGGCTATTATTTGAACGACAAGGTGCTGCGCTACGCCAAAGTAGTGGTGGCATTTTAGTTAAGAATTAAAAGTTAAGAGTTAAGAGTTTTGTGTTATGGCAAAGAGAGATTATTATGAAGTATTGGGTGTTAGCAAGAATGCCACGCCCGAGGAATTGAAGAAGGCTTACCGCAAGTTGGCTCTGCAGTACCATCCCGACCGTAACCCCGGTGACAAAGAGGCTGAGGAGAAGTTCAAGGAGGCTGCCGAGGCTTATGACGTGCTGAGCAATCCCGATAAGAAGGCCCGCTACGACCAGTTCGGTATGGCCGGCATGGAAGGCGCCTATGGTCAGGGCGGCATGGATATGAACGATATCTTCTCGCAGTTTGGTAGCATCTTTGGCGACCTGTTTGGCGGTGGCGGATTCCGCACCGGCTTCTCGGGCTTCGGCGGTGGTGGCGCTGCACGTCGTGTGCTGCGGGGATCCAACCTTCGTATCAAGGTCAAACTTACCCTTGAGGAAATCGACCGTGGTTGCGAGAAGAAAATCAAGGTCAGCAAATATGTCCCTTGTAAGACCTGTAACGGCAGCGGCGCCAAGGACGGCAAGACGGAGGTGTGCCCCCATTGCCATGGTACCGGTGTCGTTACCGAGACCAAGCGTACCATCTTGGGCATAATGCAGACCCAGAGCGCTTGTCCGCAGTGTGGCGGCGAAGGTCGCGTGGTCAAGGACAAATGCCCCGACTGCCATGGAGACGGCATCGTGAAGAGCGATGAGATTATCACCATCAACATTCCCGCGGGAGTGCAGGACGGCATGCAACTGGCCATGCAGGGTCAAGGCAACGCTGCCCCCCGTGGTGGCATTGCGGGCGATCTCATTGTCCTCATCGAGGAGCTGGAACATGATACCTTCGAACGCCAGGATGCCAACCTCTACTACAACGCCTTCATCTCTTTTGCCGATGCCGCCATGGGTGCTTCTGTCGAGATCCCCACGCTCAACGGCAAGGTGAAAATCAAGATAGACCCTGGCACGCCTTCAGGACGTGTGGTGCGTCTGCGTGGCAAGGGACTCCCTGTTGTCAACGGCTACGGCCGTGGCGACCTGCTGGTCTGCCTCAATGTGTGGGTCCCCAAAAATCTCACCCGTGATGAGAAGAAGATTCTCGAGGACCTGCAGAAGCATGAGAACTTCCAGCCCAATCCCACAAAACAGGAACGCGGTTTCTTCGACAAGATGAAGGAGATGTTCAATTAAATTGAAAATCGAACAAGCCTAGGAATTAAACCAATTCTTAATTTTTAATTCTTAATTCTTAATTTTAATGACAGAGGCCTTCCTGCAATATATTTGGCAACATCGGATGTTTGCTAAAGAACTGGCGACTACCGATGGTCAGCCCGTCTCTGTCCTCCGTGTCGGTGACCTGAACCACGATGCAGGTCCCGATTTCTTCAACGCACATATTACCATCGATGGTGTCGAGTGGGTGGGAAACATAGAGGTGCATCTCCATTCCTCCGACTGGAACACGCACCGTCACTCCCTAGACAAGGGATACAACAATGTCATCCTCCATGTCGTCTATGAGCATGACTGTGAGATACGGCTTGAGAATGGCACTGTCCCACCGACCCTCGAGCTCAAGAATTATATCCATCCCGCCCTGGTGGCCAACTATGACGCGTTGACGCATCCGTTGGTCCCTGAGGGCATTCCTTGCTCTTCCCGTTTGCCGGGAATCCCTTCTTTTATCATTGAATCATGCCTTGAGCGCATGACGGTTGACCGTATCGAGGCCAAGTCGCAAGTGGTGCGTCGCCTGCTGGAGGAGAGCCGTGGAAGCTGGGAGCAGACGTGCTACTGGCTTATGGCTCATTATTTCGGGGGCAAGGTCAACGCACTGCCTTTCGAGTTGTTGGCCAAGGCTACCGATCAGCGCCTGCTGGCCCGATGGAAAGACAATCCCCGCCGTGTCGAGGCTTTGCTTTTGGGTCAGGCGGGTATGCTCGAAGGCTATTTCGAGGACGACTATCCGCGTCAGCTGCAAGCCGATTATGAGGCCTTGCGTACGGGCGCCTCGCTGCAACCTATCGATGCCTACCTATGGCGTTTCTTCCGAATCCGCCCTTCGGCATTCCCCACCATCCGCATCAGCCAGTTCGCCAACCTGGTGGCGTCGTCATCCAACCTTTTTTCCTCCCTGCTCGAGATAACTGATGCCTGGGAGATGGAAAAACTTTTCGACTGCCAGGCTTCTGATTACTGGAACAACCACTACCGATTGGACCAGGCGACAGCCAGAAGCATGCCCAAGCACCTTGGTCGCACACAGGCCGACCTCCTGATTATCAACGCATGGGTACCGCTGCTTTTCGTCTATGGCGAAGTGCGTGGACAACAACAGTATAAGGACCAGGCCGTCAGTCTCCTCCAACAGCTGCCGGCCGAGAATAACACCATTATCCGGCAGTTTCAAACCGCCGGTGTCAACCCGGAGAATGCTGCCCAGTCGCAAGCATTGCTTCAGTTGAAAAGCCTCTACTGCAACAATCGGAGATGCCTCCATTGCAGTATTGGGCACAGCATTATCAAACAGATTCCAAAAGATTGATTTCACGATATGAAAGCCTCTGAAATAGCCTCTGTCATCCGTTGTGCCGACGCCCAGTTGCGTCGTCCGGACGACAATATCCTGCATCTGCTCACCGACAGCCGCACCCTTACCGAGGTCGACGGCACCCTTTTCTTTGCCATTCCCACCAAGCGCAACAGCGGCTGCCGCTATGTCGACGGCCTCTATAAGGATGGTGTCCGCAACTTTGTTGTTCCGGTCGACAGCAATCTTTCGCTGCCCGAGGCCAATGTGTGGTGTGTCGACAATGTCCTTGATGCCTTGCAGCGTCTCGCTGCCCACCATCGCTCCTTGTTCAATGTTCCTGTCATTGGCATCACGGGGAGTAACGGCAAGACTATCGTGAAGGACTGGATACAGCAACTCCTCTCTCCTGACCGCCGCATTGTGGCCAGCCCACGCAGCTATAACTCCCAGATTGGCGTACCCCTCTCGGTGTGGCAGCTTGCCGCCGAGCACGAGATGGCGGTCTTTGAGGCCGGCATCTCCGAAACTGGTGAGATGGAGAAGTTACAGAAAATCATCCAGCCCACTATCGGCATCTTCACCAATGTCGGTCAGGCTCACGACGAGAATTTCCTCACCCGTCAGCAGAAAGTGGCCGAGAAGTTGCAGCTCTTCACCCATTGCGAGGTCCTCATCTACTGCTCTGACCACAAGGACATCCATTCAGTCCTGTCCAATATCGAGAGTTTCCACCATATCCACCGTTTCACCTGGGGCACCTCGGCCGACGATGCCGTGCGGCTGCTCTCCACCATGGTCCACAACCGCGCGTCTGAACTTACCGTGGCTTATGGCGACACCACCTTCACCGTCACCATCCCCTTTGTCGACCGCGCCTCGCAGGAGAATGTCATGCACTGCATCACCCTGATGCTCTATTTGGGTTACGCTCCTGAGGCCATCATCGAGCGTTGTGCCAAGCTCACCCCCGTCGAGATGCGTCTCGAGATGAACGAGGGTATCAACAACTGCCTCCTTATCAACGACAGCTACAGCCTCGACCTCAACTCGTTCTCCATCGCCCTCGACTATCTGCAATACGAGCATCAGCATTTCAACAAGACCCTTATCCTCAGCGATTTCCTCCAAACGGGTGTCCCCGATCGCGAACTCTACGGCCAGGTGGCGCAACTCATCGTCCAGCGTGGCATCACACGCCTTGTGGCCGTCGGTCCTGCCCTCTGCCACTGCAAGGAGTGCTTCGCTGGCATCGACGCCGTCTTTTTTGAGAGCACCGAGCGCATGCTCCACGACTACGACTTCAACCTCTTCCAGAATGAGGCCATCCTCCTCAAGGGTGCCCGTATGTTTGGCTTCGAGAAGGTGGCCAAACTGCTCCAGCGCAAGTCGCACGAGACCATCATGGAGGTCAATCTCGATGCCATGATACATAACCTCAACTACTACCGCTCGCGCATCAAGCCCATCACCAAACTCATGGCTATGGTCAAAGCCTCCTCCTATGGCGCCGGCAAGGCCGAAGTGGCCAGTGCCCTGCAATACAATCATGTCGACTACCTCACTGTGGCTTATGCCGACGAGGGCGTGGAACTCCGTCGCAACGGCATTCGCCTCCCCATCATGGTGATGAACCCTGAGGAGGCCTCCTTCGATGATATCATCAAGTATCACCTCGAGCCCGACATCTATTCCTTCCGCATCCTCGACCTCTTCTCGCAGCGTGTGCGTCTCCATGGCGAGCGCATCGCCATCCATGTCGAGTTCGACACCGGCATGCACCGTCTGGGCTTCTCCGGCAACGACATCGACGCCCTCGCCGCACGCCTCAACGAACTCACCGACACTCTCGAGGTGCGCTCCATCTTCTCCCACCTCGCCTGCAGCGAAGACCCCGACATGGACGATTTCACTCGTTCCCAGATAGACAAATTCCGCACCTGGAGTGACCGTCTCGATAAGGCTATCCATCACAGCCATAAGATATTACATCATATCCTTAATTCCTCGGGCATCACCCGTTTCCCCGAGGCGCAGATGGATATGGTGCGCTTGGGTATCGGTCTCTATGGCATCGCCCCCCAGCCCGACGTGCAGGCCCAGTTGCAGCAGGTGTCGCGCCTGGTCTCCCGCATCTCGCAGATCAAGGACATCCCCGAGGGCGAGAGTGTGGGGTACAACCGCAAGTGGGTTGCCAAGCGCCCGTCGAAGATTGCCATTATCCCCATCGGATATGCCGACGGTTGGAACCGTCACCTCGGCCATGAGCAGGGCCATGTGCTCATCGCGGGCACTGAGGTGCCCATTATCGGCAGCATCTGCATGGACATGTGCTTCGTCGACGTCACCGGCGTGGAGTGCGCCGAGGGAGACTCTGTGGTGCTCTTTGGTGAGGGCGACCTCCTGCAGCGCAATGCCGCCGCCTCCGGCACCATCCCCTACGAGATGCTCACCTCCGTCTCCCCCCGCGTCAAGCGCGTCTACTTCCAAGAGTAAGATGAGGGTGAAACTTTTTTAACTGAAATACGTTAGTATATTATTTGAAATTGAAACCAGAGGATAATGAAATATACCGATTTTGAGGAGTTGGGAGAGATGCTGGCGAAGGGGACGAATGTGAAGGCGAATATCGTGCCGGTGGTCGACGAGGGCGACGAGGATGTGCTGTTGAACGACGACAACATCGAGGACGAGCTGGCGGTGTTGCCGGTGATGGACCAGGTGCTGTTTCCCGGGGTACTGATACCTATTGCAGCACGCCGCGCCAAGAGTCGCCAACTGCTTGAGGAAGTGAATGGTACAAGCCGTCATATCGCTGTCTTTACTCAGAAGGGAAGCGAGGAAGACCCCACCGAGTTGGATTTGTATCCCGTGGGTGTGGTGGCCAAGGTGCTGAAAGTGTTCGATATCCGCCGTTCCGATACCATTGTGGCTGTTCTTCAGGGTGTTACACGCTGTCATTCGCTGATGGTCACCTCGAAGGTCCCCTATATGAAAGGTACCGTGGAGCTGGCTCCCGAGAGCACCGACGGCATGGGGACACAGACTTTCCATCGGAAAATCACACTCCTGCGCCGTCAGTACGGCGAGATGATGAAAAACCGCATGCAGGACGACGAGCTGGCGGGTATGCTCACCAATATCGGCAGTGACAAGATTTTCATCAACTTCGGCGCCACGCACATGGACGTGGATGCCGAGGTGAAATACTCGTTCCTGGCTTGCGAGAGCTACCGCGAGCGTGTGGACAGGATGTTGGAGCAGCTGAGCACCCTGAAGGGGCTCGACGAGCTGCGCCGCGAGATTGACAACAAGACCAAGGATGAACTTGAGAAACAGCAGCGTGAGTACTACCTGCGGCAGCAGATGAGCGTCATCCAGGAGGAATTGGGCGGCCACGGAAACAATGCTTTCTGGGGCGACAATTCGGGCGATGTGGAAGACCTCAAGAAGAAGGCCGCCGAGAAGAAATGGCCCGAGAATGTGGCGAAGATGTTCGATCGTGAGCTGGCCAAACTCTCACGTATACAGCCTGTTTCGTCCGACTATACCGTGCAGTTGTCTTACCTTGAGACACTACTGGAGATTCCCTGGGAAGCCCCCTCGGCTGAGACGGAGAGCTATGACATTAAGCATGCCCGCGAGGTGATGGACAAGGACCATTTCGGCATCGAGAAGGTGAAGGAGCGCATTGTGGAATACCTGGCCGTGAAGAAGCGTCAGGTGGAGCGTGGTGTCAATGCCAAAGCACAGGTTCTCTGTCTGGTAGGCCCTCCGGGCACAGGCAAGACCTCCATCTGTCGCTCCATTGCAGAAGCTCTCGGACGCCCCTACCGCCGTGTGGCGCTGGGCGGCCTGCACGATGAGGCCGAGATTCGCGGCCACCGCCGCACCTACGTCGGCGCCATGCCGGGTCGCATCATGCAGGAAATCATCAAGGCGGGGGTGTCGAATCCCGTCTTTGTGCTCGACGAAATCGACAAGGTGCAGAATGGCGTCGCCCATGGCGACCCTTCGTCGGCTCTCTTGGAGGTGCTCGACCCTGAGCAGAACTGTCATTTCCACGACAATTTCGTCAACCTCGACTATGACCTCTCGAAAGTGCTCTTCATCGCCACGGCCAACAATGCCGCCGCCATCCAGCCGGCGCTGCTCGACCGCATGGAGGTCATCGACTTCAGCGGCTATATCCTCGAGGAGAAGCTCGAGATAGCCAAGCGACACCTGTTGCCGCGCATCATGAAGGATGCCGTGGTCGACCGTCGCACCATGAAATTCACGCCTGAGGTGCTGACCATGGTGGTGAACGACTACACCCGTGAGGCCGGCGTGCGCCAGCTGGAGAAACAGCTCTCCAAGATGGTGCGCCACCGTGTGGTGCTGATGGAAGAATCGGGTGGAGACGAACTCCCGTCTACGCCCGCGATAAAGGCGACGGTTACCGAAGAGGAGGTCCGCAAAGTGCTGGGACTGCCCATCCACAACAGCGACCGCAGGCTCCCGGAGCCGCGCGAGGGTGTGGTGACGGGACTGGCCTGGACACCTGTGGGAGGGGAGATACTCTTCATCGAGGCTTCGCTCAGCAAGGGCAAGGGCACCCTCACCCTCACGGGCAACCTGGGTGACGTGATGAAGGAGTCGGCTACCCTGGCTTTTGAATATATCAAGTCCAACAGCCAACGCTTCGGCATCAAATCCGAGGTGTTGGAAAAGAGCAATATACATATCCATGTGCCCGAGGGTGCGACACCCAAGGATGGCCCATCGGCTGGCATCACGATGTTTGTGGCCATGGTGTCGGCATTGACACACAAGAAGGTGCGTCCCGAGGTGGCTATGACCGGCGAGATTACGCTTCGCGGCAAGGTGACGCCCATCGGCGGTGTGAAGGAGAAGATTCTTGCCGCCAAACGCGCGGGCATCACCGACCTGCTGCTGTGCAACGACAACCGCCGCGATATCGCAGAGATCGAGCCCCGTTACCTGGAAGGTCTGCATTTCCATTACATTGACGAGATGAGTGAAGCCCTGCCGCTGGCACTGGAGAGCGTCGCCGAAAGAAAGAGGGGAGGCCGGAAATGAAGAAGATACTATTGCTGGGGATGATGAGTGTGATGGGAATAGTGGGTGTCATGGCACAGGGGTCGGCTTTCGTGGCCACTCATCAGCATAGGGCAATTCTCCCTGGCGATGTGAAGAACGTCTCGTTTGTCGATGGCGATATGTATTGCTATTCCTCGGGCGTGATGCTTAAGGTGCAGCGCAGTGGCGAGCAGTTGCTGGGATTCTGGACCGACACCACCTATGCCCGCCTCGAGGAGAATGTCGAATATGTGGTGCGT
The DNA here is from genome assembly GCA_900316235.1 of uncultured Bacteroidales bacterium. Classification (GTDB taxonomy): domain Bacteria; phylum Bacteroidota; class Bacteroidia; order Bacteroidales; family P3; genus Colimorpha. The sequence continues at coordinate 39,092 of ONCC01000017.1, forward strand.
CACCCTTCGGGTGATCTCTATTTCACCTCCCGCGACAAGAAAGGTCGCTCTTTCCTCTACCGCTGTTCCGGTTTCGGCACCAAGGAGGAGAAGGTGGAGCAGGTGAAACTGGACGGAGGTCTCTTTGATAAGGGTATGATAGTGGAGCATCCCACCTTCTCGAACGATGGTACGATAGTCATCTTCTCGTCCAAGGGCCAGAAGCGGAGTATGGGTGGATACGATCTGTGGTTCTCCCATTTCGACGGCAAACAGTGGACGAAGCCCCAGAATATGGGCTACCGCGTGAATACGCGTGGCGATGAAACGGCTCCTTCTGTCTCGCGCGACTGTCTGCTGTTTTCCTCCAACGGACATAGTGCCGACAAGGGCAAGATGAGCCTCTATTCCGCACGTCTCTTTTCCGAACAGAGTGTGTTCGACTCCATGGGTATTCTTGCGGTGGATCGTTGCCGTGTGCAACGGCTCCCGGAACCGCTCAACACGGATTATGCCGACGATTTCGACATGGCTATCGACACGGCCACGGGCTATGGCTATTGGGTGTCGTATCGCAAAACATCCAATACCAATTCCCAGTTCTTCTCGTTCTCGGGCACGCTCGACGGCGTGTTGCTATGGGGTACGGTGTCTGACAAATATGGCAATCCTCTCTCGGATGTCACTGTTATCGCGCGACAGGGCAATGACGTGGTCTGCAGCACTACGACCGATGCGGATGGACATTATCGCCTCTATCTGATTTGTAATCAGGATTACAGGCTGTCTTACAAGCTTGACAATTATTTCGTCAGTTTCGAGTCGGTGAATACCGCCAAGAACAACGAAGAATCCATTATTTCAGAGAGCCGTCGGGATGTGGTGCTCGACCGGCTGCCCCTCGGACAGCGCATCTATTTCGAGGATCTCTTCGGACCCGATGTCGACGTCGAGCTGAGTGCCCGCGGTAGGGAATTGCTGGCACCGCTGGTGCAGTTCCTCAACGACAACCCGGCCCTGAAAGTGAGTATGAAACTTGTCAACGACCTCACCGATAACAGGGATTTCAATGTGATGCTTACCGATGAGCGTATCCAGTCGCTGGAAAATTACCTCTATCTGTTGTTGCCTTCGACGGCCAAAATTGACATTGAAAACGGTTGCATAGGCCGCGACGGATGCGGCAATGCCTCGGGATTGTCCCGGCTGACAGTACTGATTGATAAATAGTTGTGAAAAATATAAAAAAAAATTTGGTCAGTATCTAAAAAGTTAGTACTTTTGCACCCGATTTCGAAAGAAGAAATCACCTAAAAAATGTTGCTTCGGCAACAATAATTGTTCGGGGTGTGGCGCAGTTGGCTAGCGCACTTGCATGGGGTGCAAGGGGTCGAAAGTTCGAGTCTTTTCACCCCGACAATTTTTTTTATATATACCCATAGTCCTCCCCTCCGTGTACCTATTTAGTTGTCGTCCGGTCGTCCCGACAATTTTTTTTTAAATTCCCCCTCCAGAAACCAGTCTTCCGACTCCCATATTCTAGGTAGCCTCTCTACCTCCTCTCTACCTTTTCTCTACCTTTTCTCTACCTTTTGTCTACAGAAAATGTAGAGAAAAGGTATAAAGAATGTATCGTTGATGCAGAGATAATAGTAACTAAACCCCTCAGGAAACGAGAAACTACGCCTAAACACGGGGGACAGGTGAATCCAACGCCTTTCCTACAAAACCCGCCGGACAATCGACTGCTCGGCGGGCGTGTTGTGGATAAAAGTTGGTAAACGATTATTTCGACTGCAAAGTTTTATAGGTCTGCTTCAAGGGTCCAGAGACGGTTGGTGTTGGAGCCTTTGATGAGGATGGTGGCGCCGCTGACGGGGTTGGCCTGCAGCCAGGCACGGACGGCTTCGGTGTCGGCAAACTGCTGCATGGGGTGGGGAAGGGTGATGCCGTTGAACTCGGAGCCTACGAGAAGACAGCAATCGAGGTGGCACTCTGCGAGTTGGTCCACCAGATGTTGATGCTCCTTGCGTTCCTCGTGTCCCAGCTCGTGCATGCCGCCGATGATGGCCATCTGGCCCTTCATGGATTTAAATGAGGCAATGGCGGCCTCCATGGAGGAGGGGTTGGCATTGTAGCAGTCGAGGTAGAGTCGGTTACCGCGGGCGGTCTCCTTGAACTCGGAGCGCTGGTTCGAGGGCACATACTCCTCGATGGCCTCCTTGATGTCCCACGGTTCCACGCCGAAGTGCAGACCTACGGCCACGGCAGCCATGCAGTTGTCGAAATTATAGGCGCCCAGCAGGTGGGTGTGCACGTTGTAGACATTGTCGCCCACCTCGAAGTAAAAATGGAGATAGGGTGACTGGGTGTCAGTGACCAGCGTGCCGCGCACATCGGCCTCTTGAGATTTCCCATAGGTGAGCATCGAGAGCGGTGTCTTCTCGATGGTGGAGGGGACGAAGGCGGGGTTGTCGGGTGCGTAGGCGGGGATGAAGGAGCGCAGGCCGGGGATGGTGGCCAGCCGCTCAGCCTCGTGCATCAGACGCTCGTTGTCGGCATTGACAAATACCAATCCATGTTTGCCCTTTGGGGGATTGGCTCCACTGAGGTCGCCACCCGCCAAATGTCGGTAGAGTTCCGTTTTGGTGTGTACCACACCCTCGAAGGAGCCGAAGCCTTCGAGGTGCGCGCGACCGACATTGGTGATGAGTCCGCAGTCGGGATCGGCGATACTGCAGAGGAATTCAATCTCCCCCGGATGGTTGGCGCCCATTTCCACGATGGCCAGTTCCGTTCCTTCGGGGATGGAGAGCAGCGTCAGCGGCACGCCGAGGTGGTTGTTGAAGTTGCCCTTGGTAGCCGAGGTCTTGTAACGTTTGTCCAGCACGGCGTGGACGAGCTCCTTAGTAGTCGTCTTGCCGTTGGTGCCGGTGATGCCGATGACGGGAATCTCAAGATGGCGGCGGTGCTCGCGCGCCAACTCCTGCAAGGTCTTCAGCACGTCGGGGACGACGAGACAGCGGTCGTCGACAGCGTATTGCGGGTCGCTGATGACACACATCGCGGCACCCTGTTCTAACGCCTGTGGTGCGAAGGCATTGCCGTCGAAATGCTCGCCTTTGAAAGCAAAGAAAAGGCAGCCCGGCGTGATGGCCCGCGAGTCGGTGGTGACCGTGTGCGAGACCTGATAGGATTGGTAGAGACGTTCGATGATAGACATAGGCATCTTTTTTTGAGAAAATAACGAGCAAGCCCTTTTTTTATTGTATGTCGTTTTTTCTTCGTATCTTTGCACCGCGAAAATGTATGTTTGTAGGATGAATATTTGGAAACGTCGCTTGCTGTTCCTTGCTGTTTTATTGCCCGTTATGGCGTCGGCACAGACCAATGATACTGTCGAGAAAGAGATTGTTCGAGGCTGGTCGGTCGGGGCCTTCCCCACCATTTCCATCTCCAATACCCTCGGTTTCCAGTATGGCCTCTTCGGTAGCCTCTTCTATTACGGTGATGGCAGCACCTACCCCGACCCGCTGCATAAGTTCACCGCTGAGGCGTCGCACTTCACCGGGGGGCGCTCGCGCTTCTACGTCACCTATGACTCCAAATACCTGATTCCTAACTGGCGCCTTACGTTGTCGGCACTCTATATGATTGACCCCTTGGCCTTTTTCTACGGTTTTAATGGTGCGGCACAACCTTATGACGACTTTCTTGATGACCATAACTACTATTGCCTCGACCGCCGATTTCTTCAAGTCTTCGCCAACTTCCAGCGCGAACTCAACGACCATCTCAAGATTGCCGGAGGACTTACCTTTTCCCGCTACAAAATCGCAGACTATGATACTGCCAAATACGGAACACCGGCACCCCTGCCAACAACCACGCTGTCGCTCTATCATAACTACATCAATCTCGGCCTCATCTCTGCCGACGAAGCTTCGGGAGGGAATGTCTTAGAGGCTCGTGCAGGAATGGTATACGATACGCGTGATATCGAGGCGGCTCCCAATCGTGGTATGCTACTCGAGGTATTCCTCAACGGGGGCTTGTCACAGGGCAACTACAACTACCTGAAGCTCTGCGCCTACTTCTCCCAGTTCCACCGCATCCCCCTCGGTTTTATCCCCGCCGGCGACCCCGTCTTCGCCTATCGTCTGGCCTATACCGGCACGATGGTTGGCGACGTGCCGTTCTACATGCAGCAAATCATCTCCATGCTGGTGCCTCACACCATGCTCACCGAAGGACTGGGCAGTGCTAAAACCATGCGTGGCCTCTTCGAGAACCGCATCGTGGCCGACGGCGTAGCTTGGGCCAATATTGAGTTGCGAGTCAAATTGGTGAAATTTACGCTGTGGAAGCAGTTTTTTTATTTTGCCGTCAACCCATTCTTCGATTGTGGCCTCGTCACTCAGCCCTATCGGTTGGACCGTCAAGCCACCGCCTTCGGTGAGGAGGAAAGCGTGCTGAAACGCAAGGCTCAGGACCTCGCTACCGCCGCCGGCTTCGGTTTCAAACTCGCATGGAACGAGAATTTTATCATTACTCTCGAGTTTGCCCGCAGCTTCGATCCCTCGCTAGGTAACGACTTCTGGTTCGATGCCGGTGTCAACTATGTTTTCTGAAAATAATAATAGTAAATGAAGCAGATAATAGTTTTTTTGTCGTCATTCTTTCTGGCAGTCCTGCCACTACGTGCGCAGGAGCGTATCGTGTTCACCCCTCAATGGACTCCGCAGGCCCAGTTCGCTGGCTATTATGTGGCCTTGGAGAAGGGATTCTACAAGGAGGCAGGCATAGAAGTGGACATTGTACATCCCACTTCCACCTATTCGGCCATGACGCGTATCCGCAAGGGTGAGAGTCAGGCCACCACGCTGCAACTCTGTCAAGCTATGGAGATTGTGGAGAGCGGCATTCCGATGGTAAACATCCTGCAGACCTCGATGAACAACGCCATGGTCATTATCTCGCGCCGCGGGATGGATCCGCTGAAACAGAAAGGCGCACGCGTGGGTATCTGGAGCGTGGGCTTTGGACAGTTGGCCATCTGCATGAGCATGAAGGACCATCTCGACTATGAATGGATTCGCTTCGCTTCGAACCTCAACCTCTTCGTGGCCGGTGCCATCGACGCCACGCTGGCGATGAGCTACAACGAGTACTACCAGTTGGCACAGACGGGTCTGCCCCTGGAGGAGGAGAATGTCTACCGTTTCTGCGACCACGGCTACAACGTGCAGGAAGACGGGGTGTACATGACCCGGGAATACTATAACAGGCATCGCGACCAGGCGAAGCGCTTCGCTGAAGCCAGCCGTCGCGGCTGGGAGTGGGCGGCCGACCATCCTGAGGAGACTCTCGAAATCGTGATGAAATATGTCAAAAAAGAACATGTCGCCACCAATCGTGTGCTGCAGAAGTTGATGCTCGACGAGGTGCTGCACCTCCAGCTAGACCGCGAGAGCGGCAAACGCGAGTTCCGGCTGCGTCCCGACATGGTGAAGCTTGCCAGTGACCTGATGGTGGAATGCAAGATGCTGAGCCGTGAGATTACCTATGAAGAATTAATCAACGAGAAAAAGTAAACCCGCAACACACTTTACATCTTTATGAAGAGTCCGCTATATTATTTCAAGAAATCGTTATCCACCAAACTCAGTCTCTGGATAGTTATTTTCACGGCCGTGATTCTTGTGACGGCATTGGGCTATATGTTCAATGTGTCGCGCCAGGCCATCCGGCAGGAAGCCGAGAACCACGCTACGGAAATCCTCGAGAACACCACGCTGAGGGTCAACGCCATCCTCGAGCGCGTCGAGGTGGCCGCCAACAATACCGACTGGCTTATCACCCGCCATCTCGACGGTCCCGACTCGATGTTCGTCTATTCGCGCCGCATCCTCGAGAACAACCCCGACCTCAACGGCTGCTCCATAGCCTTCGAGCCCGGCTTCTTCAAGCAGAAAGGACGCTATTTCTCGGCCTTCTCGCTCAGAGACAACGGCGAGATACTCACCACCCAAGAGGGCAACGAGCACTACGAGTACTTCTATATGGACTGGTACCAGCTCTGCAAGCTGCTCGACCGGCCGGTATGGACGGAACCGTTCATTGACTACAATCCCGAGAACATCTACTCGAAGGATATGATAGCCTCCTACTGCAAGCCCATCAAGGACAAGAATGGGAAATATGTGGGCACCATCTCCGTCGACCTCTCCCTTACCTGGCTTTCCAACACCATCTCCGCCGTCAAGCCCTATCCCAATTCCTATAGCATCATGACCGGGCGGGGCGGCACCTTCTTTGTGCATCCCGACAGCACCAAACTCTTCTACCAAACCATCTTCACCGAGACCTTGGAGCATGAGGACACCGCCCTCACCGCCCTTGGCCACGCCATGCAGTGCGGCGAGGAAGGCATGCGCCAGCTCCTCATCGATGGACAGGAGTGCTATGTCTTCTATAAACCCCTGGGCACCACAGGTTGGAGTGTAGCCATCGTTTGCCCCGAGAGCGACATCTTCGGCAGTTTCAACCGCCTGCGTCGTGCTGTCACCATAGCTGTATTGGCAGGACTGCTGTTCCTGTTGCTGGTGAGTATCCGCATCATCACCCGCGAACTGAAGCCGCTGCGGCAACTCGCCGACCAGGCCAGAATCATCGCCAAGGGTAACTTCGACGAGACCCTTCCCGAGAGCAAGCGCGTGGACGAAATCGGGCAGCTCAGCCAGTCGTTCAGCGACATGCAGCGCTCCCTTGCGGGCTACATCGAGGAGCTGAAGCAGACTACCGCCCAGAAGGCGTCGATTGAGAACGAACTCAAGGTGGCAAGCGACATACAGATGTCGATGGTGCCCCGTATCTTCCCGGCATTCCCCAACCGCCCCGATATCGACCTCTACGCCTCGATGACCCCCGCCAAGGAGGTGGGCGGCGACCTCTACGACTTCTTCGTACAGGACGAACACCTCTACTTCTGCGTCGGCGACGTCAGCGGCAAGGGCATCCCTGCTTCCCTCTTCATGGCAGTCACACGCAACCTCTTCCGCATCGTGGCCCAGCAGGGTCACACTCCCGAGGAGATTGCCACTCAGATTAACCTCATTCTCTCGCACGACAACGAACAGAATATGTTCGTCACCATGTTTATTGGCTGTGTCGACCTCAAGACGGGTCACCTCGACTACTGCAACTGCGGCCACAACGCGCCCTTAATTGACGGCCAGTTTTTGAAACTCCAGTATACCAACTGTCCCATCGGCATCTTGGAGGAGGCCGAATTCCACGGCGAGAGCATCGACGATATCCATGGACGCCAGATTCTTATCTATACCGATGGTCTCAATGAAGCCGAGAATCCGCAGAAACAGCTCTTTGGCGACGAGCGCCTGCAGGAGCTGATGGAGAAAGCCCTGTCGCTCAACTCCGAGCAGGTCATCGACATGCTGAAGGAAGCCGTCGAACGTCACCGCAACGGTGCCGTCCCCAACGACGACCTGACGCTCCTGTGCCTCAAGTTGATTAAATAATAGTAATACAATGGCTATAATGGTGAAAAATATTGCAATCCTTTTGTCAATTTTCCTGTTGGCAGCCTGTTCCCGTTCGGCGGGCAACATATCCGACACTGCCTCCAACAACTGCAACCTCGAAATGCAGTCATCCGATTTTGTCAACATTACCGATGTGGTGCCCGATGTCATCCTCGAAATCCGTTACTTCGGCACCTATAACTTTGTGGGTGCCCGCATCGACGGCTACGAGCAGCCCACGGCACTTCTCACGCGCCAAGCTGCCGACAGCCTCAAGGCCGTCAGTGACGACCTCGTGAAGCAGGGCTACCGCCTGAAGATTTACGACGCCTACCGTCCGCAGAAGGCTGTCGACCACTTCGTGCGCTGGGGCAAAGACTTGAATGACACAGCGATGAAACGCTATTTCTACCCCAGCGAGTGCAAGGACAGCCTCTTCATCAAAGACTACATTGCCACGCACAGCGGCCACTCGCGCGGCTCGACGCTCGACCTGACGCTCTTCGACATGCGCACCGAGAAGGAGGTCGACATGGGCGGCACCTTCGACTGGTTCGGCCGCGAGAGCCATCCCGACTACTGCGGTGACCCGGAAAGTGGAGAGTGGCAGTCGGAAAGTGGAAAACTGACCCAGGAACAGTTTGAGAACCGCATGATACTGCGTCGTGCCATGCTGGCCCACGGCTTCAAGCCCTACGACTGCGAATGGTGGCACTTCACTCTGAAGAACGAGCCCTTCCCCAAGACCTACTTCGCTTTCCCCGTCAGGGAATTGTAGCCAGCGACTGCCAAAATGTCAGTATCCGTGTCAGTGTTTCAACATTGGCACGGATATTGTTATTGATAGGGTGTCTGTCTAGGACAACCTAGGAAAGCCTAGGAAAGCCTAGAAACCCTAAAACAAGAAAACAAGAAATCAAAAAAAGAAAGGAAACATATTATGGCAAAAATCATCGGAATCGACCTCGGCACAACCAACAGCTGTGTCAGCGTCATGGAAGGTAACGAACCCGTAGTTATCGCTAACAGCGAGGGCAACCGCACCACCCCCTCGGTGGTGGGCTTCCTCGAGAATGGCGACCGCAAGGTGGGCGACCCCGCCAAGCGTCAG